>NZ_JAYGGY010000018.1:0-63659 GCF_034931625.1 Anabaena cylindrica UHCC 0172 | reverse complement strand
ACCAATGACCAATGACCAATGACCAATGACCAATGACTAATGACTAATAACTAATTTGCAGTGTCACAGATGCTTGTACTTCTTGTTCACCACCAATTACGGGGGTAGAAGCATCTGCATTAGTTAATTTAGCCTCACTACGATAAAGCATAGGTGGTGGGGGCGCACTTGCACCATTAACCTGAATACTGACTACTTCCTTAGCTTGCAATCCTAAAGTATTTAAAACAGCATCAGCCTGTTGTTGGGCATCCTGGGTAGCTTTTTTGAGGGCTTGTTTTTGGGCATTTGCGATCGCATCATCACTAGCTATAAAACTCACACCGCTAATTTGTGTCGCTCCAGTTTTTACAGCTTCATCCAATAATGTGCCTACTTTATCAGTAGGAACGCGAAAACTCACTGTGTTACTAGCAGCATAGCCAGTAATTCTTTGTATATTATTGGTGTAGCTATAAACTGGATTCAGGCGAACACCTGTCGTAGTCAATTTGTCTACATTCCGGCTTTTGAGTAAAGCAACCACTGCTGATGACCTGCTGGCTGCCTCTTTTTGTACCTCCTGTGCCGTTTTTCCTTGAATTTCTACACCCAAACTCACTTGTGATAAGGTTGTAGGAATTGCTTCCATACCACGACCACTCACCGTCAAAGTCCGCCATAGTTTTTCTTTTTCCTGCGCTGATACAGGTAAAGTAAAAATCATAAATAATATTAAAGTCAAAGATAGTGCTTTCCCAAAGTTTCCGGTCTGAACACGAGAACTAGATAAAATATTTCGATGCATTAGATGTACACTCCTCAAAAAATTTATACCGAGTTTCCAGGTTTTAGCTAACTTTCACCCAGAAAATTCGATTTGCATATTTATACTTTGACACTCCTTCAATCAAAAAGTTGCTTGGTTACATTTTTGGCAACTAAAAATAGGGACTGGGGTTAATTTGTCCCCATATATCAGAGTTACATTGGCAGCAACTAATGAATTTTGCCGGAGGCATCAATTACTTTATACCTATTATCAGTATTGTATATATATCTAATATCCTATGATTGCTGTTAGGAGTAGGTATATATCTAGTCTATGAAATGGTTTCGATAAAAGAGTAAAAATAAAGAGAAGGATATTCACAGAACCAATGCAGTTTTTCAGTGCAATCAATTTTACTGTTCCTCTGTTGGCAAGTGCCACAGAATCAGCAGATAGTTCAATGGTAGTAGCAGCGGTGCTACTGAGTTTAGTCGTAATTTACCTCGCCAGTAAAATTGGTGGAGAATTATCCAATAAAGTGGGTTTGCCACCGGTTTTAGGTGAACTTGTGGGTGGTGTCTTAGTTGGTACATCTGTATTGCATTTGTTGGTATTCCCAGAAGGTGGTACAGACAGTTCTAGTTCATTAATCATGACTTTCCTGCAAATCACCGCTGGTTTAACTCCAGAAGCCACTCCACAGGTATTTGCTGCACAGTCAGAGGTAGTGTCTGTTTTAGCAGAATTGGGTGTGATTATCCTGCTATTTGAAATTGGCTTGGAATCCAATTTAAAAGACTTGATGGATGTCGGTATCCAAGCCGTAGTTGTGGCAATTGTGGGGGTAGCAGTACCCTTTGCCGCAGGTACAGTTGGTTTAATGACTTTGTTTGGTATCAGTGCTGTGCCGGCAATTTTTGCTGGGGCGGCTTTAACTGCTACTAGTATTGGGATTACTTCCAAAGTCCTTTCAGAACTAGGCCGCTTGAATTCTAAAGAAGGGCAGATAATTCTCGGTGCAGCCGTGATAGATGATGTACTGGGAATTATCGTCCTAGCTGTAGTGGCTAGTTTGGCGAAAGATGGCGCAGTAGATGTGGGTAATGTCATTTATTTGATTATCAGCGCTACTAGTTTTCTCGTTGGTGCGGTTGTATTGGGGAATGTTTTCAATAAATCCTTCGTAGCGATCGCAGATAAACTCAAAACACGGGGTGAATTGGTCATACCAGCATTTATCTTCGCTTTTGTCATGTCCTATCTTGCCGCTATTATCCACTTAGAAGCAATTCTCGGAGCGTTTGCAGCAGGGTTAGTCTTAGAAGAAACTGATAAACGCAAGGAACTACAAAAGCAAGTTATTCCCATTGCCGATATGCTAGTTCCTGTGTTCTTCGTCGCCGTCGGAGCAAAAACCGATTTAGGAGTTCTAAACCCAGCAATTCCTAGTAATCGAGAAGGTTTAATAATGGCAATTTTCCTGATTACAGTTGCCATTATTGGTAAAGTAATCACAGGTTTAGCCGTGTTTGGTCAACCCAACATTAACCGATTGGCAATTGGTGTGGGGATGATTCCTAGAGGTGAGGTAGGCTTGGTGTTTGCTGGTGTTGGTGCAGCTAGTGGCGCTCTCTCAAAACCACTAGGAGCAGCAATCATTATGATGGTAATTCTGACTACCTTTTTAGCTCCCCCTCTGCTACGATTCGTCTTTCCCGAATCAAAAACCGCAGCTACTTTAGACGACGGTTCCTCTGATACATTGTTAGCAATTGCAACAGCAAATGACGGTAAGCATTTGGAAGTCACTTCAGATTCTCAGGAGAGCTTGAATAAGTAGAAGTAGTCTTTATTCTGGTTTTTACTTGTCCATAGTTGATTATGGACAAGTAGACTTTGGCTACTTTTTTCAGTACCTCATATCTCAAATAATATTCAGTCCGGCTAATTGCTATTTCCCAATCCCCAGTACAGGCGTGTTGAAAGCAGTTACCTCGACTAGTTACTACTTAACGGAAACTTATATTTCGCAATCGCCGTCTCCTGTGATAGTTAATTTTCGTTGGTTTCTCGTTCTTGCTAGGATTTGGAATGATATTGGGTTCTACTCTGCCTTTACTGATTTGTTATGGTGTGAAAGTTTTCTAATCATGAGGGAGTAGCGCCCACTAACTTAACTTGTGCAGTTGACAGCGGTGGGTTTTATTGTAAATCTAGATTCCATGACGCACCTAAAAATCAGTTTTCTCTGCAATCAAGTGTCACAACATGGAGTTGTCCAAACGTAATCAATTCTGACTACCTTTTTGTGGTTATCATCTAAAAGTCATTTATTATGTATTTTGATTTTAGTAGCAGTGTCAAAGTTTAATATTAAATTTGAGATTTCGATAATGGCCTTGTGGTGAGAGATTTTAATTGACAATCCAAAATTATTATACGTGGTGATTGTGTGCAGATTTGCCAAAATTTTGAGATATTAATGACTTACATAAATGTAAATCAGGAGAAATAACATTGAAGCTACACTACTTACTACCCAGTACAGTTGGAACTATTCTTTCACTATCTTCCCCGACTTTAGCAGCCAAATTGGAATCTTGGCGGTTTGATAGTAATCAAAACCGACTAGAAATTAATACTTCGGGTGCTGTTCAACCCCAAGCGCAACTCATATTTAACCCCACACGGTTGGTAATTGATTTACCAAACACCGAATTTGGGCGATCGCAATCAACTCAACCAGTAGGTGGTGCAATTCGGTCCATTCGTGTTGGACAGTTTAACCCCACAACAGCACGTCTAGTAGTAGAACTCGCACCTGGTTATACTATCGACCCTAATCTGGTTAAATTTGTAGGTATATCGGCTAATCGATGGACAGTACAATTACCAAAGCTAGTAGTTGAGCAGGCAGCCGCACCGCCTGACAACAACAATAATAATACTTATAATTTAGTTACCATAGACTCCCCGACTAAACCTGAGTTTTCCACAGCGGCCAACACCACAGCCGGAATTACTCAAATTCAGAGATTACAAGCCACAGGAGATGGTTTTTTTATTCGTACTAGTGGCGGTAATCCCCAAGTGAGGGTAAATCGTAGCCGCGATAACAGCACAATATTTATGGATATTGCTGGTGCGACTTTATCACCTAGCCTCGCCTCAGGAAATGTAGCAGTAAATAAGCATGGTGTCAGCCGCATTGAATTCACCCAACTGCGAACTAAATCAGCATCTGTCCGCATCACATTACGGGTAAACAAAAATAGTCCCGACTGGCGAGCAACTGTAAGTGGTATAGGAGGCTTGGTTTTACTACCGACTAAAGGTGTTGTGCGCTTACCTCAAAACAGTAATCAATCAACACCCATTCCTGCCAACCCTAGCAACCCAACTGTTACCAACGCCCCAGCCACAATTCAGTCTGTGGAATTAGCTGGTAATAATACCCAACTACTGATTAGAGCTAATCAAACTTTATCTGCCCAGGGTAGTTGGGATAGAACTACTGGACTATTCCGCATCACTATTCCCAATGCTAAATTAGCTCCCAGTGTCAAGGGTCCTACTTTTGATGCCAATAGTCCTGTTCTCCGGGTACGTCTGCAACCACAAACACCTAACACTGTAGTTATTTTTGTCCAACCAGCATCGGGAGTCAGAATTGGGGAACTCAACCAGGTCGGCAATCAACTTCTAGCTTTACAATTACAACGATATGCTCAAGCCAGACCCCCAATTAGTTTACCTCCCTTACCATCACCAAATAGCGGACAATTACCAGACCCAAATATAAAGACTCCTCAGCCCAGACCCCGACGCTCAGTTCCTAAAGGTAAATTATTAGTTATGATTGACCCTGGACACGGAGGTAAAGACCCTGGAGCGGTCGGTATTGCCGGCATACAGGAAAAAAATATTATCTTACCCATTAGTAAAAGGGTAGCGGCAATTTTGCAGCAAAACGGGGTACAAGCAGTTATGACTAGGGATTCTGACTATTTTGTTACTCTCCCAGGACGAGTGGCAATGGCAGAAAGAGCTAATGCCGATGTTTTTGTCAGCATTCATGCTAATTCAGTCGGTTTGAGTCGTCCTGATGTTAGTGGCTTAGAAACTTATTATTACGAAAGCGGTCTGAGTTTAGCTCGAACTGTCCATAATAAAATTCTTCAAAGTGTCAATGTCAGAGATCGGAAAGTACGGAAAGCTAGATTTTTCGTCCTCAGAAAAAGCTCTATGCCCTCAATTTTAGTGGAAGTAGGTTATGTGACTGGGAGAGAGGATGCTGCCAAGCTGAGGACTTCAGCTTATCAAAATCAAATGGCAGAAGCGATCGCTCAAGGAATCCTCCAGTACCTAAGGCAACGATAGTAATTGCATCTCAAGTATTCAGTAAATAGACTTAATGATTTAGTCAAAAATAAATTGCATTAATCCCCAATGTTACCATTTTAGAAGTTCTGCTTGGAGAAATAGAATTTTCTGATTCCGGTTCATCTTGATAGCTCTTTTTGGTGTAATCTGATGCTTTGCAGGCTAAATTAATTTACGCTCATCAGGATGGCAAAATTTACAGCCTATGCTATAGTGTTACGCCATTAGCTGTGTCTCGATACCAGCACAAAGCCAAAGTTTGGGTGGTAAAGGTGTGAGGATTTACCAAGATGTTGAGATATTGACGGCTCCCATGAATGCGAATCAGGAGAAAGGACTGTGAAACTACACTGGTTAATACCCAGCACTTTTGGAACCATCTTGATGCTATCGTCGCCTGCGATGGCTACGAAATTGGAATCTTGGCGGTTTGATAGCAATCAAAACCGACTAGAAATTAATACTTCGGGCGCTGTTCAACCCCAAGCGCAACTCATATTTAACCCCACACGGTTGGTAATTGATTTACCAAACACCGAATTTGGGCGATCGCAAACCCAACAAATAGGTGGAGCAATTCGCGCTATCCGCATCGGGCAGTTTGACGAACAAACGACGCGCCTAGTTATAGAACTTACTCCTGGTTATACCCTAGACCCCAATCTGGTCAAATTTACCGGGGTTAGTAGCAGTCGCTGGATAGTACAATTACCAAATCTAGAAGCAGAGGCAGCACCTTCTTCTAGTTATATAGGTCAGCAAACAACAGAAACACCCACATTAATACCTCCCCAATCACCATTCACCCCAGCAACTTCTCCCCAAAATACTTACAACATGGTGACAACAACTCCTGTCACCCTGCCTAACCAAGATATAGCAGCCAACACCACAAGAGGAGTAGTTCAAATTGAGAACTTGCGAGTCACGGGAGATGGTTTTTTCATTCAGACCAGTGGTGGTAATCCCCCAATTCAAGTTAATCGCAGCCAAGATAACCGCATTATTAATCTTGATATTACTGGCGCAGCTTTATCATCAAATCTCACACAACGAGATCAGTTGATTAATCGCTATGGTGTCAACCGAATCGAATTTACCCAACTTTCTAGTAGAATTCCTACTGTTCGGATGACTTTGCGGGTGGATAGCAACAGCCCCGATTGGCGAGCAACATCTGGTGGTACTAGCGGTTTTGTTCTACTGCCTAATCGTCTGAACAGAGTTAAAGAAAATCAACCTGCTATTTCAAATGCTAGAGCAAATGTTAGCGACTCCCCAGCTACAATTCAGTCTGTAGAACTGGCAGGTAATGGGACACAACTACTGATTAGAGCCGACCAAGCTGTATCTGCTACCGGAAATTGGGATAGAAGCACTGGTCTATTTCGCATCACTATTCCTAATGCTAAGTTAGCTAATAAGGTAACAGGCCCTGCTTTTAGTGCTAATAGTCCCGTCCTCAGGGTACGCCTACAACCCCAAGCAAATAATACTGTCTTGGTCTTTGTTCAACCTGCATCAGGTGTGCAAATTGGTGAACTCAATCAAGTGGGAGATAAGCTTTTAGCGCTACAGTTACAACGCTCTCGTCAGTTAACGCCTCCAATTAGCTTACCTCCCTTACCACCAGTTAATAGCAGACAACTACCAGATCCAGATACAGCCCCTCAAATTCGTTCACAACCTCAACCACGTCTATCAGTTCCCAGAGGTAAACTATTAGTAGTAATTGACCCCGGACATGGTGGTAAAGATTCAGGCGCTCCCGGTCTGGGTGGTTTGTTGGAAAAGGATGTTATTCTCCCAATCGGAAAAAGAGTAGCTGCTATTTTGGAGCAAAATGGCGTTCAAGCTGTGATGACGCGAGATGCTGACTTTTTTGTGGAACTAAAAGGGCGGGTAGATATAGCAGAACGGGTAAATGCAACTTTATTTGTGAGCATTCACGCTAATTCAGTAGATAATCGTTCTGATGTGAATGGTTTAGAAGTATATTATTACGACAGTGGTTATGGTTTAGCCGAAACCGTTCGTAAGACTATCCTTCAGGATATTGGGACTATCAAAGATAGAGGAACTCGTAAAGCTAGATTCTATGTCCTAAGAAAAAGTTCTATGCCTTCAATTTTGGTGGAAACAGGCTATATGACTGGTCGCGAGGATAATCCCCGTTTAGGATCACGAGAATATCAAAATCGGATGGCAGATGCGATCGCTCGTGGTATTCTCAAGTACTTACAGCAAAGATAAGAATACACTACGTTAAAAATGTAAGTAGGTGGGCATAAATATTTATCGTTGAGACAAGGCAGGAGGGAAGAGGTTTTGAGGCAACTTTACGTTTCGTTACATACTTCTGTTTTTTTTCGCCTACCTACTTAGTCCAAATTACTAATTACAAAAAACAGAATTTAGTGGTCAACTAGCAGATTGTCTGCTAAATTCTGTATTTTAAAATAACAAAATCTAAATCAATATTTGCCTGTGTATTCATCCTCTATTTTTGAAGGTAATTTTGACGATTTCTCTGATAAAGAACATCAACGCTCCCCCATTGGGGTGTTTGACAGTGGTGTAGGTGGACTGACGGTACTGCAACAAATTTATAAGCAACTTCCCAATGAATCAATTATTTACTTTGGGGATACAGCTCATCTTCCTTATGGGATTCGTTCACAAACAGAAATTTTACAATATGTCAGGGAAATTCTGGACTGGATGCAACAGCAACGGGTGAAAATGGTGATTATGGCTTGTAACACCAGTTCTGCCCTCGCTCTAGAAAATGTCCGTCAAGAATTTAATTTCCCTATTTTGGGAGTAGTCCTACCAGGAGCGAAGGCAGCAGTACAGCAAGGTAAGCGAATTGGTGTCATTGCTACCCCAGCTACTGCCAAAAGCAATGCCTATCGTCAAGCTATTATGGAAATACAACCCGATGTTCAAGTCTGGCAAGTTAGTTGTCCAGAATTTGTGCCACTAATTGAGCAAAATCGCATTCATGACCCTTACACAATGGAAGTGGCAAGATCCTATTTAGAACCATTAATCAAACAAGAAATCGACACTTTAGTCTATGGTTGTACCCATTATCCCCATTTAGCACCAATACTGCGATCGCTCCTCCCCTCACACGTTAAACTAGTTGACCCAGCTGTTCATGTCGTGGCAGCTTGCGCTCAAGAGTTAGATCTATTAAACATCAGAAATAATTATCTCCCAATGCCTACTCGTTTTGCTGTTAGCGGTTGTCCACAACAATTTGCTCAGTCCGGATTGCACTGGTTAGGCTATACCCCTCTAGTAGAACAGGTATACCTGACTGATGCCACAGTATCCTAGTACCGAGTACCGAGTACCGAGTTGAAAGTAGTCCATAGTTAATGACAGAAGAGCCATTGCGTTGTGCGGCTTCCCCCCGTTGTCGCAACTGGCGTAGCGCTCTAGAGAGGAATCAAGAGTGTGGTCTAAATACATGAAAACTGCGGTAACTTTTTTACTCAACACTCAGTACTCGGTACTCGGTACTTTTTTATTGGCTATTGACTACTTCAGTCACCTTTGTTCTTAATCCTCTTTCCTGCTTCTGCATAGCTTTAGACCCAATTTTAATCACACTATTTCCACCTGTTCGTTTTGCCAGTGCTAATAATAAGTAGACGGTGAATAAATATCCAGTAGCTAAAATAAATACCATCATAGGCATATTTCCATAAATCATTGTTCTACCAGCTCTGCTTTCAAAGGAATATTTAAATTGCATACAAAAATAGTGGAACTCCAGCTAATTAAGAATTTACTTAATTGCTGTAGCTGGCTATGCAAAGCCACCCAGTAGAGTCTAAAAAACTCTCTGGATCAACCAATTTATTATTTAATTTATTTTTTCGCAGACCACACATCCGACAGCAGTTAAATTGCTCAATAGCAATTCAAAACTGCGCTCCTCAGCAGTCTACCCAGTCTGCGTTATTTACCCTCACACCAATCGAGTAAGAGCTACACTTATGCTCAACCTTAGCTGAAAATGTGTAGTTGCTTCCCTAACAGGAAGCACATAATCTAACCCAAAAGGTCTGTTGATCGCACAGCAAACAACTAGGAATCATTCCCTTCATTCTGTCGGCGACCTGTTATTTTAGACTCACAACTCGAATGAGTAAAATCACCTAATGATGATTTACTTTTTTTTGGGAGTGAATATCTCAAAGATTTAAAATTCCTATACATTAGCGTAACACAACAGACCTGCATTTTTAGCTAACTTCCAGACTAAATTTCAAATTTTCTCCAAATTGACGCACAATTTTTAGATTGCCCAGTCTCACCCGGAAATAAGTAATGTGTAATTAGTTAATCGGTAAAGGAAAAACCAATTGTATTGATGTTCAGAATTATGGCTAGTCTTTTAAATGACTGCCAATAATAAATTTTTTCTTCCCCAGCGAAATTTATGTAATACAAGTAATCCCACATAGCATCAGCTTTTTCGGGGTTTTTTCCATTAATTAAGGATGGGATTCTCTCAGGAAAACTTTGCGCTGGCACTGGGTTATCTTAAAATGAGTAAAGGATATGTAAACTTTCGTAACCTAAGTCAGAGTCCACCCATCCATGACCCCAGCCACCTCCCTGTTCACCCCTGTGGAAGCAGACCTGCGAATACTAGCAGATAACCTGACACAGCTAGTTGGAAATCGCCACCCCATCCTCTATGCAGCTGCCGAACATTTGTTTGGAGCCGGGGGAAAGCGTATCAGACCAGCAATTGTGCTGCTAATATCACGGGCAACCATGCTAAAAGAAGATATTACGCCCCGTCATCGCCGCCTAGCAGAGATTACGGAAATGATTCACACAGCCAGCTTGGTACATGATGATGTAGTGGATGAGTCCAGTGTACGCCGTGGTGTACCTACAGTTCATAGTTTGTTTGGTAATCGTATTGCTGTACTAGCAGGAGATTTTCTCTTTGCTCAATCCTCCTGGTATTTAGCAAATCTAGATAACTTGGATGTAGTCAAACTGCTTTCAGAAGTGATCATGGATTTTGCATCTGGAGAGATCCAACAAGGGTTAAATCATTTTGACACTAATCTTGCTACGGAAACTTACTTGAAAAAGAGCTATTACAAAACAGCCTCATTAATTGCCAACAGTTCTAAAGCCGCTGGATTACTTAGCGAAGTTTCCCCAGAGAGAGCCGAAAATTTGTATAACTACGGTAAGCATATTGGTCTGGCATTCCAAATAGTAGATGATATTCTAGATTTCACTAGTTCTACAGATACTTTAGGTAAACCAGCCGGATCTGATCTCAAAAGCGGTAATCTGACTGCACCAGTATTATTTGCCTTAGAGGAACAACCTTACCTAGAAGCGCTGATTGAAAGAGAGTTTGCCCAAGAAGGAGATTTAGAGCAGGCATTAGGGCTGATTTCAGATAGCCAAGGCATACAACGGGCTAGAGAATTAGCTGCTCACCATGCTAAAGTAGCGGCTGAACATATTGCTACTCTAGAACCCTCAGATTCACTGCAAGCATTAATCAATATGACTGATTATGTATTGAGTCGGCCCTATTAGAGAATTTTGGATTTTAGATTTTAGGTTCAATCGCAAATCCAAAATCTAAAATCTAAAAATTGCTTCAAGCAATATCAGGAGGCACTTGCTGACTGGATCTGTGTTGTTGCAGGTTCTGCTGAATCAGGTTTTGCAATTCAGTGCGCTGCACTTCAATAGCATCGCTGGTTGTGCCAGGAGTCTCAAAAAAAACTATACTATCTACTGGTGCTAATGCCACCAGTTGAAACAAAATATGAATTACTGGCATCGCTTTAGCTACTGCTTGAGGGTCAAGCCCAGCAGATGAAAACAGAGAAACATCCTGTAATCTAGGAAAGGCATAAACTACGTGCTTTTCTAATTCTGGATTTGCCCTGTTGCTCAATGTAGTTAAAATCCAGCTTGACTGCAAATTTTGGAGGATATAGTACTGGGGGTAGCGTAACTTTTGGGCGATCGCTCTCAGCACAGGAGCAATTGTGGCTACAAGTTTTGGTGTCACACCATCCTGAGGTGCATTGTTAATTAATAATTGAATTTGTACTTCTAGATCCGTCATGACTTGTAAATAGCTCCTGAGTAATGTCCAAAATATTAAAGCAGGAAACAGTGAACAGGGAACAGTTACAACTGACCACTGATAGCTTATACGCAAAATATATCAAGCTAACACCCACAGCCCTACAGGTTGTGTTTAAGTATGTTAGGGTCTTTTTAAAATTCAGACTATGAATTCAGCCGCAACTGCAACTACTCAGGGAGAGAATTCTATCGGCGTGGAGGTTATATTTCAATTCCTATTGAAGGAGCTACAGCAGTCAACCAAGGCTTCTGAAAAGAATTGCCACAATGTGGCATTGCGAATTGCTGGCGAAGTCCTGCGAATTTGTAATGAAAGTAAACGCATCCAAGCTTCCGGTGAAATAGAAAGTGCCGCCATGACCTTAGCCCGACATCGGCTGCAACAGTGTCTCAGGTACTATCAATTGGGTTCCAATCGGGGCAGAGTAGAACTACACAGTACTCTAAGTGCAATCATCTATCGCTATATTAATCCTCCTCAAAAGCAATTAAGCTATCAAGGGCGGCTGACTATCATAGAAGATTTTCTCCAGAGTTTTTATCTGGAGGCCTTGAATGCTTTCCGCAGGGAGAATCAACAAGAACCGACCTACCAGCCCCAAACCTTACTAGAATTGTCCGAATATATGGCATTTACCGAGCGCTATGGTAAACGCCGGATTCCTTTACCAGGAAGACAACAACAGCTAATTATCCTGCGAGCGCAAACTTTTTCACAACAGCAACCGCCAGAAACTAGTATAGACATAGAAAAAGCTGCTGAAGGTGGTAGTGGTGAATCGGATGGATTTTGGGAAGATCCAGCCATACAGCAGTTGAGATCAGCAATGGCGATGCAACCTGAACCTGAACCTGAAGAAGACACCCTCCGCTCTGTTGTGATTACTGAATTAATGAATTATCTCGAACAAAAGCAACAATCGGATTGTGCTGACTACTTCTCACTGCGGCTTCAGGATTTATCCGCGCCAGAAATTGAGTCGATTTTAGGTTTAACCTCACGTCAGCGAGATTATTTGCAGCAACGCTTTAAGTATCATTTAATTCGGTTTGCACTTTTGCATCGTTGGGAATTGGTTCATGAATGGTTGGAAGCCTCTTTACCCACCAATTTAGGCTTAACGCCTCACCAATGGCAAGTCTACACAGCGCAATTGGATGATCAAGAAATGTCATTACTAGAGTTGAAGCAACAAAGTCAATCTGACGAAACAATTGCCAAAACTTTAGGATTGTCAATGGCACAATTACAAAAACGGTGGTTTAAGATTTTGGAGCAAGCATGGGAAATTCGTAACTCATTAGTGTCCGGATCTAGTGCATCTACCCATGAATAGTGACTCACAACCCTGACAATCCGAGTAACTCAATTGGTTTTTGGCAGATAATGTCAAACCGGCGAGCATCCCTCGGTAGATTGTGAGAAAATTGATGGGTTAGAAGACCCTCTCAAGGAAGCCACTACATCATAAAAGTGGTGAGCCGGAGTTGGGAGGAAAACCCCAAACCTTTCAACTAGGAGAAATTCCTACTGTGCAAGAACGTTTCCAAGCCGTCCTTAAGCGTCGGTTACAAGTCGAAATCCAAGACCACCCACCTTTGTTCCCTTGGGAAAGCCAATTAATAGATTATCCAGAATTTGTCGAAGAGCCGTCGATTGCCTTAGTTCCTGCCTGGGGGTGGTTGGCACAGCAATCGAAACTCAATTTGCCAGTTACTTTACCAGACAAAATTTTCCAACAATTGATGGAAAAGTGTCAGTTATTGCTGACATCTTCTCTACCCTTAGGTCCCAAACTAATTCAGGCAGTAGAGAGCTTTTTTCCTGAAGATTACCCATTAATCAATGATTTAGCTGGATTGGTACTCAGAAGCGCTTATCGTTCTGTAGATGCTATAGAAACAATACCCAACATTCAGAGGGATTACTCAGATTTACAACCGCGTCAGCAAATGGCGTTGTCGCTAATGGCAGCTAAACAACTGCTTGAAAATCTGACTCTGCCAATTTCATTCACCCATCCGGTGATAGAAAGACAATGGCAAACTACTACTGGAACTCTAATTATCAGAGTAGAGTTACAGTCACTAGGTAAACGGACTAAGTTACGTGTTCACGGTGAGTTACCTACTCAAGGGGTTTTGAAGCTTCAGAGGAATGGTACTCAAGCTAATTCTTCAGGCACATTGGAGGTAGTTGCACAATCTTTGGATTTATCTAGACCAAGTGTGGAACTATACTGTGAGCGTGTCAGCCAGAATTATACTCTGGAAGTTAAATGCCCAGAACTAGAAGAACAGCCATTATTCTTGGCGATTAATCTAACGATGTAATTCCAACCACTACTGCTAGTACTCTCAGTTAATCAACGCCAATAAAAAAATGATGATCCTGGTTTTCAAATTTACTCATCTTTGTAAAAACACTAATTAAGGCATCTATTAGGAAGTAACTATGAGCAGGACACTCGCAAAAAATGCGTAGATTCCCTTAGATGCTGAAAGGGAGTCTAGAGCTAGGATAGGGTGGGGCTAAGATAGAAAGAAGACAAGGTAATCAGTTTTTGTCCCTAGCATTGTGTCTTTAGCGTCTACATCATAGTTCTACTTACCTAAAAATGTTAAATTTCTCCAGGATGAATCGGTTTTTGCGCGTACCTGTAGGTGATGATTGGCCGCAGAATAGACGGCGATCGTCTTTAGCAGAAGTGGAAGATTCAATCCTTTTACGGATTCTAGTATTAGGGTTAGTGATCTTAGGAACCGTGGCGACGGATATTGCATCTGAGACTACCTTTAGTCTTTGGGCAGTGCCTCTAAGTATAGTGGGTACAATTTGGAGTTACTACCGTCGCCACAATGCTAATATTCCAGTCAAGTTCTGTATTGCCATAGGAATGTTAGTAGCACTAGGTGCTTTTTTTGGGCGGTTCCTGGGTGATTGGAATGACACACGACTAAGTTTGGCTCAATTATTAATTGAGCTTCAAGTACTACACAGTTATGATACGCCCCGACGTAAGGACTTGGGGTATTCAATTGTGATCGGTTTAATATTATTAGGTGTAGCTGCAACATTAAGTCAAACTATGGGGTTTGCACCTGTGTTGTTGTTGTTTTTAGGCGTGGCTCTACCGACTTTAGTTTTAGACTATCGATCGCGCTTGGGTTTAAAACCAACAAAAAAAGAAAAGTTTACCAAAAAGAATACTGTTAGTTCCAATTTAAAAGTTTTAATTGTCAATTTTTTAGTAATTTTGGGGATAGGACTGGGGATTTTCGCTATTTTGCCCCGATTTCCTGGTTATCAGCTGAAGTCGTTTCCTGTGAGTGCGCCAATTGAGCTCAAGGGTAATTTTACAGGTCGTAATATTAATAATCCTGGTTATGTCCGTGAAGGTAGTGGCAGTGGTGGGAATGGCACTGGACAGGGAAGAGGTGGTGAACCAGGTAAGGTAGATAATAATTTTTATTACGGTTTTAATAGCGAAATGAACCAAAACCTCCGAGGGGAAATGAAACCCAAGGTGGTGATGCGGGTAAGATCCCAAGCAGAAGGTTTTTGGCGAGTTTTAGCTTTTGATCGTTATACAGGTAAGGGATGGAAAATTTCTCGTAATGATCAGGTTACTACTTTGAGGAGATCATCTTGGAATTACAGAATTTTTGTTGATCTCCCCCTGATGAGAACTCCAACAAAAGAGGTAGTACAAACTTATAATGTGGTGTCAGATTTGCCTAATCTGATACCTTCTTTGTCTTATCCCAAAGAAATCTACTTTCCTGGACCTGTGATCGCGGTTGATCCAGAAGGGGGTTTGCGATCGCCTGTAGAATTGTCAGAAGGGATGACTTACACTGTAGTTTCGGAAGTTCCTTACCGCGATCGCACTTTGTTAGGGAAAGCTACAAATAAATACTCAACAGACATTAAAAATCATTACCTGCAAATCCCGCCAGAAATTGCCGCTAAAGTCCGCAACAAAACTGAAGAAATTCTAGCTAACTATAATCATGAACGGGTTTCCCGAACAGAAGATACGAGGAACCTCAATTCAGCTTATGAAAAGACTCTTTACCTAGCGCAGTATCTCAAACAAAATTATTCTATTCCTGAAAACCCTTTAGGATTGCCTTATCTAGACGAAAAAGATGATTTAGTAGAATCCTTTTTGTTTAAAAATCAAGGAGGCTATCCAGACCACTTTTCTACCGTGTTAACTGTGATGCTGCGTTCCATAGGTATTCCTGCACGTTTAGTAGCGGGGTTTGCGCCAGGAGAATTTAATCCATTTACGGGGATGTATATTGTCCGTAACACCGATGCTTACGCCATGACAGAAGTTTATTTTCCTCAATATGGATGGTTCGCTTTTGATCCAATTCCCAATCATTCTTTAATTCCTCCTTCTATTGAAGAAGATCAAACTTTTAGCGTGTTGCGTCAGTTTTGGAGTTGGGTGGCTGGTTGGCTACCTTCACCGGTGACAGGGTTGCTGAATAATGTATTTGGGACAGTGTTTAGTTGGTTGTTTAGAGCGATCGCTTGGTTTTTAGCTTTATTTTCTCAAGGTTGGCTAGGAGTATTAACTGGCTTAATCGTCGGTACAACTACAGCTTTCCTTGGTTGGTTGGGTTGGGTACAATGGCGAAAATGGCTCAACCGTCGTTGGTTAAAAAAATTACCCCCAATGGAAAGCCTTTATCAACAAATGCTGCAATGGACAGCCGAAAAAGGTTTAGGTAAACATCCAGCACAGACACCCTTGGAATATGCCCAAGTGTCATATCAACAACATCCCAGACAAACTGCTCAAGTGATAGATGAAATTTGTCAAGCGTATGTGAGTTGGCGTTATGGTGGTCATATTCCGAATTGGAAGCAACTACAGCAACGCTGGCAAGATTTGAACAAGACAAAGAGCGCTAAGTGATTTAGTTTTCAGCCACATTTCCATTACAACTAAGCGCCCACCAAGCCAAATGGGTAAATTGGGCGCACTCAAACCAAGTTAAAGTAAAAGCAAGATAAACAATTACCACCGCTTCAATGCCCCGGTAAGGGCAGGGCTGTTTCATTCCACAAGACGAAGAAGTTTGTCAAGATCGTGAGAGATAAATCTTTGGGCAATTGTCATGGAAGTATAACCATTTCGACGAAGGATGTTGAGTGAAATAGATCTGATGAGAGAAAGATTTGCCGGAGCGTTGCCCAAACGAATTGTGGAACTATCTTCTTTGAAAACAACATCCTTCACCCAATGCAGGCAATTTTCGATACCCCAATGACCGCGAATACCGAGTGCAAATTCTTTAGCAGTGCAAATCAAACTGCTAATATAACAGACAATTTCATGATATTTATTACCCTTTCTTGTGCCATATCTTTCGACCTTAATTAAAGATTTGATTCCTATCCATTCTGGATCAAGTCCACTAATATCATCAAAAACCTCGACAATACGCGTTGTCAATATAATTTTTTGCCCAGTCATGAAATTTTTCCACCAGTTTATCGAAGTCTACTCCCATGACTACACGTCGGATTGTTGAATACGATGGTACTCCATGTTTTTGAATCCCGAATTTCTCTATTAATACTTGACGATGCCGTTTGACAAAATCTCCCCATCCTCGATATCCCACATATCCATTCATTGTGCCTATTATGACAAATAGCAACACTAGCCACAGTGGATGTCTTCGTCCATCCTTTGTTCTAAAATCTTCTACCTGCTTCAATTGTTCAATTAGACCAGCACTCATGATTTTTCTCCCCATCTACCCTTGCAATTCTACCTGTTTTAGGGAATGAAACAGCCCTGCGGGCTAACCTGGGCAAAAGACTGTTCTCTGTAAAACTCAACATCAGAAGGATTTGAAGGTATAATAGTAAATGCTGAACCAGTCTCATTTGTCAATGCAACTATTAACGTGGATGCAAACAACACTAAAGAATATTGCCGTGATAACATTTTCACTAGCTCCTATATTTTTTGGTTTCAAAGTAATATGATTTTTGGTGAAATTCAATATTTAACTTCACTTCAAGATTTTGTTAAATTTAACTCTATAAACGGAGTTAACACTTTGCCCGTCCAAATCCCTTCTATTAAGTTCATATTTGTACTTACAGAACTGTACATTGTTACTTTTTCATTTGAATTTTCATAAATAAATCGGAACTGATAATTACCCGGCTTGAGAGGTTGAAAAAACCATGTACCACTATCTCCATTGGTGAAACTAAGTCCAAACCTATTACCCCAAATCCAAAAGAGTTCTATCTTCGGAAAGAAGGTAAAACTCTCTCCTGGCAAGACTAGAGGGTAATCAGATTCTAAAGATGTTGAAGCTCTTATCCAACCACCCTCAAATGGAATTGGCCTGTTTGCATTCACAATTTCTGGAAATAAGGTGAAAGAAAAGCTAAATCGCAGAGGGATTGAGGTGTTATTAGTAATCCGTATACCAATTTGTACAGGACATTTAGGGGGAAAATGTCTTGGTGGGATTGGTAATAAAGATTCCAAAATGCTCAGAAGTTTCTCTACTAGATTTTTTCTTGGTAATAACACTTCTGGCTCAGGAACTATAGTTTCAAAGCGAATACCATCTACTTCAACGGCATTGTTACTGTTTGATTCAAAAGCACTCATATCAACTAACCTCTCAATTTGTTGGTCTTTATTAGCCATGACAGTTATCGGTTTATCGGTATATGGCTTAATACCATTGTGCCAATAAATCCTAAAATCACAGCTAAAACTGTCGCCTAAAATTTACCCATGAGATAATTTCTAGGGTGCGAGAGGGTTGTTGGACAGATTAAAGTAAGAAAAGATTCAGCTTTGTCTAAAATAGATTTACCGTATTTTTGATTTCGGCATAACCTTATATTTACTGAAATCTTTAAAAATAAAATTATGAAGTAAGTATAAATCTTATAAGTAATAACACGGTTATTGAGATTTTTTGATTTTTTGGGACTGTAGGATTGTAATAATTGATGGCATCATTTCCAAGGGAACTCCACCAAAAAATTGAACAAAACCGTTACTAATAACAATACTATAGCCAAAAAAAGAGCCTTGACCATTCTTGGCAAAACTGGCAAAAATAAGCATACATAAGCGTTTCGATAAAAAGGTGGTTTGGAATCTGAAACCCTTATCCTGCTTTCAATACATTAAAAAAACCTAGCGGGAAACCTTAAAGGAATTATTAGGACTTATTGTTTTTGCCAAGCCTCAGATAAATGGGAGTTAATGGTTAAAGCGTCATCATCTCACCCTCGTAAATTGGCTACAGTATTGTAATAACTTATGCTAGAAATTATCTCTAGCGCTGGATAGTGGTTTTGGACAGATTAACGTCAGTTCGATGAACCTCATACTAAGGACTGTCTGACACGGAGAGAGGTAGAAATGCATTTAGTTTCCACGGAAAAATTAGGGTTTCAAAGCATCTCCTCGTGAACGGGGAGAGGTTTGGAGAAGGGTTTTCAATTTATCGAACTCACGTCAGATTAAGCTACATGATGGGATAATGCAGAGTAAGTGCGATAGTGTCAGCGCTGTTTCTTGTATGCCCGGAGGGCTTTTGTCAGTTCGCTGCGTCCACTTAAGGTATCGCACTATAAAGTATAATTGCTCGTTCTTAGAAGTAGATAAGCGTAGCGATAGTTATTGAGGTGGGGCGAGTGTCAAAGGGGCTTTCTCTTATCTCTGATGAGTATAATTGCCAATATATCTTTAGAGAGATTTTTAGGATATTTAGTTGATAAATAGCTAAAAAAAAGCAGTTGTTATTAAAAAACTCAATTTAGCTAGACTTTAGGCGTTGTAACTACGATTCTTTAGATATAACATGGGAATAAGTTTATCACAAGCTTTTTCTAGCGCCTTTAGCGTCAGTTTTTTATGGAAATTCAGTTAATCAACATCGGTTTTGGCAACATCGTATCCGCCAATCGAGTAGTTGCCATTGTCAGTCCAGAATCTGCTCCCATTAAGCGCATCATTACCGATGCTAGGGACAGAGGCCAACTGATTGATGCCACCTACGGTCGTCGGACTAGGGCTGTAATTATCACTGATTCCAGCCACGTAATTTTATCGGCGATTCAGCCGGAGACAGTAGCAAATCGCTTTGTCATTTCCCGTGATCATCAGACTGTAGATAATTAGTTAGAGGTGGGGCTGTCAACCCCCCCTATTTGCACCATCTCGGCATGAGGATATGAATTAGATAGGTTTTTTGTCACGATTGCTACAAATTCTTTAGTCACAGTTTGCGCTGGCAACTAACACAAGACTAATGAATAATATCTATTGATGAATTAATTCACAAGTTGAACGGATAATGCAAGTTTTACCCATCCCTAGTGGTGCTACTACGAAAGAATGTGCTTCTCTGGGCAAGCTGATTGTTTTGACAGGACCTAGTGGAGTCGGCAAAGGTACTTTAATGCGATCGCTTCTCCAGCGTCATCCAGAACTTTATTATTCAGTATCTGTAACGACTCGTTCCCCCAGGCCAGGAGAAACCAACGGCGAAAACTATTACTTTATCTCCCGCAACGATTTTGAAGAATTAGTTGCTCAAGGGGAATTCTTGGAATGGGCAGAATTTGCTGGTAATTATTACGGTACACCCCGTGCAGCTGTACTTAACCATATTCAGTCTGGTAAGTTGGTGATGCTAGAAATTGAACTAGAAGGAGCTAGACAAATTCGGGCTTCTTTCCCTAGCGCCCACAGCATTTTTATTTTGCCACCGTCATTTTCAGAATTGGAGAAGCGGATACGCGGAAGAGGACAAGATTTGGAAGAAGCGATCGCTCGTCGTCTACGCCGTGCCGAAGAAGAAATTAAAGCCGCAGATGAATTTGATACTCAAATCGTGAATGACAATCTTGAAACCGCTCTAATTCAAATTGAAACGGTTTTATTTGAACAAATAACTGTTTAACAACACACCTATTTTGGTAATAGGTAATAGGTAATAGCAACAAATCAATCACAACTACCCATTACCCATTACCCATTACCTGAAATCAAATTAACCTACTAGACCTTGAATGAGTCCCAAATTACCAGACAAAAAGTAAGCAACTACTGCACCACCAATACCACCAATTAAGAAAGCACTGGCAAAGTTATTCCAGCTTTCCTTAGAGTTAAAAGCATCTACTGGAGGGTTGGGAACAGTAACACTAGCAAGTGCTTTGTCAGGATTGCTATTGGCATACAAAGATAAGCAGGCTGTGAGAATCACAACCAAACCAATACTACCCAGCAACCCAGCTAAGTTACCATTGGGTGCGTTCCGTAGTGGACCCAATGTGGAGAATGGTCCAAATAGTAAATAACCATGAGCCATGCCGACTTCTAAACCCCTTCTGGAAGGATTCAGACCGGGACGATAGGCGGGCAAGTTATTAATAAACCACTTGACCAAAGGAGAAGAATTAATTGGGGTTTCTAGATTCCCATCCTGTGGATTACGTCCAGCAGGTCTAACTGTTTCCCTATTTCTGGGATCACTAGGAAGATTTTTGGATTTATCTACTGCTTGCGCCATATTTTTACGTTGCCTCTAAATACAAAGTGGTGGCATCCATTTTTCAGATGTAGGGGCGAATATAATTCGCCCTTACGTAATCAGTTTTCAGCTATTGGTTCTGTTAACTGATGTAAATCCGCTTTTTCACCCTATGGTAGAGGATGGAAAAGTAAGTCCGGGAAAAAGCGGTTAAATTCGATCAAAATGCCCGCTGTGATTGTCAGCCAAATGGTAGCTGCCACAGGTGCTGTAGAAATGAACTTAATCAAATACGATGATTGGTCGCTTTTGTCAGCCATGAATTTAGTCTCCAAAAACAAGTGAATGAGTTCAGATGAATTAGCGTGGAGAAACAGTAATTTCTGAATCCTTAGCTGTTAATTCGCCTGAGAGAAGTTCTTTAATTGCTGCTGCTGGCCAAGCAAACCCGGTGGTAATAATAGGCAGCGCTAAACCCAAATCGATTTGGATTTCTTTTTGTTCAGCATCAGTACCCTTTTTGATCGCTTGTAAATAAGCGCGACCAACCCAGCCAATCCAACCAGCAATATAGAGGAAGAGGATGCTAGGGATTAAAAAGTCGCCAGCGCGGTCTAGACGACCATCTACAATCAGGTGAGGATAGCCTTCTGGTCCACACAGCGCTTGAGAATAACGCTCAAACCGTTTTTTGCCTGATTCAGGGTCAGCAGTGGTGTTACGGGCATTTTGTGCTAGTGCTTGAAATGCGGGAGAGTCTTTACAGGGTACAAGGTTAGCGCCTAAAGCTTGAGCTTGAGGAGCAAAGTTGAACCAAAGACCAATCGCTAAAATCAAAGCAAACAATCGTCGCATGGAGTTGTTTCCTTTTATTACAAAACAAGAAGTTCTTTGTACAAAACGAAGCGGCTTGTACAGTGTTTTAATTTGCATAACTAGCAAGTCATCATACTCTTGGGCGGGAACCGAGTAAAGTTTAAGTAAATAAAAGTTAAAGCTTCTCAACCAAAAGTAAGAATTGGGAACTGGGAAAGATGAGGGAATATTTATTTTTCACCAATCACCAATCACTATGCCAACCGTTTTAGCAATCACCAATCACTATGCCAACCGTTTTAGCAATCGAAACCAGTTGTGATGAGACTGCCGTCGCAATTGTTAACAATCGTCATGTTTACAGCAGTATCGTAGCCTCTCAGATTCCCATTCATCAGCAGTATGGTGGGGTAGTTCCAGAGGTAGCATCGCGGCAGCACTTAGAAATTGTCAATCAAGCTATAGCGCAGGCTATGGATGACAGTCATATGGAGTGGGGGCAAATTGATGGAATTGCGGCTACCTGTGCGCCAGGACTCGTAGGAGCGCTGTTAGTGGGGTTAACAGCTGCCAAGACCCTAGCAATAGTACATCAAAAACCTTTTTTGGGTGTTCATCACCTCGAAGGTCATATTTATGCGACTTACTTGAGCGAGTCAACTTTAGACCCCCCATTTCTTAGCTTACTTGTTTCAGGCGGACATACAAGCTTGATTTATGTGAAAGATTGTGGTAGCTATGAAACTTTGGGAGAAACCCGTGATGATGCTGCGGGTGAAGCTTTTGATAAGGTGGCGCGGTTGTTAAAGCTGGGTTATCCTGGTGGGCCAATTATTGACAAGTTGGCACAAGAGGGGAACCCCCAAGCCTTTGCACTACCAGAAGGAAAAATTTCTCTACCAGGTGGGGGTTATCATCCCTACGATAGTAGTTTTAGTGGATTAAAAACAGCGGTATTGCGCGTAGTACAGCAGTTAGAGAAAGATGGTGAGCAAGTACCTTTAGCAGATGTAGCGGCCAGCTTTCAGGAAACTATAGCGCGATCGCTAACCAAAAGAGCGATCGCCTGCGCCCGTGACTATGGTCTAGATACAATTGCCGTCGGTGGTGGCGTAGCAGCCAACAGTGGACTCAGAAAGCACTTACAAGCCGCTGTTGCCCAGCATCATCTACAAAGAGTCCTCTTCCCACCATTAAAATTTTGCACTGATAACGCCGCCATGATTGGCTGTGCCGCATCTGATCATCTCTCCCGTGGACACACATCCCCCCTCACATTAGGCGTTCATTCTCGGCTACCCCTGGCTCAGGTAATGCAATTGTATTCAACTGGTAATTAGTTCAGAGAACTCCACAAAAAAGATGATTCCAGTTTACTCAAGCAACTTTTCTTCCCCCTGCCCCCTGCCTCCTACCTACTGTCCAACCACCAACGACCGGATATGATCAGCAACTGCCTCCGGCTGCTCTAACATTCCCAAATGTCCACAATCGGGAATTTCCAGAAAATTATCACCAACATATTGGAAAAGCCAATGAAAACTGGCTAAGTGACGTACATACTTAGGTTCCATCACCTTATCGTCAGCACCAGCTAAAAAATAAACTGGCTGCTTTAGTTGTGATACTAACTGAGGTAAGCGGTTAACTTCTTCCTCCGTAGTAGAATCTAAAAGTGTTCCTAGTGCAGCTTCTGGATCAGCAACAACGAAATCAATTACCCTTTGACGCGCCCAATAGCGATCTAAAGGGCGTGCTACACTTGCTCTACTAAACAACAAATCAATCAAAGGCAATTGGAACAGCCAACGTGGGCGAACTTGTAAAAACTTCTGACCTGTCAAGCGAAACTGCTCAAATGCTTCTTTCAGATAAATACCACCACCTGCATTAATACAAATAACTCCTTTAACACAATCAGGTAATTGAGCCGCTGCCCACAGGGCAATAGTGCCTCCCAAAGAATGACCAATTAGCCAAACACTAGAAATATTCAAGTGTTCCAAAAGTATGACTAAATCCTGAGCATAGGCAGAAGGAGAATATAGAGAATCAGCAGGATATTGAGCATTGAGCTTCAAAACAGTTTCTGCTTGCTCCAAATCAAATTTTGCCTGGGACTGGGATTCACCAAAACCTCGCAAATCATAAGACAAGCACTGGAAATCAACTGATAGGCGAGAAATCACAGGTTGCCAGTATCCACGGCTATTGAGCCAACCGTGGATAAATACTAAAGCATGAGGGCAAGACGTAGGAGCAGTTAGCTCATATGCGTGTGGAACGCCTAAGATTTCTATTGTTGCCATACGTATATCGTACCCCTAAGAGCAGGTGCGGCTAAATACGGAGAAAGACAAATTCAAAATCCCCTGTGAGAAGTCGCTGTGTATCTAAAAAATTCAAAATTCAAAATTTCCTATACTCATCGACCTAGTAACCTTTGTCGCACTCCTTCCGCAATCTTGTTACCCAGATATTCAGGAATCAGACTTTCATTTGGTCCCAATAAATAGAGTATCAGCCGTGTACGTCCGCGCCAAACCAACAAATTGGCATTGACTACGAGCAGGTCTTCCTGCCAGATGCCATACATGACTTTATAAAATAATCCTGGTTGATTATCAGCTTCAATGACTAAAGCCGGGAGATGAAAAACTGGATCTACATAGAACTCGGTTTGTACCTGCTCTAAACCAGCATTAAGGTTAAATTCCACGGCTAACATCTCTTCTACCTCAAACCGATTGCCCAAAGCCTCACGAATGGCACGACAAACATTTTCTGCGGTTTTTTCAGTCAAGGCTTTGCTGCCACGAGACACTAACAGCTTAATAAACACTAACATTGGTGGTCGAATCTGGCCATAGAGACTCAAGCCATGAATAGTCAAACCATAAGCTGCCAGCACACCAAAAATATCGCTGAGGAGAAAAGACTGATTGCGGTATGCAAAGTGCAGCGCACTTTTGCTACCTTCCGGTTTCATCTCTATAACTGCTCGTCTGGTTTTATATAAACGGTAAGCCAGTCGTAAATTTTGCAGTTGAATCTCACTACTAACAAATTGCTCATAAAATTGGGGAAACGCTCGGTTAAAGCGCTTTAGGAGTTCCAGTGTCGAAGATTTTAAACCAGAAGTCATTGTTGGTGGTAAGACTTGCTTGCTTTGTTAAAAATAAAGCTAAAAACTACGTTATCTACTACTTTGTTCTCATATCTTTCTGTTTGAGGACTTAATCATAGATTTTAGTTAATGGCGAGAAATGTGTTGGAAGTTTGATATCATACCAGCTACAAAAGAACAATATACATAATTTATGAAAAACTTTGAATCTCTTTTCCCTGAACGGTTACAAATTATAGGCTTGGGCAAGGTAGAATACCTGATGATGTAGTATCTTCATCTGAGCTAAATCCGACAGGAAAAACTTTATACTCAGTATCCTTTCGGGAAAGCAAATTACATCTGTACCTAAAAGCATCTTGTACAGTCTAAACAAAATTCACCGCTTGCAGTAAGTGTATAAATATGTTGATGGATAAAAAAATCAATCACTTGTGAAAAACCAGAAATCAAGGAGCAACACATCTCTAAAAAAATCTCCCGTGCTTTATTAGCTAAAGGAGTGTGAAAACAAAGTGCTAAAGTTAGAAATGATTAGGGTGAAAAATTTAGCTAAAACAAGAAGAAGCCTCTCATCACTCCCTTCGGGGTAAATGAGAAAAGTTTTTTGGCAGTAAGGAGTCCCACCTCGACCTCTAGTGACTACCACTCATTGAGGGAGTGGGTGATACTTCAACAAGCTCTGTCACCACGAATAGCCAAGCCCCTGATGTATTCACGAACTCATCAAATCTGATATGATTCGATTAATTAGGTGTAATCCAAATTAAATGCTGAAAAGCAGCCTATTTAACTCTCGTTGAATAATTTTACAAAAAAGCTCCTAGGGCATAGGACTTTAAAGCTCAGTATAATGTCTTCAAAGAAGAGTCGCTGAGAAACCCATACTCACCTGTTCGCGCAAGCGTGCCGCAAGGCATAAAGGAGTGTGTGGAGTATGTCATTAACTAGCTGTGACTATTGTCAAAACCCAAAACACTAAAAATTCAAATTTATGTGTCTGGACATACAATAGATACAGTTGTCTTAACTTGTGAATCAACACTCTCAAAGAGTGGCAACAATTCAGTCATATTAACCGAACCACGTTGGCATGGGTTTTTGGAAAACTTGGTTTAGTGCTTCTGAGTCTGTAACGACAAATAAAACAACCGCATTTGAAGAGTATACAGCGGGAGATAGAGGCAACTCTAACGCCAGTAAAGATAACATTGTTTTCAGTACTGAGCGTGATATCGACCTGTATGAACTGGAAGAACTCTGTGACGCGGTTGGTTGGTCACGTCGACCTCTGAGAAAAGTAAAAAAAGCCATTGAGCATAGTTTTCTCGTCGCCTCTATGTGGCAAGTACGAGGAAATCATAAAAGGTTGATTGGTTTTGCTCGTGCTACCTCAGATCATGCTTTTAATGCCACTATCTGGGATGTAGTGGTTCACCCGGACTTCCAAAGTCAAGGACTGGGTAAGGCATTGATGAAATATGTCCTCAAAAAACTTAGGAGTGAAGAGATTAGCAATGTTACTCTTTTTGCTGATCCCCATGTTGTGGATTTTTACCGGACTATGGGATTTATGCCTGATCCAGAAGGTATTAAAGGGATGTTTTGGTATCCTCATTAATCCTCAAGTGAAAACAAACAAAACAGGTTGCCGCTAGGTTACTGCTAAAATCCCTAAAGTGTGCTAAGATAGTCTAAGGAAAATTATTTATCTGGCAAAATTATATCTGTCGAGGTCAGTGAGCGAAAAACTCCTAATTTGAAAAAATAATTATATTTTTTCCAGGCATGGGGGTTCGCAATCTGCTTTGAGTGTGATATGATAGTCGAGATGATTAAGCAAAGTATGACTTCGGTTATGTAAAGCTAAACTATCGACAGCAAAACAGTTTTTTCGGGATGTAGCGCAGCTTGGTAGCGCGCCTGCTTTGGGAGCAGGATGCCGCAGGTTCAAATCCTGTCATCCCGATTTTCAATAAATATCAAATCTTCTGGCTTGTTAATAAGTAGATTAAGATATATGTTTCCATGTTATTTTTGCAAAAATTGCTGTTAATAACTTATACAAGATTAATTACTAATAAATTTAGTAGTGTTAATTTCTCAGTTCTGCTATAGAATCGATGCCCGTGGGAACGATTAATTTAATCATAGCGTCACCACTAGCTTAAGAAAAACAATAAAATAGCATTGTTCTGAATCAAGATTCCCGGAGGTCATTCTTCGCTTGAGAAGAAATATAATAGGCCAGTACAGCATTTAGTGGTGAATGGCAAGACAGTTAAAAACAGTTAACTAATAAAATCGGGTGTTCTTGTATAAATTCAAACCAATTTTCTGATTGTCTAAGTTAATTCAACTATTAATATTGAAGTGAGGAGTAGTTATGAAATCATTAGTTCGCTTGGGCGCAACCTTAGGTCTAGTAGGTAGTACGTTGCTTTTAGGTGTCGTAGGGATTAATATTCCTGTGCAGGCATTAACAGAACAACAAATAAAAGATAAATTAGACTCAGTACCTGTTTACTTGATTACTAACGAGAAAGGTCTACCTCTGAGTCGTAACTTACCTGATGCTCAAAATGGGCAAAAAGGTGGCTCAGTGACAGGAGTATATATGAGTCGCCAGGAAGCTTTAGCTTTTATCAAAGAACTGAGGAATGTGAAAAATAAAGATCCAAAACTGGAAGATATGGCTAAGAAACTACAAGTTACAGCCGTGCCTTTAGGTGTGATTTATCAACAATTACAACAAACTAAAAATCAGGCAAATCGCCTCTTATTTGCTTTTAAACCTGTAGAGCAAGAACTGAAAGGGGCTTTAGAGTTGCTACGCGCCAGCGGTCAAAAAATAGATCAATTTAAAAGCGTGCCGGTTTTTGCGGTGAGATTTGCACCAGATAAAGGATATGTACCAATTCAAGTGACTGCGGATAAACAGCAATTAATTCCTCTATTCTTGAGTAAACAAGATGCACAAGGTTTATTGAGCCAAGTGAAGCCAAAGTTTCCTACGGCTGATATTCAAGTTATAGATGTGGATGGTGTGATTAAAACTCTCAAAGATAAAGATGATTCATGGTTAAAGCAAGTGGTTTTAGTACCATCTGCGGAGTCTAGAGAATATATCAAGACTCTACCTAGAGAGAATACTCCTAAGCCGAAAAGTTTACCTTCCAAGTAATTTTAAGCATGATGAGTCAACAGCCAAAGGTGGTTTGTGGAATAGAACTTTGGCAGTGGCGAAATGAGGCAATTCAGAGTGCGATCGCTCATGATATCCTTCCCTTAGAAGTAGACTGGCTGTTACAGGAGATAGCAGGTTTAGACCGCTTGGCACTGCGTTTAGAGTCTTTTAAAGCATGGACTCAAATAAAAATGCATTTGTCTCTAGATGAGTTAGAGCATTTGTGGCAAAGGCGTTTACACGATCGCTTGCCAGTACAATATATCGCTGGGGTGACACCTTGGCGATTGTTTAAACTTGCAGTATCCAATGCGGTTTTAATTCCCAGGCCGGAAACAGAGTCTTTGATTGATTTAGCTGTTGTAGCTGCTAAAAAGAGCAGGAAAGAAGGGTTAGAACAAGGACATTGGGTGGATTTGGGGACTGGTAGTGGTGCGATCGCTCTCGGATTAGCTGATATATTTATAAATGCCACAATCCATGCTGTTGACTTGAGTCCAGAAGCATTAGCTGTTGCTCAAACCAATGCTAACAATTTAGGGTTTACAGAACGGATTAAACTTTATCAAGGTTCTTGGTGGGAACCTCTAAAATCTCTAAAAGGTCAGTTTAGCGGTATGGTATCAAATCCGCCATATATTCCCACCAGTACTGTACTTACTTTACAGCCAGAAGTTGTTCAGCATGAACCTCATTTAGCCTTAGATGGTGGTGCTGATGGCTTAGATTATATTCGTCATTTAATTGATATTTCCCCTCAGTATTTATGTCCTGGTGGTTTGTGGTTGATTGAGATGATGGCAGGACAGGCAAATATAGTCAGAGAACTGCTACAAAATCATGGTAGTTATGAAAACATTCAGATTCATGCTGATTTAGCGGGAATTGAGCGTTTTGCTTTGGCTTATAAAAATGTCTGAATCAGGATGTACAGGATTTGAGGATTTACAGGATGAGGAAAAAAATTCATTCTTAATCCTGTTAATCCCGTAATCCTGAGAATCCTGATTCAGACAGTTGAAGACAAAAACGCAACTTTATCAATAATTTATATATTCAAATAAAATTCACTAACTCTTTAATACAAAATACACATACTTTTATGCTTGCTCACATAGTAATGATGTGTGATAAGTAAACAGATATACATAAAATGGTGCTTGGGTTCTAGTTAACGTATCCTTCGGATTCATACCAGGCTCAAAGAAAATAGATTTCAGATAAAAGACATTTTTTGTATTTATGAAATTGTAGAAATGCGATCGCTTGTCTGTTTTCAAGGATGGAGTGCGATCGCTCAAAAAAAGTTATAATTTATGGAATACTCTTAATTCATGCCTTATGCTAACTACATACACCGCAAAATATACAAAAATTAATAGCGGATATATGGGACAACTAATTGAATGGCAAGAAGTCATTACAGAAGGTGAAACTTTAGAAGAATGCAGAGCTATGTTACAAGATGCAATCAAAGAAATGATTCTTGCATATCGGCAACAAAATAAAGAAATTCCCACAGGAAACTCTTTATTGGAACAAATTCCTGTAGAAGTTTAATCATGTCCGTAAAACGAAAAGATTTAATTAAGTATTTAATTAAGTATTTAGAAGAAAATGGATTTTATTTATTACGTGAAGGCGGAAATCATTCTATTTATACTAATGATATAAAAACTATTCCTGTCAAAAGACATCGCAGCATTGATCGTATTACTGCAAATGCAATCTGTAAACAAGCTGATTTATTACCTAAATTTTAAACCTTATAGTGTCACTTTCTGTATTTATAGAGGATGAGGAGCGATCGCATTTATCTAAATAATTGGAAGCGATAGCGCTCCCTAGGAATCGCTCGTTTATCGTTAATGATTGTAGGGGTTTAGCAATGCTAAACCTATCATTGATTGTGGAAAATTAAGAGCGTACCTTCTCTGCGAAATGCTACCGTTAACGGTAAACTCCAGTGCTAATGCCTTTTGAGTATTTATTGTGGAAATGATCGAGATATAGTAAAATTAAGTTATACCATAAGTCAGATAAAAGGTATAACTGAATGACCAGTATCAAAACAGCTATTTCAATAGAAGAATCACTGTATGATCAAGTCAACGCTTTAGCAAATGAAATGCAAATTCCTCGTAGTAAATTATTTGCTTTAGCAATGGAAGAATTTTTGCGGCGTAAAAAACATCGTCAATTGCTAGAAAGTGTTAATGAAGCTTACGCAGATGATCTAGATGAATCAGAAGGAATCATGTTAGAAAAAATGCGACATCATCAAGGAAAATTACAGCAAAAAGAATGGTAATTAAGCAAGGTGATATTTATTGGATTGATTTGGGAGAACCAATAGGAGCAGAACCAGCTTATATCCGTCCTTATGTAGTAATCCAAAATGATTTACTAAACCGTTCTCAAATCAGAACAGTAATAGTTTGTGCATTAACTTCTAATTTGAGACGAGCTAAGGCGATAGGTAATGTGTTACTAGAGTTAGGAGAAGCTAATCTTGATAGGGAAAGTGTGGTCAATGTATCGCAAATTTTTACAGTAGATAAAGCTTTATTAACTGATAAAATAGGTACGTTATCCAAAGAAAGAATTAGACAAATTTTAGCAGGATTAGTAATAGTAACGGAACCACAGGAAATAAGTTGGGATGATAATTAGACTCTTTGATAGATGCAGTTTGTGAGATAAAATGGTTAGCGATCAGCCATTCAATTTTTAGCCACCAAATTAGCTAAAGAAGAGGGAAATTTAGTAGAAGAATCACTTGAGTATGGTGAGATAAACTTCGTTAAAAAGATGACTAAATAATCTCACAATTTCGTTTCTACTGTTCCTTTTGAGGGATTATTACGGATGATTTCTGGTTGTCCCCAAATAATTGTTTCTTGCTTGTAAATGACTAATCCTGGTTTAGTACCTTTAGGTTTGTAGACGTGCTTTGGTTGAGTGTAAACTACTGGAACTTGGTCACTTTGACGAGCGCGACTGAAGTAGGCGGCCAGATTGGCGGTAAACTGTAAATCGGTTTCTTCTGCCACTGCACCCGGTTCTAGACGTAGCAGGACATGGCTACCGGGGATTTCTTGGGCATGAAACCAGATGTCATAATCGCCGGCTACCCGAAATGTCAATTGGTCATTTTGGATATTGTTGCGACCAATTAAGACTTCAAACCCGCTAGGGGTGCGGTAACGATGGAAATTGATGCTGGCATTTTCCTGGGGACTACGGCTACGGTATTCTAAGGCTTCTAGATATTTTTGGCCAATTAATTCATCACGAATTTCTTCTAAAGCTTGTAAATCTGCTGATGTTTGGTATTTCTCGATTTGGGAAATAGCTGCTTCTACTTGTTCCAAATAATCAATTTCTGATTGCACCGCAAATAGTAGTGGTTCAACAGCAGCACGAGCGCGTTTGAGTTTTTGGTGCTGTTTATAAAGCTTTTGGGCGTTTTGAACGGCGTTTTTATCTGGGAGGAGAGCGATCGCAGTTGGTTGACCAGTTTCAAAGTCTAAGAGGATAATTTCTTTCATCCCCGGTTGCCAATTTTGCAAATATGCCATCAATAAATCAGCTTTTTGGCGATATTCATCGGCTTGATCTGACTGCTTTAAGCGATCGCTAAAAGTTTGGGCTTTAGTCCGCAATTTCCCCAAAATATTACTCAATTTCTGACTCAACTGATGACGCAATTGAGTAAATACCTGTTCATTTAACTCGTCGGTATAATATTGATTGAGTAATACTTGGATATCTTTGACTGGTGCAACAACACCCCAACCCATGACAGTATATCCATTTGCTGTCCAAGCAGGTTGGAATTTGCCAATTTCCAAAGCTTGTAGCCATTCTTGCCAACGTGTAAATAGCCTGTGCCAATCATCGACACTCAGGGTATCAGTGCTAGTTTCCGGGGCTATATTTGCTACCAACAACATCGTATCTAGCAAAGCTGCACTTAAACCCCGATAATTTTTCAGGAGTTGCCGCTTAATTGCACCTGGTACTAAACTAACCCGTTCTTGCCAGCGTGCTTGAGATTCGCTCAAACTGGGAATGGGTCCCGTTTGTTTGGGTGGTGGTTCATAAGGTTGTCCGGTTTGAATGGGACGAACGCTAGATTGTTGCTGACTAACTTGATGAGCAGCGGTGATAATCAAATTATTGGCATCGGTGAGAATGGCGTTACTGTACTTACCCATCACCTCCACATACAAGTGATAGAGGGCATCTTCACCGGGACGACGGGCAAATTGTAAATCAATTACACGTTCCCAAGAAGCGATCGCTGTAATTGACACTAACGCCAAACCACCCAACTGATGAATTAGTTGCTGACTAAAGGTAAATGTATCTGGTGTGCGTGGTGGTGGTTCACCAATACAAATGCGTGTAGCTTGGGGATGCCAAGAGACATCTAGCCAAACCCGTTGTTCTAAAGTTCGTAAGGCAATGGTAACTGTATAGCGATCGCGCTGGTATACCTGTTCTGTCCGCGAGGGAAGCCAGTTAGCGCGTAGTTCGCTACAAGCCGCTGTGAGAGTAGTAAAATCAACTGGTTGCAAAACGATTAGGGAGTGCTGAGTTCTGAGTGCTGAGTTCTGAGTGCTGAGTTCTGAGTGCTGAGTTCTGAGTTGTGAGTGCTGAGTTGTGAGTTTTGAGTTTTGAGTTTTGAGTGCTGAGTGCTGAGTTTTGAGTTTTGAGTGCTGAGTTCTGAGTTCTGAGTGCTGAGTGCTGAGTGCTGAGTTCTGAGTTAAAAATAAGATTAATTTAGACCTCGCTCTAAAAGTATTCCGGAATGCAGAGCTTTACTTCACTAAATACTCAGCACTCAGCACTCGTTACTCAGCACTCAGAACTCGTTACTCCTGAATCTCATTGCCAGGGTGAAGGAATAGCTGTGGTTGAAAGCACTTCTTTTGCCATCAGCCTTAAACCTGTTTTACCACAACTGGGGCATTCAATCTCAAGATACTCTGAAGCTGTTACATCTACCTCACTCAAAAGACCTTGTTTACAATGCCAACACTCAAAAATAACCCGACTAACTGGTTTGTTGCAATCTAGTATCTTGATGTGTTGAGAAGCCGTAGGTTCGGCTTCTGTTCTTCTGGGCTTAGGAAATTTTTTGAGTTCTTGAACTTCCATTGTTTTACCTGCCTAACTCTTTATTGACTTTACCTCAATCTCCAGGCATGGAGAGTTAAAATATGGATAGGAAACAGGGTGAAATCTGAACCACTTCTATGTTTAAAGAGTAAGCAACGCCGGTTCTTTCACTGGTTGCATGAGTTGGGTGTATAGCTGATCTAGCTGCATGGCTACACCATCCCAGCTAAATTTACTCATCACCCGTCTATGACCCGATTGACCCAGTTCTGCTCGCCATTCGGGATTGCTGAGAATGCGGTCAATGGCATGACTAAAGGCTGCTACATCTTGGGGTGGTACTAATAAACCAGTGTTTTCATTGACTACGGTAAACTGAAGTCCACCGACATCACTAGCTATAACTGGTGTTCCACTGGCCATTGCTTCCACTGCTACCAATCCAAAGGGTTCGTAGTGACTAGGAACAACGCAAACATCAGCAGCCGCATAGTAAGTTGGTAGAACTTCTTGACTAAGAAGACCAGGAAAACAAGTAAATTCGCTCATTCCCAATTCGTTGACAATAGACTCAATGCGATCGCGTTCTCTACCATCGCTGTTACCTGGTGTACTTCCACCACCAATAATTAGTTTCAGGTCTTTTGAGCCATAAAACTGCGACTCACGCACTGCACGCACCAAGGTTTCTATGCCTTTGCGCGGGTCAAAACGCCCTACATACAAGACAACTTTAGCATCTGCTTCAATTCCTAATGCTGCTCTAGCTGCTTCTCTTTCTACTGAGCCAAAACGCCGAATATCTGTACCACAGGGGATAATGTCAATTTCACCTTGATCAGAAACGAGCGATCGCATATGTTGCTTTTCTTGCGGACTTGTCGCCACAATTCTATCCGCAGTTTCCAAAATTTCTTTTTCTACTGCTAGGCGTTGACTAGCTACCAGAGGAATACTTTCTATTGTGTTGTATTTAATTATTCCTAAAGAATGATACGTGTGGACTTGTTTACTCCCTTGGATTTGTTTCAACTGCAACCCTACCCAACTAGAAAGCCAGTAGTTAGTATGAACCAACTCATATTTAATGCCGTTTTCTTGTTGAAATTGCAATAACTGTTCCACGAATTTTGGCAAATATTTAAAACCGTTATCTCGTGGTACAAACTCAATCGGACCGGCTGTTAAACGAATAGTTCGACATTGGGAGTTATGCTGAACAATCGTTTCTTGATTAGCACTCACCCTACGGCTAAACATATCAACTTTCCATCCGAGACGAGATAGCGCTTCACCCACTTGGAGTACATAAACATTCTGTCCTCCAGCCTCCTCTTTCCCAATTTCAATCGCCGGATCACCGTGAACTGAAATCAAGGCAATGCGTTTGTCAGTGGTAGACTTCATAAGTTGTATTTTGCTTATTTTCACAAGGTAGTAGGCCGTTTCAAGTTGGCGTTTTTCACGCCTTCCTGAATAATCTAGAAAGTCTTAGTAATTTTTATTTTAATTTAATTATGTCAGAAAAATTTATATATTGTTCATAATTCGGTAGTTTATTTCTAGTATTTACATTTAATTTATTGATAACTTAGTTTATAGTAAGAATATCCAATGATTTTGATAGATAAATCCCTATTTGCCTATAAAAAAATACAGCAATATCTATCAATTATGACATATCAATTAGCCATAAATAAACATCACTGTAGAAATAACACAGCACAATAAAAATGAATTTTAAATGTTTTAATTTCACATTTTAAAATAGCTATTCATACACATGAATAATGCTAATTACGTGTGAATTTTCTCCCATTAACTGTCAAGCACAGGGGGATTTTTGACCAACTTACTTTTTTAGTGATTGTATTAACAGATACTATTATGAAAAAATATTATTTTTTGTTAAATAAGATACATTCTTGTAAAAAAATTATAAATAGGGCTTGCGGAAAAAGTTTTTTGGTAAGGGCTAGGAGTCAGGAGTCAGAATTAGAAGGAGGTAAGAATAGTCTTGAATCTGGGTTTTTGATGGTGTCAACGCTTATTCCTTTAACCTTATTTGCATTTTCAACCTTCAAACTCTTGATATATAGCGTTTCCTAATCTAGTGAAGTACAAAATCATCTGCGCTTATCTGCGTCCATCTGCGTTTAATTATTACAGCTTGTACCTCACTTGAATGGTAATTGCTATATATTAGGTTTTTGTTTTATATGCCTAACGGCACGCTCCGCGAACGGCAAACCCTAAAAATGAGAGTAGAGGCTCTGCCTGTGTGAACGTATTTAATTATACTAAATAAATTAAAATTGAGCAGTGCTGAAGTCCTAGTCTGGCTTTCGGCACTGCTCAATACCTTTTTGATTGGTGTTGGTTTGCACAAGAAACAGTCCCACATGGGGGCTGGTGATTTCAGTTTTAGATTAGTGGCTGGTATTTATCATCAGCAGACAAGCCAACTCACTCAGATAAAAAATAATTAAAAATTAAAAATCAGCATAATTTGCGATTCTTAATTTTTAATCTCTATTGTCTAAAAAGATCAGTTTGTAGTTTGTGCAGCCAGCATCTGTTTCAGCTTTTCTAAGTCAGCCGCCCAACGGGGATCTGGACGAATAGTGTCTGAATCAACATTGCTAGTTGTTTCACGCACACTACCACCACCACGCCGAGACTTCTTAGCGCCTTTTTCACGACGACTTTCTTTGTTGATGCTAGGTGTGGGGATACTAGTAGCTGTACTAGCCACTTTAGGAGCTTGCTCATCACCCTCTTCACCTTTGGTGCGAGGTAATGCCTTCTCTAGCTTGATGGCAGTGTCTTTGAACATTTGACCATTATACTTTTCAATAATTTGGTCTGCTTGTTCGTCATTGTTCACTGTTAAAAAACCAAAACCACGACATTTGCCTGTTTTGCGGTCTTTAATTAGTTTAGTAGTGACAGCATCGCCTTCTTCTGCAAATACTGCTTGCAAGTCTTGACGATCTATTTCTTCTTTAGGCAAATTACCTATGTATAGGCGAACGGACATGAACTATACCTCCAGAGTTTAAATGAACTTGTCTTGACAAAACAATTACCTTGGCTTTGGCTTTTAAATAGATGCTATTAACTAAAATCGCCATAAACCAATTTTTTTAATCCAAACTGCCAACCTATACAATACAGTTTTTTGTTGGGATCAAGCTTATTTAAGACAAAAGGGCTACTGCGCCCAGCTAATACCACCTTAATTCTAAGAATTGTAAATTTAATAGCCCACCGTCCGCCACAGTAAATGAATTCTTTCTAGGTTTTATCGACAGAGTAAAATACCATCTCTTCAGATTATCACGGTATTTTTCATGTAGCTAGTTCAGCACCTACATTTCTGCCAATAGCATTACTGCATCCTAGCATAAAGTATAATTTTTGGACAAGTTATAGAAATGGGAAACAAAAAGCGGTCAGTGGCTGCTGTATTGGGAGCATAAGTCGGGATGGATTTAGTGGTGACAGGCAGATTAATAACCAATGTGGGGGGCTGAGTTGCTGATTTAGTTAATAAATGTAACATTTTTGGAACTTAACTGCAACTTGTGTTTACGTTTCATGTGATGTGGTCAATAAATTGCAGTGTTATCTTGTCAGAGATTGCGCTGTCAACATAATATATGCCCCCCATGCTTGGGCGACGACGGCTAAAACAGTAGACCAAATGGGATGAGGACTGTTAATGGTTTTGCCACTTTGAGTTTCTAGGGTTTGGATGTCTATCCAAGGTGTTGCTCCTCTTCTTAACCAGCCTGTAACGATAATTTGGCGACCAATCCATTCAGTCGGGTTGATTGACTGTCCTAACCAAGGAATGTGGTGTAATTTCATTAAACCTGTGCTGGATTGTAGGATGAGGTCTTGTCCGAGACAGTTAGCAGTACCCCGACGGCCTAATAGTTTACCCGCAAGACGGACGCTGACACTATCGAGTGGTAAAACGGAGGGGTCGGTTAATAACTGGGAGAGGTGGTTGTCGGCTTGTAAGTTGAAGGGTTTAATTTCTGGAAAAAAGGCATTAATCCGCATGACTGTACCGATGCTAAAGCCAATCATGAAGAAACCGATTACGAAATTCCAATCATCGTAAATCCATTTCAGGTTTAACAAATGCATGGCAAATGCAGTTTGCCAAATTAACCAGAATAGAACTGCTAAGAGAAAACTGATGGGAATTCCTAACCAAGGGGCGATTTGTAATAAGAATGACTGAGGCTTGACTTGGCAGGATTGTTCAATGGTTAGATGCAGTTCAGGTTCTAAATGCCAATGACGGGCTATTTCACATAAGCGTTCGATGCGATCGCCCATTAAGGGGTGGCTATTGTTAATGGTAAACCATCGCCGATAGGGATTGAAGTTTTCCCACGTTAAGAATGACTCAAAGGAAAGATGCCCTACTATACTTCCTAAAGAGAGACTTTGTTGGTAGCTGACTGGTGCCAAGAGATTCAAACTTTCTAACTGCCAGCTGGTGCGTTCTTGTTTTTGAATATCACCAGCAACGCCAATGGTAATCTTCAGTAAGGCACGAATTAAGCCATTGGGATTGCCTGTAATTTCGGCGGCATGGCGATCGCTATAATAAAGCCGAAACCGGGAATTAAGCAAAGTTGTACCAGTCAGTAAACACCAAATGCCATAGGTCAGCCCAGCCAAACCAGTAAAAATCCAGCGCCAGATTTTCTTTTCGCTTTTGTTTCCCCACAATGATACTTGCTGGTACAGTTGATAAAACGGCATAGTTACTAACAATGCCAAGGACATAACATTAAAATCCCATCGGCCAATTTGTCCGAGAGCAAGTGCATAGATAGTCGCTATTTCGTCATCTGTTAATTGTTCTAACAGACCCTGACTCACGGTGATTCTGGCAGTACTGGGTAGATTACCATAGGACAGCATGATCGGTGCTGATATTGGTAAAACTCGTAATTTGGGAATTTTCCAGCGACGCTGTTGACAAGTTCTTTGTATTACCCGAAATGCCTCACGACTGTGAGTATGTAAATCTTCTTTGGATAGGTGTTCTTGACTATAAAAGCTTGCTAATAGCCCATCTATCAACCAAGGTGACAAACCAATCAAAACCAACAATAAAACTAGTATTAATAAACTAGGATTGCCATATAAAAGCGGTAATGGCCTTAAATAGGGAAGTTTCTCTAAAATCTGGTTGATTAAACCCATTGAGAATCTGAGTAATGCTCGCAACACCCAAAATAGCGCCATGAATGTTCCTGCGGCTAGTAAGCAGGAGAGCATGGAGAGGATGAAGTTCGGTTTTCGTAGGGGTTGCCATATTTTGGCGCGTCTGGCTTGTCGCCAAAATATGTTAATCGGTTCAGTTTTTGTTCTACCGACAGAGCCTATTAAGCCAGTATTTGATAGTTCAGGGGAAGTAGCAGGGATACTCTTTTTAATCACACCCTCTATAGGTGGGTGTGTTGACATAGCCTCAACTGGGGGAGTATCTAAAGAATTATCAAAGTTGACAAATTCGGTTGCAATTTTTTTGCTTTTTTGATGGCGTTTTTGGCGTTTTTTCAGGTGTTCGAGAGCGCGTGTTGCCCACTCTTTAACTTCTGGATTACCACTCGCAATCAGATTCTGACATAGGGCGATCGCTTGAGTAGCTTCTCCTGTGCGTGCATAGGCCATCACCAAACCCACCTGGGCTTGCAAGCAAGTATTACTCTGATTCTGGCTGCCAGCAATAGGTTCAAGTTGAGTAATTGCTGCGTAGTAATTTCCCTCCTTGAGGGCAGCTAAACCAGCCTCCAAAGACGATTTTTCATGTGAAGGCATACAAATTTTGGCACTCCAATTTCTTCAAGGTGAGACACGTTGGTGTAAAAGTGCAAAATTGAGATACTGTGATAATTCGGATAAGAATGACGACGAATCAAGTTGCTAATTGCTCCCTTGGTTGTGTCAAAAGTGAATTATTCCTCTACAGTTTTTGGATAGATTCAGACCGGAGCGATATTAACCGTGGGCGGAGCGATACCTACAGTGGGCGGAGCGATACCTACGGTAGGCGGAGCCGTCGCACTTAATTTCAATTCTGGATGATCTCCTTCTAGTTGTTGACAATTCCATTCGTTGCGGAATAGCAACACTGGCCTTCCCATACTGTCTTTCACAGTAGTTGTATTGAATAAACGTCCCACCTGATTCAAAGCTTCCCAACCACCCTCAACCCAACGGGCAACACTGTAGGGAAGTACATCTAGTATAGTTTCTACACCATACTCATTTTGTAAACGGAACTGCACCACTTCAAATTGCAACTGACCCACCGCTGCCAAAATAGGATCGCGTTTGGCTTCATCAGTAGAGTACATAATCTGCACAGCACCCTCTTCTCGTAATTCGGAAACGCCTTTTTGAAATTGTTTAAATTTGGAGGGGTTGGGGTTTCTGAGAGTGGCAAACAGTTCTGGTGAGAAGTAGGGAATTCCCTCATATTCCAGTTTTTGTCCTGTATAAATTGTATCGCCAATTGCAAAAACGCCGGGATTATTTAAACCAATTACATCACCAGGATAGGCAACATCAATGGATTCCCGTTCTTGAGCGAAGAGTTTTTGCGGTCGAGATAGACGGACAACTTTACCTGTGCGAGCATGGTTAACTGTCATATCTTTTTCAAACTTACCTGTGCAGACCCGGATAAAAGCCACTCGATCTCTATGCTTGGGGTCCATATTGGCTTGGAGTTTGAAGACAAATCCGGAAAACTCTGGGTAGCTGGGGGGAACTTCGCCAACGGTACTGCTATGTGTACCTGGTTTCAGGGCATAGTCGAGGAAGTACTTGAGAAATAACTCCACACCAAAATTAGTCATGGCGCTACCAAAGAATACGGGTGTCATTTTTCCTTGATGCACTAAATCTAAATCTAAATCGCCTCCCGCCCCTTCTAACAGTTCTAAATCACTTTTTAGTTGGTGATAAAGGTCTTGTTCTAGTAATTCTTCAATTGAGCGATCGCCTAATTCGATGATGGTATCACGGGCTTCTTTGCTGCCGTGGGAGCTACGTTCAAACAAATGGATTTGCTGTTGGTGGCGATCAAAAATGCCTTTAAAGCGATCGCCCATCCCAATCGGCCAATTCACCGCATAGGTCTGTAAACCCAATTCTTGCTCAATCTCATCCAACAGTTCTAGAGGTTCTCTTCCTGGGCGATCGAGTTTATTCACAAAGGTGAAAATAGGGATACCCCTGAGCTTACACACTTCAAACAATTTCCGAGTTTGGGGTTCCAACCCTTTAGCAGCATCAATCAGCATCACTGCATTATCAGCAGCGGCTAAAGTTCGATAGGTGTCTTCACTAAAATCTTGGTGTCCAGGAGTATCAAGTAAATTAATCTGACAATTGCGGTAGGTAAATTGTAACACCGTCGAAGTAATAGAAATACCCCGTTGTTGTTCCATCGCCATCCAGTCAGAAGTCGCTTTCCGCTGCGCTCTCCGGGCTTTCACTGCCCCAGCTTCGTGGATAGCACCCCCGTATAATAATAGTTTTTCTGTTAACGTAGTTTTACCAGCATCAGGGTGAGAAATAATCGCAAAATTGCGACGTAGTTCCACCGCTGCTAACAATTCATTTTCAATTTCCGTGGACATAATTGTAATTTGTTTGTTACCTAATTTAACTTAATGTAATCTTTTTCAGGACTAGGAATCACATTTGTAAATTCTATTAATCTTCACATCTGAATCAATATTACTCAATTCAGAAATTAATCAGTGAGATAGTTGACAAATGCCGAATTTTTTATTATGCTTTCATTATAGTGGAAATATGTGCGCTCATATATATAAGGGTTGATTTTCTTGGAATTATTAAATTATATGATTACGAAGTGTTTGGGAGTATAAATATCACAATCAGGATTTACAGGATGTAAATTTGCCATATTAATTATTTTTTAACTCTGTTATTATTATATATTGATGTGTTAGATTTGAGAAATTATAAATAGTCTGCTAATTTTAAAAACTCTTCGCATCTATCAATTAGTAGTTTTGCATCTTCAGCATTCAAACGTTCAGAACGATCATAATCTCCCTTTAAACGGATTTGTTCTGCATCAATTAAATAACGGTGAAATTTAGGATCAATTTTACCAGTTCTAGCAAAAATTTCGCCAAATTTACTAATTACAGCGGAGTGTTTACTAAAACTGAGATTTTCACCTACTAGAAATGCTTCAGCTATGTAAAACATAGCATAATAAGCACGAGAAGCAGCAAAATCATGTAGATTTTCACTAGTTAAAATTTTAGCAGCACGCAGACTATCTTCAGCTTTTTGTACTAGAAACTGTTGTTCGTTGTTCATAGAAATAAATACCTTCTTTTTTAATATTTTTGATCAGCATTGTTTCTTCCTTCTCAAAACGACTAAGGGAGTAAAACAGGTTAGAAATTACTACGCTATATTTTAAACAAAGAGGACTGAGAAAAAAGCCTATTTTTTCAATTTCTTTGGTTGCTGAAAATACATCTTTGAGAACAATTAACACATCAAAATCTGAATCGGGAGTAGCATCACCACGCGCTTGAGAACCAAAAAGAATTACTGCAATTAGTTGATCTTGATAAGTTGCGAGCAAATTATCGCATAATTCCTGCATGATTTGTTCTAGTTTTGGGTGTTTCATCATTGTTTATCTGAGAAATTTGTCACAATCAGGATATCCAGGATTTGAGGATTTACAGGATTACATTAATAAGTGCTTCTTTAAAATTTGCAGCACTATGAAAATAAATTTGCGGCTTTTCGGTTAGAGCTAAATCTACCACTTCAGCTAATTTTATAGGTATATTGCCATTGCGTTGCAGAATGGGTACAGGATTATTTTGCAAGACATCCAACCAAGGATCTTCTGTAAAGTTACGAGGAACATATCCTGTTAACATATTATATAGACAAGCTGCACTTGCCCATACATCTACATCGGGTTTGGAATCTTTAAACTTTAGCACCTGTTGACGAGGAATAAAACCAGGTGTACCACCCGTTCTTTTTGTGAAAGTTTGTCCACTTAAACCAGCTAAATCAAAGGACTTCGCTAAACCATAATCACCGATTTTTGCGGTCAGTTTACCATTAATATTACAGAGAAAGATATTATTTGGTTTTAAATCACGGTGAACCAAACCTTTACCTTTTGCAAAATTACCATTAGCTAATTTGACATAAGGAATTTCTGCATTATGGGTATATGTTAAACCATCTAAAACTTGGAGGATAATTCCTAAAGCCATATCTACAGATAATTTTCCTCCTAATTGCTGCATTAAATCAAAAACATTGCCACCTTCGTAATATTCCATAACTAAGAAAAACAAGTTTTCCGCATAACCATAATCTAATAATTCCACAACATGGGGATGTTTTAAAGCTTTCATGTTTTCAATTTCCCGGAGAAACATTTGTACATGAGTTTCATCTCCAGCAACCGCAGGTAACATGACTTTTAAAGCTACAAATTTACCAGTTTGGGAATGTTGCGCTAAATAAACTTCACCAAAACCACCTTTACCAATAGATTTGATAATTTGATAATTGCGTAAAGCTGTTAATTGTTTTTCACCACCTATAGCTAGTTTGATTAATTTTTGAATGACATCAAAAAGTTTTGTTTTCGCTTTTGGTTCTATTGGTTTGACAAATTCAGGAGTTTTAATATCAGGATTTTGATAAACTGGTTGGGGAATTTCAATCTGCACTCGCAAGACAGTATCACCTACAGTAATTTCATCACTATCTTGCAAATCATATTCAGGAAAATTCAATTTACCAGCTTCTTCTGGAGTTTGGTGAGATTGTCTAGCGCCAATTTTTGTATTATTTATATAAGTTCCGTTTAAACTTCCTAAATCTCTAATTCTGATTTCTGGAGGGTTAATATCTAATAAACAATGATAGCGGGAAACCCGTTTATCAAATTCATTGGGGATTGATAAATGACAATCATCATTTCTACCAATTAAACAAGTAGTGCGACTATCGAATATATATTGTCTACCTGATAGTTTACCTGTGGTAATAGTTAGGGTGATAGTAGATTGCATATTTGAGGATTTTTTGTCTGAATCAGGATTTTCAGGATTTAAAGATTAACAGGATGTTATTGGATGATTTTTGATGAGGAGTTGGTGATTTTATTTGTCAGATGTTGATCTATTTCATTAAATTGTTGAGTATTAAGTGAAAATTCACTTTCATCTTCTTTTGTCCATGTTCCAGCAAGATAATCTAAATCATGGTAAGGATAGGAATTAGAAAGATATTTTTCGGATGTTTCTAAGGTTTCTGGTGGTATATTTTGGGATGAGAAAATACCATTTGTTACACTACTTATTTTATCTGTAAATTCTTTTATCCATTGATAAAGATTATCTAGCTCTTGTTCTGGTATTTTGTCAATTTCTGCTTGAATAAGTTTTTTTACAGTCATAACTTTTATTCCTGCTGGTAATTTGTTATATCAGAATCAGGATATCCAGGATTAAAGTATTTTCAGGATGTGGGTTGAGATTGATTTTTTTCGATCTAAATCTCGAATTGCTTGAGGTGAAATCAAACATTGATTCATTTTTTCTCCTCACGCGCATGACGAAATTTTGCCTGTATCTGTTCAACAACTGTTTCTAAAGGAACTCCTTCCCCTCGTTCTAATTCTGCTGCGGCTTCATTGACTTTAACTCTCACATCTTCTACCCAGTCTTCATATTCTCGTTGTTTTTCTTGTAAAAGTTCTAGAGCTTGATTAATAACAGCTTCAGCATTAGGAAATCTCCCTTGAGCTAACTGGTTTTGAATAAACTGTTCTTGTTCTGGTTTTAGGGTAATATTCATTGTCTATTTCCTATAACTGATAATCTTCATTATAAACGTAATTATCAGAATCAAGATATCCAGGATTTTCAGGATGTGGGTTGAAATTGAGATTTTTTGATGTCAGTATTTTTGCTATGTGGGGATTTTTTAGATATTAATCTTATTATGTAAGTTAATGATTGTTGGGTAATTCTATTTAAACTCTCACATTTTCAAATTAAAAATTGATTATTAAATAAATCTCTAAAAAATCACGTTTCAAACCAACATCCTGTAAATCCTTAAATCCTGGATATCCTGATTCAGACTTAATAATTTTCTGTAATCCTTAAATATTACAATTTACAAGTCTCGACACTAGAGAAGAGACGACACTGCCCACCCCTGCCCAGATCCGCCACCCGCCACCCCTCAGCCGCCAAAGGGAGTTATCAGGGAGGTGTCCTTCTGGTGCTTTTTTATCAAAAGTGATATCGCCGTAGAACAACCAGCAGTCTCCTTTCCTCCATCCCACCTTTTCCCCGAACTTTTCCCAAATGCCCTTGTTATATTCTCTTGTTCCACCTAAACCTTGGTAGATCTTTTTTTGAACAGAAAAACCAAACTTACCGTCACTATATTTTACCCACAATTTATCAATAGTGTGGAGATCTTCGCAGGGAAAATTATCAATATCTTTTTCTTCTAACCAACCTTCTTTTTCTCGATTGGAAACCGCTAATATTAACCGTGCTGTTTCTTTGTCTGCTTCTTTCCACTTCCCTTGTGCTAGATAATCACGCAGTTTACTATAGTCCATTGCACAGGATGATTTTAATTCTACTTCTGCTGGGTTTCCACTACTAACCAAACCCAAACTTTCCCGAAAATTCAACACTGTCCCAGTCCGTTTTTCCGGTTCTATTTCCATACCCTGCAAAATAGCATCATTCACCCTCTGACTAATCCGAGAATTATAATGTTTTGGTTCTGGTAAAGGTTCATCATCATATTTCCGGTTTTGCGCGGGAACTGGAGTAACTTCACCCTCTTTTTTCAGTCCATCTGCCGTGAGCAGATAATATAAAGTAGCAGCTAAAGCATAAACCTCTGTATAAGAACCAAAACTCCCTTTGCGTCGGTATTGTTCAATAGGTGCATAACCTTCTGTTAAAGAGACATGACTATATTTAGTTGCAATACTGCGAGTTAAACCAAAATCAATTAAAACCGCTTCTTGTTTATTTTGTCGCAAGAGAATATTTTGGGGTTTAATGTCGCGGTGTAAACTTCCTTTTTTGTGAACATATTCCAAAGCCTGACCAATTTGATCTATATATAATAGTGCTTCTGATTCTGATAATTGTCCTTTATTTTTGATATATTGAAATAAAGTTTCCCCATCAATATATTCCATCACTACACCAAAAAGTTGACCTTCTTGGATGACTTCATAGACTTTGAGAATATGGGAATGGTCAAATCCTTTAATTGTCAAGGCTTCGTTAATAAACTTAACCTGTTGTTCTGCAAAGTCATCCCTGAGTTGCATGGTTGAGTTCAGGGTTTTGATAGCGTATAATTTACCCGTGCTGGGTTCTAAAGCTTTGTAGGTAGTCCCAAAACCACCACTACCCAAGGGTTTACCTTGAATGATAAATCTACCGTTATTAATTTGTTGCCCTGGTTGCCAAATAATCATACCTTTGATAGTAGATACTACGGAAATTAATTTAATATCTTGTAAAAATTATATCATATCAAAATTAGGATACTCAATATTAAAGCATCAACATGATTTTATATGTCCAGTTTATCTTGACATCCTGAAAATCTTTAAATCCTGTAAATCCTGATTCTGACAATAGTATAAAATTAAAGTATGAAAAGGATTGATGGAGGAAATAATGTACGACAGCGATAAACGTAGACTATTATCAGCTTTGTGTCACGGGGCAATTTTTTTCAGCACTTCAATAATATCTGTTGGTTTACCTATAGCCATACTGTTTGTATCTGATGATCCTGTCGTTAAAGAAAATGCCAAGGAATCAATCAATTTCCACTTTAATGTTTGGTTATATGGAGCAATTCTGGGAGCTTTATTTTTTCTACTTGGTTGGTTAGTTTTACCACTAATCGTTTTGTTACCACTGGCCGGTTTAGGATATATCATCCACTGGGGACTCACAATTTGGGCGCTAATTGGTGTTTTTAATAACCCTGATCAACCTTGCCGTTATCCGTTTATTTTCCGAGTATTTTAGGGGGAAATTAGGTAGATTGACTAATCACAAACTGTTGATTTTAAAATTTACCCAAATGAATTGAATGATTTTTTGAAGATTGTTTTTTTGACTTTACTGTAAGAAAATGTCAACTAAGTTGTAAAATACAAAATTGCCCCACAGCTTCATCAACAGTAGGGCAAAGACAGTTAAGCACTGTTTCTAGTTTGTCTCAGATTCACAAGAGAAAAACTATCTTTTGTGACGCTTTGTTTTATGTCCATCATCTTTTTTGTTGATAAAAAATTATGTTTCCTACACATCGTCCCCGCCGTTTACGTACTCATCACCAACTCCGCCGCATGGTGCGGGAAACCGTTTTAACAACCAATGATTTGATTTATCCATTGTTTGCTGTTCCCGGCGAAAGTGTGGCTAAAGAAGTTAAATCTATGCCTGGTGTTTACCAACTTTCAGTAGATAAAATTGTTGAAGAAGCAAAGGAAGTTTATGATTTAGGTATTCCTGCTATTATCTTATTTGGAATTCCGGCAGATAAAGATGTAGATGCTACAGGTGCATGGCATGATTGTGGTATTGTTCAAAAAGCAGCAACCGCAGTCAAAGAAGCAGTTCCTGATTTAATTGTCATGGCTGATACTTGTTTGTGTGAATATACAAGTCATGGTCATTGTGGTTATTTACAAACTGGTGATTTAACAGGAAGAGTTTTAAATGATCCCACTTTGGAATTATTGAAGAAAACAGCAGTTTCTCAAGCAAAAGCAGGTGCTGATATTATCGCACCTTCGGGAATGATGGATGGTTTTGTGCAAGCAATTCGTGCAGGTTTAGATGAGGCGGGATTTGAAGATATCCCCATTATGTCCTATGCTGCTAAATATGCTTCGGCTTATTATGGTCCGTTTAGAGATGCGGCAGACTCAACACCTCAATTTGGGGATAGACGCACTTACCAAATGGACCCTGGTAATGGTCGTGAAGCACTGAAAGAAATTGAGTTGGATATTGCTGAAGGTGCAGATATGCTGATGGTTAAACCAGCTTTGGCATATATGGATATTATCTGGCGCGTTAAGGAAGCTACTAATTTACCTGTGGCGGCTTACAATGTGTCTGGTGAGTATGCGATGGTGAAGGCTGCGGCTTTAAATGGTTGGATTGATGAGCAGCGCGTGGTAATGGAAACTCTGACTGGGTTTAAACGGGCTGGTGCTGATTTGATTTTGACTTACCACGCTAAGGATGCGGCTCGGTGGTTGTAATAAGATAATGTCTCACGCAAAGGCGCAAAGGCGCAAAGATGATTTTGAGTGGCTTTGTGTTTGGGCGTGAGATTTTTTGGATAAGCTACAGGATAATTTTGGCATTGCATAATGGCGGTATGAATTATGTTTCGCGCAAAGGAGCAAAGTTTAAGATTTTGATAGCTTGCGTGGCGTAGCTATGCTACTAGTAAAAGCGTCACCGGCTGTAACGGGTGTTAAGGGAAAAATTATGATTAAGACCTCAGATAAAGCACCAAGCTACATTAATTTATTACAAACTTTTCCTCCTAGACCTATCAAATCTGATGAGGAACTGCTTGCTACTCAAAATGTAATTGATTCTCTGTTAGACAATACTCCATTAACACCAGATGAGCAAGACTATCTTGATTTACTAGGTACTTTAGTTTATGAATACGAGCAAACAAAAGAACCTGTTCCTGATATTTATGGAATAGAATTGCTCAAAGCTCTTATGGAAGAATATGGCTTTGGTCAAAAAGATTTAATTCCTGTGTTTAAGACAGAATCTATGGTGTTAGATATCTTAACAGAAAAAAGCGAACTCACTGTCAGTCACATCCAAAAGTTAGCAGGATTTTTCCATCTTTCACCTGCTGTTTTTCTACCGCTACCTACACAAGATTGATAATTTAATTATCAATCTAAATTATCTGCAAAATTGTTAATTCCTGAAAATCTTTCATCTAAGATGTTCAAAAATTGAGGATGTATTGACTGATATTTTTTTAGCTTACAGCACTTCCCGGTGTTATAAAGTACAAGAACCCCACCCCCAACCCCCTCATCGCTTGCGGGGAGGGGGCTAAGATGTACCTCATAAGAGCGGGAAGTGCTGTATTCTTTCACTATTCCCTGTTCTCTATATTCTTTGCATAATTATGCAATTTATTTTGTACGAGTATTTATGACAGGTTGGGTTGAAAAATTAGAAGCTAATCCACAATCCTCCTCCAACCCTGTGGCAAAATTGATCAGAGTCCTCAAAAACTGATTATTCCCAGCATGACCGCAACTATTCCTAATCTCCCTAGTCTCTACGAACCCTTCTCCACAGAAGCCAAATGGCAAAAATTCTGGGAAGAAAAACAAGTCTATAAAGCTGACCCCAACCATAAGGGCGAACCCTACTGTATCGTTATTCCTCCCCCAAATGTAACAGGCAGTTTGCACATGGGTCATGCCTTTGAAAGTGCGTTGATTGATACCCTCGTGCGCTACCATCGCATGAAAGGACGCAATACCCTCTGGCTACCGGGAACTGACCACGCCAGTATTGCTGTGCAAACTATTCTGGAAAAGCAACTCAAGGCTGAAGGTAAAACTCGCTATGACTTGGGACGGGAAAAATTCCTAGAACGGGCTTGGCAATGGAAAGCCGAATCTGGGGGGACAATTGTTAATCAACTGCGCCGTTTGGGTGTTTCGGTGGACTGGACGCGGGAACGCTTCACTTTAGATGCAGGTTTATCAAAAGCTGTTGTAGAAGCATTTATCCGCCTGTATGACGAAAAGTTGATTTATCGCGGTAATTATTTAGTTAACTGGTGTCCAGCTTCTCAGTCTGCGGTGTCTGATTTGGAAGTGGAACCAAAGGAGGTAAATGGTAATCTTTGGCACTTCCGCTATCCCCTGAGTGATGGTTCTGGTTTTGTAGAAGTGGCGACGACTCGACCAGAAACAATGTTAGGTGATACAGCAGTTGCGGTTAATCCCGGAGATGAAAGGTATAAACATTTAATTGGTAAAATGCTGACTTTGCCAATTATGAACCGAGAAATCCCGATAATTGGTGATGAATTGGTTGATCCTACTTTTGGTACGGGTTGCGTGAAAGTAACTCCAGCCCATGACCCCAATGATTTTGAAATGGGTAAACGTCATGATTTGCCGTTTATCAATATTATGAATAAAGACGGTACTCTGAATGAGAATGCCGGGGAGTTTCAAGGTCAAGACCGCTTTGTAGCTAGGAAAAATGTGATTTCTCGCCTAGAAGCAGATGGGGTTTTGGTGAAGATAGAAGATTATAAACATACTGTACCTTATAGCGATCGCGGTAAAGTCCCCGTTGAACCCCTACTTTCTACCCAGTGGTTTGTCAATATTCGCCCCCTTGCTGACAAAACTCTCGAATTCTTAGATAATCAAAATTCACCAGATTTCGTTCCCCAACGCTGGACAAAAGTCTATCGTGACTGGTTAGTAAATCTGCGTGACTGGTGTATTTCCCGTCAACTGTGGTGGGGTCATCAAATTCCCGCTTGGTATGCTATCAGCGAAACCGGCGGACAAATCACCGACTCAACACCCCATTTCGTAGCGCGAACGGAAGCTGAAGCTTGGGAAAAAGCCAAATCACAATTTGGGGAAAACGTTCAATTAGAACAAGACCCCGATGTTTTAGATACTTGGTTTTCTTCTGGTTTATGGCCATTTTCCACTTTAGGCTGGCCAGAAAAAACTCCAGATTTAGCAACTTATTACCCCAACGCCACCTTAGTTACAGGTTTTGATATCATCTTTTTCTGGGTAGCCAGAATGACGATGCTGGCAGGATATTTCACCGGACAAATGCCGTTTAAAACTGTTTATATTCATGGTTTAGTCAGGGATGAAAATAATAAAAAGATGTCGAAATCGGCAAATAATGGCATTGACCCATTATTGCTAATTGCCAAATATGGAACTGATGCTTTACGGTATACCTTAATTAAAGAAGTTGCTGGAGCTGGTCAAGATATTCGTTTAGAATATGACCGCAAAAAAGATGAATCAATATCTGTAGAAGCTTCTCGTAACTTTGCCAATAAGTTATGGAATGCTGCCAGATTTGTAATGATGAATTTGGATGGACAAACTCCAGCCCAATTAGGTAAACCTGAGCCGACAGAACTCAGTGATAAATGGATTATTTCCCGTTATCATCAAGTAATTAAACAAACCACTAACTATATCGACAATTACGGTTTAGGTGAAGCAGCCAAAGGACTGTATGAGTTTATTTGGGGTGATTTTTGTGATTGGTATATTGAATTAGTAAAATCCAGATTACAGAAAGATGCAGACCCCGCATCTCGCCAAGTTGCCCAGCAAATTCTTGCCTATATACTTGAAGGAATTTTAAAACTACTTCATCCCTTAATGCCTCATATCACTGAGGAAATTTGGCAAACCCTCACTCAACAACCAGCAGAAAATCCCCAAATTTTACCCTTACAATCCTATCCTGAAGCGGATGATAAATTAATTGATCAAGCTTTAGAAGAACAGTTTGAATTGTTAATTAATACTATTCGCACAATTCGCAATTTACGGGCGGAAGCTGATATTAAACCTGGAGTGAAAGTCACTGCTAATTTGCAAAGTGAAAATGCCAGTGAGCGTTTCATTCTCAATGCTGGACAATCTTATATTCAAGATTTGGCAAAGGTAGAAACTTTAACTATTACTGATAAAACTCTGATTGATGAACAAAAAAGCCAACCTGTTGCTACCAAATCAGCTTTTAAGGGGTTAAAAATTATTGGCTTAATTATTGTCGGACTTGTCTTGTTAAGAGTTGCTATTGTGGTCGGGAATGCATCTCTACGTATTCCAATTTTTGGTACTTTCTTTGAAACAGTTGGTCTTGGTTATGCAGGTTGGTTTATTGTTTACAATATACTCAATGCTGAAAGTAGACAAAAGTTATTTGCAAATTTGCCCAATCTATCCAAGCAAATTGATAACCAAAATCTACCACAGCCAGAACCTACCCAAACCGAAGAATCAGACAATTCTATTTCTGGTGTTGTTGGTACTGTTCAAGTTGTAATTCCCTTGAAAGGTGTGGTAGATATTGAAGCTCTCCGTGCCAAACTAGAGAAAAGTATCAGCAAAGCCGAAGCAGAAGCTGCATCCCTACGTGCTAGACTGAGTAATTCTAAGTTTGTGGATAAAGCTCCCGCAGATGTAGTTCAAGGTGTGCGTGATGCTTTAATAGAGGCTGAGAAACAAGCGGAAATTTTGCGCGATCGCTTGCTTACTTTATAACAAGTGAGAGGTAATCGGTGACAGGTGACTGAAAGAAATTGACCAATTACCAATTACCAATTACCAATCACCAATTACCAATTACCAATTACCAATTACCAATTACCAATTACCAATTACCTAATTTTGAATTGGGGACGCAGCGACAATGCTATATTTAGCCCAAGTACGTAAAAATGATTTTTTAGACCAGTATCAATTACGCCTGTTAGCACGTCAGGAAGCTGAACATTTATGGTCAATTATTTCTGAAGAGGCATTTATTCTCTTGGGAAAAGGAAACACCATGAACGAAAAAGTGCTTGTGTTAGTTGAGCTTTCCTCTACAGGTGATATAGAAGTTATTGAAGATGCTACTTGTTGGATAGTCTATCTAGTGCAAACTTATCTCAAAACTGGTATTACCCCAGAATTTTTACAAAAAGAAGCGGAACAAGCGGAAAATTGGCGACAGGCATTAACTTTGCAAAACCAAGATTTAGCGCGTCGTTCCTTAGAATTAGAAGCTCGTCGTGAACAAATTCAATCTCTAGAAGAAAACATTAATCGAGAGAAAACTGAGCCATAAGCTCAACTCAATTGGGAGTAATCTGGCTTTTAGATATAATGAGGTGAGGTAGATATCTAATAACACAAATGTTCCGAGAATAAACCTAGAACTAGCAATTTGGGTTAATACAGCTATATTTAGAATATAGCCCTTTCTTTCAAACCCCAACCAATAGCCTCAAGTACTGAACAGATATGCAAATCACCCTTAGTTCACAGCAGAGCCAAATTCTTGAATCCCTCTCGCAGCAGGGTGGGTATGCTTCTCTAGAAGATGCAATTGATACAGCTCTTGTTCTACTTGCTGATGAGATCACACAGCAAGATTCAGACGAAACCCCAGAATATCTCGCTTGGGTTGAACAAACACGACTAAAGATCGAAGAAGGTGTACAGGCAGCAGAGCGAGGTGATGTTTTAGACGCAGATGTTGTACTAGCTCGATTACGCAGTAAGGTGGAAGCAGCCAGATCTGCCTTAGCATGAATGAGGTATCTACGGATTACAGCTACCGCCAGCCGAGACTTGGAAGCAATTTCTGATTATTTTCTGGAGAGGAGTGTGGATGCTGGTGATCGCTTCGTACAAACATTCAACCAAAAGTGCCAACACCTTGCACGTTTTCCATATATTGGTAAGTCTTACGCTCGACTACGACCTGGTTTACGAGGACTTTTGATGATGGATTACATCGTCTTTTATCAAGTTCTTGAGGATAATGTCGAAATTCTGCGTGTTGTCAGTGGATATCGTGATTTGCAGGGTGTTTTTCCTAATAACTGAGTGTGATCACGTCCACTCTAGAGTATGCGTGTAAGAATGAGAAAAACTGATTTTTTATTCATAATTTTGAATACTGAATTGGTGTTCTAGGAGATGGGAGAAACTTTGATGAATCCCTAACCCCCAATCTCCATTACCAATCTCCTATTTTATTCTGCTGCTAACAATTGCCGAATTAACTTTGTTAAAGCTTTTTGTGTAAAACGACTAGCAATTTGTTGACCTAAATGATGCACTCTGGGGTTAACAAGTACTTGTGCTAATTGAGGAGCAATTTGGGCAACATCAAAACCTTTTGTTTCTCTGAGAATACCTAAAATTCGTTTGATATGCTCTAAGTTTTGTTGTTGTTCGACTGTTGCACCAGGAGTTTCATTAACTGATGTTAATCCTACTCTTTCTCGTAGTAGGTAAGTAAAGTTATGCAAGACATTTTTACTGACAGCATCAATTCCGTTGACAAACTCATCTACTAATCTGTCACGAATAAATTCACCTCGTTCGGAAGACAGAAATTCTACTCCCTGATTGAGTACTAAGCTCAAGTCATAATCTTGACTATTCCGGGCATTTTTTAAGAGGTTTTCTAAGCGGTTCCAACGGAATTTACCATCTTTAAAGAGTAAATCTTTCAATGATGTTCTTAATTCATCTGCTGGGTCAGTTAATAGGCGTTTAGAAACATAAGGATAAGCTTCACTAAGAACTTTAAAATCTGGATCTACATAAATAGCAATACCTTCCAATGTCACCAACGAACGAATAATTAAAGCGTAGTAAGCAGGTACGCGGAAGGGATATTCATACATTAAAGCTGATAAATCGTCGGTGATGCTTTTAATGTTAAGTTCGGCTACACTTGCGCCTTGAGCATTAGCAAATACTCTAGAAAAGGCGGGAATAATTGGTGTTAAATCGGTTTCTGGGGTGAGAAATTCTAATTTAACGTAGTCTTGTGCTAATAAGTCAAAGTCCCGATTAACGACGTGAACGATCGCTTCAATTAAACCGTAACGTTGTGGTGGCTTAATCTCACTCATCATCCCGAAGTCAAGATAAGCCAATTTACCATCAAAAGTGGCTAACAAGTTACCAGGGTGGGGGTCAGCATGGAAAAACCCATGTTCTAGTAATTGACGCAGGGAACACTGGACACCGACTTCAATTAAATAACGAGCATTTATACCCAGATCCTGAAGTTCTTGTGCTTGGGTTAATTTAATGCCGTTGATCCACTCCATCGTCAATACACGACGGTTGGTGTATTCCCAATAGATTTTTGGTACATATACATCTTGCATATGACCGTATAATTCAAAGAAACGTTCAGCATTTTCGCCTTCGTGGATGTAGTCCATTTCTTCAAAAATGCGATCGCCCAATTCATCCAAAATCCCAACTAAATCACTCCGTACTCGTTTGACTTTTCTTTGTACAAACCCAGCCAAGTAGCGCAAAATATACAAGTCAATGGTGATTCTTTCTCGCAAATCGGGACGCTGGACTTTAATTGCTACTTCTTCCCCAGTTTTGAGCTTACCTTTGTAAACCTGTCCCAAAGAAGCCGCCGCAATTGGTTCGGCTGAAATTTCTGCGTAAATCTCCTCTGGAGTTGCTCCTAATTCTTCTTCAATAAACTGGTAAGCTAATTCATTCGGAAAAGGCGGTAACTGGTCTTGTAACTTAGTTAATTCTTCCAAGTATACCGGAGGAACTAAATCCGGTCTGGTAGACAAAGCCTGGCCAATCTTAATGTAAGCAGGCCCTAATTTCGTCAGCAACTCTCGTAATTGAACCGCTCGACGGAGATCATTTTTGACGACAATTCCCCGTTTTTTATCCAACCACATTCCCAAAACATAGGACAAAGTTGGTCGTAAAACCGCCAAAATCCGCCGCAAAACTTGCAGAGGTTTCTTTGCGTAATGTGCGCCGATTTCTTCAGGATCGTAATCCAGTCTCTCCGATTCAGCTTTAACTACCACTAACGGTTTCTGTAATGCTGATTCTGGTGAATGGACAGCCTTGGCTGTTGTCCCATTTTCTGGTACCACTTCGATCACGGACAATTCGCCTACGTGACTGTCCTTCGGAGTTGATTGGGAACTGGGGGGAAATGTCTTAACCATCATGAAGAAAGCCACCGGTTTGATGAACGCTGTTAAGTATTGTAACAATACGTTGTCATTTTAGCATCTGTCCAAAATATAGAAATTTGGGCATTACCGAATCATGAGATGATTTCGTGTAATTTGGCACGAAGTTTTAGATGGTTTCAACTTCTAAATTCGTCCCGCACTTATGCAACGCCCAAAATTGAATCAATGAAACAAGGTATGGTTAGTTACCTGGAAAGGGCTAGTTTGTGGAGAAAATAACTCAAAATTCATGGATTTAAACATCAAAATTGATTCTTTCTCCTGACTCCTGACTAGCAACTCACGGTGTACAGTCAGGATTACCGCTAGGAGTAGCATCTGGATAGAAAGTGCGAATACCACCACTTCTTCTCACAAATACTGATTTAAAGGTTTCACCATCATCTGTGATAGTCCAATGACAAGCCGTGTTAGTACCGGTGGTATTAGGATTCTGCTTGTAAGCCTTCGCACCCATTTTCAAAATGTCTTCGGCATTGAGGGTGTAACCATAGCCTTTAATATTAGACTGAGAAATCCCAGAACCTACCTTAACGATCGCACCTATTGTGTAAATAGCACCAGGATCAACCTCTTCATTGGATGAGTTATTGGCTTTTCTACCAGCTAAACCATCATTTTGTAGTTGCACGTAGCGACCAACAAAATGTAGTCCGCCAATAGCACCACCCGATACAGGTTCACCACAGAATACATGATCAAACCCAGCAACATTAAACCAAACATCAGTTAAATCGCTTAAAAACTGTGAATCTGTGGTACGTCCAGCTACCAAAAATCCGCCCACGTAAGACTTAACACTAGCTAACACAGTGGGATTATTGTTCATCAATGTTTGGAAGCTAGAACGACTAACTGCCGTGCCTGGTGCGCCACAAAGGGTATTAACTGCGTTATCAAAACTGTTGAGAGTTGGGGCTACGGGTGTCACATCGGCAGGGCTACCATAAGCTAGTCCAGATATAGGGTTGTTGGTATTATCAAAAAATGGGACTGAACCTGAAGGTAAAGTAGGAGTACCACCAGAAGAACCATAATCGGTGATGGAGATATCATCAATATTGATTCTGTTGCTAGTACCACCGCTGGTTTTTTTGACTTGACAGCGGACTGTTCCAGAAATATTAGGTGTGAATGTGGCTGTAGACAGTGTGGATGAACTGGTAGTAACTGTTGAACCAACTTGTGTCCAGGAACTACCACCATTAGTTGAACATTGTAACTGCCAAGTGCTACTGGCATCCGTTCCATATACGGCGTGTTTAACAGTAACTATACCAGCACCCGTAGTCCGATCAAACTTCATTGCGATCGCACCACTACTGCGAACTCTGGAAGATTGAGCGCCACTTTTTCTGTCTTTTGCATCGCTACCATTGGCAATTAAGGCATCATTTAATGTCCAAACTCCTGTGCTGAGAGTGACATCACCTACAGCATAAGCTCCTTTACTGCCGGTTTCAAATCCTTCCGTAATTGTTGCTGCGCTGGACTTCAAGGTAAAAATGGCAAGTAAAAAAACTGCTCCACCTACTATTTTCAAAGAAGAGGTCAATTTAGATTTAGTTGATATATGCAACATAATGATCCAATTTTCTCAATGGTATTCTTTCAAGATGTCAAGAAATTGATTTCCTTCAGCCATTGTTTTTACTATATTGTTTGAGATAAAGTCAATATTTTCACCATTTTCTTAAGTTAGTTTATAGGCTTAAACTTTCCTTATCTTCCTTAAACTTTTCTTATCCTCAATAGTTAATGTTACTTAAGTTAAAAAATACTATAAAATCTGCTTAGTGAAGCTATAAAAAAGATGATTTAATGTAGAACTAATATCAAAAATCAAGTAAAAGAAACTAAAGGAACAACTATTGCGTTAGCTGCAATTGGTGGACTATATCAGTATTTTTTGACTGTAGCCAAGCATTTTGGTTTGAACGAACAAGACTTTAAAATTACAGGCTTCTTGGCTTTCCATGAAAAAAATAAACCATCATTTTATTCAAAAATAAGTCGATTATATAGCGTTTACACAAACAAAAAACAGGACTTACTGTTTGCATAAGTCCTGATAGTAAAATAAATCATTCTGTAAAATAGGCATCTTGCATTTTAGGAATCAAGACACCTACCCTACATAAATATTGCTAGAATGTGCGGTTTATCCGTCCCTATGGCTTTTGCAAAGGTGCAACTTTTGCTTCTACTTTGACACTTTTTACACCTTTGACTTCTTTAGTCAAGGTTTCCGCTTTTTTGAGTTCGTTTTGAGAAGCAGCTGTACCTTTGAGAATAATCTCACCTTCTTTATTCTCTACTTCCAACTTAGTGCTGGGTAAACCTTCCTTTAACTTTTTGCTAACTTCGGCTTTGAGGTCGCTTTGAGTAGTTCCAGGAGTAATTTGTGTGGTTGTGTTAGCTGGTGTAGCGGTAGCTTCTGTGATAGGTTGAGCAGTTTTGTCTGTAGTTTGTGTAGTTTGAGACGCAGGTTTTGCTGGTACTGTAGTAGCTTCATTAGTTGTACCAGGAGTTTCTGAACCAGTTTTAGGAGCTTCTTGGCAACCAAAAACACCAGCTACTAAAATGCCACTAACAATAAAGGTGATTAGCTTCTTCATGTTTATCTCCAAATCGAATTAAGTGAAGCGATGAACTGAATTTGTGTGTGATTCTGAGGAGCGAATCTTAAAAACAAATTAAACAAAAACATCAATGCTGGTTTAAGCACTTAGTTTGGTGAAAATTGAGGATTGGATAACTTCTCTGACTCAAATCCATAAGCCAGTTCTAACAAAAGTACCAATTCAATTTTCATGCTGGCTACAGACGGTAGTCCCTGGTATGTGGTATAAAGACTCTCTACTGAATCTCATTTAGAGTCCTAACAGCTTTCTTAAGGGTAAATGATGCTGTTCCACATTGATCACTCGATATTATCAGATTTGGAGAAGTTTGACGCAACCTAAATGATAATTTTAATAGGAGGCAGGAGAAAGATAAATATTCCCCCATTTCCAGTATCCAGTCCCCAATGACCTTTAAAATTGTAATTACAGGGGAAATTGCGCCTCAATTGTTCGGTTCTACGACTGTCGCTAGTGCAGGAAAGACTATAACCTCGTAAGTATATGGTGCAATGTCTACCTTAGCTGCTGTTAGACGATCTTGAATCAAGGGGTGAAAACCTGTGTACGAATGGATCTTGCCAAGTTTGAGAGAAGTTTTAGCCCAAAGCCAATCAAGTATGGCTGGGTGTTCATCTGCCAAAGCAGAGCAGCAATGGCGTATTAGCCTGGCAGCAACAGAACATCTACTACTCAATAATTTAGCAACAGGTTCGCCTGAAATCACCCAAGGTTTAGTTTTAACCGCACCAGCACCTTTATTTAGTCAGCCAAAGCTAACTCAAAGTTTACAGACGGTAACTTTTACAGCCAAACCCTTTAATCCGTTGGCACTGATGCCATTTCATGTTTCACCAGCGATAAGCGCAGAAAGTGATGAAAAAGAAAGGATGTCTGCTTTCCGAGACGCTGCGTTCATCACAACTAATGCCAATGCAGACGCAGAAACTATTTTACCTTTATTACCAGCCGATCCTCTAGGTTCAGAGCAGTTTTGCTTGGTGTTCACAGAAAAATTTAGATTAGTTCTGGTTTTATCAGCCGATAGAAGCGGTAAAAAAGAATTTTTATTTTCCTTTGAGCCAGAGGTAGTGCAGCAAGCTTGGCGATCGCTCGGAGCTAGGGTAATTTTGACTAATCCAGAATTATTCGCTGAGTTGGATATGTTAGTCGGAACCTATTCCCCTACCGCACCAAGTTACCATACTATAGTTCAATTTAGCCAGTTGTTGCTTCAGGAATTAGCAGAGCCAGAAGCGGATAAAGCAACACATACTCCCCCCATCTCTCCACGTTCCCACACTCCTGTTTCCCCATCACCAAAACCATCTTCCCGTTCTGATGTGGAATTACTACAAGCCTTTGCTCACGAAGTCCGCACCCCACTCACTACCATTCGCACTCTAACTCGTCTGTTACTAAAACGGCGAGATTTGCCTACTACTGTAACTAAACGCTTAGAAGTTATTGATCACGAATGTACTGAGCAAATTGACCGGATGGAGTTGCTGTTTAAAGCAGCCGAATTAGAAACTTGTACAGCCGCGAAATCTGCAAATACCCAACTAACACCGATGTCTTTGGATCAAGTATTACAGCAAAGTATACCTCGTTGGCAACAAGCAGCCCATCGACGGAATTTAACTTTAGATGTAGCTTTACCCCAACAACTACCAACGGTGGTTAGTAATCCCGCTATGCTAGATCGAGTACTCACGGGTTTAATGGAGAATTTTACCCGCAGTTTACCTCCTGGTAGTTCTATTCAGGTTCAGGTTATTCCCGCCGGTGATCAACTCAAATTGCAATTAACACCTCAATTGGATTGTCAAGATACAACGAGAATTACAACACTACCAATTCGTAAATCTCTAGGTCAATTATTAATGTTCCAACCGGAAACAGGAACAATTAGTTTAAACATTGCAGCCACAAAGCATCTTTTTCAAGCAATTGGTGGTAAGTTGATTGTGCGCCAAAGCCCTCACTATGGGGAAGTACTGACAATTTTCTTACCGTTGGAAGTTAGTAAAGAAAAAGTGGTATTTAAATAATTTGGTTTTGCTAATAACACATTCTAAATATCATCAATTTCTACCAGTTTCTGCCGCGATGTTAAACCAGACTTAATTCTAATAGAGGATTTGGGGACATCAAACTTTTTCGCTAAAAGCTTAATTAACTCCTCATTAGCTTTACCATCTACTGGTGGTGATTTTAAATGTACAGTTAAACTCCCATCTTCTTGTTCGGTAATTTTTTGTTGTTGAGAATTCGGTTTAACTTTGACCTTTTTTTGCATAACACCAAGTTAGGTAATGACTAAAATAAAAAAATAATTTAGTGGTGTTAAAATTCAGGTACTTAAATCTGCCTGATTATATCTGTGTAATGTTTTATGATTATTTCAGTAATTACCTATTGTAACTCACCCTATGACTACCGCACCCCTCAGTTGGCAAGAACTAGAAACCCTGACGAACTATCAAATAGATACTGTTAATGGTCTCACTAATGCTAAAGCCCGGTTACGCTTGTTTGGGCATCCCGAATCTGATGTGCGGGTAACGCTGTACCGTGATAACCATGCTTGGTGTCCTTACTGTCAAAAAGTTTGGTTATGGCTAGAGGAAAAACAAATTCCTTACCGCATCGAAAAAGTGACCATGTTCTGTTATGGAGAGAAAGAAAGTTGGTACAAACGTAAAGTACCATCAGGAATGCTCCCTGCGATCGCTCTAGATGGGCGAATTATTAAGGAAAGCGATGATATTTTGATCGCTTTGGAACAAGCTTTTGGTTCATTGAATCAAGGTATGGAAGACCGCACAGTGCTTCCTCTACGTCAATTAGAACGACTTTTATTTAGAGCCTGGTGTACTTGGTTATGCTACCCAGCAAGTTCCTCTCAACAAGAACAACGCAATCGAGAAAAATTTATTGAAGTGGTAGCTTTGGTTGAGGAGGCGCTGAGTCGCACTCCCAGTCCTTACTTTCTAGATAGCTTCGGCACTGTCGATGTCATCTTTACACCCTATGTCGAACGGATGAATGCAAGCCTTTACTACTACAAAGGCTATTCTCTGCGGGAGGAAAACCCTCATCTGAAAGCATGGTTTGCGGCCATGGAAAGCCGATCTACCTACTGCGGTACTCAGAGCGACTTTCATACCCACGCACATGATTTGCCGCCTCAGATGGGGGGCTGTTGGGAAAACGGCGAACCCCAAATGCTGATTAATAAAGCGCGGGTGGATAATGGTCCCTGGTTCGGGCTACCAGATGTTACTTATCCAGAACCCGAAAACTCTCGGATGGAAGCTTTGCAAAGAACTATCGAGCATCACACCAATATTATCCGAGTCAATCCCTTAGATGATCAGTTGTTTGATCAAGCCTTACGTTGTGCCTTAACACAGATGATGACAGGTAAAGACTGTGTACCTCCTCAGGGATCTGATGTCGCTTTACGATATTTGCGCGATCGCATTAATGTACCTAGAGATATGTCTATCTATGCAGCCAAGCGATTGAGGGAATCCCTAGAGAAGACCGCAGCCCTGGTAGGTGATGGACAGCCAGAACCCATTCCCACCAAGCATCGACGAGATCAAGACCCATCTAACTTTGTCAGAAAGTAGGATTTATGAACTTTGCGGTTAGACCACTCACAATACCGTTGGTGTAACCAAAAATTTCAATTTTTAGCATCCTCAAAGGTTAATTATGACGTTTCATTTTTGAGAGATAATAATATCAATTATCAACACCTATCGGAACCGTTTAAACCCTACATCCGAAATGATGGATAATTGTACTATTTTACAGAATGCCAGGAACGAGACTTGAACTCGTGACACGAAAATTTTCTCCCCTCTGTTTTAATGACTGTAATGACTGATAGTTAAGGATAGTCATTCATCTTCATAGTCAAATCATAGTCAATCTTTTGGTGGTTCTAGTTCTATAGGTAATTCTGGTGGGAAAGGAAGAGTAGCACCATCATAGAAAACAGCAGCTTTATCTTCACTTCTAGTCGCATTAACAGCTTGTCTGGCTTCCTCCCACGATGGGAACGATAGAAACTCCCATTCACCAGTATTATCATTAGCAACGGCTATAGTGGTTTCCTGTTGTCTCCAATCGTTATCTGACATATATTACATCGTGGCAAGTAGCAGATTAAGTATAGATCATAGTTATCTGAAAACCTATCCAACAAATTTATTAAGCTTTAGCCAATAACCATATCAGTTAACTAATCATGTCATATTCGGCTGTAACAGCTATGTTTTAAGTTTTAGGTACAAATTGCCATACAATGTCATATTCATATCTGCTGTTGTAGAGGCATATAGAAACAGTAGATATGGAATTACGTTTAATAAAGTCAATACAAAGCTTATTTATATGGCAACAGTGGTATTGAGATAGAAAAAGCAAATATTTATTAATCTCATCATTAGTAATAAAAACTATATGAAATATAAATAGTTTAAATGTTTTGTAATGCCTTATTTTGCATTAGTTAATGGGAACTATGTTTTCTATTATCTGAGTACACCCATATAACTTTTGAACATAGTAAATATATCATCAGTACCGCATTGTATTAACTACAGTTAGAGAAATACGTTATTGGCATAAGTTAAACAAGATATTTTATGTATCATCCATCGTTACAATTTCTGATAATTTAGTAATCATGCAACCTCAAAAGATTGTCCTACTGCAATTAAGTCTTGCGTTTCTTGTTTTTCTAATTTAAGTTTAATAGTTTCAAATTTTCTGATGGTATCTACATGATAAAAACGTTCTCCACAATTTTCGCAAACTAAAGCATTAACTTGTAATGTTGCAGTGTTACCACCACCTTTGATAATTTCTGTGACTTTAATTTCTAATAAGTTGCCATTACAAACAACACATTTATCAATGGGAATCATAATTATTACCTCTTATATATTGTATGGTACCAGTTACCATGATCTAAACTGTTACTAGATAAGACTAAAACAGCCATATCTAGGTTAGGAATGAGGATTAAATAAAGTACAACTCTTGATGGATGTAATCTAACGTTGGCTTAGATTGTCGTTATCAAAAATTGTAAGTTAATAAATCCACGTTCCTTAGTAATTTAGTACGATTTAGATTCTCAGTCTTTTTTTCTAATGCGCCCATTAATCCATTTATTTGGATCAGGACAATAGACAGTAATTAGCACGGCTAACCCTGTATCTTTATTATATGCCCACACACTATGAATAGGATCACCTTTCTGATTGAGTCCATAAATCAAGCAACTAGGATAGGGGGTATCATTTGGATAATCTTCGATTATCTGTCCTTGAGTGGCAGAAAAATTAATTTCATCGATGAATAAGTGATCATTTGCTGCTTCTTCTTTTGCATGACGAGTCACCCAAACCTGATTTAAGTTAATCGCTGCAATAATATCTTCTTCTGTATTTTTAGCTGGTTTACTATATACCACAGTAGAGACTATTTCATTCTCTCTGTTTTGTAGATGTTGATTAGCATCTAACTTTTGTGGCATCAATAGTGGTAACGGTATTAGATTATGTTCTTCCTGTGTTAATTCGGTTGTTTCTAGGTCTTGATTATCGGAAAAAGCGTTATAATTATTGTTATTCATAGTTAGATTTTTACTTTTACTCAATTTGGTTTGTTTCGTATATTTGAACTGATTTGGAGATGCCATCACTTAATCAAGTGGTGGTATTTCTTTATCTTGCTTCTCAATACACTTCATCACTAACTGTCTGAGTAAAGCCGAAGTTGTACTTTTATTTTGTCTGGCGACATTTGATAAAAGGTCATAGTCCTTAATGGTTAATCTAGTTGGTACAACACGAGTTAGAGAGTTTTGTTTAATAGTTGTCATTGCTATCTTTATAGTTAAAGTTAACTTGATAAACCAGGGGAAACGCATCTAAATTATCTTGACAAAATGTAACTTATATGGATAGAGGA
>NZ_JAYGGY010000017.1:0-66312 GCF_034931625.1 Anabaena cylindrica UHCC 0172 | reverse complement strand
ACCGCGCTGTGCTATCAGATGAAGCGGTAGCAATGGTTTGACCGTCCGGGCTGAAACTTACACTTCTGACATAAGACTGATGTCCCTTAAATTTTTGCAGCTCTTTCCCTTGTAGATTCCACAACCGCGCTGTCTTGTCGAATGAAGCAGTTGCAATGGTTTGACCGTCCGGGCTAAAACTCACACTATTGACACTTTCCTCATGTCCCTTAAATTTTTGTAGCTCTTTCCCTTGCAGATTCCATAATCGCGCTGTATCGTCCGATGAAGCAGTAGCAATAGTTTGACCGTCCGGGCTGAAACTCACACTATTGACAATACTCTGATGTCCCTCAAATTTTTGCAGCTCTTTCCCTTGTAGATTCCACAACCGAACTGTGCTGTCAGATGAAGCAGTAGCAATTGTTTTTCCGTCCGGGCTGAAACTTACACTATTGACATAAGACTGATGTCCCTTGACATAAGACTGATATCCCTTAAATTCGTGCAGTAGTTCCCCCTTTAAGTTCCACAACCGAACTGTGCTGTCAGATGAAGCAGTGGCAATGGTTTTTCCGTCTGGGCTGAAACTCACACTATTAACAGCTTGCTGATGCCCTTGAAGTTGGTTAGGTTTTTCGATGTCGTCCAGGATAATATTTAAAACATAAATAGGGCTAGTAGTCGGATATTGATCCAGAGGAGTATCATCTTTAAGTAAATTTTTTAAACCTTGGCCATTCTGTATTGCAATAATTAAAGAACGTAAAACTTCAAATTGGAATTGTCTTAAAATATTCATACCACTTTGTTCTAATTGTGTAACTTGTTTAGCAATACCAGTCTCTCTAAATTGGTTTATAGAATAAACAGAAGCCATACCAGCAATTACTACTAACCCCAAAGCTAAAATAGAACTTACTCTTAACCTTTTTTGCCCCTTTTTAAGTTGTTTGTCAGCTTCAATTTTTGCGTTGGCTAATACTTGCCTTGCTTCCTCTACTTCTTTTAATTCTGCTTTTGTTTTACTTAATTCTTCTAATAATTCATTCCCCTGTTGTTGACGAATAAACTCAACTAAATAATCATGCACTAATTGATATCTATCCGCAGGTGATTCTGGTAATAATAAAACCAAACCCGACGCAACGAAAATATTTAAAACTAAATCTAGGTTTTCACTTTCTGCTGGTAACTGTTCTACTAATTCAGCGCGAGTTTTTAAAGGTCTTGTCCCATTTTCGTCTGTGAGTAAATATAAAACTAGTCTGGCTGTTTGTTCATTTTCTTCACCACATTCTTTAATGACATCTTCTAAAAACTTCTCAACTAATTTTTCTTTGCCAAATTCTTGATATTTATCTAAAGTTTGAATTTGTTTTGATTGTAATTGTGTCCCGACTATTTGTAATTCAATTGGTCTAACTTCACCGATATCTCCGGCTAAATCTTCAACTAATTTATCAATTAATCCTGGTTGTAAATAAAAGTTTGTTTTTTCTGTGAGACTTTGAATAACAGCTTTAGCATCTGCGGGTGAAAAATTACCCAAATAATAACGAATGTTTTTATCAAGAATGTTATTGTTAGTAACTGTCAAATCAACTAAACGGTCTAATTCTAATAAATAATGTAAATAATCTTCCCGTAATGAAAGCACAATTTTCACATAAGGAATATCTAAACATACCCGCAGAAAGTCATAAAATTGTCTTCTTTGTTTTTGGTCAGTATACACAAAGAAAAATTCTTCAAATTGGTCAAATATCAAAACTGTTAATAAATTACTGGTTTCATTTTTTCGCAATTGGTGAATAATTCCATCTGTTGAATATTCATTTATTTCAATTTTTAAATCTTGTCCTAAAATTTCTACCCAATTTGTATAAACTCGTAAAAGTATTGGTAAAGAGTTACGTTCTCCAATTGGTTCTTGTTGCAGTGCAGGAATTAAACCGCCTTGTAAAATCGAGCTTTTACCTACTCCAGACTGTCCATGAATTACTGTTAATTTATGTTCATTTACAGCAATTCTGCCACGCAGCCGTTTAACATCTTCTTCTCTCCCAGAAGCGGAAATTTCTTGAGCAATTGTACCATTATTTTCAACTTCTGAATTTTCAGATTTAATAACTTTGCGTTGCGGGTTTAAATAAGATGCACCAACAAAAGCTGTAAATCCATATTGTTGTTTAATTTGTAATATTTCTTGTTTGATTTCAAAAGCTTTTAAATATTCTTCTTCTTGAAAATATAGTAAATTTAATTGTTCTAAAATATCAATATACAGTTTAGGATTATATTGAGGACGACTTTCATTTTTGGCGATTTCTAAAATTTCAATTGCTACATAATCACCTAAACCCACATGAGAAAGTGCCAGCAATAAGCGATATAAAGTGCGTTCATGAGATAGTACATTAGGAAGATTACTTAAAATCTCTATTGCTTGTTCTGCATTTTGATTTGCTTTTAGCCATTCTTCCTTTTTTAATGCTACTTCTGCGAGAAAACCATAATTTTGACATAATCCAATTTGCAAACGTTGTAGAGATATTTCGGTATTGTGTAGAGAAGTTCTATGTAATGTCTCTACGTTATATAATTTTAGAGATTTTTGAGCTAGTATTTCTAAATCATTCCATGCTTTTTGATGTCGTAATATTTCCCCTAAATGGTTGATATATTCAATGACTAAATCTAATCTTGACCCTTGTTCAAAAATATCTAAAGCTTGCTGTAAATTATCTCTAGCATTTTGCCAATTTTCTTGATTCTCAGTATTATTGATTTCAGCTTTTCGACTATAAGCTGAAGCAATTTTAACTAAGAGAATACCATGACGTTCTAAGTTATTATGCGTTTGCCAAAATTCTAAACTTCGCTGATAATAAATTAAAGCATTATCTAGATGATCTTGTTGATATTCCCGTAAACCAAAAATCAAATCTAAACTTGCTTGTATTTCTGGATCTATTTCTTCTCCTCTGTTTTGTAAATCCTGACTGGCAGATTCTATTTCTTTGTAAACTTGGGGACTAGGAGTAACATCATTAGTAAAAATTTCTGCTGTTGTTTCTTGGAGAAAATCAACTAAATCCTCAGAATCATTTTCAAAGTCAATAATACTCCCCCAATTTTCTAAATCTGGTGCGACTCTGATAATTCTCCTGAGAATTTGGTCATCTATCCAAATCAAAATCGGAAAGGTAAAGTTTTTTCTAAATTCTTCTCTAATCTGATTAGATAAACTCAAAATTGCATCAATGTTGTTAACAGAGTCTAAACCAAAAATCATTAAAGCTTGTGGTTGTGAATCTGTCAATTCTTCTGATATATGATTGTAGAGACTTTTAGCTGATGCTGGTAAAGTAATTTCTCTAATGGGTATAGACGAAATTTCTTTGAGTTGTGCTGCTATTTGCTGACGTAATTTTGCATAATTACAACGCAGGAAAATTAGTGATAATTGACCTTGAGATAATCTAATTGCTTTTAATATGGTTTGTAAGGAATTATCATTATTATCAGTGGGACTTTCTGGATTATTCATGATGTTAAATGATTATTGGAAATAATCTACTTAAATTATTGATCTACGTAGGTTGGGTTGACGTAAGGAAACCCAACATTTCCGGTATTTTGTTGAATTGTGCTATTGCTTAATCTATCCATTTTCCTACAGCAGTAAAACCCCACCCCTAACCCCTCCCCGCAAGCGAGGAGGGGGACTGGAATTAATACCTTATCCATTTTTTGTAGGTTGGGTTGAAACATAAAACCCAACTTACGAATCAAGGCTTTTTCCAATTTGGACAAGGTATTGCACTAACCAATGTAATTATAGCGGTATGCACTTGAATGAGATACATATTAAACCCCCTCCTCGCTTGCGGGGAGGGTTCTTGTATCTCGCTTAACCGAGAACCGCTATATTCATGACATTAATTCTTTTGATTCTATCAAAATTGGATTAATATCAAACCAAGAACCATCTTCGTCTCGATATTCAAATACAAACATACTGCGGAGTAAGATATCATATTGTTCTTCACCTCTATATGTTTTTGTTTTCCATACTTCTTTTAATAACTCCCATTCATCAGGTGTGATTGCCAAATTTAATTCATTACAACGTTTTCTGATAACGGTTTCTACACATTTTCGAGAAATTGGTATATCTTCCATTTGCAAACAACGAAATAATAACATCAATAGGTTACGTAAATGACCACCGCTAACTTTACAAAGTCTTTCTAATGTTTCAGGACTATCAAATATTTTTGTAATTAAACTTTGACTTTGTTCCCAATTTAGACTAGGAAAAGCTCTCTTCATTACCATTTCTTGTAGGAGTGTAATTCCTGCTTGATAATCTGTGCCATTTCTCTGTTTAATTGCCACCATTGGTAATACTTTGGGGTCTACTCCAAAGCGATTTGTTAATCTACCTAAAGCGTTAGAAAATATGAGAACTAGAGGAATTGTATAAACAACATGACAGTTTAATTTATTTAGCTGTTCACCACGTTCTACAAAGAGATATTCTGGTTGATATTGACCATTTGGTTTGAGAGCATTATCTACTCTATCGAGGTTATCAATGATGACAACTAAACCTGATTTACCTTGTTTTTTGAGTCTTTCTCTTGCAGGTAAGAGTAATTCTTGATTAATTGATTCTAAAATGCCATTGGTGCGGGGTTCTAAATATTGTCGGAGTTGACTGCGTAGCCGAGGACTATCTTTAGTTTTAGCGGTAATTTTGCCAATACCCACAGATAATTCCGCTTCCACACCAATATCTAACGGGGTTTGTAACAGTTCAGCTATTTCTGTAAATAGATTTTGAAAATATCCAGGTTTGAGTTTAATGTTTGCTGACTCTAAACTTTGACTAACTTCTCTAGCTATGGCTAGTAAAATATCTGTAATATCAATATCAGCTAAATCTAAACTTTGGCTAGATTCAAAATAAACTACATGAAATCCTTGTGCTTGTAAGTCTGCTTTTAGTCGTAACAACTCTGTCGATTTGCCACAACCAATATGTCCTGTAAATAATTGACACGTCGGTGATTCTGGAGAAAGTAGGGTAATAGTTCGTTTTAATTCTCTAATTATTTCTGCACCACGCACTTCGGAAAAATCAATATAGTATTGTCTATCCTCAGCTTTGCTTTGATCAAGGGTTTTATTAGGGTTGCAAGCTTGATAAAATCTTATTAAATCAAGAGTCATGAGAAATTGCCTAAAATGAGTCTAATTTTAATTCATCTCTCAGTAATTATACAGGTAATGATAGGATTAATCCAGAAACTAAACTCCTGATAGCATAAGGGAATTTTCGCAAATGGTTTTTTTTAATCAAGACGAACAGCTAGAATATCTCAGTAATGAAATTTTAGAAGCAACTTGGTCTAAATTTGCAAATTTAGCTCATAATCAAATAGCTTTAACTTGGGTTGTCTATGATCCTCCGGTTCCAGTAAATACAGGTGGTGCGTTGACTCCTGACGCTTTTTGGAATCATCCAGTGCGAGGATTTAGTTATCGTGGTGGAGAACGCATTTATCCTGCTAGCGTCGTCAAGTTGTTTTATTTGGTAGCGGTTCACGAATGGCTAGAAAAAGGCATGAGTAACACTTCCAAGGAATTAGAACGAGCCTTGGGTGATATGATTGTTGATTCTAGTAATGATGCTACCAGTTTAATTGTCGATATTCTCAGTGGGACTACATCTGGTGCAGAATTACCTAATGGACCTTTTGAAACTTGGAAATATCAACGCAATATTATTAATCGCTATTATCAGTCTTTGGGGTGGGAGGAAATGAAAGCAATTAATGTTTGTCAAAAAACCTGGGGTGATGGTCCCTATGGAAGAGAAAGGGCGTTTTATGGGGAGATGTTTGAAAATCGCAATATGCTGACTACCGATGCTACGGCTAGGTTATTGCATAGTATCGTGGGTGGGGTGGCGGTGTCGAGTGTGCGATCGCAATCCATGATGTCTTTACTCAAACGTAGTCTTAATCCAGACGAGTTACCCAAAAATGTTGAAGAAGACCAGATTACAGGCTTCTTAGGGGGTGGATTACCTGAAAATAGTCAAATTTGGTCAAAAGCCGGCTGGACAAGTTCAGTGCGCCATGATGCGGCTTTTATTGAATTACCAGAACAACATCCTTACCTGTTAGTAGTATTTACAGAAGGGAAAGATCAAGCTAAAAGTCGAGAAATTTTACCGTTTGTTTCTAGGAAAGTTGCGGAAGCGGTTAGCAATTTATAAACATAATATAAGTTGTGCGTTAACTGAGTTTAACGCACTCTACAATTAGCACTTTAATGATTCTAGTCGCAACAGCCATGAATTAAAGTGAGGGCATTTATTCCGAATTGTTTCCAGTCCAATCAATTCAGCGAATAATGGACTAACAACAGACTTTCATTATTTAAACGAGCAATTGTCAGAAGTCTGAGTAAAAAACCCAAATAAATTAATATATTACTAGCGATGCCTGCGGCGAGCGAAGCTATCGCACTATGAACTTCTGAACCTCCAGGCATAGTAATAATCTCTCCGTTGCGATATTCGTGTCGCTCTGTGGCGGTTTCTTCCATCGCTCGGTACTCATCTGGAGTGAAATGAGTTGTTGTCGGGTTGGTTTGAGCAATAACCATGCGATCGATCGCACCTCCTGTATGATTAAACCTGAGACGATTATGACTTAAATGGAAAAAACAAATATTACAATCCGAGAATTAAATGTGTGTGACTTGAAACCCTTGTAGAGAGGTTAAATGGAACGTCTCTACATTAGTTATCAAAAATGTCTATCTAATTTACGCTTCTGAAGATGCTTCTATTAACTTCACAGTATTTTTCACCACTGACACCTTCACAGGCTGTTTTTTACTGAAAGTTAACCCATGTTCACCTTTTTCAATGATGATTGTGTCACCAGAAATAAAGGTATTTTCTAATAACTTGGTAGCGAGGGGATTTTCTACTTCGCGCTGAATTGACCTTTTCAACGGACGTGCGCCATAAACAGGATCATAACCTGCTTCTACAAGATGGTCACAAGCCGCTTGGGAGATTTCAAAGGAGATTTTTTGCTCTTTTAAGAGATTTTCCACCCGTTTGAGTTGAATACGGATAATATGCCGCATTTCTGAACGGTTGAGGGTGTGGAAGAGTATCAAGTCGTCAACACGGTTAAGGAATTCGGGACGGAAGTGACTTCTTAAACCTTCCATAACTCGGTTTCGCATCATATCATACTTGGTATCATCGCCAGCGACATCGAGAATATGTTCACTACCGATGTTGCTAGTCATGACTATGACGGTATTCCGAAAATCTACGGCGCGTCCTTGGGAATCAGTAACTCTACCATCATCTAATACCTGAAGCAAAATATTAAACACATCGGGATGGGCTTTTTCTACTTCATCCAAAAGCACGACAGAATATGGATGTCGGCGAATTGCTTCGGAAAGTTGTCCACCTTCTTCGTAGCCAATATAACCAGGAGGCGCACCTACTAGGCGAGAAACCGAGTGTTTTTCCATATACTCGGACATATCCAACCGCACTAAAGCATCATCAGAATCAAAGAGAAATTGAGCTAAAGCGCGGGCGAGTTCGGTTTTACCCACGCCAGTTGGTCCCATAAACAAGAATGAACCAATGGGACGACCGGGGTCTTTCATCCCTGCACGGGCGCGACGAATAGCCGCAGAGACGGCGGAAACGGCTTCTTCTTGACCGATTACCCGTTCATGTAAATGACTTTCTAGTTTGAGTAATTTTTGCCGTTCTGATTCCAAAAGACGATTTACGGGGATTCCTGTCCATTTGGCGACGATTTCGGCAATATCGGCTTCTGTGACTTGTTCCCGCAGCAGGGTTGAACCTTGATTTTGAATTTCTAAGAGTTTCGCTTCTTTAATTTCGCGATCGCGCTGCACTCCCTCCAATTTGCCATACTTAAGTTGGGCAGCTTTGTTCAAATCATAATCCCGTTCTGCTTGTTCAATTTGCACTCGCAATGCATCTTCTTCTTTCTTTAAAGTGCTAATAGCTTCTAATAGCTGCTTTTCACCTTGCCATTGATCATTAAATTTTTGCTGTTTTACAGTTAAAATGCTGATTTCTTGCTCAATTCCCTCTAAACGCTCTCTAGTTGGGGAATTCGCTTTTTCTTCTCCAGATAATGACAGCTTTTCCATTTCTAGCTGCATTATACGTCTGTCAATGGTTTCTAATTCCGCCGGTTTGGAGGTAATTTCCATTTTCAATTTCGCGGCGGCTTCGTCTACTAAGTCAATGGCTTTATCTGGTAGAAACCTATCTGCAATGTAACGCGCTGATAAAGTTGCGGCTGCGACTAAAGCAGAGTCAGAAATTTTCACATTATGATGCACTTCATAACGTTCTTTTAAACCCCGCAGAATCGAAATTGTATTTTCTACGCTTGGTTGATCTACATATACTTGTTGAAAACGGCGTTCAAGTGCAGCATCTTTTTCAATGTATTTGCGATATTCATCTAAGGTAGTTGCACCAATACAACGCAATTCACCCCGCGCCAACATGGGTTTAAGTAAGTTTCCTGCATCCATTGAGCCTTGTTGGTTAGCACCGGCACCAACGACGGTATGAAGTTCGTCAATAAAGAGAACTATTTGCCCGTTGGATTCAATAACTTCACGGAGGACATTTTTTAACCGGTCTTCAAACTCACCTCGGTATTTTGCCCCAGCGATTAAACTACCGATGTCTAAAGATATCAATTGACGATTCTTCAAAGACTCTGGAACGTCGCCGTTGACCATTCTTTGGGCTAAAGCTTCGGCGATCGCAGTTTTACCAACTCCCGGTTCACCAATTAGCACAGGGTTATTTTTACTACGACGCGATAAAACCTGAATAACCCGGCGAATTTCATCATCTCGGCCAATCACAGGATCTAATTTTCCAGCTTTTGCCTGTTCTGTCAAATCTCTACCAAAACGTTTTAAAGCTTCATAAGGTGTGTCCGCAGATTCTGGTTCTCCCACCTTTTGAGTCACTTTCTGGGTAGCGCGAACTGTTTTGACAGCAGCTTCTAACTTAGCTATATCTACATTTAAGCCTTTAAATATTTTTCTGCCAATGCGATCGTCTTCAGCTAAAGCCAGGAGTATATGTCCTTCGCCAATTTCCTCTTCTCTCATTCTCGCTCGAATTTCTTCAGCGCGATCTAGTAGCAAATCTAAATTGCGTCCTAAGTAAAGTTGATCACTTTTACCAACTTTTGGCTGACGTTGGGTATAAGCTTCTAATTGTTGTTTTAAACGGTTAGAATCAACATCCCCACGGGCTAAAATACCTATAGCTAAACTTGTAGGTTCTTCTAAAAGAGCAATAATTAAATGTTCGACTTCTAATTGCTGTTGTTGATAAGCACGGACTATATCCTGAGATTTAGTAATTGCTTCCCAGGCCGTATCAGTAAATTTATTAGGATCTGTAGGCTGCATCTGTAGAATTTTGGATTTTTAGTTTAGAAATTGGGGAATGGGGAAATTTTAAGTATATAGACTAGGAAGACCTTTCGCTGTGCATACAAACAAGGGAATAGCAAAAAACATATCACTTCATACTACATACTGAATATCTTCCTAGTACAACATGGCGTAAATAAACCAACTTTTGTCAATTGCCAAAAAGCCTATACTATCTTAGTTCTGACTTTTGACTTTTGACTTCCGCCCTGCGGTACTATTATTCCACTCCCCCAAATAATGATCCAAACATAATTAGCGTGTATCCGCTTATATCTTCGGTGGCAATTTGAGATTGGCAATTTAGCTGAAGCCTGAGCAAATTGGCCTGTTTGTACTTCACCTAGATTTTGGTGGAAAAATTACTGTTTCACCAGCTGGTTTTCTGATTCCGCTTTTTCAGTTGTTCCGTGAGTAGCCAATTGAATTAACTCAACTTTATACCCATCTGGATCTTCCACAAAGGCAATGACAGTAGAACCATGTTTCATAGGCCCTGGTTCCCGGACTACCTTACCACCACGATTTTTAATTCCCTCACAGGTAGCGTAAATATCATCTACTCCCAGGGCAATATGACCGTAAGCATTACCCAATTCGTACTTTTCCACGCCCCAGTTATAAGTTAATTCTAGTACGGTATGGTCGCTTTCTTCACCATAACCAACAAAAGCGAGAGTAAATTCTCCCCCTGGATAATCTTTGCGTCGCAGTAATTTCATTCCTAGAAGTTCACAGTAAAATTTTAATGACTCTTCTAGGTTGCCGACTCGCAGCATTGTGTGTAGTAATCGCATCTTGATACCTTTGTTCAATTCTTATATTTTATCAAAAATGAAAATTTGAATATGTCTCACGCAAAGGCGCAAAGGCGCAAAGGTTAAATTTCCCAAAGGCCATATTTTGATTTAAAGTAGTGCGTTGCACTTTTGCTAAGGCATCCTACACAGATAAATATTCCATGTATATACAAAAATCATTCTCCCGACTTCTGAGCATCTCCAAAGCCTTGACGAGCAAAGATTTCAATCATCTCACTGCGGGTCAAATTATTTGCTGCCGCTAGTTCGTCCAACTTTGCCCAAGCAGTGTCTGTAAGCCGGATAGACCGCAACTTTTTAGTCTCAGAACCATAATCAGCCTGAAATTTACCCCCCGGTGTGCGCTTGCGTCTGGGTGATTTATGCCTTGTACCGGAATACTTATCACCATGTATATCTATTTTATTACTGGTGATTAAATTAACCAAATTATCAATCAAGCGATCGCTCTCCATTGGCAAAATCTCTCGACTATGCAGCATATTCTGAAGAATTGTGAAATGGATTAATGTCCCCTTAAAAATCCGTGCAGCTACCTCTGGATCAGGTAATTGTAGTTCTGGATGGGCTTGAAAATATTTGCTAATCACCTCCAAAGCAGGTTTATCTACATTGCGGACAAATACCTGTGCTAGTGAGGGAAACCTCCCCGATTCGGCAATAATCAGCCTCACAAGACCCAGTAATTCCTGTGAACAATTAGTATTATCTAAAATACTTTTTGCCAAGCGACGCAGCACAATTTCCGGCTCACCTTCCAAAAATCCGGGTTCAGGGTTAAAAACAGCCAAATATTTTTGCTGCGCTAATCCTTCAATCAATGCAGTGAATAATCCTTCTTTATCCTGAAAATAGCTGTATACAGTTGTTTTCGATACACCTGCGGCTGCTGTCACTTTATCCATTGTTGTTGCAGCGTAACCATGTGCCAAAAATTCCTGCATAGCACCAGCCAAAATAGCATCAACTTTATCTGCTAACAGTGATTGTCTTTGGTTTTGCGCTCCGTGCGATCGCTCTACAAGACTTTCTTCTACAGCTTTGTTCTTTTTTCGCATATCAGCTACCCAGATTAATTTTTCCGGTGACTATTGACATTATTGTAATGAACAGTTTAGTTTAGTAGAGTTACTAAACTAATTAGTTTACTTACCATTCTAAATTATAGAGAGAAATTTATGGTGCGTAATGTAGCATTTAAACCTAGTTTCCAACCAATAATTATGCTGGCTACGGCTATAATTGTCGGCATTGGTGGCTTACAAGGGTATAGAATTTTACAAAATCAATCTAAGACTGCCGATCAAACTCAAGTCTCCCCAGTCAACATACCGCAAATTAAGACGGTGACAGCATTAGGGAGAATCGAACCCAAAGGCAAAATAATTAAACTTTCCGCACCTACTTCTAGTCAAAATAGCCGAGTAGAGACACTTTTGGTTAAAGAAGGAGATAACGTTAAAACTGGTCAAATCATAGCCATTTTGGATAATCTTCCCCGTCTCGAAGCCGCTTTTCAAGAAGCCCAAGCATCAGTGAAAGTTGCCCAGGTAAACTTAGAAAAAGTTCAATCTGGTGCGAAATTAGGCGAAATAAATGCCCAAAAGTCTGAAATTGACCGAATAGAGGCGCAGAAGCTAGGAGATGAAGCCGGACAGAGACAAGCCGTGGCTAGATTAGAAGCTCAATGGCAAGGTGAAACAACAGCACAACAAGCAACAATTAATAGACTCCAAGCTGAACTCAAAAATGCCCAAGTAGAACTGCAACGTTATCAGCAACTTTACCAAGATGGGGCAATTTCTCAGTCTTTATTTGATACTAAAAGCCTCAGTGTTGATACCATCACCCAGCAATTGAGTGAAGCTAAAGCCAACCTCAATCGCATTGATAGCACAGGACGTAAGCAAATTAGCGAAGCCAAAACCATCCTCACTCGGATTAACGCCACAGGTAGCAAACAAGTTAGTTCAGCCACAGCTACCTTAAACCAAATAGCCGAAGTGCGTCCGGTAGACATAGCAGCAGCGAAAGCCGAAGTTAACCGTACTATAGCCGCAGCCAAGCAAGCCAAGGCTAACTTAGACCAAGCTTATGTGAAATCTCCTCAAAATGGTGTAATTTTCGACATTTATACCCGTTCCGGTGAAGTAGTATCCAATGACGGAATTGTGGAAATTGGACAAACCAAGCAAATGTATGCGGTTGTAGAAGTTTACCAAAATGATGTCAGTAAAATTACTCCTAAACAAAAGGTAAAAATATCCAGCAACTCCCTACCAGGTGAATTACATGGAACCGTAGATTGGGTAGGCTGGAAAGTACAACGGCAAAATGTGATCAATAGTGACCCCAGTGACAATATTGATTCCAGAGTTGTAGAAGTTCATGTACAGCTAGATGAGGCATCTAGCCAAAAAGCAGCAAAATTTACCAACTTACAAATTAAGGCAGTAATTTCACTATGATAGGATTAATTCAAGAACTGCAAAGACGTACACCTTTGGGATGGTTGCAACTCAACCACCATAAAAGTAGGCTTTTAGTTGCTTTATCAGGGATTGCTTTTGCTGATGTCCTCATTTTCATGCAGCTTGGCTTTCAGAATGCCTTGTATGACAGCAACACCACCTTAAATCGGGCTGTACTTGCAGACATCGTTTTAATCAGTCCGCAAAGCCGAAATATGCAAAATATGTCTACTTTTTCCCGAAGACGACTGTTTCAAGCTGCTGATGTACCTGGTGTGAAATCAGCCGAAGCCATGTATATCGGTTTAGTAACCTGGAAAAACCCCCAAACACGCCGCAAAACCTCAGTGCAAGCAATCGGGTTTAATCCGGAACAAGCTGTATTAGATATACCAGAAATCAACGCCCAATTAGATAAACTTAAATTACCAGATCACTTCCTGTTTGACCGGGGTGCTAGAGGTGAATATAATCAGGTTTTTAGTAAAGTTGATGCAGGTCAAATTGTCAGCACAGAAATAGAAAAACGGACAATTAATATTAGTGGATTATTTAAATTAGGAGCATCATTTGGTGCTGATGGTACACTAATTTCTAGCGACGAAAACTTTCTCCGTATCTTTCCCAAACGACGGGCTGGAAGTATCAATCTTGGCTTAATTTCCATTCAACCTGGCTATGATCCACAACAGGTTGCACAAGCATTAAAATCACAACTAAAAAATGAAGATGTGAGAGTTTTTACCAAGCAAGAGTTTATTAAATTTGAAGAAAATTATTGGAAAAAAGAAAGTCCTATCGGCTTTATATTTACAGTAGGCGTATCTATGGGATTTATTGTTGGTGTCATTATTGTTTATCAAGTTCTTTCTACAGATGTAAATGCCCATCTCAAAGAATATGCCACATTTAAAGCAATGGGATATCAAAACTCATACCTATTAGGTGTAATTTTTGAAGAAGCCATTATTTTAGCAGCATTAGGTTTCATTCCTGGATTCATAGTACCTTTAGGACTTTATCAACTGACTAGAAATGCCACAAACTTACCGATATATATGACCTTAACAAGAGCATTAATAGTTTTATTATTGACAATCATCATGTGTGCAATCTCCGGTACAATAGCCACTGGTAAACTACAATCAGCCGATCCAGCCGATATGTTTTAAAAACTTCAACATTACCCTCTACGCCTCTGCGTAAAAAAATCTTAAAAAACTTCGATTATGCAAACTATTAATTCTCCCATACCAGTCATTTCTGTTCAAAATCTCGACCATTATTTCGGAACTGGACAACTGAAAAAACAAGTATTATTTAATATCAATCTCACTATTAATACAGGTGAAATTGTCATCATGACAGGGCCATCAGGTTCCGGAAAAACCACACTATTAACCTTGGCTGGTGGTTTGCGTTCTGCTCAATCTGGAAGCTTGCGAATATTAGGTGAGGAATTATGCAAAGCTAATCCCAAACAACTCACCCAAGCGCGACGAAATAACGGTTATATCTTCCAAGCTCATAACTTACATGGTAGTTTAACAGCACTACAAAACGTGCGAATGGGTTTAGAATTGCAACCAAGAATATCAACTCAAGAAATGCTCAATCGTTCAAAAGCAATGCTAGAAGAGGTAGGATTAGGAAATCGAATTGATTACTACCCAGATAGTTTATCCGGTGGACAAAAACAACGAGTTGCGATCGCACGAGCATTAGTAAGTCAACCTAAAATAGTCTTAGCCGATGAGCCTACAGCCGCACTAGATAAGCAATCTGGGCGGGATGTGGTAGAATTAATGCAGAAATTAGCAAAAGAACATGGTTGTACAATTTTGCTTGTTACCCACGATAACCGCATTTTAGATATAGCAGATCGTATTGTTTACATGGAAGATGGTCATCTAGTCAGGGATAGTGTAGGTGCTGTGACTGCGTAAAATAAAAAAGTTTTTATCTTCTGCTTGATGTAAGTTACAACACGTTTGTAAATCACTCAAGCTTTTAATGGTGTCTGTAACTACACAACCGGGGTTATAGCTATCAACGAATAGCTGATAGATTATACTGCAAACGGGTCAAACTTGGACTTATGTCATACTGACCGTAACGTAGTGCAGGGAAGTATCTCGGAGATTCTTCACTTCGTACCCTGCGGGAAGCAAGCTACAGAATGACACTTTTAACCCGTTTTTAGTATAAACAAATCTGGTTACACAACTTCACGTGGTGGCCAGTGGTCTAAGCAGGTTGTATATAAGCGATTTTCAGTAGTGAAAGCGGCAGGTGAGAATTCTGATTTTATCATCTAGGACTTCATAAACCAGAGGATGTTCTTGATTCGTGTTTTAGCGCTTCAGGTTGTCCTGTGCCTTCAAATGGATTACGTTGTACTTCACGAATTAGTTTGATGATTTTTAATGCTTTTTTACGGTCGCTTTCGATCCACCAAGCTAAGTCCTCAAAAGCATCTGCATCAAATTCCAAGTTTTTCACAGGCTGCTTCTAAAGAAATTCCATCTTGACGTTTTCTAGCTGTAAGTAATCTTGCTTTCATGGCTGGACTGCTCAACAGATAAGCAGTTTCTCTCTCAGCAATTATTTCTTGCCAAAGGGCAATGGGGACAACTACGGAAACTGGTTGCCCTTCTGAATCACAGATGTATTGTAATGCGTCATTCATAGCAGCCAATATAATTTACTGGATTGCTAATAATTATAACGGCAAAAGTTTTTATGAAATATTTGTGATTCCTACGGAGCGCTTCGCGATCGCACCTCCCGTTTAAACTCCAGTTACTTCAAACATAAATTCACAATTACAAATTATTTTAATGGGGGTGGGGGGACTTGAACCCCCACGACCGTTTAAGGTCAACGGATTTTCATTCTTCCACAGCTTTCACTGTTGCCTTGTTGATTGAACAACTCCAGGTTTTAAGAATTGGACTCTCCCTTTACCCTCGTCTTTACGTTAGGGTAGCTCCCGTCGAGTCTCTGCACCTTCCCGGAAATTTGAATTTTAGATTAAAACCTTAAATCAAATATTTCTGGGCTTGGCTCAGGATTGCCATATCTGTAAACAGATTTAGGTTTCCCTGAATTTGAGAGCTTCCACTTGAAAGATTTCTCTATCAAGGCTCAGTTTTCTAAGTCCGTAGCGTCTACCATTCCGCCACACCCCCAAGGGTTTTTGATGTTTAGAGGCTTAAAAAACCTCCCCATCTATTTCATCATTAATTGCGTATTTTGTGCAAGTAGTTTTCAAAATTTTTTTTCAAGCACTACTTTTTTCACTTCAGCCCCAAAATCATAATTTTTAAGTTATGAGCTTGTTTAGCTAGCTAGGTTGCACAAACGCGTTTAACGGCGAAATATAACCATAACACAATATAAACTTTTTTTCAAATTATTGCAAGTCAGACAAAATTAATTTATTTGCTTTCCCAACAAAACTGATGCGTGATACTTCCCTGAGTCTGACCATTCAGCATATTATGGGAATAGATACACCGAATAGTCTTCTCAAATCCGATAAAGAATTATGGTTGTAGCGCTACTATATCTAATTTTGGCCGGAGCTTATCTTCTGGTAGTCCCAATGGCTGTGATGCTTTATCTAAAGCTGCGGTGGTATACAGCTAGTTCTGTTGAACGTGCATTTATGTACTTTTTAGTGTTCTTCTTCTTTCCGGGTTTGTTGCTGCTTTCGCCCATTGCGAATTTTCGACCCCGGCGCAGGCAAATTGTTTAACTTGATTGGTAGGTCATAACTCTCATGCGACGCATTGATGCAATCGGAATTGCTTTGGGGATTTTTGTAGCTGGTGGCTTGGCCTATGCAGGATTACAGCTAGTTGGGTTAGATGGACAAAAAGCTGGAATTTGGAGTCAAGTTTTACTGGTTGTTGGTTTGTTGGGCTGGTTGTCCACATATCTTTTCCGAGCAGGTAGCAAAAAAATGACCTACCATCAACAACGGGAAGAGTATGAAAAGGCTTTCCTGCAAAAGCGACTAGATGAACTCACTCCTGAAGAATTAGCAAAAATTCAAGCTGAAATTGAATCAGGAAATTAGGTGACAGGTGACAGAAAAGATAGGAAGATATGGAGAATAATATTTTCCCTGTTAAGAGTTCCCTGTTCCCTTCTTCTGAACTAATGACTGCAATTTCTCGTTGTTTTGAAAATTTAAGACGGAATCAAGAGTGCGCTCTGATTCCGTTTATTACTGCCGGTGATCCTGATTTAGAAACTACCGCTAAGGCTTTACAAGTTTTAGATCGTTCTGGAGCCGACATAATTGAGTTGGGTGTTCCTTATTCTGATCCTCTGGCGGATGGTCCTGTGATTCAAGCCGCAGCTACCCGTGCGTTGGCAAGGGGTACTACTTTAGATCAGGTGCTGGAAATGTTGCGAGCAACTACTCCTAGTTTAAAAGCACCAATTATTTTATTTACGTATTACAACCCAATTTTACACCGAGGAATTGATAAGTTTCTTCAGCAAATTAAGGCTGCTGGTGTAGCAGGTTTAGTAGTTCCTGATTTACCTTTGGAAGAGGCGGCAGGGTTATTAAAACCAGCGAGTGAGATGGAGATTGATTTAACTCTGTTGGTAGCTCCTACTAGCTCTACTGAGAGGATAGAAGCGATCGCTCGTGCTTCTCAAGGATTTATCTATTTGGTGAGTGTGACTGGTGTAACAGGAATGCGATCGCAAATGGAAAGCCGAGTTTCCGATTTACTCACACAAATTCGCTCGGTGACAGATAAACCCATCGGCGTAGGCTTTGGAATTTCTGACATTGAACAAGCTCATCAAGTCCGAGAATGGGGTGCAGATGCAGCAATTGTGGGTAGTGCTATAGTTAAGCGTTTAGCCGAAGGGACACCAGCACAGGGATTAGATGCGATCGCTCAATTTTGCCAAAATCTGAAGACAGCAATTACAACTACCTCTTGATGATTTGGGAAAATTAGATTAAAAAGTATAACAAGGTAGTTTTTTTACCATCCATTAGTGGACAATTTGACTGATATGGTCTTGAATATTAACAGCACATACTAAGGTAAAAAAACTACCTGGATATATTTGCTTATAGTTTGAGTCTTATTGTGAATTGAAGTAGGCAAGCAATATGAGTGTGAGAGTGAGTCAGTCAAAATCTAGTTACGCTGCCGTCGTAGTTGAGGGATAAAAGCAATGAGTGAAAGTATGGCATTTATCGGCGGAGTTGCTGTAGCTGGTCTGGCGGCTCTCCTCCTCTTAAAAGGAACAAATACTCCTATACAACAATCTAACTTTGCTGCTACACCACAAATGCCATCATTTGTACAGCCCCAGCTAATGCAGCAACCTGTCCAGTATCCCCCTAATTACGGGCAACCAGCATATCCATATCAACAACCAGTCACGCCTAATTCCGAGCAGCGTGTGGAAATGGAAAAGCTGAACATGACAATGGAGAAGTTGAAAACCGACAACGAACAGTTGAGGTTACAAAACCTGCAACTCCAGGGACAAGTACAGAATTACACCCAGCAGCAGTGGCAATTAGCCCAGCAGCAAAATCAACAAAAAATGGCGATACTCCCATCTGAACAGAAAGCGTGGTGGGAATCACCTATAATTTGGGCAGTCGGGGGAGCAACACTAACTATCGGTGGTGGTGTTGTGGTGGCTGGAGTTTTATCTCTATTTTCTCCAAAACAACATCGTCCTACCCGCACTGTGCAAGTAATTCATCCCTACAATGGTGCGACACCACCATTAGCAAATGTCCGTCGGGCTGAGTTTTTACCCTCCACTCGGATGGAAACCAGACGCATGGAAACCGCAGAATATGATGAACTACACTAGGACTTGATTTAATTCAGTCAAGCTGGTAATGGGAAGAAGATAGTTTCCATTACCATGCATTTACAAACTACTAGCTGGCTTGTCTGTAGCGCTAGGAGTTGGTGTAGAGGTTGGTTGATTTTCATTACTATTCTTATCTTGCTTAGGAAGAACCTGTTTAGCTGCATTTTCAGATGCTTGTTTAAACATTGGTTCTAATTTGTCCTGCCAGTATTTAATATTGGGTAATTTTTCAGGATTATCTCGATAAGCTAAAACTTGATCCCATTTACCATCATCAATAGCCTTATTGATGTCATTAGCTAAGGCTTCTGCCTTTGCCCAATCATTCTGCCATTGATTGACAATCTCAACAGTTTCTTTAATTCCTGATGCAGCATTGGCAGGTATTGATCTCAGTATAGCGATCGCACCTTGCAAATCTCCAGACTCAAACTTCTGTCTAGCTTGTGCGACAATTTTATCCTTATCCTTACTAGCTTGGGATTTTTCAGATTCTGATATTTCTGGCTCAGAAGTAGCAACAGCAATAGCTTTAACTTGCGGTTTCGGAACAGGGATAGATGTAATTAAAGAACTATCATCTACCGTTTGCACAGAAATACCTTGATCCCTCAAGCAAGAAATCCAATTGTCATTATTAGTAATCACATCGGAATGCGCCCAGGCCAAACGTCCCGACTTGAGTTTCAGTTCAATCCAACCCCGTTTTGTACGCTTGCCAGTCACATCAAATTGGCTATTATCACCAACAGTTTTCAAAATATTATCAGAATTAATTGCACTCGGTTCAGAGCGGATATTAGAATTAGCCACCACTACAGCCAAGCATTTGTTTCCCAATGTGTGATCGTTCCCTGTCCAATTAGCAGTTAAATTTTTCACATTTGGATATAAATTTGTCACCAAAGCCGCTGCACCACCTGCTAATAAAATGCCAATTAGCAAAGGTAATGGATCAGGTTTGTTAGACTCTCTGAGAACAGGCTTAGAAACCACCGGATTAGCGGGTGCAACAGCCACTGTGTGCTGTGAAAACACTTGAGAAGAGGGGGTAGGGGTTTGGTAACTAACTCGCTTAGGAGCCTCTGAAGGTAGGGAATATCCAGAAGTAAGATTCATCAACTCTCTACAGGCTTGCAGCGCTTCCGTAGCGGTTTGATAGCGGTCTTTAAAGTGATAACGTACCATTTTGCTGAGAATTTCTGCCAAACGGTAGTCAACAGGTAGAAAATGCTGCCAGAGAATTTCACCTGTATTGGGATCTTCTTGTAATTGCTTGGCTGGTACTCCCGTTAAAGCTTGAATAGCAATGATACCCAGAGAATAAATATCACTATTAGGACGGGGTTTGCCTTGTCCTTGTTCTGTAGGCATATAGCCCGGAGTACCAATCGCCACTGTAGCCGTGAGTTGTGCGCCAACTGTCACCAAGGGCGATCTTAATTGTTTAACTGCCCCAAAGTCCACTAAAACCAATCTATAATCAGCAGCGCGACGAATAATATTATCTGGCTTAATGTCGCGGTGAATGACACCTTGTTGATGGACAAATTCTAAAATACCCAGAACTTCCAGCAACAATTGCATGACTTGGCCTTCATTCCAAGGTTGTCCGGGAATTAATTCCTGACTCAGAGTATGTCCGTCAACATATTCTTGAACTAAGAAAAATTCTTGATTTTCGTCAAAATAAGCGAGTAGCCTGGGTATTTGGTCATGATTACCCAGTTTTTCTAAAGTTTCGGCCTCGCTGTTGAAGAGACGTTTAGCCGTTTCAAAAATTTTGGGGTCAGTGCTGGCCGATTTGAGGTGTTTAACAACGCAGATGGGATTGCCTGGCCGCCTGGTATCTTGGGCAATGTAGGTTTGACCAAATCCTCCTTTCGCCAAGATGCGAATGACTTGGTATCGGTGGTCTAGTAGTTTGCCTATCATATTCCCTCCCCAGTTTTAATACCTAATTTTCCAGATAGTAATAGATATCTCCAAAATTTCTTTGAGGAAATCCGCTATCTTGAGAAAAGATTTAAACTAAAAACGCGGTTTTTTAATAAAAACAACAAATTGTTACGTTTGATTTAGTATCTATGTTAACTAGCAATGCCACCTAAGATAACAAATTCCACTACATGGCAGCAAGCTGAACTCCTCATGCAACCTGCATTTATTCGCGTTGTCGATAATATTCGTAAGCATCTTGATGTATCTTCCTGGAAAGGTACTTACCATGATGTACTGATTTGGCCGCCTAACACAACTGATGAAACAAAAGTCTTGGTGACACAGTTGTTGCAAGAAATGGAATCTGCAACACATGAACGGGTGGAAGACATTAGAGAAAATCTTGCCCATCTGCCGATGCCCCATCCAGGATACCATCTGCGCTTGCAACGTCAAGAGCAGCAAGTGAATGTGGATTTGTGGGATATTTGTTACCAAGTGTGTTTTTTAGATTACAGTGCAGGAATTTCCGAAGTTGATATTGATACTAGTTTAGTTGATGAATCAGGAGAAGTGGATTGGCATCATTTGGAAGAAAAAACGAAGCAGCTAGTTAAACACCTATTTGATAGTTTACCAGGGGGTTGAAGCGTTGGGGTGTGGTGTGTGCGAATATACAGGGTTTTGGTATTGGGTATTTAAGATGAAAATAAATGGATTTTTGTATTCGATTAGCTCATTTAGAAGATATTCCGACGCTGACAACTTTAATCTCAGAGTCTGCCAGAGTTTTGCAATCAGGCTACTACAGTTCAGAACAAATTGAAGGCGCACTGGGCATAGTTTGTGGGGTTGATAGTCAACTAATTCAAGACAAAACATACTTTGTGGCTGAGAATAATCACCAGATTGTTGGTTGTGGTGGTTGGAGTCAGCGTAAAACGCTTTATGGAGGTGATTCAGGCAAAAATAATCAAGAGGACAGTCTGCTCAACCCAGACAGTGATTCAGCCAGGATTCGTGCATTTTTGTTCATCCAAAATGGGCGCGTCGAGGAATTGGAACTCAGATTATGCAAGCATCTGAAAAGGCTGCTAAACTTGCTAAATTTAAGGACGCTGAGATTATTGCAACGCTGTCTGGAGAGCCTCTCTACACAAAATTTGGTTATCAGGTGATTGAGAGATTTGAAATTTCTCTACAAAATAGTCAGTTTCTCCCCGTTGTCCGTATGTTTAAGAGCTTTAGGCGTAACCCAGCAAGTGACTTTAGCTAATTATTTGAGCGATATCAGGTTAAGCAAATCTGCATTATTATATACTTACGATTTTGGGCGATTGAATTACTATTTGACGGATATATCTGAAACGGTATTTTACACGTAACTACTAAACGTAAGGATTCAGCATACAGAATTTTTGATATGGCAGGGAACAGAAGAGAAAAATATTCTTCTTCCTGACTACTGAACTCCTGACTCCTGAATTCTTACTACTAAATTCTATGTAGGTTAAAGATATATCAGCATTCAGTTGAGACTGAACTAAAAATCAAAAAATTGATCGTGATGACAAAGTTTCAAAGTTAAAAATAAAAACTATTTTTTGTAATTCAAATATATTGATTTTGTAAAGTTTGTCAGTAAAGAGGCTATTTGACTTGACACAGATTAATACAGTAGTAAAATCTCTAAATTAAACTGGAACAAAGACCGCTATTTTCATAATCATGTACAATTTTACCAAGGATGTACATTATTAGCAAGCATTTGTCCGAGAAAACCATTCTGGGATAGGATGATAAACTAACGGTGCTTTAATCCAATATCAATAATATTGAGTTTTTAAGATTTTATGGACAGATGTCCACCAGATGGCAGTAGCAACCTCCTCTAAGCTGGCGAGTTAGTTTCCCAGCGTGGGGGAGACTATCGGAGGTATTTACTATGCTCACACAAGATGTTCGCAATGCCCTAGACATTGCTGACTTGAATCAGCTTAAATTTGATTTAAACCGATTACAACCCGTAGATGTTGGAGAATACATTACACAGCTACCTAAAAAACAAAGAGCGATCGCATTTCGTCTTCTCAACAAAGGTCAGGCTATAGATGTTTTTGAATATTTACCCACAGAAGTACAGGAAGAATTAATCAATTCCCTGCATGATATTCAGGTAGTACAACTTGTAGAAGAAATGAGTCCTGATGAACGGGCTTATTTATTTGATGAACTCCCAGCAGGAGTAGTTAAACGGCTATTACAACAACTAAGTCCAGAACAAAGACAAGCTACATCTACAATTCTCGGCTATCCAGAAGGAACTGCTGGAAGAGTGATGACAACTGAATATGTGCGGTTGCGAGAAGGATTAACTGTTGGTGAAGCTTTAAGCAAAATTCGTCTGCAAGATGAAGATAAAGAAACAATTTACTACGCTTATGTTACAGATGATAATCGCACCTTGCTAAGTGTTGTTTCCTTACGTCAGTTGTTATTTACTTTTCCTGATGTCTTAATTAAAGATATTGCTAGTGATCATGTAATTAAAGTTAAAACTGAAACCTTGCAAGAAGAAGTTGCTCGCATTATGCAGCGTTATGACTTAATTGCTATGCCTGTAGTTGATCGGGAAGATAGATTAGTAGGCATTATTACTATTGATGATGTCATTGATATTTTAGAAGAAGAAGCAACAGAAGACATTCAAAAATTAGCGGGGGTAAGTGGTGATGAATCGGCTTTATCTTCTCCACTGGTAACAATTTGCAAACGATTGCCTTGGTTGTTAGGGATTATGGGATTGTATATAGGTGCTGCTAGTGCGATCGCTCCTTTTCAATCTGTAATTGCTGCTGTACCAGTCCTCGCTGTGATTATGCCCATTTTTTCTAATACAGGTGGCACTGTCGGCATACAATCTTTAACCGTCACTATTCGCGGCTTGGGAGTGGGAGAAGTCACACCCAAAGATACTCTTAAAATTCTTCGTAAAGAACTGTTAGCGGGTTTAGGAACAGCCCTTGCTTTGTGCATAACCATGATGCTACTTTCCCTAATTTGGGCTAAACCCCAAGAAAGATGGGTAGCCCTGATTGCAGGAACAGTCATGGCAACTAATACAATTGTCGCTGTCACCCTCGGTACTTTACTGCCTATGGCTTTAACCCGTTGGAAGCTAGATCCGGCTTTAATGAGTGGTCCATTAGTCACCACACTTCTGGATACAATTGGCTTTTTAACCTTCCTCAGCATGATTTCTATTGCTTTAAAGGTTTTTAATCTACAACCTTAAATAGCCACATTTGCCGAAAAATTGAAATCTGCACTTAGCAACTTTTGGAGTGAGAGTTATGGACAGATTTATTGTTTGGTAGGCAAATGATAGAACAATTCCGGGAATGACAACAGCAATTGCTACAAAAATACTTAGGGCTTGCTGAAAATCTAATATTCCTGATTGGCTGATAACAGCAAGTTATCAGATGTATGTAACTTAGGCATTAATTAGTTTGGTGTGATGAGACTTTAGTTATACTGAATCAGATATTACAAAAAAAATGATAGAACAAAGGTGTGATTATTTGCGTCTACATATGTAAATTCACAAGCTGTAGAGAAACATTCAGTATCAATCTCTACAACCGAAATTAATAGTTATTTATGCCTAGTACTAACTGGAATCGTCATCACATTCTTTCCCTGGCTGACTTCACAACTGTTGAATATAACGCGGTTTTGCAAACTGCGGCCTCATTTCAAGAGGTACTATCACGGAGAACAAAGAAAGTACCTACCTTACAAGGACAGGTGGTGGCCAATTTATTTTTTGAACCCTCTACCCGCACCCGCAGTAGTTTTGAAATTGCAGCTAAACGGTTAAGTGCGGATACTCTCAACTTTGCGGCTGCGACTTCTTCCATGACAAAGGGAGAGACAATTCTCGATACAGCGAAGACCTATTTGGCGATGGGAACTGATATTATGGTGATTCGCCATCGAGAAGCGGGAGTACCGCAAGCGATCGCCCAAGAAATGGATCGTTTAGGTGTCAAAGTTAGCGTCCTCAACGCCGGTGATGGTCAACATGAGCATCCATCCCAAGGATTACTTGACTTATTTACCATTTGTACATTAATTGACCCAGTACAACCCCGCATTGAACTATTACACGGTAAAAAAATAGCTCTTGTTGGCGATATTCTCCATTCTCGCGTAGCACGTTCCAATATTTGGAGTTTAATCGCCAGTGGTGCTGAAGTTCATCTCGCTGCACCTCCAACATTATTACCTAAATTCTTTAGTGAATATTTAGGTGAAGCAGCAAACACAGGCAAGTTATTCACCCATTGGCAAATAGAACCAGCCTTAGAAAATGCCGATTATGTCATGACATTGCGGTTACAAAAAGAGCGCATGACGGCTCATTTATTGCCCAGTTTGCGAGAATATCATCAACTATTTGGCATTACCCGCGCCAAACTCAAACTGTGTAAACCTAACGTCAAAGTTTTACATCCAGGCCCAGTTAATCGGGGTGTAGAAATTAGCTCTGACTTAATGGATGATCCTGAATTTAGCTTAATTCAATCACAAGTTACCAGTGGCGTAGCCGTGCGGATGGCGTTGTTGTATTTTATTGGTAGTGGTAGAGCTTAATTTTAAGGAGGCAGGGGGCAGGAGGCAGAAGGCAGGGGAAAAGAATTTCTTATAATTACCCAGTCCCCAATCCCCATCTCATCCTCGTAAATTGGCGAAGGTATTTCAGATAAAATAAAAACAAATCAACAAGAGGCAGTCTTTATGGCAACCCAAATCAGTGAAATCAAATCTCCCACTGAACTGGTAATCTCTTGGGAAGCCTTACCCGATGATTTTCAGTTAGAGGATGAACCAGTGGAAAATACAGGACCGCCAATATTGGCTGGTGCTTTGCGAGAAAGCTTAGAAATTGCGGGTTTTATTCAGCCACAGATGTTGATAGCCTCAAATTTTGGTTTGTGTGCCACATTAGACGGTCAATTTATCGCCAAAGCACCTGATTGGCTATATATTCCCGCAGTTAAAGAGATTATACCGGAGCGCAAAAGTTACACACCCAATTTAGAAGGGGATGTTCCGGCTATAGTTATAGAATTTTTATCAGATACGGAAGGTGGAGAATATTCTGTTAAGCGAACATATCCACCAGGAAAATGGTTTTTTTATGAGCAAATTTTGCAAGTTCCTATTTATGTAATTTTTGATCCAGATGGTGGTTTATTAGAATTTTATCAACTAGAAAATGGTCGCTACGAATTAAAGCAACCGAATGAAAATGGTCTGCATTGGATTGATACAATGGGTTTATTTTTGGGAACTTGGAGAGGAGAAAAAGAAGCTAGAACAGGGTATTGGTTAAGATGGTGGGATAAAGCAGGTAATTTGTTACCTTGGTCTGTAGAAAAGATTGCAGAAGAACGTCAACTGGCTGAACAAGAACGCCAGGAGAAAGAACGGCTAATAGCTTATTTAAAATCCCAGGGTATTGATCCCAATAATTTACCGATTTGAACAACTTAGAGGTAGGTTGGGTTGAGAAACGAAAGCCAACACTTGAAAATTCTGTAGATGTTGGGTTTCACTTTGTTCAACTCAACCTACGGGTTTACTGTAGAAAAAATGCCTGAAAACCATACCCCAATAAAAAAGGTTTATCAAGTTAATGTCACTTGATTTAATTAAGCAAGAAGCAATTAATCTTAATACTTCACCACAAAGATTACGAGAACTAGCTGCAATTAATGATGATCTTGCGAGATTAGTTGCAGCTAACTCTGTGGCTGATAGTAGTTTATTAGGAGAACTTTTCCTAAAAGCCAGAATTAACAAAGATGTGGAAATGCAAAGATCACTCGCAAGTAATCCCAATACACCAACACAAAGGTTAATTGGACTAGCATATCTGTTTCCTGAAGAGTTTTTTAGCAATCCGGCTTATAATTTATCAATTCTGGAAAATGTCAATTTTACTCACAGGTTTGAGAAAAAATTACTCTTCAAGCTGGTTTGTGCATCTAATACACCAACATCTTTTCTAGAATTTGCTGTTGGCATTTGTGAGACTAATCTTAAGCGTATTCGGAATAATGACTATTTTGGACACTTCTCTCTAGAGCAACAATATGGTATTAAGTATCTTCGGATGAATATAGGGTATATGCATACATTCTCCTTTGAAGAATTTTGGAAATGGAGAGAGATTTTAATTGTTATAGCCAGTCATCAGAATACTTCTAGAAAAAAACTATTGGATTTATCAACATCTGGTGAGGATATTGTTGTAGAACTTGCTCATTTACGTCTTGATTGTCCCAATGATGACATTATTTTCTGGGATCAGGTTGCTTTAAATAAGAAACCAAATCTCATTCTTTTTATTCCACGTAGGCTGATGTTTAAATTGGTGCAATTGCCAGATATATCGACAAACTTTTTAAAAGCAGCATCTGAGCTTGAGACATTTACAGGAATTCTCAATATTATTGCCAATCATCCAAAAACACCCAAAGAAGTACTCGATAACCGTGCAAAAAACAGCTTTTCTTTTGTTGCTGAAGCAGCAAAGCTACATATTAATTATGCGGGAGAATTGGAAACTGGATGGCGCGATCTAGCTGAAGAAAAAATCGATAGAACCCAACTACCTAGTTTAATTATTAATGCAGAAGAAATTGAACTGCGATTGTGGTACGCAGGAGCAATTGATGAAAGTACTTTACCTTATTTAAATCAAAATTCAGTACACGAATATATAAGTACTTTATTAAAGATTATTTCTTCTGCTGACACACCCCGACCGATCTTAGATAATCTTGAAAACCACCCCAGAGTTTCTCAATTAATCACTGAATGTATTACTTATTTAAAACAGCGAGAATCAATAGTTTTCGATTTACTTCCGGGAACGATGCCAATAAATAGTACGAAATTATCGAATAACTTTGCTGCCAATCAAATTAACCCCATAGTTGCCGATTTAAATACTCTATTTGCAAATTTAGAAGATAGAAATTGGTGGTTTAAAATAAGATATATTCCCATAGATAACCCAACAATTAATCTATGTTTACTTGACTTGATACAGAAAAGGGGTTCGAGAAACAGAAGATCCCGCCTACGAAATATGCTTATGGATTTTGATAGAGGTAGATATAAAGACCAGAATCTAATGTTTATTAAATTTTCTAATTTAGAATACTATGGTGTAATTCTAGCGAACGACCCAAGAACTTCACCGCAAATCCTATCAAAATTAGTGGAGCATCCAATCCAGCGTGTAAGAGTTTTGGTAGCTAGTCATCACAATATTGCTCACAATTCTTTAGATAATTTAATTGATGATCGCAATCCAGAAGTTAGAGCAGCCGCTATGGCAAATCCTAAACTTGATTCGATACTTAGAGAACAATTAGCAACTTTGGAAAATCCAAATTTATCTTCATTAGATTTACTAGAACTAGCAAATAGTGAGCATACTGCTGTGAGAGCTAAAGTTGTTCGACATCCCAACGTTGATGGTTCAATTCTGGCAAGATTAGCTGACGATAAATTAATTGTCAGATTGGCTGTAGCTAAACATCCGAAAACTCCTGCCGAGATTCTAACTAGATTTACTGAGCATCCAGATCGAAGATTACCTCTAGCAGTTGCTCAAAACCCTGGTGCGCCAAAAGATTTACTAATTCAGTTAGCTACTCAACCCGGAGGACGTGGAGGATTTCACTTTAATCCACTCAATTTAGCTGCTATTAAAAGTTTACTGATTCAAGAACCAGAAGCGGCGATTCCTTTTTTAGATCGATGTCTCAAATTTCCTGAGCGACCATCATTTTCTCGGTTTTTGGTGCTGATGAATCCTCGGATACCTAGTTCATTTTTGGCAAGATACTATAGATCTTGGTTTTGGCCAGAAAGATATGCGATCGCTCAAAACCCGAATACTGACCCCGATATTCGCCAACAACTAACGCAAGACCCCAATAGGATTGTTCGTGCTGCCGCACGGGATACTTTAAAATAGTATTCGCTCTTAGGAGTTGCAAAATAGGCAGGCAAGAGCTTGATTTCTGCACTGTTCTTGTAAAGATTAACACAGTCCATTGAAGACTCTGAGAAGACCCTCAGTGATGATTTAGAACTATAAATACTTAACAAAATTTGAGATTTTAGATTTTTTCCTTCTTAAATTAACCTCCAGAGTTGGTTAGCAATGGTATCATTCGGTTATTACAAAAAGTAAAGGGCAATTTTACTATGACCAAAGCACCTGTTGCTCCTGTGGTGCTAGTCATTTTAGACGGATGGGGCTACTGTGAGGACAAGCGAGGAAACGCGATCGCTGCTGCTAAAACTCCAATCATGGACAGTTTATGGGCAGCCTATCCCCACACCCTCATTCGCACATCAGGCAAAGCCGTAGGGTTGCCAGAAGGTCAAATGGGCAACTCGGAAGTTGGTCATTTGAACATTGGCGCTGGAAGAGTGGTTCCCCAAGAACTGGTACGCATCTCTGATGCTGTTGAAGACGGTTCTTTAGCCGCCAACCCAGCACTTGTCAAAATTTGCCAGGAAGTCCGCTCTCGCAATGGCAAGTTGCATCTCATCGGCCTTTGTTCTGAGGGTGGGGTACATTCGCATCTTACCCACCTATTTGGACTACTTGACTTAGCCAAAAAAGAGCAACTTCCAAAAGTTTGTATTCACGCCATTACTGATGGACGTGACACTGCCCCATCTGAGGGTATTAAAGCAATCCAGAAACTGCAAGATTATATAGATAGCGTCGGTATTGGTCAGATAGCCACTATTAGCGGTCGTTATCATGCAATGGATCGCGATCACCGTTGGGATCGAGTCCAACGCGCCTATGATGTTATGACACAAGATGGTGCAGGAAATGGACTCATGGCGGTAGAGGTCTTAAAAGAATCCTACGCCAAAGGTGTAACTGACGAGTTTGTTGAGCCAATTCGTATTGCACCTGGTGCAGTAGAACCAGGTGATGGGGTCATATTTTTCAATTTCCGCCCCGATCGCGCCAGACAATTAACTCAAGCCTTTGTCAGTCCCAAATTTGCAGGTTTTGAAAGGCAGCAAATTACACCGCTGTCCTTTGTGACTTTTACCCAGTATGATCCTGAATTACCAGTATCCGTGGCTTTCACACCACAGAATCTGAATAATATTTTAGGGCAAGTCATCGCTAATCAAGGTTTAAAACAGTTTCGCACCGCCGAAACCGAAAAATATGCTCACGTCACCTACTTCTTTAATGGTGGATTAGAAGAACCTTGTGAAGGTGAAGATCGGGAACTAGTCAGCAGTCCAATGGTAGCGACCTATGACACAGAACCAGCAATGTCAGCCCAAGCAGTGACAGAAGTTGCGATCGCAGCCATCAAGAAGGGCATCTACTCCCTCATGGTGATGAATTATGCCAACCCAGACATGGTAGGGCATACAGGACAGATAGAAGCTACTGTTACAGCCATTCAAACCGTAGATCGCTGTTTAGGTCGTCTCCTCGAAACTATCAGCAAAGCTGGCGGCACAGCAATTATTACTGCTGACCACGGTAACGCGGAATATATGCTAGATGAAGACGGTAATCCTTGGACAGCGCACACTACTAACCCAGTTCCCTTAATCTTGGTAGAAGGCGAAAAAGTCAAAATACCAGGATATGGCACAGATGTGGAACTGCGAGATGATGGCAAGTTAGCAGATATTGCCCCCACTATTCTGGATATCTTACAGCTACCCCAGCCATCAGAAATGACAGGGATATCACTGCTAAAACCGGCAGAATATGACTTGAAACCTATTCGCACCCCTGCACAAATAGGTTTGTAAAATAGTGAAAGATGAACAGTTAACGATGACAAAGTTAACTGTTTTCTTTTTGAATTTGCAGTTTTGAGCGATGTCTTTGGCGGGTCTAAAAGAATAAGGATTAAATGAACCGCGAAGACGCAAAGGACGCGAAGTGAAGAAGGAAGAAGATAAGTAATTTTACACTAGAGAGGGGATAATAGTCCTTAGCCGTTATAATTTATATTTGGTCTAATAATTTTTGTTTTTGAATTACTTATGACACTTACTAACATCGTGCAAGGTATTTGGGCTTTTTCTGCTTTAGGTTTAATTATTCTAGTTTTACTCCATAGTCCTAAAGGTGATGGTATTGGGGCAATTGGTGGACAAGCACAATTGTTCAGCAGTACCAAAAGTGCAGAAAATACATTAAATAGAATTACTTGGGCTTTAGTAGTAATTTTTATGGGTTTAACTGTAGTTTTAAGTGCTAATTGGTTGCCTAAATAAGTAAAAATGGGGAAAATTACCCAAATATTGATATACAAAACCCGAAATAAAATATTTTGGCGGCGGTTATTAGCAGTCCTGACTTTAATAATAATTACAGGACTGTTAGTTATTTTTACTAACTTTCAGACTGAAGCTATTTTGAATAAATCCGTCGCAGAAACTGAATTTAGTCAAGATATAGCCGGAAAAATCTCTATAAACGACCCGAATAATAATTTAGATATCAAGACAAATTTGATACAAAAAGTCCATCCTTTACCACCCAATCTTGAAAATTGGCAAGATCAAACTAATAGCAGTGATTATTTTGACCAAATTACACCCACGAAAATTGGTTATCTAATTTGGTCGCGTTTTCCTGTGCAAGTGAAGATAGACACACCAACAGGAATTAGTGAAAAACAGGCGCAAGTATGGGTTAATAGCGTTTTACAAGCTGTACAAGAGTGGAGTGTTTATTTACCTTTGCAGGTAGTAAAACAGGCAGAATCTGATATTACCATCATCAGAAAAGCCCCACCGCTTCAGTTGTCACCCCAAAAAATTCCCCGTGCGCGTTCAGCTTTAACTACATATCAGTTATACACAACTAATAATGTGTTATCTCACCGCTTCACTATTTTGCTGAGTCCTAGTCAGACAGGGGAATATGTGCAAGCAGCAGCACGTCATGAACTTGGTCACGCATTAGGAATTTGGGGTCATAGTCCTCTCCAAACTGATGCACTTTATTTTTCTCAGGTTCGTCAACCACCATCTATTTCTATTAGAGATATAAATACATTAAAGCGTGTTTATGAGCAGCCTACAAGTCTAGGTTGGTGATTGTTATACTGCAAACGGGTCAAACTTGGACTTATGTCATACTGACCGTAACGTAGTGCAGGGAAGTATCTCGGAGATTCTTCACTTCGTACCCTGCGGGAAGCAAGCTACAGAATGACACTTTTAACCCGTTTTTAGTATAATTGTTCTAAAATTAACCTGTAACTCTATTTTGGCTAAGGGTACAGAATTTGCAATTGAAATTCCCGCCTAAATTCTAGCTCTTGTGACTTCATAACATATATCTGGGAATACTAAATCTAGAAGTTCTAAAGATTTAGCAATATGGTTAGCAACTTTGTCAGTATTCCCGGATATCAGATCAGCGAAGAACTCTACAATGGTTCGAGAACCATGGTTTATCGAGCAGTTCGAGAAACTGATAGCTTACCAGTAGTGATTAAACTACTGAAAAATCCGTATCCTAGTTTCAGCGAACTCCTATCGTTTCGCAATCAATACACCATTGCTAAAAATCTCAAATCACCTCCAATTGTCCAAACTTATAGCCTAGAACTCTACCAAAATGGCTATGCAGTAGTGATGGAAGACTTTGGAGGGATTTCCCTAAAAGATTATTTTGCCTCTGTAGACACACGACATATCATACTTCTACAAGAATTTTTACAAATAGCGATCGCACTTTGCAACGCCTTAGATATACTCTACCGCGAGCGAATTATTCATAAAGATATCAAACCCAGCAATATATTAATTAATCCTGAAACCAAACAAGTTAAATTAATCGACTTTAGTATCGCATCTCTACTACCAAGAGAAACTCAAACACTGATCAATCCCAATGTCTTAGAAGGGACACTTGCTTATATTTCTCCCGAACAAACCGGACGAATGAATCGGGGCATAGACTACCGGACAGATTTTTATTCTTTGGGTATAACTTTCTATGAATTACTCACAGGAGATTTACCTTTTATCTCAAATGATCCAATGGAGTTGATACATTGCCATGTTGCCAAAGTACCACTATCTCTTCGGGAAGTTGAAAATCAAAAGTCAAAAATTAAAAGTGAAGAGATTCCGCAAGTATTGTCAGATATTGTAATGAAATTGATGGCGAAAAATGCCGAAGATCGCTATCAAAGTATTTTAGGCTTGAAATATGATTTAGAAAATTGTTTAACTCAATTCATAGAAATGGGTGAAATTCAGCATTTTGCAATTGCACAGAGAGATGTGTGCGATCGCTTCATCATTCCTGATAAACTCTATGGTAGAGAAACCGAAGTAGAAATCCTACTACAAGCATTTGAGCGAGTCAGTCAGGGTGCAACTGAAATGATGTTGGTTGCTGGGTTTTCAGGGATTGGTAAAACAGCAGTTGTCAACGAAGTTCATAAACCAATTGTGCGACAACGCGGTTATTTTATCAAAGGCAAATTTGACCAATTTAATCGCAATATCCCTTTTAGTGCCTTTGTGCAAGTATTTAGAGATTTAATGTGGCAATTATTAACAGAAAGTGATGCCCAAATCCAATATTGGAAAAGCAAGATATTAGAAGCTGTTGGTGAAAATGGACAAGTAATTATTGAAGTCATCCCTGAATTAGAACGCATTATTGGTCAACAACCACCAGCGCCAGAATTATCCGGAACTGCTGCACAAAATAGATTTAATTTATTATTCCAAAAATTTATCCAAGTCTTTACTACTGCTGCACATCCAGTAGTAATATTTTTAGATGATTTGCAATGGGCAGATTCAGCATCGCTGAAGTTAATGCAATTACTAATGACTGATACAGGACATCTTTTGTTAATTGGTGCATATCGTGATAATGAAGTTAACTCAGCACATCCATTGATATTAACCTTGAGTGAAATTGAAAAAGCAAAAGTAATAATTAATACGATTGCTTTAGCACCTTTAAGTCAAATAAAAGTAAATCAATTAGTTGCTGACACACTGAAATGTCCAGAAAATTTAGCATGGAATCTTTCTGAAAAGATATTTCAAAAAACTCAAGGAAATCCATTTTTTGCTACTCAGTTTCTCAAAGCATTACATCAAGATGGGCTAATTCAATTTAATTTTGATATTGGTTGTTGGCAGTGTGACATAGCACAAGTTACTCAGCACTTGGGTACAGATGATGTTGTGGCTTTTATGAGTTCTCAATTGCAAAAACTACCTCTATCAACTCAAAATACATTGCAGTTAGCAGCTTGTATTGGTAATCAATTTGATTTAGAAACACTAGCAATTATTTCCCAACAATCATCAATCGAAACTGCTACTGCTTTGTGGAAAGCATTACAAGAAGGGTTGATTTTACCGTTCAGCGATGTTTATAAATTTTATATTGGGCAAGAAAATACAGAAATTACTCGAAAAAATCAACAGACTGTTACCTACAAATTTTTACATGATCGCATCCAACAAGCAGCCTATTTATTAATTCCTGAAGATCACAAACAAGCAACTCATCTCAAAATTGGGCAATTATTATTAAATAACGTGTCCCAGGAAAAACAAGAAGAAAAGATTTTTGATATTGTCAATCATTTGAATATGAGTATAGAGCTAATTACGCTTCAAGAAAAAAGAAATCAATTGGCTCAATTGAATCTCATCGCTGGATGCAAAGCTCTTGCTTCAACTGCCTATATTGCTGCCGCCAAATATTTTGATCATGGGATTAATTTACTAGGTGTTGATAGCTGGCAAAGCCAGTATCAGTTAACTCTATCACTCTATAAAGCTGCGGTTAAAGCAGAATATCTCAACATCAATTTTGCCTATGCACAAACCTTAGCTAACTTTGTTTTAGAACACGCAAATAGCCTACTAGATCGTGTCAAAGTCTATGAAGTACAAATTCAAATGTATATGGCTCAGTCAGAAATGCCAAAAGCACTGGCTGTAGGAATATTGGCTTTGGAACTTCTAGAAGTCGATTTAAATCATGCACCTATATCTTCAGCAATTGAGTTGCCGAAACTGGCGGAGATAGAATCATTACCAATGATGTTAGATGTCCATCAAATTGCTATCATGCGTATCCTGATGGCAATTTTTTCCCCAGCCTATACAACACAACCAAAGCTTTTATCACAGATTGTCTTGACAATGATTGATCTGAGTTTAAAACAAGGACACACATCGCTGACTGCTTTTGCCTATGTGTTTTACGGCATATTGCTGTGTGGATTTGAGAAAGATTTAGATAAAGGATATTATTCTGGATTACTTGCTTTGAAAGTTCTGGAGCATTTTCCGGCAAGAGAATTAGAATGTAAAGTCAACAATTTATTTAATGTTTTTATTAGACCTTGGAAGCAACCCCTAATTGATACTATTGAGCCATTGGTGAGAGCTAGTCAAATTGGTTTTGAAATCGGAGATATTGAGTACGCTAGTTATGCCACAACACATAGTTGTACTCATCGTTTTATAGTTGGAGAGCCACTAGCAGAGGTGCAAAAAAGACAAGATGCAGCTCTTGAGGTTTTGCTGAAAATTAAACAAGATCATTCCCTTCATAATGCCAAAATTTGGCAGCAACTTGTCTCAAATTTACTGGGAGATGTTACTGATCCACAGCAATTGTCAGGTAAAAATTTTGATGAAATCGAGCTTTTACCTGTTTTTTGTTCAGGGAACGATCGCTCACTACCATTTGCGGTCTATTTGGCTAAGTGCATTCTCAGCTATTTATTTGAGGATGATGCAGCGGCAGTGATATCAGCAGTAAATGCAGCAAATTATGCTGATGCTGCTATTGGGGTAACTGTTGGTATACATAATTTTTACTATTCTCTGGCTCTGTTGGCTCGGTGTATTGATTTGCTTCCCTCTTCCGTAGACGATCGCCATTGTCAATCTCTGCTAAATCAAGTAGATGTGAATCAAAAATTTATGCAGGAATGGGCGCTTCATACACCTATGAACTTTGAACATAAATATATTTTAGTAGAGGCAGAAAAATACAGAGTCTGGGGACAGAAAAGCGAAGCAATTGAGTTATATGACAAAGCGATTGCCAGTGCAAAAACCAACAAATTCATTCAAGATGAAGCCCTAGCTAATGAACTCGCCGCTAAATTCTACCTTGACTGGGGCAAAGAAAAAGTCGCCCAAGCATATATGCAAGAAGCTTACTATTGTTATGCTCGTTGGGGAGCCAAAGCCAAAACCGACGACTTAGAAAAACGCTACCCCGAACTACTACAACCCATCCTGCAACAGCAACAAATCAATTTCAACACCCTAGAAACGATCGCCTTTCGTGGAACTTCCTCATCCACTCACGCTTCGACGACAGCTAGTACCAATATTTCTGATGTCCTAGATTTTACTTCTATCCTCAAAGCTGCTCAAACTATTTCTAGCAGCATCGAATTAGATCAACTCATTACCAGTCTTACCCAAATTATTCTGGAAAACTCCGGGGCGAAAAAATCCATCCTCATTCTCCCCCAAGAAGATATCTGGCAAGTCCGAGCAATTACCTTTATTAATCCCCAAGCTCAAATACAAACTATCCTTGACCCACAAGCACTAGATACTTGTGAAGATATCCCCAGAAAAATTATCAATTATGTCAAGAATACTCAAGAAACAATTGTCATAGATAATTGCCAAACAGCTATCTCTGGGGTGATTGGGGAATATATCCTAGAGCATCGCCCAAAAAGTGTATTATGCACACCAATTATTAATCAAGGGCATTTGGTTGCTATTCTCTACCTAGAAAATGAACTTACAACTGGGGTCTTTACTAATCAACGTCTGCAAGTTATTAATCTACTTTCTTCTCAAGTTGCCATCTCATTAGAAAATGCCAGACTTTATCAAAAATCCCAACAAGCATTACAGGATTTACAACAAGCGCAATTAAAAATTATCCAAAGTGAAAAAATGTCAGCCCTGGGTAATTTAGTTGCAGGGGTAGCCCATGAAATGAATAATCCTTTGGGCTTTATTTATGCCAGTCTCCAACAAGCTAAACCCAGTGTTGCAGATATTGTTGAACACTTGAAATTATATCAAGCAAATCCACCCAGTACAGATGAGGAAATCAAAGATCATGCCGAAGAAATTGAATTGGATTATACTTTAGAAGACTTACCTAAGATGATTGATTCAATGGTGATGGCGTGCGACAGGCTTACAAATATCAGCACCAGTTTGAGAACTTTCTCTCGTGCTGATAAAGACTACAAAGTGCCGTTTAATATTCACCAAGGTATTGATAGTACGATTTTAATTTTAAAACATCGCCTCAAGGCTAATGAACAACGTCCCGCTATTGAAGTTATCACAAACTACGGCAATTTACCCCAATTTGAATGTTTTCCTGGTCAATTAAATCAGGTATTCATGAACTTGTTAGCAAATTCTATTGATGCCTTAGAAGAATTAAACAAGAGACGTACATTTGCAGAAATCAGAAGTTATCCTAACCAAATTATAATTACAACTTCAATAGTAGATAATTTCGTAAGAATTGCCATTGCAGATAATGGAATGGGAATGAGTGAATCAGTCAAACAAAAAATATTTGATCATTTATTTACTACAAAAGCTGTAAGTAAAGGTACAGGGTTGGGGTTAGCGATCGCTCGGCAAATTGTTGAAGAAACTCATGGTGGTAAATTAACTTGTAACTCTGTTTTGGGTAAGGGTACAGAATTTGTAATTGAAATTGGTATTTAGTTAACCTGAGTTCGGGTTAATTTTAGTTCTTACTCAAAACTCAGTACTCAATAGACTGCTTTGGTGATAAAGTGGCGATCTACCTAGTACATTAAAAACAATACATAGTAGGGTGAAGATTAGTAATGGGTAAGGCAATAGGAATTGATTTAGGGACGACTAACTCTGTCGCTGCGTTTAAGTTAGCAGAAGTGGAAGTAGTAACAGCAAACGATAACACGCCTCCAGACCGGAAACTCACTCGTTCTGTGGTTGCTTATGACCAAGGTAAATTTTTGGTAGGAGATCAAGCTTACAACCAGCTACGCCATGACCCAGAAAATGTAATTATTTCTATTAAGCGGTTAATGGGTAGGGGTTTTGGCGATTTAGCAGTTCAAAAACAAAAGTCGGAATTTGGCTACAAAATTACCCAACCAAGCCAGGGAACAGACAACAGTATTGCTGTGTGGTTAGGAAGTCAAGAATTGCAACCTGAGGATATTTCGGCAGAAATTCTCAAAAAGTTGGTGCAGAATACCCAAGCTTATCGCCAAGGAATTGGTAAAGTTGGAGAAATCATTGATCAAGCTGTGATTACTATTCCTGCCTATTTCAATGATAAACAACGCTATGCTACTCGCACCGCCGCCCTTAAAGCTGGATTGACTCCCTTAGAACTACTTCCAGAACCAACAGCAGCGGCGATATCCTATGGTTTTTCACCAAATAGCGATGAAGTGAAGACTATTTTAGTCTATGACTTTGGCGGTGGGACATTTGACGCTTCAGTCATTACCGCAGCGGGAACTCAATTTATTGAACAGGGAAAAGCTGGTGATTTATGGTTGGGAGGAGATGACATTGACTCTCGTTTGGTTCAATTTGTGACTCAGCAAGTTGCTCAACAAGAAAAAATTGGCGATATTGACGGCTTAATTGCTAAAATGCCCTATTATCAACGGGTGCGATTTAAGGCTGATTTAAAGATAGCAGTAGAACGGGCAAAGGTGGAATTAAGTAATGCGAAATCTGCTCAAATTAACCCTTCTACTCAATTGCTTGATGAGTTGGGAATTGCGATTCCGGTTGAGGTGGAAATTACTCGTGAGCAATTTGAGGAAATGATTGGAGAGTTGGTAGAGAAAACACTGCAAATTTGCCGCCAAGCTTTGGAATATGCTGAATATCACCTAGAAATGGTGGATGTGGTGCTGTTGGTGGGTGGTTCTTCCCAAATTCCCTTGGTACAACGCAAACTTAAAGAGGCTTTTGGTGCTAATAAAGTGGTTTTACATCCCCGTCCGATGTACGCAGTGGCTGAAGGTGCAGCAATTGTGGCGGCTGGACAAACAGATAAAGTCACAACGGTGTCCCGCGATTATGCCATTAAATTAGCTGATGGTGAGTATACAAAAGTGATTAATCGGGGTGATATTTTACCCGTGACAACATCCCACACCTTTAAGACTGTGGCGGAAGGACAACGCTTGATTCATTTTCAATTTTTTAGTCCGGATGAAGATAATAATTATGAAATAATTGGAGAAATATGGTTGGGTTTAGATGAAAAATATCCAGCCGGGACGGAAATCACAGTGTATTTAGAGTTGGATGAAAAAAATAGTGATTTGCGAATGACAGCGACTTTAAAAAATGATCCGACTGTGAAAGTTAGTTGTATTTTTTCTCGTGGTCGTGCTGATGAGAAAATATATAAAGAGTTAGAGGATGCGATCGCACAATTGAATCACCAAAGCCTGACTGTATTCGGTGTGGAAGAAGCTTTGAAGTTAGCAGTACCTGTTGTGCAGTCAGCTAATCAAATTATTAATCCCATTACGGGAGAAGAACGCAGCGATTTACGGGAACGTGCGGGAGAAAATCTGCAAAGATTCCAGGTATCCATGTCTCCAACTCGTCTGGAAGCTGAGACTCAGATCAATGATTGCGATCGCATTCTCCAATTTTGCGATTTTATGATTCCTGAACCACAGCAAGAACGTCTGCAAAGTTTGAGCCAAGAATTATCATCTGCTATTAATAGCAATAATCTCTCGGCGATGGAATATTACAGTGAAGAAGTCAGACGTGAACTGAGCAACCTACCAGAACCAGTACAGGTAATTCAAGCTTGTATTCTTGCCATTCAACAGGCTAAACCCGTCGCCCCAACCCAAGCAAATGCTATGTCTGACAAACTCTCCCGACTATTGATAGCGATGGAAAATGGTGATCGCAATGAAGCCGAACATTTGTTAATTGAACTGCAACCAGATGTGCAGAATTGGCTCAATCAAGACTTACCCAATAATAGCATTGTCACAGGAATCACAAGATAAGATGAATACTAAAATTAATTGTCCTGTCTGTGGATATCAAGATATTGAAAGCAATATTTGCCCTAACTGTGATACTGACCTTTCCCTAATTCGCACACTCCAAGAATTACCATCGGTAGAAAAAAAATCCCTCAAAATAAAATTGAGCGGTTGGACATTAGCAGTGGCTTTGTTAATGTTAATTATAGGTATTGGTTTGGGAGTGGGAAGTAGTTTTATAATTTTGCAATCTGGTCTATATAATGCAACTATTTTAAACCCTAATCCAACGGTAGTTAATAGCAGCATATCACCGATAAATAAGCCTGTATTACAACCAAATATTATTTATACTGTCAAACCAGGAGATAACCTGAGTTTGATTGCTTTAAAATTATGTGGTCAAGGTGGTGCTTGGAAACTTATAGTTAAAGCTAATCCCGAACTAGAAAACCGGAAAAACTACTATATAGATCCGGGGGAGGAGTTGAAAATTCCTAACTGTCAGGAGAAAACTGAATGAGTATCTTTGACACCGTAAAGGAAGCAAGCCAGAAAGCTGAAAAATTGGCTCTAAACAAGCAACTGCGAGAAGCTGTAACTACTGCGGAAACAGCCCTAAATATGTGGGCAGAAGAACCCAATTTTTGGGAAGTTTTAGTTGGTAAAATATTAATTGGTAATCTTGTAGAGAGGTTGCAAAAACAATTAGTAGAGTGGCAAAATCAAGTTACAGAGGCGGATAAATTGGCTGCTAGGGCTAATTTGATTTTGATGAATGATATTGGTGATCCTTTCGTCACTCAAGGCATATCTGATGCGATCGCACTTTATCGCTTACATAGTATAATTCTGGAAGATGAGCAAGTATTGTACTCAATTCAGCAATGCCAACAGGAACTGCAAAGGCGCAAGCAATTTCAGGATTTGGTCAAACAAGCCCAGTCACAGGCAGAAAATTACTTCTTTAAAAATGCGATCGCTATTTATCAAGAAGCTGAAAAACTATACACCACTGAGTTAGTCAAACAAGCCTTTACTGATGCTTTAACCCAAGTTCCTCTCGAAGAAAGTTATAAATCTATCTTCCGCAAGGCAAAGCAAGCCGAGTCTAAAGGTGAATTACAGGAAGCGATCGTACTTTTAGATTCCGCTTTGACTAATTTCCCTCGCACTGACGGACTTGATTTACGCCAAAAACTCAAATCTACAGTCAAAGGTAGAGAACTATTTCGTCAAGGTTTAACAGCAGAAAAAGCAGGTGATTTCCCAGCAGCTAAATCTTTATATAAAAATGCTCAATCACTTTTACCAAATCCTCAAGAGTCCCAAATTCGCTTAGGTATAGTGGCAATTAAAATGCAAGATTGGGCAACTGCACTATCTTATTTACAAGGTTTATCAGGACAACAAGCGGCTTATTTGCGTGGTTTTGCACTAGCTCAACAAGCAAATTTACAGTTAGCTTATTGGGAATGGCAGAACGTATCTGCGGTATCAATAAATGAGCAAAAAACAATTATTCAGGACGTTTTTCAGTATCAATACTCATTGTCTTTACATAATATTGAAGAGTTAGTTAGGTCTAAACAATTGGAGAAAGCTAAAACAGCGAGTAGGGAATTTATTCAAAAATTTGGTGCTAACGCCTTAGTCGAAACTAATCTGAAAGAACATATCCAACCAAGTTTAGAAGCCGCAGTTTGGCAAGACTCAGATTGGAAAAATATTGCTCCTAAAATGGAAAATATCTGGATTGTTAATCCTAATATCACCACACTACATAACTGGACAGTAGCAACTTATTACCATGCCCAAAGCAATCCTGATAAACTGATTGATTTAATTATTGCTTTATCCACTGCAATAGCTAATTTAAACTCTGATTCTAGCCTCCAAAATATTCCTTGGTTAGGAAATAAAGCTGTTGATTTTAATTTTGTATCTTTAGAATTAAAACGGTGTTTAGAAGCAGCAATTGATCATATCAAAAATACCAATATTGAAAATTATTTAAATTTGCGCGATTACTTACGTTGGCAAATAGTTACTCTCAGATTTATGGGAGAACCTGCCAATTCAGGAATGCAGATTAATGAAGTATTTATCACACCTGGCTGTTATCAAAAATTTAGTTCCCAATGGCAGAGTACTATAGTATATAAAATACATTCTAGTCAAAAAATTCTCCATTCCCTTTATACTCATTGGGGATTAGCTGTGGCTGCTTGTTTAGAAGGAGATAGGGAAAGAGCAATTCAACTTAAACCTGTTAGTAACCATACTATTGAAGTTGAAGAATTTGCTCACAATTTCGTTGCTTATCATGAAGGTTGTTATCATCTACAACAACACAAATGGCAACAAGCAATTACTCCTTGGCAACAAGCAAAAGCAGAAATTAAAAATAATCAAGATTGGCAACAAGAAATAGATCGACTGTGTAATTCCCAGCGTCAGATTATATCAGAGTTTCAAGAACATTTAGAATTTGCTGAATTTTGGTATGATATTGTAGATACTCAATCTGCTATTAGTTACTTGGCTGAGTATCAAGCAGAAGAAATTAGACAACAACTTATTAATAAACAAATTTCTTCAAAACAAGCTCTGACAAAACTCCAGAAACTTAAAAATATTGATGGCAATAATCCTGTTGTCAATGACATCATAGAAAACGTTGAATTTGACCAGGAAATAGAAGAAATTAATCGCTTATTTAAAACTCGACAGCATGAGGAAATGGTTAAAAAAGCTAGAAATTCAAAACGTGATAGAGTTCGTTATATTGTCGCTGAATTCTTTATAGATTTATTAATTAAAGGTGTAGAAGACGGTAGTTTAAATGACCCAGAAGTAGTGCTACAATTAGGGCGTTGGGCTTACGAAATTTGTCCAAATGAACCTGCATTTCAAGAAGTTTATCGGGGACTGAAATTTTGTTAAAGATTTTGTAAAAATTCAGGAGTCAGGACTACCATACAGCTTTATTTATACCCTTCTAATTAAATTATGGAAAATAACCCCTACGATATTTTAGGTGTATCTCAAGCCGCATCGAAAGCAGAAATTGCTAAAGCCGTAGCAATAGCCATGAAGCGCAAACTATATCCAGTAGATGTGATTGCTAAGGCGCAAAAGAGCTTGATGAAGTCAGAAGAAAGAATTATTGCTGACTATTTGCGTCCGATATTGCCGACTATTAAGCGATTTAAGTATACTGATTTGACAGTTTTGACTAAACCTGCGCCTACTCTAGTATTATTATCGGAATTTGACGGCTTAGATGATGCGATCGCAATGTCCGCCATTCGCGGAGCGTCTCGTAGAGAAGACATCCCACAAGCTACCCGCCAAAACAATATCAAAAGACAACCTTTACCGATTCCCTTATCACAACTATTTACAGAAGGAGTGGCAGCTTGTAAAGAGGGACGTTACCCCAAAGCGACAAAATACTTGGAAGACTACCGCCAAGGCTGTAAAAAACATAATAGCCAAGAATATCTACAAGCTACAATGTGGCTAATTAAAGCCTATCAAATGGGTGGACAATTACAAAGAGCGATCGCTCTTGCTGAGTCGTTGAGTAATCATACTCACCCCCAAGTCAATACTTGGGCTAACAAAATTTTAGCAATATTATCTAAAGAGATAACCCGTGTCTGACTTAAATCCTACCTATTTTATCAGCCAAGAATTGCGTGATTTGCTCATGCTTCAAATTGGTGAAATCAAAAAAGAAAACGTTACTTTACAGCAATCACTACGAGAACAACAAACTCAAACCGCAGCCCAAACTGAAGATTTTTTTTTAGAACTTTTAGAAGTTGCTGATGCATTAGAAGCTTTATTAACCTATCTAGAAAATAATCCCAATCCTAGTCCAGAATTTATAGAACGCTTACCCCGTTCTGTAGCCGCAGTTAATCGGAAATTTCTGAGTGTATTAGGAAAACGTCAACTCATACCTATAGAATTACAAGTAGGTACAGAACCGGATTTTAACCTATGTCGCGTCATTGATCGAGAAGAAAGAACTGATGTTCCAGACCAAACAATTACTAAAATAGTCCGTCGTGGCTTTTGTTGGGGTGAAAAAATTCTTCGTCCCACAGAAGTAATTACCGCTAAAGTAGAATCAAATTTAAATGGTAATATAGATGAAACTTTGGAGAAGGAGCCAGAAGTCAGCACTTCGACAAGCTCAGTGACCAGTCAGGAGTCAGAATAAATTAATAAATGGGGGATTCATACTTGCTAGTAATTAAAGACTATTTGGTGGCAGCCTTAAACCTGATTATACATCCGAAATTAGGAGATAATTAATTCTGTATTCTTTTTGATAAAATCCGTAATTACTAGATTATTTGTATGGGTTCGCACAGAAGCAAAATTACTAATAATCCTACCTTTAAAGTCACAATCGTCAAGATAGTTCCAAATTTAAACTAGCTGCAAAATTCTATGAATCCCCCTGAAAATAATATTAAAGAAACTTCCGCACCTTCAAAAACATGGCGTGCTTGGCAGGAAAATTTTACTTTAGTAGCGATCGCACTAACCTTAGCACTTCTGATTAGGACATTTATCGCCGAACCCCGGTTAATTCCTTCAGAATCAATGTACCCCACCTTACAAACAGGCGATCGCTTAGTAGTCGAAAAAGTATCCTATCGGTTTCATCTTCCCAAAACTGGTGATATCGTCGTTTTTAAATCACCTCCAGAACTGCAACGTCGGGGATATGAAGCCAACCAAGCCTTCATTAAACGGGTAATTGGGATGCCAGGAGAGGTGATTAGTGTAGCCAAAGGAAAAGTTTACCTCAACGGTGAACCCCTACAAGAAAAATACATCGCAGAACCACCAAATCAGCCCTTCCCACCCGTCACAGTTCCAGAAAATGAATTTTTTGTCATGGGAGACAACCGAAACGATAGTAATGACTCTCGCTACTGGGGCTTTTTACCTCAAAAAAATCTTATCGGTCGTGCAACTTTCCGCTTCTGGCCTTTCAACCGCATTGGGTTAATTTAGCTATTAGGGACTGGTAATAGAGGAATGAAGAGGAATCTATCTTTCTCCTTCCTAATCCCTACCTCCTGCCTCCTGCCTCCTACCTCCTACTCCCTACCTCCTGACTCCTACCTCCTGACTCCTGCCTCCTGACTCCTGCCTCCTGACTCCTGACTCCTGATTCCTGACTCCTGCCTCCTGACTCCTGCCTCCTGCCTCCTGCCTCCTACCTAAAACCGCAGATAATACATTAACTGAGCGATCGCATCCCCAGATAATTCTAGTCGTTGCTGAAAATCAACCAGATTACGGTAAGGCCCCGCAGTGAGGCGATTTTGTAGCACCGCTTGGGCTAAAGATAAATCTATAAAAGGAATTTTTGCCAGACTCTCTGCCGTTGCTGTATTTGGGTTAACCAAATAAGTCGGCTGATCTATAGATTCATCGTCATAATAACTAAAATTTAGCAATGGTTTTAGTGGCTGCACCCGTTGTACTGGAACACACAAAGCTGCTGCAATATCTTCAATACAATAGAACCTCACACCAGAACGAGAGAGTTCGACTAGCGATCGCCCTTGATGAATAGACAACCCCGGTAAACGTAGCCAATCATCAACCGTTGCTTGATTAGCATCAATACGCATTCCCAACTGTGCAGCCATCTCAATTTCTTCCCCAGACTGTAAACGATAGTAGGGATCATTCAGCAGCTTAACGCGGAGTTTTTGCAATTTCAGATTTAGAGGTAGCCAGTTATTCATTATTATTGCTTGCGTCAAGAAATCTGGTCTAGCATCTGGCGACGTTTTTGCTCAAATTCATACTCAGAAATTAAACCATCTTGGCGGAGAGCATCTAACTCACGTACCGCATTCGCTATTGATTCTACTTGATTACTTGTCTGTTGTGAAACCTTGGCTGTTGACTTACCTAAATTAAAATTTCGGTCAAAAGCTTCTTCATCTTGAGCTAAATACCAAACTCCCTCAATAGCACTAGCTACCTTAGGAATTGGTGTCCAAGACAACAAAACATACAGAATCCCCCAGAATGGTTGTCCCAGGTAAAATTTATGTAATCCTGAGATTGTCAGTGTACCAGAAAAGGCTAAAATAGCAGCAATGCTACGGTTTTTATGTTTAATTAACATTATCGTTATCAATCTCCAAATTCTATAATTTCTAAGATAAGACAGCCATATTCGCAAACCTCATTCATAAATTCAGTTTGGTCTAGTTGAGATGCAAAATATATATCTAAATCTATTGTAGGCATTAATTGTGATCTCTATCAGCTATCCCTGACGTACTAGGCACATTAAAAATACCTAACTACAGATAGAATAATTAAACGCTTTGTAGTAATTCACCCAATTAACAAAAATTCTGCATTTAGCTTTGATGATACCTTAAAGCTCTTATTTGCAAATATTAAAATGATGTCACAGCACTCCCTACCACCAGAAGTACTTGAATTACTGATTGACCCCTATGCCGTATTGGGAGTTTCTGTGAATGCCGATGAGCGTCAGATTCTTAAGCGCTACCATGCTTTGGCGAAACAGCTACATCCTGATAACTACATCAATAGAGATGAGAAAGACCGCGAATTAGCCACAATAGTATTTACGAGATTAATTAACCCAGCTTATCAGCAATTAAAGCAGGTAAAAACAAGGTTTAAAATAATAGGGGAATTGCGATTAAAAGCCGTATCGTTGGATCAGCAAACGATTTTAGAACTTCAAGCTGCCATCAATTTGCAAATCATGCCACTATCTTTACAAGAGACTAATATTGTTTATGAACAAGCGATAGCTTCTTGTGCAGAAAACCAATATAAATCACTGCAAAAAGTATATCAAGTAACTAAACATATCCTGCAACTGAATTTAGTTTACTTATCATTGCATAAAAAAAATTATTTCCAAGCGCCACCATTACCAACAATAGCAACATCCACCGCGTCCGTCTCTATTGTCCCTCGACCACGCATTCCAAAAGTCGAACTAACATTATCTAAAGATAAAGAAAAAGATTCTAAACCTGCACACATAAATTACGCTCAACGTCATTATGAACGAGCCGTTGAATATGGACAACAGGCAAAATGGGCATTAGCTGTACAAGAACTGCGTGACGCTATTAAACTAGAGCCAAATAATAGTGATCATTATGCTTTATTAGGTGTAATACACTTCCAACAGAACTTCCCAGGCATGGCTAAAGTTTATATACGTCAATCCTTAAAACTAAACCCAAAGCAACCACTAGCTTTGAAATACGCTGGAATACTCAAAATTAAAAATGCTGAAGAAGAGACTAGCCCTAAATCAATCGGAAAAGCTTTGAGTCTTGCCGCTTTATTAAGTCGATTTATATCCGGTGATCATTCTTGACACTCTCAGGGCTAAAGCCGCTGCGTTTCCCACTTACCGCGAGGTTTTATGATTATCAATAAGGTAATATTTAAATATTTTTGTTTAGGAATATTAGTCACATCGCTGACTATATTACAAGTAAATAAAAGTGTTTCTTTCCAACTACCTGTAGTCACTGCTGTTACTACAGAAACTACTTCATTAGTAGAAGCTGGAAAGCAACGCTATCTATTGGAACAGTTTACAGAAGCGATCGCACTTTGGCAACAAGCCACAGAGATATTTGCTAAAAAAGGTGATACCCTCAACCAAGCAATTGTACTCAGTAACCTAGCCTTAGCATACCAACATTTAGGTAAGTTACAACCAGCAAACGAGGCTATATCTCAAAGTATCAATTTGCTCAGTAGGGGCGGTGTCTCCCCGTCTTCCCAGTCCTTCTCCCTCTTAGCACAAGCATTAAATATCCAAGGAAATCTGCAACTATCTCAAGGAGAAGCAGAAACGGCACTTATCACCTGGAAAAAAACCGCTGATATGTATAAAAAAGCTGGAGATCAAACAGGAGTCAACCGCAGCTTACTGAATCAAACTCAAGCTTTGCGATCATTGGGATTATACCCCCGTGCGAGGAAAACTTTAGAGCAAGTAACCCAAAACCTGCAAGCACAACCAGATACTATGTTAAAAGCATCTAGTTTGCTGAACTTGGGTGATACTCTGCGAGTGATGGGTAATTTAGAAAAATCATATGAAATTTTACAACAAAGTTTAGCCATATCTCAAAAATTAAATTCCCAAACTGACATCGCTGTAACATTACTCAGTTTAGGCAACACGGCGTTTTCTCAACAAAGTGAAGTAGCTACCAATTATTATCAACAAGCAATATCTGCATCCACTTCACCTACTATAAAACTCCAAGCCCAACTCAATCAATTACGTCTTTACGTCAATACCAAAAAATGGTTAGAAGCTAAAGCTTTAATCCCGGAAATTCAGCCTCAAATAGAGAACTTAGTCCCCAGCCGCACCAGCATATATGCACAGGTAAATTTTGCCCAGAGTTTACAAAAAATTGCTCAAAAACAACTTGCTGCCAAAACTCTCGCCACCGCTATCCAACAAGCTCAAAGTATTAGCGATACAAGGGCAGAATCTTACGCTTTGGGTTACTTGGGTGGAATGTATGAACAAAATCAACAATGGTCGGAAGCGCAAAAACTCACTGAACAAGCCTTAATTCTTGCCCAAACAGGTAATGCTGCCGAAATCAGCTATCTTTGGCAATGGCAACTAGGAAGAATTTTTCAAGCTATTGGCAACTCAGAAAAAGCTATTGGTGCATACGACACAGCGGTTAAAACCCTAGCTTACATTCGTAAAGATTTAGTGGCCGGGAATAGCAATCTTCAGTTTTCTTTTCAGGAGAGTATAGAACCTATTTATCGAGAGTTAGTGAGTTTATTACTGCAACCCACAAAAACAAAAAATACCAAAGATATCAGTCAGTTAAATTTGACCAAAGCCCGTGATTTGATGGAATCGTTGAAAGTAGCAGAATTAGATAATTATTTTCGGGAAGATTGTCTCACAAGTCAGATTACCAAAGTTGATCAAATAGATTCGCAAGCTGCAATTATATATCCGATTATTTTGAGCGATCGCTTGGAGATGATTATCTCCGTTACAAATCAACCTCTACGTCACTATACTACGACTATTCCCCAGCCAGAACTAGAGAAAATTTTACTAGAAATGCGATCGTCCCTCAGACCCAACTTAGGAAATCAACAACGTCTAGCGATCGCTCAAAAAGTTTACAATTTAATCATCCGCCCCATAGAAGCAGATTTAGCTGCCAGCGACATCAAAACCCTAGTATTTGTCCTCGATGGCGTAATGAAAAACCTGCCAATGGCAGCACTTCACGACGGAAAGCAATATCTAGTAGAAAAATACAGCCTAGCGCAAACACCAGGTTTACAACTACTTTCTCCCCAACCCCTACAACAAAAACCCCTCAAAATACTAGTTGGTGCCATCAGCGAAGCCAGACAAGGTTTTTCCTCATTACCTGGAGTAGGTGTAGAAATTGAAGGTATCATTTCTGAAATTCCTACTCAAGTCCTATTTAATCAAACATTCACCAGCACAGATATCCAAAATCTCATCCGTGCAACACCATTTCCCATAGTACATTTAGCTACTCACGGTCAATTTAGTTCCAATGCTCAAGACACCTTTATTCTCACCTGGGACAATCGTCTTGACGTTAAAGAATTAGGCGAATTACTCCAAACTAGAGAACAAGATACTAGTAATCCCATTGAGTTATTAGTTCTGAGCGCCTGTCAAACTGCCCAAGGAGATAACCGCGCCCCACTAGGAATAGCAGGTGTAGCTGTTCGTTCTGGCGCACGTAGCACTCTAGCAACACTATGGTCTGTAGATGATGAATCTGCCGCTGAATTTATGGTGGAATTTTACCGTCAATTAGCCAAATCTAAAGTAACAAAAGCTGAAGCTATCCGTCTTGCTCAATTAAAACTACTAAAACAACCTAAATACAGTAATCCCTTCTACTGGGCCCCATTTGTGCTACTAGGAAATTGGCTTTAATGCAAATCATAGAAACGCACTGTAAAAATTAACCATAGTAAGTAATAACGGAATTATGTATCAACTTACCCTCGTAAATCGGAGAAGGTATTGGTATTGTAATTCGGAACATTCTTGCCAGAGTCATGGGTAACTGCTATGTTGTACAGCTTTTATTTGAGCCTCTACCTTTTTGCATTACTCACATCTGTTTTCATTACCAAAAAAGCTACAGCCCAAATAGTTCCTGACAATACTCTGCCAGTTAACTCTCAAGTACAACCAGGTTGCACGGTTTGTGAAATTAACGGTGGTACAGTTAGAGGTGTCAATCTATATCACAGTTTCCAAAAATTTTCCGTACCCACAAATGGACAAGCTTTATTTAATAACAGTCCAACAATTCAAAACATCCTCACACGAGTTACAGGTAGCAGCATCTCCAATATTGATGGACTAATTCGTGCCAATGGTAACGCTAACCTATTTATAATCAACCCCAACGGCATTATCTTTGGTAACAATGCCAGTTTAAACATTGGTGGTTCATTTGTAGCGAGTACAGCGAACAGCCTCAAATTTGCAGATGGTACGCAATTTAGTACCCAAACCGTTGAAAATACATCCCTATTAACTATCACTACTCCTCTCGGCTTGCAATATGGCAGCAATCCCGGAAAAATTCAAGTCCAGGCAACAAATAGACTACAAGTACAACCAAATCAAACCTTAGCTTTAATAGGTGGTGATATCACCTTAACAGGAACAACATTAGGAACCTCTGGAGGAAGGATAGAATTAGGTAGTGTTGCTGAAGAAGGTTTAGTTAACCTCACTGCCATTAACCAAGGATTTTTCTTCGGTTATGATGGCATAAAAAATTTTGGAGACATTCTACTTGCAGATAGTACTATTGATACCAATAGCATAACTGGCGGTGAAATTCGGGTACAAACAGGTAATCTGCGAATGATTGAAGGTTCACGGATGACATCTTTAAACTCGGGTTCAGTTCCAGGTGGGGCTATAACCATTAACGCCACTGATACTGTAGAAGTAATTGGTACTGGTAACTTTGAAAAAGTTTTTGCAGAAATTATTAATCCCAAAAATCTGCGTGATAATCGCAATGGTTTTTTTGCCGTCAGTCTGGGGACTGGAAGTGGTGGCAATTTGGAAATGAATACAGGTCAATTAATCCTCAAAAATGCAGCATTTATACTTGTTAATACTGCGGGTCAAGGTAACAGTGGAAATATTAATATTAACGCCTCTAATTCAGTGCAAGTAGTTAATTCCTTATTGGGAACAGGAAATGATTTTTATAGTACAGGAGATGCAGGTAATGTGAATATTAATACCAAGAATTTGATTCTCCAGGATAGAGCATTAGTAGGAGCGCCTAGTCTTGGTAATGGTAGAGGTGGGAATGTTACCATCAACGCTACAGAATCAATAGACATGACTGGTGGTAAACCTTTTTCAGATTCAGAACTAATTATTACTGGTCGCAGTATTAACACTAGGATCAGCTCTGAAACTTTTAGTGCTTTTGATCCAGATAATTTGAAGGTAAATACTTCTGATACACAACTAAGCGGCTCAGATGCTAGATATATGTCGCGTGCAACAGGAGCAGCAGGAAATATAAAAGTTAGCACCAATACCTTAAAAATTCGTGATGGGGCTACGATTACTGTAGAGGGTCGAGGAACAGAAAATGCAGGTAATATCATCGTCAATGCTCGCTTTATCCTCTTGGATAACTCGGCCACCATCACTGCAAATACCCGTGGTGAAAACACTGAACTCCATCCAGAGCAAGCAAGTATTAATTTAAGCACTCAAGGCTTAATAATGCGTCGTGGCAGCAGCATTACCACTAATGCAACTGGTAACAATGTTAATGGTGGCAATATCATTATTGATACTGATGTTTTAGCTGCATCAGAAAACAGTGATATTAGTGCTAATTCAACTGATTTTCGGGGTGGTAAGGTAACAATCAATGCTCAAGGTATCTTTGGGACAAAATCTCGTCCACAAGCCACTCCAGAAAGTGATATTACTGCGACTGGAGCAAATCCTGAGTTGAGTGGTAAAGTCCAAATTAACGAGTTAGCTGTTGATCCCAGTCAAGGCTTAGTCACTCTCTCAACAAACCTAATTGATACTGATAATGAGGTTGATCAAGAATGTACTGCTGATAGCAAATTTACAAGTCGAGATAATAAATTTACTATCGTTGGCCGTGGTGGATTACCATCTAGTCCTGATGATTTATTCACGGGGACGACAGCATTAGTTGATTTGGCAGAATTAGTGCCTAGTCAGAAAAGTAATCAGGATATTCAATCTGAAATTGCTACTAGCAGTTTACCAACAAAGATTGTGGAGGCTCAAGCATTGGTTGTTGATGACAAAGGTAACATTCACTTGGTTGCTCAAGTAGCAAATGTTTTACCTCATACTCCTATTTCACCTCAAGTTTCTTGTTCTACACATTAATTAATGTAGAATCCTGATTGTGTCAGACATCGCTTTAACTCAGTATATTTTCAAAACCACATATAAATCTTATAATAAAATTTACACCTGAATTAAGCAATTACCAGTATCTGGTCTAGCAGAATTCAGTATAAAACATAATTAGACTATGCTTGAAGATCAAATTAACCCTTACAAATACAGCCAGATTACCAAGAAATACAATATTTTAACTTTCAGTCTTTACCTGTTAGCATTTCTCACTTCTACTTTAATCTCTAAAAAAGTTACTGCCCAAATAGTCCCTGACAATACCCTGCCAACTAACTCTCAAGTACAATCAGGATGCACAGTTTGTGAAATTAAGGGTGGTACAGTTAACGGTGTCAATCTATATCACAGCTTCCAAGAATTTTCCATACCCACAAATGGACAAGCTTTATTTAATAACAGCTTGGGAATTGAGAATATCCTCACTAGGGTGACAGGTAACTCCATCTCCAATATTGATGGACTAATTCGTACAAATGGTAGAGCTAACCTATTTTTAATCAACCCCAATGGCATTATCTTTGGTAACAATGCTAGTTTAAACATTGGTGGTTCATTCACAGCTACTACCAGCAACAGTTTAAAATTTTTCGATGGTAGTGAATTTAGTGCTACCAATCCCCAAGCACCACCATTATTAACAGTTAATATTACTCCTGGTTTGCAATATGCTGAAAGTCAAACAGGTGCAAAAATTACAAATTTCGGTAATCTCTCAGTCGGGCAAGATTTTAACTTCGTTGCAGATCAACTAGACTTGCAAGGAACGTTAACAGCTGTCAATGACTTCATACTCCAAGCAACCGCAAACCTGCAAATACAGGATAGTACTATCACTACTGCTGGCGGAAACTTCGATATTGATGCTGGACAACTAAATCTGATTAATACCACTATTAACACTAACCCTAATAACAGCGGTGGAGAAATAGCTGTCAAAGTTAGCGACTCTGCAAACTTGACAAATTCCACAATCTCTACAAACCAACAAGGTAGTATTACTGTCAGTGCCAATACATTAACCCTTGATCACCAAGCTAAAATCACAACTAATACAGCATCGGGAACTAGTGGCGATATTCAGCTACTAAACTTAAAATCTTTACAAATCAGCAACAGTGAAATCTCTGCAAACGCAGTAGATGGACTAGCCGGAAATATAATTATTAATGCCAGTGATTCTATCAACCTTGATAGCGGTAGCCGGATCGCATCTGAAGCAAGTCAGGGTGATGCTGGCTTCGTCGAAATCAACACCGGACAATTTACTATGATTAATGGGGCAGAGATTAGCGTCAGTAGTTCAGATGATGCAGGCTATTTGCGACTTACAGCTAATACCGTCACTCTTGATAAACAAGCAAAAATAGTAGCTAATACAGCATCTGGTATTGGTGGCGAGATTGAGGTGTTAGGCTTAAAATCTTTGCAATTAAGCAATAATAGTGTAATTACAGCTTCCACAATTAATAGTGAAGCTGGAGATATAACTATTAATGCCAGTGATTTTATCAACCTTGATAGTGGTAGCCTGATCGCATCTGAAGCGATTGATCAGGGTGATGCTGGTTTCGTAGAAATTAATACTGGACAATTCACTATGAGTAATGGGACAGAGATTAGCGTCAGTAGTCCCAATGATGCAGGTTATTTGCGACTTACAGCTAATACAGTCACTCTTGATCAGCAAGCTAAAATTAAAGCCAATACAAGCTCTGGTACTGGTGGTGAAATTGAATTACTAGGCTTAAAATCCTTGCAGTTAAGTAATAACAGTTCTATCTTATCTGTCACAATTGATGGTGAGGCTGGAGATATAACTATTCATACTAGTGATTTTATTAATCTCGATCATGGTAGTCTGATTTCCTCTGGAGCTATTAACCAAGGTAAAGCAGGTTTTGTAGATATCACTACCGGACAATTTACTATGAGCAATGGAGCAAATATAAATGTCAATAGTAAAGATAATACTGCTGGCTATTTGCGTCTTGAAGCTAATACCGTCATTCTTGATCAGCAAGCTAAAATAGAAGCGAACACATTCTCTAGTAATGGTGGTGAGATTGAATTGCTAGGCTTAGAATCTTTGCAGTTAAGTAATAACAGTTATATCTCAGCTGCCACAAATAATGGTCAGGCAGGAGATGTAACTATTAATGCTAGTGATTTTATCAGTCTCGATAATGATAGCCTGATTTCATCTGAATCTATTGGTAATGGTAATGCCGGTTTTATAGATATCACTACCGGAGAATTGAATATCAATAATAGCTCACGAGTATCTGTTAGCAGTCAAAATAATACAGGTGGATACACACGCATTACAGCTAATAAGGTAATTCTTGACAACCAAGCCCAAATTAGTGGGGAAACTTTTTCTGGTATTGGTGGAGATATCGAATTATTGGAATTAAAATCTTTACAGTTAAGTAATAACAGTGCAATTACAGCTTCTACAGCCAATGGTGAAGCAGGGAATATAACTGTTTATGCCAGTGATTTGATTAAGCTCGATAGTGGTAGTCGGATCGCATCTGAAGCTACTGGTAAAGGTGATGCAGGCTTTGTAGATATCACTACTGGGCAGTTTACCATCTCCAATCAGGCGATCGCAACAGTGAGTAGTCCTTTAGGAGAAGCTGGGTATTTAACAATCACCGCAAATAACCTGTTTCTCGATCAAGGTCTATTAACAGCAGAAACAGGGTTGGGAGAAACTGGAGAGAACGCTACTATTAATTTGTTTGTGCAAGATTTATTACTGATGAGGAACAATAGCCGCATTTCTGCACAAGCCTTTAATAATGCTCAAGGTGGCAATATTTATATTGATGCTCAAAATGGGTTTGTTGTCGCGTTACCGTTTGAGGATAGTGATATTAATGCTAATGCTGAACAAGGTAATGGAGGCCAAATAGAAATCACTACACAGGGAATTTTTGGGACAGAGTATCGTTTACAAGGTACAGCAAAAAGCGATATTACTGCCAGTTCCCAATTTGGTCTGAATGGTGATGTCAGTATTAATGTATTGAGTATTGACCCTTCTCAGGGATTATTATCTTTGCCTACGAGTCTTATTGATGTCTCCAATCAGATTGTTCAAGGGTGTGCTGCGGGTAGTAAATTAGTTAGTAGTAAAAATAAATTTACTGTAGCTGGTAGAGGTGGTATCCCATCTAGTCCTCATGATTTATTGACAGGGACAACAGCTTTAGTTGAGTTGGTTGATTTAGTACCTAGTCAGAACAATCAGGAAAATAGTAAATCTGTTGGTGTTAGTAGCAGTCCCACAACGAAGATTGTGGAAGCACAAGGATGGGTAATTGATAGCAAAGGTGAAGTTCACTTAGTTGCTCAGGTAGCAAAAGCTCTCCCTCATAGTCCTGTTTTACCCACTGCTTCTTGTTCTGTACCTTAGGGCAACTTGCAGAAACTTATTCAAAAAGGACTATATCGTAAAGAAAAATACAGTCCATTTTCTTGCCATGTTCTTGGTTGTGAATCAACTGATATTAAGGGAATCCCCCAATCTAAACGAGCGGTAAGATTGTTCTGTGTCCATTGCCAACCTATTCCCGCCGCAGCTAGGGTGTTAGGTGTGGGATTGTCTGTACCGGAATTATTCCAGCCGACACCAAAATCTACAAAGGGGATAACCTGTAACATCCCATTCATTTTTGGTAGGCGAAAAATGGGAATGAGGACTTCAGCAGAAACGAAAGCACCATTATCTGTGAGTAAGTAATCTTGACGGTAGCCGCGCACGTTATCTTGACCACCTAATCCAAACTGTTCTAAAGGCAGTAACGCTCTTGAGGCTAATTGTGTATTTGCACGGAGTAAAAATAAGGTGTCAGGAGCTAAAAGCCTTGCCCATTGAGCTTGTCCCTGCCAAGAAAAAAAGCGTCCATCGGGAGCAGATGTATTAATTGTAGGATTTAAGAAATCAATTCCTAAATTAAATTGCGATCGCACTGCAATTACTTGATAGTTGTTGCGAGTAGTCCATTCTTGAAAAAAGCTCAACGCAGATAACCTTGTACGTCCTTCTTCATCTGCGCCCACCGAGGGGAAAGGAATGCGATCTCCGGGGAGATAAGAAGCTTCACTTTCTCGTCGGGAACCTGTCAAACCAAGAGTAAGTTCCTGTGTGGGACTTTGAACAATGGGTTGACGAAATGTGAGTTCGTAGGAACGGGAATTAGACTGAATATCGAGAATATTGAAAGGCTTTTCAATCACATTACTGCCTGTATTACTGAAGCTAAAAGCTATGGTTCCATTCCGAGAATTAACAGGTAATGTATAGGTGGCATCAAGAGAATTACTACCATCTGTATTGCTGTAAGTCAGGCTCAGAGAGTCTCCCAAGCCCAGTACATTTCCCTCGAATACATTTAAGCGGCGACGAAAACTACCAACACTAGGCGATCGCCCATTATCTAAGGTAATTTGGGAATGGAACGTTTTCGCCTCGTTAATTTTAACTTGCAGTATATTAGTGCCAGTACGAGAGCCAGCAGACAGTTCCGCAGACAGGTTTTCAATCAAAGGATTAAGTTGCAACAATCGCAGCGCCTCCAGTAAACGCTCCCTATTTACAGGTGCTTTTGTAGCTATTGCCAAACGACTACGTATATAATTGGAATTGAGTCGCCCCGTACCAACTATTTCTATGTCTTCTAATTTACCTTCAATTACCTGAATTTTAATCACACCAGATTGGATGCTTTGTGGCGGAATATACGCACCCGAAGTTATATAACCATTCTTAATATACAAATCAGTAATTTGAGAACGAGCCTGAAACAACTCAGCCAGAGAAATTGGTCGTTTAGTAAATTCAGCCGTGACTTGAGCTAATTTTTCGGCACTAAATACTGTACTACCAATCACTTCAAACCGTTCAACAACAATAGTTGTAGGTAAATTATCAGGAACAGGCTCAGGTTGTGGGGAAGTTTGCTCAGTCGGCGGAAATAGTTCTGCTGGTGGAGGTAGTGTTTGTGGTATTTTCGGTGTCGGAAATGGGGAAGGTAAAGATGGCTGTAAATCTTGAGGGAGTGGGATTTGTTGGGATAAGAAGATGTCGCTATTTGATATTTGTCCAGTTCCTATAGTCTGCGCTTTCAGTGGTCGGGACATTACACTATCAAGGGATACAAGTATAATTAACAGGCAGTAATAAAACGCATTTCTTGTGTAGTGCATACTATAATATTTTGCTCTCCATCAAAGAAAATAATACTTCTCACGAAGATAATTTTAAAGATTATAGTGATAAATTTATTACAAAGATTATTTTATGATTAATAATTAGCCAGAGGCTACGAGTAGCTTACTTCCCCAGAAGTGTAAGCTCAATGCAAGCATCGCACCAAATTTAAACACTTTTAAAATTTACTGTAAACTTTATCTAGTACATTACGGCGGAAATAAATAGTGACTCAAATCCAAGTTCTAAACCACATCCGCAGACGATAATCTTCCACAGAAAGAGGTAAACCCAAATAAATAGGCATCCAAAACACAAAAGCAGCTATGATAGTGAAGGTGATAGTAAGACCGAGTATACGCAGTTTTCGACGATAACTACGAAGACATTGATCAACAAACCAAGCGATCGCTATAAATGTAAAAACCACTGCACACATATAATGGTAAATAAACACACACCGATTGACCTTCACCCAAGGTAAGAAATTAGCTGCATAGTTAATAACTAAATATAACCCAATCCAAGTATCAACACTCAGATTTTTAGGAATAAAGACACGTTTTCTCTGTATCCCTGGTAAAAACATCTGTACAAACAGCATTCCCATTAAAAATATAATTGCCGCAAGACCAAACCACCAGAGAAACGGATTACCTATTGCATGGACATCATAAATTACTTTCCCAGTACCAGCAGGTAAGGGAGGCCCAAATACAGGTATGGGATCTTTAAAACTTTGAGTTGTTTGATAATAATAAGCCATTGGTCGAGTTAATAATGGCCATTTGTACCAAGCAGCACAATAAGGATGAACACTAGAATTGTTACCACCTAAATGTAGATGAAATTTCAGAATTTCCTGATGAACTTCTATAAATCCATATCTGGTATCTAATTGCAAGTGAGGAATCCAAATCAGACTATAAACTGCTGCGGGAATCATTCCCAGACAGGATATCATCTGCAAAATATTTACCTGAATTAGGTTTTGTAATGGTGTTTGAATAGTAATTTCATTGCTATTAATTTGAGAATTTTTAGAAGTGCTTAAAGGACGCAAATAAGAAAATATAGGAACATGGCATGATGGTGAAAAAGATTGCAACCAGTTAATTATCCAAGCTGCTATCCACATTCCATAAGCACCTAAAAGAAACCAGAGACCATTCCATTTTGTAGCGATAGAAGCACCAAATCCAACACCAGCTAACGCCAACCACAACCAACGTTGTTTATTTTGCTTTTCTAAAGCTAATAATAAAAACCATTGCCCAATTAAACCAAAAATAACTATATATATATTGCTCAAAGCATAGCGAGATTCTACTAAAAATAAGCCGTCACAAGCTGTAAAAAAACCTGCTAATAAAGCAAAGCCACGCCGATAAGATAATTGATAAGTTAATAAAACAACTACTAAAGGAATAAATGAACCAGTCAAAGCATTTATCCACCGATAACTCCAAGGAGATAATAAAGAACCTGTCAAACCATTTACAGTATTTTGCCAAAAAGGAATATGATTCCCAATCCAAATTCCAAAGCCAATTAGATATTGACTTAACGGTGGATGAGCATTAAAAAATGGCGTTCGTGTAAGATAGTTATTACCAAATTGAGCAAAATAAATTTCATCAAATACAAGGGTATTAAATCGCTCCAAACCCCAAAAGCGTAATATAAATGATAGGATGAATATCACTATCATGCCAGTCCGAAACAATTTTTTAGTCATTGATTATTGAGCAAAGGGATATATAAAAATATTTCTATTATAGCGGTATGCACTTCAATGAGATACATCATATTCCCCTCATCTCTGGCTGTAAACCATCCCTGTAGGCGGGTTTTCCACCGTAGGCGATTGGTGTAAACTGCGCTTACCGCGTAGCTTGCCGGAGGCATCATCCAAAGGAGGAGGGGGTTGGGTTCTTGTCTCTCACTCAACCGATAACGGCTATAAATAAGACTGCATCCAGTGAGAAATATCAACTTTATCGGCTTGAAAAATAGATATACACTTAAATAAGTAAATTTGCCGGAATCGGTAGTACAAATCCTTTCAAAAATGAGTTTATTAGTGGGTTTAAATTAAGTGAAAGTGAAAAACAGGATTTACTGGCATTTTTGCAAAGTCTGACTGATGAAGAGTTTATTAAAAACCTAGATTTTAGTAATCCCTACGAAGATAAACTAACAGAATAATTATCAATATAGTATTTCCTAGTACAAAATTATCCGCGTTTATCTGCGTCCATCTGCGTCCATCTGCGTTGAATTAGTACTGCTTGTACCTCACTTGAATGGCAATTCCTATATATAACAGCAATCTGCTGTAATTGCAGTTAAATTCAACAAAACCTAAATAAAATTATCCTGCCACTCCCATTGACAACCAACGAAAATTATTGTATGTTTATTTTCAATGTCGGTTTTAATGGAAAACCCATTAAACGCAAGGGGGAAAGTTTGGTGTAAATCCAACGCTGTCCCGCAGCTGTGATGAGGCTTATGTCTCTGAGTCAGAATGCCCGCCGAGAGTGAAACCAACCATATCCATCTGCGTGGTACAGATGAATAAATCCATGAATATTTCCATCAAAATTAATCATTTTGGCTTCAGAGATTCTCTACAGATTGTGTATTACTCTGAGACTATTAACAGTAGATTTAATTTTTTACAACTTTTTATCCAAGAAAACGGGAAGCGTATATAACTGACGCTTACTGCTATCTTCAATAGATTTCTTCAAATAGACATAGCAGTTTTCAATTGAATCAAATATATCAATTGACATCAGCCCTTTTTTATAAAAGCAATGATTTCAAACATTATTTGTTTGTAGGAGAGGTTGCTGCTGTAGTCCGGCTTTAAAAATTATCATGTCTGCGTTTCTAACTGATTCTTACACATTTTTCAATCAATGCTGAATCAAAAACATACTCTATTTGTCTGCACGACTTGTGGTGGTAAGTGGCAAGATGGTAAACGGGTTGGTGAAAGTAAAGGAGAACAACTACTACAACAGCTTCAACAACTTGCACAAGATAGAGAAATGCAGGATAAATTCTGCATTCAGGGGGTTGAATGTATGAGTGCTTGCAGTCATTCCTGCGTCGTTGCTTTTACCGCAGAAGGAAAATCAACCTATCTCTTTGGTGATTTACCCGTAGATTGTAGTACATCTGCAATACTAGAATGTGCAAGTCTATACTATGCTAAAGCGGATGGTTTATTACCTTGGTCAGAACGCCCAGAACCTTTGAAAAAAGGTATTTTAGCGAAAATTCCTGCACTAAATAAGTGGGCAAATTTAAACGCCAATTGCTGTTAATTGTTCACCAGATATCAGTATCAAAAGTATTTTGCTGTTGGTGACTAGTTGAATTGATGCCAAGCCGCTATTGCAATTTTTACCATTTGTGTGATAATGATTATAATTCTCACATCAATGCGGCTTCTTTCTTTACTGTCGCAGTCTTTTTTTAGCGTGTAATTGAGTAAATTACCGTGCTGGTTAATGAAAAAGACTGCAACTGTTACCTTGGTCAAATTTTTAGTTATACAGGTGTTTAGGTAAAAAATGTCTACTAATTTAGTTGCGAAACTGGGAATTCAAATTATTGCGTCTAGTGTGACTTTGGGAATATGGGGTGAGAATTACAAAGTTATAGGAGTAGAAATTCCCCAACACGAAGGTTCTGCAAAAGATTTACAACCAGTCGCAGAGAAAATTACTCAAAATACACCAGCAGATACTGAAGAAAAAGAAGCTGATATTGAAATAAATGTCATTCAGAAGCTATTAAATGAACCTGTTTTTTCACCCTTTCGTCAGGAAGGAACAGTCAAAGATTCTACCCGGACAATTTATGTAATTACGGGTGAAGAAATGGAAGCACAAGGTGCGAGAACTGTAAGAGAAGCACTTAAATTTCTGCCTGGTATATTAGGTGATGGTACTGTAGGAACAGAAGTTAATGCTTTAAGTGGTCAATTTATTCGTGGTTCTAATACTGGTCAAGTATTAATATTACTTGATGGTAGACCAATTAATAATGTCGGTAGTGGTGGTTTTGATCTTTCCGAATTTACAACAAACAATATTCAAAGAGTTGAAGTATTACCAGGAGGAGGTTCAACTCTTTATGGTTCTGATGCAATTGGGGGAGTAATTAATATTATCACCCGTCGTCCTACAGAGAAAATTACCACAGAGGCAAAAGTCAATTTTGGTGCTTACGGACTTAACCAACAAAGTATTCAAAATAGCGGCAAAAAAGGTGATATTTCTTGGGTTGTAGGTTACAACCGTACCCAAGCTGAAAATAATTATCCTTTTTCTATTCCTGAAGCTAATTTTTCGGGAACTCGAAAAAATAATGATGCACTTTATAACAATTTTAATCTCAAATTAGAAGCAGATTTAGGCAAACGAAATACTCTCAGTTTCTCGACTTTATACTTAAATAAAGAACAAGGAACACCAGGAGGAGTGCCAATTCCTTTTCCTGTCAATGGACAAGGTTTTTTTAATTCACTTACAGATAAAAATCGCAAATACACAGATCAAGTTTTAACTGATTTAACTTGGAATTCAAAATTAGGAAGTGGAGATGATTCTTTATTAATAGCAAGAGTTTATGGTGATTTTTTGAATACTCGTTTTGATCCTAGTGGTTCAAGTCGCTTTGAAACTAACCAAACTTCCTACGGAATTCAAACCACACACAGTTGGAATTTTGCTCAGAATCAAAGTTTAGTTTATGGCTTTGACTATCGCACTGTCAATGTTCGGAATACTTCCTTTAGCTATTCTACTAATATAGAAACATTGAACTATGACAATGATATTAATCAAGGAGCATTATTTGCCAAATACGAAGTAGCATTAATCCCTAATTTGACTGTTAATTTAGGTTTACGTCAAGATTTTAGCAGCTTGGTAAATGGTTCTGTTACATCTCCATCTGTAGGGACAAAATTTGCTGTTTCTGACTCAACTATTTTAAGAGCAAATTACATTCAAAATTTCCGAGTTCCCACCATTGCTAACTTATTTAATGTCAACCCTAGCAATATTGGCAACCCAGAACTTAAACCAGAAAAAGGTGATAGTTTTGATATTGGCATTGACCAAAAACTTGGTAATATTGGTTTACTAAGATTAACCTTTTTCAAAAATAGTGTATCAGATACAATTGCCTTTAAGCGACTGACACCACCAGTAAATGGTAATACAGGAACTTGGGAAAATATCGGACTGGTGGAAACTACAGGAATTGAGGCTACTTTGAATTTGCAACTTGCCAAAAACATTTATACTTTTGTTAATTACACGGCAAATGATCCGCGTATTTTGAAAAGTTCTAATGCGGCGGAAATTGACAAAGAATTACGCTTTGCTGGTTCAGATAAATTAAATTTGGGAGTTTCTTATGAAAATCCTCAAGGTTTGTATTTGGGTTTATTAATGAATTCCTTAAATGGATATCCTACTAATAATACAAATACAGAATTTTTATCTGGTTATACCACTTTTGATTTTAAACTGCGTGTACCTTTAAGTGATAAACTGGTAGTTACAGGTAGTTTGGAAAATCTCTTTAATCAGCGTTATCAGTTGTTTCCTGGTTTTCCTGACGGAGGTAGAGGTTTTCAAGTTGGTTTGAGTGCTACGTTTTAATATTAGGAAGGTGTTTTATGGCTGATTTTAATTGTTGGGTAACACCAGTAAATGAAAAAACAATTGAAGCGACGGGGAATGATTGGCAAATTGAATATGAGTTTTTTGATTGTCAAGGTGATGTCCTTGCTTGTTTAGCTTATACTTTATTTCAAGAAAACTGGTATCAAGTTGGTTTGGGACATTTGGAACAAGGTAGTGTTTTAGAGTTGGAGTTTCACGAAGCACCTAAAAAATGCGTTCTCTATGATGGATATTTAACTGTTATTACTAGAGATTGGCATTTTCATTTATGTATTGAGGAAACTCTAGGTGGTCCCAATGCTGAAACTTCTATCGAAGTAAGACAGCAACGTTTGATTAGTAAGGGTGCATTTTATCGCCGGATAAATCCCGAAGGTGAACCGAGAAGTTGGGGTGTTCAATTTTGGAATGGTGCTGGTGAAAAGGCTATGACGATATTTTTACCTAATCCCTATGTAGAGGATGAAAATTTGCGTCCTGAAGGGAAGGGAGATTTTACTAAGTTAGCTTTTTATCAGGAACTTAGAGATATTTATGTATTAGGTAGAAAGCCAATTCCTTTGACTAAAAATCCTCTCAAATGTGCCTATATTGCAGTTTGTACTTCTGGACGTTGTTATCCTTCCCGAAAATGGCAACCTACTTTTGATGCGTTAAAAGCTGCTGTTGAAAAAGCGGAATTAGATTTGGAAGTGAGAACAAGTGGTTGTTTACAAGTTTGTAAGTTAGGGCCTGTTGTTTATCATTCTACTGATAGAACTTGGTACAGTCGTGTTAAGCCGGAAGTTGCGGAAAGAATTGTACAGGAACATTTGGTAGAGGGCAATAAGGTTGTTGAATATGTGTATCCTTAGTTGGTGTTGGGGTAGGGTTATTTTTTCACGCAGAGGCGCAGAGGCGCAAAGAGAAATATGGAAGATGGTTTTTGGGAAGTATAAGGTTATTATCTTTTTATTTCAGTTGTTTTTAGTTGCTATTTTGGTTGTTTCTTGTCAAGGTTCTCAGAATAGTCTGGTTGTTAGTTATCCTAATAATGGTTGTGTTCAAAGTTATGATCCTGATGTTGATTATTTTCCCAACAAGGTGAGGGTTACTCATGCTATAGGTTTTGCAGTTGAATATTATAAAAACTACAAAGTCGTGACGATTAAAAATCCTTGGAAAGATGCTAAAACAGGTTTTAAATATGTTTTGGTTCAATGCGGTACACCGACACCATCAGGGTTTGAGAAATCACAAGTATTTACTACACCTGTAAATTCTGTGATTTCTCTTTCTACAACTCATTTACCACATTTTTCTAAGTTAAATGTTGTTGATAAGTTAATCGGTGTTAGTGATATTAAACAAGTAACTACACCAGATTTTATTGACAGAATCAAGGCTGGTAAGGTGGTATCTGTGGGGAGTAATTCTACTGTAAATGTGGAGAAAGTTTTAGAACTTAATCCTGAGTTAGTTACCACTTTTGGGACTGGAAATCAACAAACTGATAGTTTTCCTAAGTTGTTGGAAGCTGGTTTAAAAGTGGCAATAAATGCTGAATATATGGAAGATACACCATTGGGAAGAAGTGAATGGTTAAAATTTACTGCTCTATTTTTTAATAAGGAGGAAGAGGCGGAAAAAATATTTGCTGCAATTGCTAAAAAATATGAAGATATTGCTGTTAAAGCTAAAGCTGTTAAAAATCCTCCGACTGTGTTTGTAGGCTTCAATTTTAAGGGAACTTGGTATACACCAGGTGGTAATAGTTATGTAGCTAAATATCTCGCTGACGCAGGTGCAAATTATCTCTGGAGTGAGGATAAATCTTCTGGTAGTTTACCTATATCTTTTGAAGCTGTTTTTGAACGGGCTGCTAATGCTGATTATTGGTTGAATCTTAGACAGTCTTGGAAAACTTTCAAAGATGTCGTTGTCGAAGATAATCGCTATGGTGATTTTAAAGCTTTTAAAAAAGGTAATCTATATAATAATAATGCTCGCGTTAATATTAATGGTGGTAATGATTATTGGCAAAGTGGCATTAGTAGTCCAGATGTAGTTTTATCTGATTTAATAAAAATATTTCATCCAGAAATTTTAGAAGGTCATCAATTATTTTATTATCGGAAACTTAGTCAATAATGTTAACTGCAAAATCTAAACTTTCAAATTATTTATTACACCAAAAACCTGCAACTCGAATCAAGGCTCTAATTTTTTCAGTTTTACTAATAAGTTTAATTTTGGCATTTTTACTAGATTTAGCTTTAGGTGCAGTGGAGATTCCTCTTAATCAAGTAATCACAATTTTACTCGGACAAGAAGCAGAAAAAACAACATGGACGAGTATTATTTTCAAGTTTCGTTTACCTAAAGCCTTAACTGCAATTTTAGCAGGTGCGGCTTTAGGTGTGAGTGGGTTGCAAATGCAAACTTTATTTAAAAATCCTTTAGCGGGGCCATTTGTATTAGGAATTAGTTCGGGTGCAAGTTTAGGAGTTGCGTTAGTTCTACTGACAGCAAGTGTGACTGCACCAACATTATTAAATGATTTGGGAGTAATTGGTGATTTTAGTTTAGTTATAGCTGCAAGTTTTGGTGCAGCATTAGTTTTAGGGTTGATGTTAGTTGTTTCTCGTCGTGTACAAGACACAATGACACTGTTAATTTTAGGTTTATTATTTGGATATGCGACAAGTGCAATGGTAAGTATTTTGTTGCAATTTAGTTCAAAAGAACGGATTCAAAGTTATATAATGTGGACTTTTGGCAGTTTTACTGGGGTAACTTGGCAACAATTAGCTATCTTAACTCCGGTTATCTGTTTAGGTTTATTAATTGCAGTGCTGCAATCAAAATCTCTGAATGCACTTTTATTAGGTGAATCCTATGCACGCAGTTTAGGGTTGACAGTGCAGAAAACTAGATTTTCTGTGATTAGCAGTGCTTCAATATTAGCAGGTGCAATTACTGCTTTTTGCTTAACGGGTGACAAGGGGGTTGAAGATGAGATGTGGCAATAATTTGAGAAAATA
>NZ_JAYGGY010000016.1:68519-68712 GCF_034931625.1 Anabaena cylindrica UHCC 0172 | reverse complement strand
TCGGTACAATCTGCATCTGATAAGCTTTTTAGACTATTTCGTCATCCCGTCAGATGTAATTTCGTCTGATTTTAGATTTTGGGTATTAGGTGTGTTCATGGATTTACATGATTGTTATCTGTAGGTTGTTGATAGGATGCTGAAATTTTAATTGTCAGAATCAGGATATCCAGGATTACGGGATTTACAGGAT
>NZ_JAYGGY010000016.1:0-68419 GCF_034931625.1 Anabaena cylindrica UHCC 0172 | reverse complement strand
TGTTATTTATAGGTTGTTGGTAGGATGCTGAAATTTTAATTGTCAGAATCAGGATATCCAGGATTAGAGGATTTACAGGATTGTTATTTATAGGTTGTTGGTAGGATGCTGAAATTTTAATTGTCAGAATCAGGATGTCCAGGATTACGGGATTTACAGGATTGTTATTGATGAATTGTCTGTGAATATTGAGATATTATAAAATACAGTTACACCAACAGTCAAAAAATAACAACAAATAATTTAACAGATAATTTATTATCTAACATCCTAAAATCTGTATATTTTATAGACAATCAAACAACAACATCCTGTAAATCCTTTAATCCTGGTTATCCTGATTCTGACAAAAAATACCCTCAAAAATCCCCACCTTTAAATAAACAATAACATCCTGAAAATCCTTTAATCCTGGACATCCTGATTCAGACAAAATACTTTATTAGCCTTGCATCTGAATATTATTTACAATAAATATAATCATACAAATATGGATATTATTTTACCCATCTATTGAGGAAGTTGAAGCTTTACAAAAGGAAATTCAAAAATATTCAAATTTTTACTGGGCGCAAAAGATCATCTTTTGCGCCAAATCACCTTACTTTCTGATAATCTTTAAAGTGGCGCTCAAATCCTTAACAATTAAGTCAGGTTGGTAAATTTCTAGTTGGGTACGATCGCGGATTCCACTCTCTACGCCTATTACCTTAATGCCATGTGTCTTCGCTGCGGCGATATCTGCTTCTGTATCCCCCACCATCCAAGTATCAGCAGCGGGGGGAAGTTCTGCTAAGGCTCTAGCCATTAATAAGGGTTTATCTTCAATGTCGCGGGTTTTCACATAGTCGTTACTGAGGCAATAACGGCGATTTTCTGGAAAAAACTTGCTTAAATCATATTTATTAATAGCATAGTCCAGTTCCCGCACTCGGCGCATGGTCATCACGACCAAATCAATTCCTGCTTGTTGAACTTTGGTGAGGGCTTCTACTGCACCAGGGACGAGGCTATCATACTGAAAATAAGGCTCTGTATGTACTGTTTGTTTGCGGATTTGGGTAAATTTTTGGGATTGTTGTTCATCTAAACCAGATTTTAAGGCAATATATTTTTCGGCAGTGTGCGATCGCTTGAGTTGCCAAAATTCCGCTTTAGAAAGTTCTGTCACCGCTTGATCAGGATATCGCGTTTCCTGCAAACATAATTGATAAACACGATAGTACCTCTCAGAAACATCCATAATTGGTCCGTCAAAATCAGTAATTAGTCTCAGCATAATTGGTGATTGGTAATGGGTAATGGGTGATTGGTAATTGGTAGTAAGAATTCAGGATACAGAATATTTGATATAGCAGGGAACAGAAGAGAAAAATATTCTTCTTCCTCCTGACTCCTGACTCCTGACAATTGGTAGACTTCCCCTTGCCTCCAATCACCTACCAAATCCGCGTTTAACTTGTTCGCTTTCAATAGCTTCAAATAAAGCGCGAAAATTACCTTCACCGAAACCAGCCGCTTGAGAACGACGTTCAATAAACTCAAAGAAAAAAGTCGGTTTGCCAAAAATCGGCTGAGTGAAAATTTGCAGCAGCAACGCCCCTAGAGGAGCATCTTTTTGCCAATCAACCAATATTTCTTGTTGAGCGATCGCTTGCAGTTCCTGGGCTGATAAAGGAAAATCTAGACGCTGCTGTAGTTGTGAGTAATAAGTTGTGGGAACAGAAAGGAAAGATACACCAGTATTGCGAAATTGAGCGATCGCACTGACAAGATGAGAAGTACGTAAAGCAATATGCTGAATTCCCGTCCCCCGGTTCACTTCCAGAAACTCCTGAATTTGCGAATTAGGCGAAGCCGGCTCATTAATCGGTAACTGTACCCTCCCATTAGGAGAAATCATCACCTGACTGTGCAAAGCAGAGCGATTAGTTTGAATTTTAAAACTCTGTTGGGGTCGAAAATCCAAAATATTTTGATACCAACTGACAGCAGCCTCTAAATCACCAACCGCCACATTCAAAACCACATGATCTATAGCCGTAAAAGTATGGGGTGATGTATCCTTCTCCCCCATCGCCCCATTTCCTTTTCTTTCAATCAGAGTGTGAGTTAACCCACCCCAAGCCGCAATTTTAGCGTATTTGATCGATACATCATGCTGGACAGGTTGCAAAAGTTTAGCACCTTGAGCGATCGCCCTAGCCGTCACCGCTTCCACATCTGCCACAGCAAAAGCCACATCTGCCACACCAGCAGGATGATGACGGAAAAACTCAGCTACAGGACTAGTTGGTAACAAAGGTGAAGACAGCAAAAAGTAGACATTGCCATTTTTCACAACTTCCGTGCAAGTGTGAAACAATTTTCCCTGATTAACAGGGGTAGGAAACATCGAACTCGCTACTGCTTTAAACCCCAGATAATTGACAAACCAATCTCGCCACCCTTGGGCATCTTCTACATAGAAGTGAACGTGATCAATTTGGAGCATAATTTCTGAAAATCCAGAGCAACAGCTGACATATAAGTAAATTTTGCCTCATATGCTCAATTTACGCTTACGTCCTCAGCAATAATTCTGAATCTATAAAAATAAATGAATATCAGGCTGAATATTAACAGGACTTACGCAACTTGCATATTAGTAGGGTGTGTCAGACTCGATAAATTGGTAGCAATTAAGAGATTTTCGACATCTGACGCACCTAGAAGAGACTGAATCTAGAAAAATAAATGACTATCAGGTTGAATATTAATTTCCATCGGTACAGCTTCCGGTTCAGCAGATAGCGCATAAAAAATAGCATTAGCCGCAGTTTGACAACTCAGCATTTTTTTCCTATCCACCTTCAAACTCACCTGATCCCAAAAAGGAGAATCTATCCCACCAAAATAGAATAAAGTGAACTTTACACCAAAACGTTTCAACTCCTCCGCCATACACTTACTGAAACCCACAACACCAAACTTAGACGCAGAATAAGCCGCAGCCATAGCCATCGAATGCTTACCCAGAATTCCTACCACATTACAAATATGACCAGATTTACGTTTTTGCATCTCTTGGGCAGCAGCTTGAGAAGTATAAAAACAGCCTTTTAAATTCAAATCCAGCATTTTGTCTAAATCTGTCGGTTCAATATTGTTATAGGGCTTAAGAATACCCGCACCAGCCGCATTCACCAAAACATCAATTTGACCAAATCTAGCTACAGTTTTTTGTATCAATGCGTCCACTTGTTCCGGTTGAGTAATATCAGTAGGAACAGACAAAACTTCCCCTGATAACTCATTTGCCAATCTTGTTAAATTCACCCCATCTCTAGCAGCTAATACCAACCTAGCCCCAGTAGATGCAAGTTGACGACTTAACGCAGAACCAATCCCACCAGTCGCACCAACAACAACAATAACTTTATCCAGCATCACAATATTTACATTTCTTTACACAACATATCTATCATACATACAGCAATTCCAAATTCGAGATTGAACGGGACTGCTTACATTCCCCATCTCTGATTTATTGACTTTATTCTCAATAATAGCCCCCTCCTCGCTTGCGCTACAGTGTACACACATCCTAATCCAGAGAGAATTTTCAGGCCCAAAAACCGAATTTAACTGTAAATCCAGTTCCCCTCCTCGCTTGCGGGGAGGGGCTAGGGGTGGGGTTCTTCTTAAAACTATTTACTGATTCCAGCAAGCGACACCATACATTTATTACCCTTTTGCTGCATTTGGAAAGAACTACAAGATTGCAAAAATTTGATAAAACTACCACTAATTTTTAATTCTTTCATTTGTTTAGTTATTGGCTTATTATATCTTTGATTAAATTTAACACCTAAAATACCGACATCCACAAAATTGCTTTTAGAATCTTGAGTTAACTCTACCAGAATCATCTTGATCACCTGTTCTAAATCAAATGCAGAATTAATATTAGAAACCGAAATAGATGAAAGAGTAGTAACATCAACCTTACCTATTTCCCATTTCTTATCTTTTTGTTGAAGATGAAAATTATTACAAGACTGTAAAAACTTGATAAAATTACCACTTATCTGTAACTCTTGAATTTGCCCCGTAATCGTTTTACCATATTTTTGTTTAAACTGACTCGCCAAAATACTAATATCAAAATAGTCATGAACAAATTTTTCTATTAATTCATCGAGAATAATATTTAACTCTTTTTCTAAATCTTGTTTAGAAGTAATAACAGTTAAAGATTTTGGCTGATTATCCTTAGCTACTTCAGATTTTTGACCATCTTCTGCTGGAACTTGATTATGATCAAAAACAGTTACATATAACTCTGAAACATCATCAATTTGATGAATCGCAAAATCAGCAGGATAGTTAACAAATATATCTCTTGCTCTTTTACCAGGTAAATATTGAGAAACAACATGGCTAATATTCAACTGATATTTAATCTTATATAACTTAGAAAGTTGAGAAAGTTTAATCCAATAACTTGCATTCAAGTTCTGCTCATCTTGAATTAAGTTTTTCAGTTGTCGAATAAATTGCTCAAGTGATGGAACTTCAGGCAGTGGTTTAATTCTATAACTTGTAGTCTCACCTGTATTATTATTGAATAAATTTATATTTTCTCCATGTTGACTTACTTGATATACTATTAAACCATGTTGTTGTAAATTATTGCATAAATTAGTCATCACTTTATCAGAAGAGCAAACCAAAACTTCCTTAGCATTTGGGTAACGCTCATGAATTGAAGAACCAAAAGCAATCATTTTTCCATCTGCATTATCCCTACCAGCAGGAACATGAATCAAATCATAGCCACGTTCATGTAATTCTATATCTAACTTTCCCCGATTACCCCAATTAGCAAAGGCAATTTTTACCTGAATGGGACTATTACAAATAGTAGCCAAAAATTTCTCTGTATTAGTATTAATTTGTAAATTTTCAGCATCTAAAAGTAAAACAGCAATTCCTAATGGTTGCAAAACAGGAGCAAATGTATTATTTACTGAGCCATTTAATTCAGAACTAATCGGATTAAGTTGGCGAACATTAGCAATTAATTCTGATAATATTGGTGAATTTAAAGCTTCAGCAACAAAAATTGCTCTGAGGTATAATCGCAGTTTTTGCAGTAATTCCTCCCAACTTTGAGTTTGACTTAATAAACCCATGAATTTTGCACTCAAAGCCGATTGATTAGAATTATTTTGCCACTGAACTTTTCTATACTTTTCAAGTAATAATTCTGGCTGCTGTTTTTGAACAGTAATGATGACTTGGCAGACCTGAGAGACTATTTTATTTAACAAAGCAGAATCATAGGTGGTCAGCGATCGCTCATGATTTAGCATAGCTCACACAGTACAATAGGATATCCTGGCTGAAAATACCATTCAAAATACTAATTTATACCAAATTGGGATTTTAGATTTGACGATATCTCTCAAGAAGCATAAAAGTGCTAATTTACCTCCAGAGCAACTCCCGTATTTGATATTCATAAGTACAAAACAGCGTAAATAAGCCACCCATTGAAAAAATCTGAAACCCTGACTAAATCATAACTACGTATCCCTATCAGGACTCTAAGCACTATTACGAATTATTTCTAAATATCCCATGAATCAAAAAATAACTACTGCAATTCAAGGTGTCTACGAAGTCTGCATTGGTGTTCCTGTCCCAATTCCAGCACTTCAATACTGGCAACAGTTTGGCTATCGCATTGGGCAAATAGGAGAACTAACCGCAGAAGCAGCCCATCAACTATATTGGGTAAAATCCCCCTTAAAAGTGATCCGTCTTTACCACCAAGATGCAGATCATGGATTAATTCGGCTCATGACTTGGCAAAATCCCACAAATCAAGGATTAGGCATCAGTTCCATGAAAGTTAAAGGTAATCGCTGGACTACCACCTTAACCGCAGACTTACTAGGTATCTTAAATCATGCCGAAAATGCCAAAATCACTGATAAAACCATCAGATACTCATACCCTTACTGGGAAGTTATTTACAACAAAGACCAAAAAAGCCATCCTTTTATAGATCCTGCCATTGGAGTACGTGAAATGCTCCTACTGCAACCCCTAACTCGACAAGTATTATTTCAACGCTTTGGCTATGTCATGCCCCATTACGGCAACATCAATCATCATGCAGCCTTTAACACCAGCCAATTTACCCATCTAGGCTTAGTTATTCAAGATGACAGCAAAGAAACCCTGCGCTTTTATGAAGACATTTTAGGTCTACTACGTGTACGCGATGACATAGAAACCAGCTATGAATCTTCCCTAGCCGGTCGAGAATTATTTGACCTTAATCCAGGGGAGAAATTTATAGTTACAGCCTTTGATGACCCCCGTTCCTCCCAGACCAACTTAATGGCAGCACGTAGCGGCAGACTCTACATCATTCGCTTTCCAGAGCATATCAATCTAGAATCAAACTTTGAAGCAGCCCAACCAGGAAGCTTAGGAATGTGCCTTTACACCTACCAAGTGCAAGGAATACAAACTTATTTTGACAAGATAAGGGCAAGTAACGTACAAAAATTTACTAATATAGTCAGTAACGAATTTGGAGAACAGAGTTTTTCTTTTATTGCCCCAGATGGCTATTTCTGGACTTTGGTGGAAAAAAATTAATTTAGTCGTGAAATCAGGAAACAGCAAATGGTAGCCTACAACCAAGAAATTGATGCTCAACAATGGGTAAAAACCCGTTCTTCCCTAGACTCTAACGAATCTACTTTCCTTGTTTGGACAGGTAAAATATATAGCTTTGTCCCTAGCGAAAAGCGGCAACTATTATTTAAAATCATCGGCATGAGCGTAAGTCGTTGTATTCTCACCGCTGAAGGACGCTGGGATTTTACCTCCAGAGAACTAACTTATTATCTCCACCCAGAAACAGATGAAATTTTACAAAAATGGGAAAACCCTTGGACAGGGGAAACAGTATCAGTGATGCACGTTGCCAACAGTCCCGTACAAGGCAAATTTAAAGGCAAACTTCCCGTCCAAGTAGAAGCAGAAAACACCACTTTTATCTTTGACCTCTTTCCCCATTATCCCAACCCCCTAGCAGAAGATCCTCAGTTTGCTGAATACTGTCCATCACCAATTTATCAAGCCGCAGAACTGTTTAAAATTACAGTTCCCAGCGCAGACTTAGTTAACTCAGAATTAACTTCCGTCACCGAACTAAAACTCAGTTGGGATAGAATCGGTCAATGGTTGCCTTGGATGAAAATGGGTACACGCCCTGGTTATCTCATTTACAGTGCTACTGGCAGCAAAGTAGGCGGTTTTACAGAGTTACCACCACTACTGCAAGAAGAAATCAACACCCGCGTTCCTTTATACAAGCACGCACCCAAAGCCTTTCTAGATGGCGAAGATATGACTTCATGGTTATATTTTCAAAAGCATTTTCCCGCTTACTTAGCCGGAGAAACCTTTCCCAGACCAACACCAGAAGAAAATTCGTAATTCTTAATTTTTATTTTGTTCACCTACTTAATTCTTATTAGAAATTTCTCGTTCCCATACAGAGTATGGGAATGAATTCTAGAAGGCTCTGCCTTCCTTTAGTAAAAGCTTTAGGCAGAGCCTTTGGATAGCATTCCCAGTCTCTGACTGGGAACGAGATATGGTAAGGATGTAGATTTGACACCAATGAGTATTGCGCTTTACCTCTACGTTGGATGTGATGTCAATAATTAGGTATAAAACTATATATATCAATAGTTTGAAGGTTGAAAAGGTGAATCATGTGCAAGGAATAAGCGTTGACACCATCAAAAATCTATCACTTGACCAGATTCAAGACTATTCTTCTCATTCTTCCTCCTGACTCCTGACTCCTGACTCCTGACTCCTGACTCCTGACTCCTGACTTCTGACTCCTGATTCCTGACTCCTAGCCCTAACGAAAAGACTTTTTCAGCAAGCCCTAATTAACCCTTCCTACCAAGCAAATTAAAACTTCCGCATATTATGAATAACCGGATCAAAACCTCTCGCAAAGCGTGTGCTGTCGTCATAACAAGCACCCGTTAAATTTGCACCGTATAACTTAGTATAGTGCAGTGTAGCACCCCGGAGATTTGCCTCACACAGATTCACACCACACAAATTAGCCCTAGTCAGATTAGCCTTAGCCAAATTAGCCCTACTCAAATCTGCTCCCCACAATTTAGCCTTAGCCAGGTTAGCTTTACTTAAATCTGCTCCCCACAAATTGATTCCTGGTAAATAGGCATCAATCAACTTGACTCTATTTAACTGAGCAGATGGAAAATATCTCTCTCCTGCGACATAGCGTCGTTTAAGATCCTCAGCATCCATATGTATTCCAATAGCGATCGCCACAAAAGTAATTTCTATTTCTGACTTAGCCACAAAAATAGCCAGTCTCTATTATCTCTAGCACAGCACAGCAGAAATAAAGCTACCATACCCAATCAACAAAAAAGGTTCAAAAACTGATCAAACAAGTTTGACTAACTAAACCCTGTATTTTCCTATCTTTAGCAGTGCTAACGAAAACCAACAAATTGATACCAGAAAAATAACCACTACTTCTTTATACACGAAAAAGCGCCTGAGTCCTTTTTGCTTACTCAAGCGCTCCCCCGTATAACTTTATACCATATCACTGTGTAATGAAACATTTGGAATCCGCAACATTGCTATTAGGGGAAGCACTGTTAGGATAACCTGTAACAAACATAAGGTGAAGTGGTATCACTCCTTGCATTCATTAAGAATATCTCTTTTAAAACCAAATAGCTAGTGTGGAGAGTGACACTTTATTAACTGACACGAGTTAAAAATGACTCAATCGTCATGGTAGCTAACAAGACAAAGCCAAACAGTAAACATTTTTGAGATGTAGTATAAAAAATCTATAGCTTTTAATAAATCAGTCAAATATTACCCTATCAAACCATTGAGTGACGAACTCTAATTTGTAGCCTGATTTACTTAATTTTTATAGTCACTAGTCTGCTAAATATCAGCATAGAATCCCCTTAGATATTCACATTTAGCCTCTTTAGACAGCCAAAAGTCACAATCTCCACCAAGACTGAATGTATCTTTTCTCCACCCAAACTATAAAAATTTTGCTTCTGGAGCGCTTGTGCCTATTTTTTTAAAATTATGATGAAACTAGAGTTAGCATAGCTACAAACTATAAGCATAAAAAAGCTACACATTGCCTTTTAGCACTAAATACTGAACCACAGCATCATCAAATCTCACTTAATACTCAAGGTTTTTCTAATTAACCGTAAGTTTTAAGAAGGAAGAGTAAAAATATTTGCTCCAAATCCTCCCCCACCAGGAGTTTCAATCACAAAAATATCCCCAGCTTGCATTTCTACAGTTGCTGTACTATCTAAATCCTCTTCAGTTCCATTTTGACGTTGTACCCAGTTGCGTCCTACTTGTCCAGTTTCTCCACCATTTAATCCAAAGGGAGGAACCAAGCGATGACTAGAGAGAATATTAGCCGTCATAGGTTCTAAAAACTTAATCCGACGGATCACCCCATTACCCCCTGAATGTTTTCCTTTCCCTCCACTATGGGGACGTAAACTAAAGCTTTCTACTTGTACAGGATAGCGAGTTTCTAAAACTTCAGGATCTGTCAAGCGAGAGTTAGTCATGTGGGTATGAACTGCATCAGTACCATCAAAATTAGTTCCTGCGCCAGAACCACCACAAATGGTTTCATAATATTGATATTGTTGATTACCAAAAGTAAAATTATTCATTGTTCCTTGGGAAGCAGCCATCACACCCAAAGCACCATATAAAGCATCAACAATAGTTTGAGAAGTTTCTACATTACCTGCTACTACTGCTGCTGGATAAATTGGGTTCAACATACAAGCTTCAGGAATCATAATTTCTAATGGTTTAAGACAACCAGCATTGAGGGGAATATTATCATCAACCAAAGTCCGAAAAACATATAAAACTGCTGCTTGAGTGACAGCCTTGGGAGCATTTAAATTACTATTTAATTGTGCAGATGTGCCAGTAAAATCAATCTTAGCACTACGATTTTCTCTGTCAATTATCACTTGAACTTGAATTTTAGCTCCGCTATCCATTTCATAAATAAATGAGCCATCTTTGAGAACATCAATCGCTCGTCTGACTGATTCCTCCGCATTATCTTGAACAAACTGCATATAAGCTTTAACTGTTTCTAGTCCATATTGTTTGACCATTTTCCCAAGTTCTTGTACTCCCCTTTCATTAGCAGCAATTTGAGCTTTGAAATCGGCAATATTTTGGTCAGGATTACGACTAGGATAGAGGTGATTTAAAAGAAAATTTCTCACTGCTGTTTCTTGAAAAGCCCCTTGTGCAACCAAGAGAAAATTATCAAAAATAATTCCTTCTTCTGCTACTGTGGTACTGTGAGGAGGCATAGAACCGGGAGTAATACCACCTATATCAGCTTGGTGTCCACGAGAAGCAACAAAAAAGAGGGGACTGGGAATATTTTCCCTACTCTCCAAAAAAACGGGGGTAATAGCTGTGACATCAGGTAAATGAGTTCCACCGTTATAGGGGTTATTTGATAAATAGACATTTCCCGGTTTGATAGTGTCCCCTTGATCATTAATTAAACTGCGGACACTTTCACTCATTGAGCCTAAATGTACAGGAATATGGGGAGCATTCGCAACTAATAAACCAGAGGCATCAAAAATAGCACAGGAAAAATCTAGCCGTTCTTTAATATTGACTGATGTTGCTGTGTTTTGCAGAACAATTCCCATTTGTTCTGCAATAAATTGATAGAGATTTTTGAAAATTTCTAAACGTACAGGATCTGGTTGAGACGTTGTGTGCATTTTTTGTACCTAAACCTAAATTAATTAACTTCAAAATAAACTGTGTAGGTTGTGTTGAGTAGTAAAAACCAACCTACACTTGCAGTTATTTTTTAAATGGTATCTGGGTCAATATTTAGTTCCCGCAATTTTGCTGCTAAACGTTCTGCTCTTTGAGTTTCACGTTCTGCGGTTTCTTCAGGTGTGGGTACTAAATTTCCTTCTGGTGTAAAATAACGTAATAAACCCTGATAAATCCCCAAATATAAGTCTAATTGTTCACTCCATAAATGTCCTTTTTCATTAGCTTTTACAGGTTGATATTTTCCATTTATTAACTGAAAACCTACAAATTCTAATGTATAGGGGTCAAACCAAAAGTATTCCGGTGTGCGGAAAGTTTCTTGATAAAGTTGTTTTTTAGATTCCCTATCAGTCTTCGCTGTTGTTGGTGAAAGAATTTCGACAATTACATGAGGATATTTACCATTTTCTTCCCACACTACCCAACTTTTACGCGTTTTGCGTTCTGTTCCTAAGACTACAAAAAAATCAGGGCCACGAAAATTTTCTGTTTTTTTCTGGTTAGGACTATAGTAAATACTCAAATTTCCTGCTGCATAGAAATCAGTTCTTTCTTTCCATAACCATTTAAGACATTTGATTAAGAGCATAATTTGCTCTAGATGTAGTTCTGTTTCCACTGGAGGTTCATCACTATATAAATCACTGGGAGGAAAAATCACATCTTCAGAGATGTTTTGTTCAGATACTATTTCTTGAGTAATCATCATGATATGATACCAAGTAGTTATTTGTTTATCTTAGCATTAATTACAGGCGCTATAAATATCACTAAAAAACACGTTCTAAAATTAAATAATTACGTTCGGTTAATTTTGCTTTCCAGTTAGCTTCAACTATAATTGTGCTAATTTTTTCAACAATGATTGCAGCACCATTTATACAATCTCCTGGTTGTAAGTCTTCTCTGCGATAAACTGGTGTATCATGCCATTTTTCATCAGTAAACATCTGGACTATGTTCATGGGTTGAGGAGGTTCATCTATAAGGCGTTTACGAATAATTAATGGTTCTTCAGGAGTATCCATTTTTTGAATTACTTCTACTGAAACAGATTCTATAATTAAGGTTTTTTCTGTTTGAATGAAACCATAACGTGATTTATGTTCAATTTCAAAATTTCGTTGCATTACTGCCACGTCTGAGGTAAAGTCAACGGTTAAAATAGAGTTAGTTCCTTCATATTTTAAATTAAGTTTTTTAACTACTTCTTCTAAATTATTTTTTTTCTGAGTTAATTCACTTCTGGATTGGGTTTCCAAAGATGCCATTAATTGCTGTAATTGAGGAATTAATATTTGATGTAAAGGTTGTTCTATTCCTGTAACTCTGGTTGCTCTGACATCAGCTAAACCCATTCCATAAGCAGAAAGAACTCCAGCAAAAGGGTGAAGAAATATCTTTTTTATCCCTAAAGTATCAGCAATTAAACAAGCAACTTGTCCTCCAGCACCACCAAAACAACAAAGCACATATTGACTCACATCATAACCACGTTGTAGGCTAATTTTTTTAATAGCATTGGCCATATTTTCAACAGCAATCGCAATAAAGCCAGATGCTACTTGTTCAGGAGTTCGATAGTTTCCTGTGACAGATGTAATATTTTCTGCTAGTTGCATAAATTTATGAATGACAATTTCTCGATCTAGAGGTAATTTACCTTCAGTACCAAAAACTGCGGGAAAATATTGAGGCTGAATTTTTCCTAAGATGACGTTAGCATCTGTGACTGTTAATTGTCCACCATGTCGATAACAAGCAGGCCCTGGATTTGAACCGGCAGATTCTGGACCAACACGATAACTAGAACCATCAAAGAATAAAATTGAACCACCACCAGCAGCAATGGTGTTAATTGCTAAGACGGGAACTTGCATTCGCGCCCCGGCAATTTCTGAATCTAATTGTCTTTCATATTCTCCTTTAAAATGAGCAACATCCGTACTTGTTCCTCCCATATCAAAGGTAATAACTAAATCAAAACCTGCTCTTTTACTAGTTTGTACTGCACCGACAATACCACCAGCCGGTCCGCTTAAAATGCTATCTTTTCCTTGAAATTTTTCTGCATCTGTTAACCCTCCATCAGATTTCATAAACATTAATTTGACATTGGGTAAGTGACTAGCCACTTGATTAACATAGCGACGGAGAATAGGAGTTAAATAGGCATCGACAACCGTTGTATCTCCTCGACTTACGAGTTTCATTAATGGACTAACTTGATGAGATACAGAAATTTGCGTAAATCCGATTTCTTCGGCAATTTGGGCTATTTGTTGTTCATGATGGGGATAGCGATGGCTGTGCATGAATACAATGGCACAACTCCTAATTCCTGTATTATAAACTGCCTGTAAATCTGTTTTAACTTGCTCAATATTGACAGCGGTTAGTTCATTGCCTTGTGCGTCATATCTTTCATTTACTTCAATTACTTGTTCATAAAGCATTGTTGGTAAAATGATATTTCTAGCAAAGATATTTGGGCGGTTTTGGTAGCCAATTCTCAGGGCATCTTTAAAGCCTTTAGTGATAATTAATACAACCCTATCTCCATGCCTTTCTAATAGCGCATTGGTAGCTACTGTTGTCCCCATTTTAACTACTTCTATTGTTTGATCAGGAATGGGTTTATTAGCAGATAGTCCGATAATATCCCGAATTCCTTGGATAACTGCATCTTGATATTGTTCAGGATTTTCTGACAGTAATTTATAGACTATTACCCATTGATGGTTGGGTAGAGGGACAATTAAAAAACGTTCGGTATATTTTGAGAGTCTGTCTATGATTGTCTGATTATTGGTAATAGCAACAATATCTGTAAATGTCCCACCTCTATCTGCAAAAATTTTTAGCATTATTCAATTTCCTCTGTTGTATTATGAGTTAATTTACGGCAGTTTCTAACATCATGATTGTGCCATTATCAGCGTCTATTTCTACTTCTAAACCTATAGGTACTGTAAATTTGTCTTTAATATGACCAATCATGGAACCATACCAAGCGGGAATGCCTAAAGGTTGAATATGATGTTTTAATATTTGGATTAATGTAAATGCTGGTTCATCTCCTGGTTGACAATTTGTGCATTGTCCAAAAATAAACCCAGAAATTTGATTCAGAATCCCAGCATTTTTTAATTGTGTCAGCATTCTGTCTATCCGATAAATATCTTCACCTATATCTTCCAGAAATAAAATACTTTTATACCATGATGGTAAATAAGGTGAACCCACCATTGCAGCTACAATTGACAAATTACCACCAATAAGTTTGCCTCTAGCTTTTCCCTGGGTAATTATTGCTATTTTCCCCTCATTGGTGGGGGTATTTTGCATGATTAATTTTTCTCCATCAAATAAAATATTTTTAAAGTAATCAACTGTAAATTGATTCCATGTGGAAGTAGCCACTGCGCCATGAAATGTAATTAATCGACTGCGAACATTAATAGCTAATAATAAAGAAGTAATATCGCTGTAACCTATAATTATTTTAGGATTTTTACGAATGAGGGGGTAATTAAGTAACGGTAAAAGACGATTACAACCCCAACCGCCACGCATGGCCATAATTGCTTTTACAGAATTGTCTATAAACATGGTATGAATGTCTTGGGCGCGATCGCTATCTTTTCCGGCTAAATAGCCATGACGATCTAAAATATGTGCGCCTGTTATTACTTTCAGCCCTAATTTGCTTAAAGCTTGTTCTGCGTTGTCGATATCTTTGGGTTCGATAATACCAGCGGGGGCTATTAACCCTACGGTATCACCTATTTTTAGATGTGGTGGTTTGATGATAATGTTTGGTGAAGTCTGGATTTCGGCGATAACTGGGGCAATGTGGGTGGCTATGGTAGTTAATCCCAATGTGGTGAGAAATTGACGACGGTTGATGCTCATGGAGTATGTAGGCTAAACAATTACTACAACGAAGTTTCCCAGCTTGGGAAAATTTGACAATGTTAATCTTAAATATTTCTTAAGAAATTGCCCAAAAAAATTGATCCTCGGAATGGTATATCAAAGAACGTGGAAAACAGAGATTTAGCAAAAAATTAGCAGAATTTGAACGGGTATTGTGTTGTTGTCGTGCATTTTCTTGGCGCACTCTGAGTAGGAAAAAAGAAGCCCAAATTGTAAAATTGACTATAGCTGATATACTAATCTTATGATAGGTAGCGAAAGTGTCACACTTAGCAATATCACAAAATGGTGTTTATCTAAGCACGTATTTAAACGTGTATAAACTATGGAAACTACTGCAAGTTTAATTCCAGAATTTGAACAATTATTTAGACAAAAACTCAAACTAAACAATTGTAAACTCAAAAAGAAAAGACAAGAGAATAATTATGAAATTACTACTCCATCTAAAGACGTTTTTTTGATGTATTGGTGCGAATTTCCCGAAATTAACTTGATATATCAACATATAGGAGTACGCACAGCACAGACCGGAGTTTATGAAAAGGCTATCCGCTCTCATATTAATTTTTGTGTCACTAGCATTAAGGATAAACCACTCTCTTAATTAAGATTCTTGGTAATACCTTTACTATTCAAATAACAAATAGAATCATATATTATACTCTCGTCAGGTTTTGTGTAAGCATTTCAGTCGTTGGCTCTAAACTGACTGACGGTTTGGTAAGATAACCGACGAGAGTTTACTAATTTGGATGTAAATACTTCTTAGTTTATGGCACTGAAACGCTTTATTATCGAAATGGGTATGGGTGTAGACCAGCATGGACAGGAACCGACAGTAGCAGCAGCGAGAGCGGTTAGAAATGCGATCGCTCATAATGCCTTACTCGGTATTATGGAAGTAGCAGGTCTAAAAGACCCCAATGATATGATTGTAGAAGTCAAGGTCGCAGTTCCTTACCCTGAACAAGTAAGGGAAGCAGAGGTATTAGCCGTCCTTCCCTTTGGTCGCAAAACCCTCACAGTAGAAGCTGGGGGAATGGTAGTGGAAGGGTTAGCAATTCCTGCCCTCAATGATAAAAATGACGAAATGTTGATAGCAGTAGCAGCAGTAACAGTTTTAATTGAAACTGACTAATCCAGCTTAAATTTCTGCGCTAAACTAAATTTATCGGGATCATCTCTGGCGGTAGATTCAATTAACCATCTATCTTCATCACTTCAGTTATAATGCCTTCAGAGCCTAACAAATCACTCGAAATCCAGGATATCATCGGACTCAAAGCGCAACACTTCGCAGACTTAATCAGAACTGCACAATTGGTTTTTGATCCTGCTGCGGGACTTACTGGTAGAAATGTAGAAATTGACTGGGAAGACTTTGGTATTCCTGTTGATGTAGCGGATAATCTCAAAGAACTTGGTCAAGAATATCAGTATGCGTCTCCTCACCTTCCTCCTGAAGTTGTTTGGAGTAAGTTAACCACCGAATCTCGGATTTGGTTCATTGAAAATAAAAATAGTTTGTGGCGGTTTGAAGAAATTTTCCCTGCACTTGACGAAGACTAAAAAGCTGAATATATTTCAGCAATACACATTAGACATATCCAAGAATTAAATGTGCTTCAAACCCGTGTAGAGACTTTCCATGGAAAGTCTCTACTACAATCTCGGAGATGTCTATTGAAAATAGGATGCAATAATTTTGCATTCTATTTTTTGTAGGACTTACGCATTTTAACGAAACATTGGGGTTTGAGATTGCTTCCTTACGTCGCAATAACAGTATTTGAGGTAGTTTTTGCGTAAGTTCTGTTCTATTTTTGCTATTTTAATTAAATGCTCTATAGTATAGAAACCGGTAAGGGTAACGTTGATGATTTTTAAATCTCAACCCGGAATAGAGGTAAAAGTAATGGAATTAAGTACTAACTAATCTTTGACAAAAGATGCGGATGAAAATTTCGACTGTTAGACTTTTATTAACTTCTTTTTGGTTGATATTTGGCTTCTTCGCTACAAATTTACAAAAAAGTAATAGTGTTTTAGCAGAAGCGCCCCTAGAAACTTCTCAGTTAATTAATAGTAAAGAAATTACTATCAGTAAATCTGAGTTTGGGGTCAGAATAGTTGATGCTGAAGGTAAGGTTAATTTTTTTCCTACAACTAAAGTACCACTAAAAAAAGGTGATACCTATGGTTGGCAGATTAAACTTAATAATTACCGAGGTAAAGTAAAATGGCGTGAAGTTTTGCGTTTACCCAAAGCACCAGAAACATGGGCTACACAGGAAGATGATAATTTTTCTATCTCCGCAGATGGGACAACAGCTATCACAAAACGTACACAAACTTCTAGCAATGGTGTAATTGAAAATTTTTGGAAGATAGCTCCTGGAGATCCTCTTGGTAAACATAAAATAGAGGTTTATATTGATGAGCGTCTCGTTGCAGCTTTTGAGTTTGAAACAGTAGCATTTTAGCGAAAGAATTAAAGAAGTCTGAGTTGTAGAATTTATTCAGACTTCTTTTATCTTTCATAGACTTTTAAAACATCCTCTCAGGTTTTTATTCTTCTAATTCGATTTCTTCCTCGTCCTCTTCTTCATCTCCATGTAATTTAGACACAGCAGAGTTAGCAGAAACTATAGCCCCTTTGTCTAGTTTTTCTAGCACCAGTTCTTTAATTTTCTCAGCAAATTCCTGCTTTTCTTCTAGATACTTGATAGCGTTGTCTCGACCTTGAGAAATGTTGTCGCCATTGTAGCTGTACCAAGCACCTTTGCGTAATAGAATGCCGGTTTCTTCTGCTAAGTCAACTAAGCAACCTAAGGTAGAAACTCCCTTGCCAAAAATAATGTCAAATTCGGCGATTCTAAAAGGTGGTGCTACTTTGTTTTTAGCAACTTTAACTTTAACGCGATTACCAAATTCATCTGTACCTTTTTTCAAGGTTTGAATACGGCGAATATCTAAACGTACCGAGGCGTAAAATTTCAGGGCGTTACCGCCAGTTGTGGTTTCTGGGCTACCGTAAGTAACACCAATTTTTTGCCGTAACTGGTTGATAAAAATAACTGTGCAACCTGATTTACCAATATTGCCGGTAATTTTTCGTAAAGCTTGGCTCATTAAACGAGCTTGTAAACCAACGTGGATATCGCCCATATCGCCTTCTATTTCGGCACGGGGGACTAATGCTGCTACGGAGTCAATCACGACAATATCAACTGCGGCTGAACGCACAAGTTGATCAACAATTTCTAAACCGGCTTCACCTGTGTCAGGTTGGGAAACGAGTAAATTATTAATATCTACGCCTAATGCGGCGGCGTAGGTGGGGTCTAGGGCGTGTTCGGCATCAACAAAGGCAGCGATACCGCCTTCTTTCTGCACTTCTGCGATCGCATGGAGTGCTACTGTAGTTTTACCAGAACTTTCCGGCCCATAAATCTCAATTACCCTTCCTTTGGGTAAACCACCACCTAAGGCTAAATCTAAAGTCAGCGCCCCGGTGGAAATAGTTTCCACACGCATCCGGGTAGCATCACCCAGGCGCATGATTGCCCCTTTGCCAAAGCTGCGCTCAATTTGGTTGAGTACCATAGTTAGCGCTTTTTGCTTGCCAGAAGTATCGGTGTTGGTATTGGTTGCCATTAGAGCCTCTAAATATAGAATTTAAGAATTCTTGCGGTGGGAGTTTAAGTAGAACAGATATACTATCTTAACCGAAAAATGTGGGAATAGTACTTTTAATGCCAAAAGGCTGAGAACATCCTAACGCGATCGCTATCCGATTAGGTCTTGGCACTCTACAATTGTGAAAAAACGTTATTCTTGCTGCGTTAAAAAGATACACACACCAGCTACTAAGAATGCTAATGCACCAGTAATTGCAGCTACTACAGGCGTAATCCCTGGGGCAAATATAAACCCAAATATACTCATCGCCAAAGAGAACCCACCAAAATATATCCCAATTCCTAACCCAGCCCAACGCTGCGGCACTAGTTCTAAAATAAAAGGAATTACACCATTGACAATTAAACTAAATCCAGATATTATAAGGAATATAATGGGAATCTGTGCGCCCATATATACTAATCCTAGCATTGCTACAACAGTCTCCACGATACCATAGAGCATTGCTTGAATATTACCAATTTTAGTAGCGAAGAATCCAGCAGGTAAAGCCACCAGTGCGATCGCTAATCCAATCCACAACATGAATAAACTAATATCATTAGTGTGGAATTGGGATTTGAGAACTTTACCTAAAGCATCCATAAGTAAGCGAGAACCCCAAGCCACACTAAAACCGGTTCCCAGAATTAAGCCTAGTTTTTGCAGCGGTATGGTTGCTATTTCGGCATTTTGTGGAATTGCTGGAGTTTCCGGAGGGTTGAAAAAGCGTAACGCAAACGCCGCAGCCAGGAGAACAAAAGATGCGATCGTAAAAGCAAAAATTGGACTTAGACTGAGAATAAAGTCATTAGCAATTCCCCTAAAAGCCCCAACTATGCCTCCCGCTAGAGTTACAAAACTGACAGCTAAAGGTAACTCAGATGGAACTGCATATCTTCCCAACAAAGAAATAGCAGGAGAACGAAAAACCGTCATTGCTAAAGCCCAAGCTATCACAGCCAAAGGTAAAATACCGCGTAGCACCTCAGTTGGTGGCACAAAAGTCACAATACATGGGATAGCAATAAACAAAGCCGATGCTAAAATCACACCAACAGAAATAAAAGGAAAACGACTTCCTATTTTGAATTTAGCTTGATCTGAGAGTCCCCCCATCAGTGGTTCCATCACCACAGCTAAAGCATTTTCTACAACTAATATCCCTACTGCTAAAGATGCAGGGAACCCAAACTGAATCAAAAGTTTAGGTAGATAGGCATTATATACCAACCAAGCTAAAGTAATAGCTGCCTGTAAACCTGCTAAAGCCCAAACTTGTACCCATAAAACACTTGGTGGAGATTTCGAGGTATTCATAATTTTGATATAGAAGAGAAAAGGTGACAGGTGACAGTATTTTATCTTTCCCTGTTCCCTGTTCCCTGTTCCCTGTTCCCTGTTATTTAATACTGAGGAACCGAAGAATCTACTTCTTGACTCCAAGCATTAATTCCACCTTTAACATTCGTTCCCGCAATACCTGCTTCTTTGAGAATACCCAGGGCTTTAGCCGAACGTCCGCCCATTTTACAATGAGCAATTAAGCGGTGTCCGTTAAGAATTTCTTTCACCTTAGCCACACCTTCGCCGTTTTCAATATCGGGTAAAGGTACTAACACCGAACCGGGAATTTTGGCAATTTCATACTCATGAGGATTGCGGACATCTAGCAGAACAAAATCTTTCGCACCGCTATCTAGTAACACCTTCAATTCCTGAACAGTCATTTCTTGAATTTCCATCTGCTGTTTCGCTTCTTCTGCTTTAGCTTGGGGGATACCACAGAATTGTTCGTAATCTATGAGTTTTTCAATTACTGGACGAATGGGGTTAGGACGCAGTTTCAATTCCCGGAATTTCATATCCAAGGCATTGTAAAGCACTAATCTTCCACTAAGAGTGTTACCATTACCAAGAATAATTTTGACGGTTTCCGTAGCTTGAATAATACCAATCATGCCAGGTAAAATTCCCAACACACCACCTTCTGCACAGGAGGGAACCATTCCTGGTGGTGGTGGTTCTGGATACAAGTCTCGATAGTTGGGGCCACCTTCGTAATTAAATACGGTCGCTTGTCCTTCAAAGCGGAAAATAGAACCGTAAACGTTTGGTTTATCCAACAATACGCAAGCGTCGTTAACTAAATATCGGGTGGGGAAGTTATCAGTTCCATCCACTACGATATCGTAAGGCTTAATGATATCAAGGGCATTTTCTGAACTCAAGCGAGTCTCATATAAATCAACTTGACAATGGGGGTTGATTTCATGAATACGGTTTTTTGCTGATTCGATTTTGGGTTTACCCACCCAGGATGTGCCGTGAATTACTTGGCGTTGTAGGTTAGAAGTATCAACAATATCGAAATCAACAATACCAATGCGGCCAATACCTGCTGCGGCCAGATATAACAGCAGTGGTGAACCTAGTCCACCCGTACCGATACATAATACACTAGCCGCCTTGAGGCGTTTTTGCCCCTCTAGCCCTACTTCTGGCAAAATTAAGTGGCGAGAGTAGCGTTCGTAGTCGTCTTTAGTCAACTGGATTTCATCCAGATTGGGATTGAGCATAGCAGTTAGATGAGTCAGCGCGGAGTATTAATACTAACGAAAAAAGATAGTCGTTGTTAAGTTAGGTTGTTAAATTTATTGGCAAGAGGTGATTGTTGTCAAGACTTTAGCAAAATAAATTTACCGATGTTAATATTTTGGATGTAACTATTATATACGAGTATTTTGCCTAGAGATATAGGCTAGATAAGCGATCGCTCACAATATATGAGTTTATAGTAACAGTTTTTTAAATTTGCTAATATTAAAAATAACTATCTTGTGATTAATTATGACGTTAGCAATTATCACTAAACCTGCACCACTGGAAACTACTAAAGATGGCGTAGTTATTATTAGTAAAACTCGTATAACACTAGATACTATAGTTGCAGTTTTCAACCAAGGAACAACACCAGAAGAAATTGTTTATCGTTATCCATCACTTCAACTTGCTGATGTCTACGCTACTATTACCTTTTACCTCAATCATCAACAAGAGGTTGAAGTTTACCTACAGCAAAGACAGCAACAAGCGCAGGAAATTCGGAGCATAAATGAGGACAGATTTGATTCACAAGGGTTGCGGAATAGATTACTTGCACGTCAAGCAGAACGGAAAGTATGTTAAAACTGTTTGCTGACGAGAATTTTGATAATACTATCATTAGGGGATTATTGCGACGTAACCCTAATATTGATATTGTTAGAGTCCAAGATGTTGGTCTTTTAGGTGAAGATGACCCAACTATCCTCGCATGGGCAGCCAAAGAAAACCGAGTTTTGCTCACTCATGATGTCGCTACGATTACACGCTATGCCTATGAGCGGATTACAGAAGGTGAAGCAATGCCGGGAGTTATTGAAGTAGGTACAGATGCACGAACTGGACAGGTAATAGAAGATATTCTATTGCTGATAGAGTGCTGTTTAGAGGGAGAATTAGCAGGACAAATCCATTATCTTCCACTATAAAAGGGGGCATAATTGCGCGTTGTCCTAGTCAGTTCCAGGCGATCTCTCACAATACATGAGTTTATAGTAACAGTTTTGGCAATTTGTAGTTATTAAAAATAACTATGTGACAAAATTATAAAAACGGGTTGAATTAATCAACCCAGTTGCTTAAAAACTCTACCTGTCCATGCATATCTTCTGCTGATTTGGTATTAATCAATCGCAAAACCCCGCGCATTAATTCACCAATTCCATATCTTTGTTGTGGTGCTAAAATAATTCCTGCATGAGATAAACCTTGTTCCAGCAAATTAGTATGAATCTGGTAAAAATCTCTAGCATTGAAGCTGAAAATAACTCGATTATTTTCCCTAACCCAAGTTAGCTGTTCTGAATCAGATTTGTAGAGCATTCCCACATCTGCAACCGTTAATACATCTACATTGCGGGAACGCAAAGCTTGAACAAAGTCTTCATCCATAGAATCCTCATCAATATATAGCCGGATCTTATTCATCTATATTTTTATCTTTCTGGCTGTGTAAAGTTGCCAAACTCCAGTATTCAGCCTCTGCTTCAGTTAACTCAGTCTCAATCTGATCACGATTAGCGTGGTAGTAAGCTAAAGCCGCATAAACTTGGGCAAGGTTAAGGTGACTTATCCGACGGGCAATTTCTTCAGCATTTGCACCTTGTTTATAAAGAACAACCAGCCGACTCACAGAAGTCTTAGTCCCTGCAATCATGGGACGGCCATTACTCACATCTGGAGAACAGGTTACTAGCGTACCAATATTAGTAGTTAGCATAGTTTACAGAATTACTAGTTTATTTTACCTCACTTAAGTCTATCATAGGCGCAGGTATAGCTAACAATAGCAATTTGCTATTATTAAAACTAACTAGCTACAATGTACTTTATATATTAGTGTTAAGCTGTTTTTTAGCAACCTCACAATATGCAGGATACAAATTTAGGATCATTAGGAGAAAATAAATTTGAAGGATTGTGTCTTCAGGTTAAAGGGTTGACAGTCCATAAATCCCAATCTCAAATGGATAGAACAGGATGGGATTTCTTTATAGAGTTTCCGTGGAAGCAGGATAATCTTTCTCCTCAAGATATGCTTCCAGAACCTTTAGAGTGTAAAATTCAAGTTAAATCAACGAATGAGCAAAGGAGGAAAGAATCAATCACTCTATCTAATTTACATAGACTTATTAAGGCAAAAATGCCAGCCTTTTATTGCTTTATTGAATTTGATGGAAAATCTGAACCGCAAGCTATCTATTTAGTTCATGTTGACAGAAAAATAATCGAAAAAACTTTAAAGAGAATTAGAAAGCTAGAAAATGAAGGAAAGGGAGATCAGCTAAACAAGCACAAGCTTCCTATAACTTATGGTGATGCTGATCGATTGGCAGATATAAGTGGACAAAGTTTGAAGCGTGAAATTGAGAAACATATTCCAGAGGGTATGGAAAAGTATATTGAGAATAAAAATCAGCTATTAAAAACTCTGGGATTTGAAGATGGTAGATATGAGTTTACTTGCACTATAACTAGTGATGATCCTATTAGAGATATTTTAGATTTGTCTTTAGGAATTCGCAAAGAAATTAATATATATAACCTCAATCTTTTCCAAAAAAGATTTGGCATTTTGTCGAAAGATGCCTATGTAGAGAGCGATGAAGGAATTTTATCCCTTCAGACTAAACCAATAGAAGCAAAATTGAAATTTAAAGAGTATAAATTCTCTCCGGGAATATCTTTTTATGCGAAATTGTATATAACTCCCTTTTGTGAATTTATTCCAAAAGAACGCAGAAAGATTAGAGTAGAATCTAGGTTTTTTGAAGTTATTATTGAATCAGGTACAGGAATAAAATTTTCAGTTTATCCTAGTGCAGAAGGTACTTCTCTTAAAGAAGTAAAAACCTTTCTTCAATTTCTAACGCTACTTGAAAACTCATCTAATCCTCTTATAGTTGAAATAGAATCTGAAATTTCAACTTCACACCAAATTGTGAGTCTCAGTTCAAAAGACTTGCCTCAATCGTTATTCGATATAAGAATTTTTAATGGACAATTATCGAACTGGAGTATAGTTAATGAGCTTGCAGAAATAGTTATAGAAATATGCAGAAAAATGGACATTCCAGAAGATAAAGTGCTGATCAATATTGAAGAATTGATCAAACATTTTTCTAGTGGATATACTCATTTCCAATTACTTTATCAAGCACTGCATGGGAAAGCTAAACCAGTAACTCTTTCCTTTCCAATTGAACCAGAAGGGTATCAGCATGGTGCTAAGGCAGCAAGTATTTTTTTTGTAACAGTCTGTATTGGAAATTATATTATTGGTTGTTGTTTAGCGGTGGTTGGCTCTTTATCTATACTGGGGGAGAAACCTAGTTTGATTGGGGAGAGGTTTCTTGTCGGACGGCAGTTCATAAGCACTGATGACACAGTGATTAGCAAAGAATCAATTGATCTGAGTTTGAATGAATTAGTAGAAGAGTTACAAAATGAAGAATTAGCATTTATTCAGATAGAAATGTAGAAAAAATCAATGCCCAGAAAAATTCGGGAGTTAAAAGCTGAGATAGCACGAGAAGGGTTTGTGTATCTACCAAAACGCGGGAAAGGGAGTCATGAGAGATGGAGACATCCTTTGATTAGAAAAACACTCACTATTCCTGGTAAAGATGGGGATGATGTTCCACTCTACTTAGAAAAGCAATTAGCAAAGTTATTAACTGAACTGGAAGAATTAAAGGAGGATTAGGATTTATGAGTCAATACAGTATGATTGTTCAATGGTCAGATGAGGATCAGCTTTTCTTAGTCACGATTCCAGAATTTAGCCATCTTGTCATCATGCCTTGTACTCACGGTAAAACTCGTGAAGAAGCAATTAAAAATGGGGAAGAAGTAATCGAAATGTACCTAGAAGCTTGGGAAGCAGAAGGTGAATCTATCCCTGAAGCTAATACATTGCAAATTGCATCTTAATTACCCCTCAGAATCACACCCATTTATTTTAATTAAATGTAAATTGGAAGTTAAATTATATTTTACAGCGTCCAATCTTCGATTTTGAGTCCTGGAATTTGAGTAAAATCTTTTTGATTACGGGTAACAACTGTAGCACCAATAGATAAAGCGATCGCCCCAATCCTCATATCTTTTTGGAGACGATTTTTTCGTAGGGGTGGATTATCTTTTAATAATTGTTTGAGACAATGATCCGCTTCTGATGTAAAGTCCAATATTTCCATAGTTTGGAGATATTTTACAGTAGTCCACAATTTTGAATAGAGTTGAGGAAGATTATTTATTTGGGAAGGATCGTTAATCCTGTTAACCCAACCATTAAATAGTTCTTGAACAGTTATAATTGTTATCGCTACCTGATGTTTTGCTGTGTTAGCAATCAGTTGGGGATGATTATAAAGAATTAGTGAAACACAATCTGTATCGAGAATATATAAATCAACCATCTCCCACTTCTATAGGTAATAGGAAGAATCAATTTCTGAGTCATCATCTGTAGTGCGTTCTGCACGAATTGATTCTGTAATGGCTGTAAAATCTATATCATCTTGAAAGATACCGGCAAATTTCATCCAAGCTGGTTCTGATATCTGAAGTGGTACTTGCCATGAAATCGCTTCTATATTTTTTAATCTTTCTAAAAATGTGGCTTGAATTTGAGCAATAGCAGATTCTCTTGTTTCTGCTTGTACTCGACAGTCGGGAAATTCTTTAATAGATACCGCAATTTGTCCAGATGTGAGTGGTTCTATCAGAAGTGTGACTTTAAGGTTACTAAATACGTCAGATTGTGGTTGCTCTAGGTTGATCATGTTAATTTGGGAATGATTCAACTATAAGGTGATTGTAACATTCATCATGCGATCGCCTAATTTGAAATTCAGAAAAATTAAGAGCGATCGCTTCCTTGACAGGTAAAATAAATGTAATCAAAAAAAAGAGGTCATTACTGACCCCTGACAAAATCGAAATAAAATAATATCTGATTTATAGGAATTAAGATAAACCAGCATTAGTACCTTGCTTGCCAGTTGCCAATTCTACCTTAACAATTTTGCCACCCATTTTCATGATGCGTTGTTGTTCGCGGAACCAGTTTTCAAAAGGAACTAACTTAGTGAAGTAAGTATTTTGTAATTCGCGTTGGGTGCGAGTACGAGTTAGGCTAGGAACACAAGCGGTAATTTTAAATAAACGTGCCATATTTTTCAAATCTCCTGTATCGTTTGCAGAAACTTTTTATCTCAAAATTTGGAGTGCAAATCTTAATTATTCTTTCCAAGGCTGGAAATCAAACGTCAATACCAGACAGTTAATACTCACAATTAATAAGCAATAGAACGTTCTAGCACTCACAATTGATTTCCAGACCTTAATAAAGCCGCACCTAAATTATTAAGTGCAAACCTAACTCCTAGCTCAAGCCAGAGGAGATATAGTCGAAGTAAACGCCCATTTCTTTACCAGCGTCAGGACCAACCAAACTAGCGGTTACTTCCTTCATTGCTTGGATAGCTTGAACGGTAGCGCCTACGGGTACACCCAAGGAATTGTAGGTTTCTTTCAAACCATTCAATACGCGCTCATCCAAAATGGAAGGATCGCCAGCCAACATAGCGTAGGTGGAGTAACGCAAGTAGTAATCCAAGTCACGGATACAAGCTGCGTAACGACGGGTGGTGTACATATTACCACCGGGACGGGTGATATCAGAGTACAACAAGGACTTAGCTACAGCTTCTTTAACGATCGCAGCAGCATTAGCGCTGATGGTTGTAGCTGCACGAACGCGCAGTTCACCAGTAGCGAAGTAGCCTTTTAGCTTTTCTAGAGCAGCGGTGTCAAGGTATTTACCTTGAACATCAGAAGAATTAATTACAGAGGTAATTGCGTCTTGCATTGTTGTTATTTCCTTATGTCTAAATTGCAATATTTCAGTTTCAGCAGGTAAACAGCTTCAACCTACTGCATTGCACCAACAACGTAGTCGAAGTAAGAACCAGCTTCACTAGAGTCTTCAGCAGACAACAAAGTAGCAGCAACGTTCTTCATAGCGGCAACGCCACCAGCAACAGCATCAATGGGAGTACCCAAAGATTTGTACATTTCACGTACACCAACGATACCGATTTCTTCGATGGGGGTAACATCACCAGAAACGATTCCGTAGGTAACAAGACGCAAGTAGTAGTCAAGGTCACGCAGGCAAGTAGCTGTCATTTCTTGACCGTAAGCGTTACCACCGGGGGAAACAACATCAGGACGTTTTTGGAACAGTTGGTCGCCAGCTTGCTTAACGATGCGTTCGCGGTTTTCGGTCAATACTTGAGCGATGCGAAGACGGCTTGCACCACCAGCAACAAAGCTCTTGATGCGATCTAATTCACCGGGGCTGAGGTAGCGAGCTTCTGCATCAGCATTCACGATGGACTTCGTGACGATACTCATTAATGGATTCCTCCAAAACTAATGAAACCAAAATTTATTAAACTGTTGGCAGTTCCAGGCTCCAAAGAGACGGGTATTCTTGACTTGATGGGGAGTCCGATGACTTGACCTACCTTTCAGGCAGGTTCCACCTCTAGCGAGTATTTACCGTGTGTCTTAAAAGCAGGTATGACTTCAGTTGGTCGATACATAGCTTTGCATCTTTAATAAATTGCTAGTCAGATTGACTGAATGCAATTAAATAAGGTGGAAAACTAAGTTACCTTCCGCAAAACATTGTCCGGCATTATGTTGAGCATTTATTACTGCTCTTAACACTTTGTAATATTAATTTTCAGATTTGCTCTTTTTCGGAGGATCTGAAAATAGGTAAAAGGCAATAAGCAAAGGGCAAGAGGTGGAAATTAAATTTTTCCCATTACCTATTACCCATCACCTATTACCAATTACCTACCTGTTACTAGGACGGCCTGTTAAAACAGCAGGAGACAGACTAGACCAGGATTGTTTCACCAAGTCAGTTTCTGCCTGTACACTACCCAGGTAGTTACCTGCTGGTAAAGATGGATAGCGGTTGTAAGGTACAACATCTTCACCAAAGTACCGTGCATACTCAGGACTATTCACCATTGCCTCTACAGCAGCCCTTAAACCGCTATCAGCCAGCAATTTGTTGTATTGACGGATTTCGCCTTGAGTTGCTGGTGCGCGACCCAATAGGTGACGGAATAGGAATTCAATCACCTTGGTGTTGGGATAGGGTGTGTAGAACCGCTTGCGATAGATTTCTGAACTAGCAAGTTCGAGAACAAACTCACGCACGGTAATTTCACCGTTACGCAGTTTGCTATCTAATTCACTGCGACGGAAATAATCAGGAACTTGACCGCTAAATACGTCCATAACCTGGCAGTAAATAGCATTAATGACCTGATTGGTTTCTGGGGAATTTGTACCAGTGGTAGCGCGGTAAATGCGGGCTGGTTTGCGGCGACTTGTACCCACACCAACTTCTACAGACTGACCACGACCGTCATTGAATGAACGACCCAACTCAATAAACAAGGGTTTACTCTTGTCCATTTGTTTAGATTGAGCCGCCAAATCTGCGATCGCATTCGCCAACATCGGTGTATTCTCAGTTTTAATCCGAGGCTTCACAGTTTCAAAGCTAGGTACAACCAAATCATCATTTTGCTTGGTTAGCTGGTTGTAAAGCTTCTCAGTATTGGGGAAGTTAGCCGCAGGTAAAGTTGGGAAGCGACGGTAAGGAACAGTATCCTCACCAAACACCTGACGGTACTCTGCACTATCAACCATAGAGCTAATAAAGGCACGAATACCTTGAGTAGCTAAAATCTGGTTATATTTACGGATTTCTGCCTGGTCAATAGGGGCGCGACCCAAGAAATGCTTAGTACCCAACTCAATTACTTTCGTGTTGGGGTAAGGTGTGTAGAACTCCTTCAGGTACAGGTTAGAATAACCCAAACCTTGAATAAATTCCTTAACGGTAATTTCACCGTTTACCAACTTACTTTCTAAAACCGTAAATTCATTCTTAGAAATGTAAGGAGCAATATCACGCTCAAAAATCTGACGGTAAGCACCGCTAATCACAGTTTCAGCAGCAACCTTGTCATTCTTAACCGCTGTCAGCTTGAAGACCTTCGTTTGCTCACGTTGCTTGCTAACACCTTGGTTCATGCGGAACTCAATATCTGGCTCAGTCCGCATTTCTGTGACTTCACCCAATTCCACAAAGCGTGGTGTTACTTCCTTCTCAACATTCGCCAAATCCTCACGAATTGTACCCACGCGCAATTGACGCAAAGACACACCCGCAGGAGTTAAATAGCGTTCGTAAGGAACTGTATCTTCACCGAAAGCTTCACTATATTCAACAGTATCAAGAATGGCATCAACCAAGGCATAGAAACCTTTCTTGGCGCAGATGTCAAAATACTTATTGTTTTCTTGACGACCGTAGGTAGGACGACCCAACAAACGACGATGAATATACTCAACTGCTTTACAAACATAAAGCGAAGTCCAGTACATCTTGCGGAATAAATCCGACTTAGCCAACATCCGCACAAACTCGCGGACAGTAATATCACCATTTTCCAGCTTAATTTCTGCAAGTTTTAGGCGCTGACCTTCGTAAACATCACGACCAAAAACTTGTAGATAAGTAGCTTTAATTACCGCTTGAGTAGAACTTTCTGAGAACTTAACACTTGCACCCTTAGCAGCTTTTTTGCCAATAGTTCCAGGAAGTTGGTCTAATTTAAACACCTTAGCGCCCAAAGAACTAGGAGCTAAACCCCGTGCTTTAGGATTGCTAAGTTGGTTATTAATACCAGGCCCTTGGTGAATCAGAATCCGGCGGGTATCCTTAGCAAAAGGCGCAGGACTGCTGCTGGGGTTGCGAGTTTCTTTCGGGAAAATCGCCCCAAACTGAATTTCCAAGGGGTCATTACCAGAACCGTAGGGATGTTGGTCAGGTAACGGCTGTTCGTAAGCAGCAAAGGTAGTGATGAATTGAGGTACTTTACGGAAAGGCGCACTGTAGTTAAACAGGTCTTGCTGTGGCCCCCAGTTACGACACTCTTGGGCTTCTTGACCAAGACCCCTGATATAGGGAACTGTTTCTTCACCAAAGTAATCGCTGTATTCATTAGAATCTACCAAAGCATTTACTAAAGCTGGTAGACCGCCTTTAGAAACAATTGAAAAGTATTTTTGTACTTCTTCCCGGCTACTGGGTCCCCGTCCTAAAATGTGACGGAAAGCCAATTCAATCACCCGGCTGTTAATAAAAGGCTGATAAAACTGTTTTTGGTAAAGGGGAGATTTGGCTAAACGACGAACAAACTCCTTCATAGAGATGTCGCCATTTTTGACCTTAGATTCCAAATCAGATATCGACAAGCTATAAGCACGGGTAATATCGCGCTCAAAAATTTGACGGTATGCTGCTTTGATCACCTCTGTCTTTTCGCTAGAAGACAATCCGGGCTTCATCGCGTATTTAGGACGACGTTCTGCTGCATTAAAATAAATTTGCGGCAGTTGTAAACCTTGTTGGTCAACCGAAGGACGTTGACGGACTTTTGTTGAAGGTGTTGGAGCCTGGAATTCTGTCAACAACACATCCATGTACTGAGTCACAATCTCTGTCGCCACAGAATCTTTGCGGAAGTAAGATAGGGAACCTGCCTTAATTTCCTGCAAAGCTACTAAGGTTGCTTCACCAGAACAAGCATTTTCAATAATTTCCCGTAATCCTCTGGTATTCACAGAAATGATATTGGGGTCGCCAGCAACAATCGCATAGGTAGCATAACGCAAGAACCAGGATAAATCCCGTAAGCTCTTGCCCATGTTGCTAGGGCCGTAACGAGCAACGTTGATTGGTCTAAAGCCTGCTGGTACAGGACCCCCAGCAGATGTGTTAAAAATTGAGCGCAAGTTTTCTAGAAACCCGCCACGACTTTCAACGTAGGTGACAGTTCCTAGCATCATGCCCTCTTGGACATTACTACTACCACCACCAGCCATTGCCATTTCTCGCTCTTGGGGCTTTTCTAAAAAAGCCATTGGCGAACCACCGACAAAAATCCGGTTAGCAGCACGAGATACAATAATCTCAGAATTTTCTGTGAGAATCTGGGCAATTTCTAAACGCTTTGCACCAGATGCAAAATAGCTTCCCAGTTCACTTAGTTCCCCTTTTCCCAAAAAGCGGTCTTGTTGTTCCGCTTGGGAAATGGTAGCTACTGGTAAGGTTTGATATAGTTGCGGACGCGCAACAGAGCTTCCACCACTTGCCTTAACACTCATTTGGTTTCTAAAACTCCTATCAATAAGTCTCTGTGTTAAGTCTGGGTTGCTTTGAGGCTTGACGCTTTTGCGTATTTATGCGTTAAGAGTACTGCCTACAAAACTGCCAGTAAATTAACTAAGTCAATTTTTAGATTAGAACGTTTTGCGTTTACACTGTTGGTTTATTAAGAAGTATGTCAAAGCTGTAATCTAAATCAGGTCTGTTGGAATAAGTACATACTCTGGACGATCTGTGGAATGTTGATTTTTTGTATCATGACTCTACATAATGAGCAGCATATTTTGTAGCAAAAGTATTATATTTTTAATGTTTTTTAATGCTTTTGCTTGGTCAGCGCGTAAAAATAATCTGATGCGTGATTAAATATATTTGCTCTAGAGACGAAACAATGGAATGATTATTATTTATATGGAATGCCTCAACAGCCCGATTCAGACTTAAATAGAAAGCATTAAGAGCAATATTTATATTTTTTTGATGAAATGCGTTGTGATTAATAGCGATTGCCGGGTAAACTTACAGAATAAACCGTAAGATTTGTGACTTTGACAAGAATTACCCCTGGGCAACTGCTTACTCCTAAGCAAAAGTTTGGCTTAGATGTAGTCTCCATTTTGGGTTATGGAAGACGGGATGTAGTCTTAGCAATTGATATTACCGAAAGTGTAGGTTTAAATGATCAAGGCCGTATTCGCTTACGTCAGATAGTTGAAGACAGTCTGAAACCAGGAGATTCTGTTTACATTGTTCCTTTTGCTCAAAATTTAGTTTTGGATGAAGTTATATCGGTGGAAAATCCATTAGGAACACCTGTATATTTTAGTGAAAAAAATACAGAAAATATTGATAAATTATTAACCAAAATTCCTTTTAGTTATGACCCTAACCGCTATGGTACAGATATTCAAAAAGCAGAATTAACTATTTATCAAGGTATAGCACAAATTAATCAAAATCGACTTTCAAAAAGTCAACCTATTAAACCACAGTCAGTTGTTTGGATTACTGATGCACCTTTATTTACTCAACCAGGAATTACTTCTCAAATTTGGATAGAAACTCCTGCTAATAGTCCTTTCAGAATAGCAGAATCACAGGAAAGTAAAGAAAGACAGAATTGGATTAAGATTTTACCTTTAAAAGAGCGATCGATCATTCTTAAAAACCAAGATAATAAAGATTATAAACTTTCTGTAATTGATATTAATGCTACAGTTCAAGAATTTTGTACTCCAGCACCAGGAAGTCAGGAAACTTGTTTAGTTAATTCTTATTTGCTGAAACAATTATGGCTACCAAGCTTGATTTTATTATTAATATTTACATCTGGAGTTTGGAGTATATTCAAATTTACTAAATTGCAAAAGAAATGGGACGTGCAAATCAAGTTAGAAGATAATGGAGAAGATGAAGAACAAATATGTAGATTACCAAATAATAAAAAAATTGCAATTGGTGAAGATGATCCTAGCTGTATACATTCTATTGACCTTCGAGATGGAGAAATTAGAGCATATTTGGAGCGTAAAGGAGAAAAACTTTATTTAGTTCCAAAACAAAACTCAAAAATTGAACTTAACAACAAAAAGATTATATCCCGAACTCTCATATCAAGTTCTCACTTTACCTTAAATTGTCCAGATAAACGCCAGCGTGAAAACGAGATTTCTATCAAAATAAAAAAATAGTACTCAGGGGGAAAATATGATTCAACCATCTGCAAACGAAACACAATATAGAGGAATTAATCGTACAATCTGTATTGGTTTAGGTGGGACTGGCAGAGATGTTTTAATGAGAATTCGACGGTTAATTGTTGACCGTTATGGAGATTTAAATAATTTACCAATTGTCAGTTTTGTCCACATTGATACAGATAAAGCTGCAACCCAAGTCACAGGTATTAGGACTGGAAGTACATATCATGGTATTGACCTCAGTTTTAAAGAATCTGAGAAAGTCAGTGCTACCATGTCATCTAAAGATGTCACCATGTTTGTAGAAGGACTAGAACGGCGTTCAGAATATAATAGTTATGGACCATATGATCATATTGGCAGATGGTTTCCTCCTCAGTTATTGCGGAATATTAAAGCAATTGAAGAAGGTGCAAAAGGTATTAGACCTGTTGGTAGATTAGCTTTTTTTCACAACTATCAACAAGTCAAAACCGCAATTGAAACAGCAGAAAGACGGACAAGAGGACATGAATCTTTATTGTTGAAATCAGGTTTAAAAATAGAACCGGGATTAAGTATTTTTGTTGTCGGTTCTCTCTGCGGTGGAACAGGAAGCGGGATGTTTTTAGATGTTGCTTATAGCTTAAGAAATCTTTATGGTGAACAAGGCGCTCGCATTTTTGGCTATTTAGTAATTAGTCCAGAATTGTACGGAAATACTCCTAATATGAGTGCTAATACTTATGCTGCATTAAAAGAATTAAATCATTATAGTAATCCTGGTACAGAATTTGCAGCTTGTTATGATATTGAAAATTTATCAATTATTAAAGAAAAACGTCCACCCTTTGATTATGCTTATTTACTATCTCATCAAACAGGGAGTGAATATGAAATACTCACCCAAGGTAAGCTATGTAATGTGATTGCTCATAAAATAGCTCTAGAATTTTCTGGAGAACTTAGTTCAGTAATTAAAGGTAATCGAGATAATTTTCTTCAACATATAATTCAGTCGGATAAACATCCGCGTCCTAATAGCCAAAGATACTTAACATTTGGACTGTCAGCAATTTATTTTCCTCGTGATACTATTATCCAAATTGCTTTAACAAAAGTTAGTTCAGAATTAGTCAAATTCTGGTTAAATGGTAAAGGTCAAAGTCCAGATCCTTTAAACTTACTTGAGCAATTTTTGATTCAGCATAATTGGCATAATGACTTAGTAAAACGAGATGGATTAACTAATAAACTGGCAGAATCTGTAGAAGAATCTAATAAGACATTTAGTAATAGTATCAAAACTTGGCAGAATAAATTATCACGTTTAATTACTGAATGTAAAAATAAAGATGATCGGGATAATATTCGACAACAGTTATCAGGAGAATTCTATAAGCAATTTCGCACAATTCAACCCGGAGAAACCGAAAGTAATCGCGGCTATTGGCTAACAAAATTAATTCAAGCTGCTCCTAAAATCATCAAAGAACTTAGTAATAATATTGATGATTATCTGATTCAATTACTCACACCAATAGAAGCTAATTTCTCTATTAAAAATGCCCGCAATTGGCTAGATTCTCTCCAACATGAATTACACAAATATCAACGAGATTTGCAAGAATCAATTACTGATTTTGGCGGAATGAAGCGATTAGAAGATATAGAAAAAAAGTGGAATAATTCTGAACAGATAATTGAAGACTTAGAAAATAAACTAAGTATTCCTTTTGTTAATTTAAAAAATAACCAATTTCAAGATGAATGTAAAAAAGTAGTCCAGGAAGTTTGTAAAATTATCAAGCATAATTTTGACTTAACCGTATTACAAGAAACTTTGAAAATTGTTAATCAGTTACAGAAGCACGTTCAAGAAAAAGAAAAACAAGTTGCAGCTTTCAGCAGTTTAGTAGAAGACTTACAAAGTGCTTATGAAAAAGAAGAACGAGAATTAAAACAGTTGAATTTTGATGAAATGAGTGGTGAGGCAATTTTTGATACTGAAGATATAGAACTTTGCTATCAAACAATGTTACCAGAAAATGATCTTCGTCCTCAATTAGTATTGGCAAGTTCAGCACTTACAGAAGCAACTGGTAGAGGATTGTCTTTGGCATTTTTTCTGGATATGGAACGCACTACACACTCTCAACTAAAACAAGAAATTGATCCAAAAGTTGTGAAAATATTTGCTTTTCGTGGTAGCAATATTGTTAATTCTGTGATTAAACGCTTCATGAAAAAATATTCTTCATCTGCTGGTTCAACTCGTTTAACACAAATTATGCAGGAAGCTCAACCACTTTTGCGTTTAAATTTAAGTGACCCTTATTTCCGCGACGAGGGTGGTAAAAGTAGTAAATTAATAGGATATAAAGATACAGATGAATCAGAAGTAAAAGATTTTAAAAAATTGTTAACACAAGATTTAGGAATTTCAGCCAATGTTTTAAAAGCCATGCAAGCTGATGATGAAATTTTATTTGTAAATGAGTATGCTGGGTTTCCATTGAGATTAATTAGTAGTTTAGAAAGAATGAGAAACCCATATTTACGAGAACAAAATTCTGGTACATCTTTCTTGCATAATGATTTTCAGGCTTCTTTTCCTGATATTATTCCACCAGATGCTAGAAGAATGGAAGAATTGGAGGATATTTTTTATCCTTGTTTAGCATTAGAGTTATTAGCAGAAAATCAGGATACTCAGGAATTAGAGTTTAAACATTATGACTCTTTTCAAGATAGTTATTATACTGCTGCTGTGAGTGCAAATTGGATGGAAGCTTTGGAAGATTTGGCAAATAACCGCAATATGGCTGATACATTAAAGCAAATTTTGGATGATGCAATTTCCGAAATGGAAAATAATTCAAAATTATGGGAAAATGAATATCTCCCTAAACTGCGTCAATTTCCAGACAAGCTGAAAAAAATTCCCGAAGATAGTTCCAATTTTCCTTATATACAAAAAGTATATGTATCACCAGATAATACTCAACCCACAGTTAGAGAGGGGGTTATAAATCGTTTTTGGAAGAAAATGGAAGCAAAATTTAGAAATACAAATTCACTTTTACCGAGAGACAATACAGGAATTCAAAAAGCTATTGTTGGTGAAATAGTTCCTAATTCTTCTAGAGAGAATCACGATAATCAAAGTCAAGATAAATTACGTTCAGAATTAGCACGTTTAAAAGAGTTGTTTGATAATAACTTGATTCCTCAAGAATATTATGAGATACAAATGCAAAAAATAGTCGAGAAATATCTCACCTAATATAGCCTTTTTCTGGGTAGTTCACATCTACCCAATTTTAACCATCTTCCTGCACTATCCTACCAAAGGTAATTTTTATGCCACCCCTACCACCTTACTTAATTGTTATAACTCTTGTACTTGTTCTTATACCATCTATAGTTACTATTTTTCTTCGCATATCTCTTTACCGCTATCTGATTGTGTTGACTAATAAAGTCCAAAGATTAATCAAGACAGGAGTAAGGGGAGAACAGCCAAAAATTGTCCAAATATTGAAGGATCGATTTCAGCAAGCTAGTAAAAAATTAGACCAAGTAAATACAGGAGCATTAATTGATCAAGTTTATAGTCAGGAAAAAATCAAGGGATTTACCTGTGAACAAATAGATTATTTATGTCGGATTCTGCCAAATTTATTGTTAGCTTTTGGGTTACTTGGTACTTTTTTAGGTATCACTATTAATTTAGGTACACTTAGTCAAACAATTAATCAAACTGATGCTAGTGATGTTAGTAATTTAGTAACTGAATTAAAGAAACCACTAGAAGGAATGAGTATTGCCTTTACTACGAGTTTGATAGGAATTTGCTTAAGTTCTATATTAACAATATCCAATGGTATATGGAATACTAGTTTTGCCAAATATCAATTAATTAGTTCTTTAGAAGATTATCTAGATAATATTTATCTTCCTGAAGTTCAGGGTGATAACCGTCTTGATAAAATAGTCAATAGAATGGTATCTCAGCAGGATGAATTTTTAACTCGATTTGGGGATACAGTGCGCGAAGCTGTAGAGAAATCTATGGGAAAGGTAGCAAAACAAATTGCTGATGGAAATAAAGAAACTACAGATTTAGCTAGACAAGTTTATGAAAGATTTACAGAAGCTGCTGGAACTATATCTGGTGCCGCTGATGATTTTGAAAATTCTATGTCAGAATTAAATGCAACATCTCAGATATTTAAACAATCAGCTGATATTTTTAATCAAAGTCAGTTTCCTCAGCAATTATCAGCAGCTACAGCAGATTTAGCTGGCACACAGGCAAGATTTTCAGAATCGGCTGCAAGTTTAGCTGCAACAACGGAATTAATTCAAACAGTTTTAATCGAAGTTCAGAATTGTAGTCATACCTTAATTAATCTAGCAGAAGATATCAAAATTATTAATCAAAGTTCAATTCAAGTATTAGACTTACATCAATCTAACCAAAACATTCTTGGTGAAATTATTCCCAAACTCAAGCAAGGAGCTAACAGTTACCAAAAAGCGGTTAACAAACTGGATAATCTAGATAAAAGAATAGGGGATAAAGTTAACAATTTAGATGGATTAATAACAGTTATCAGCCAGTTAATGGAAAACGTAAAAGCATATACAGCAGAAGTTAATTTCACAATTGCCAGTGTATCTAATCAAATAGATGGTAATAATCAAAAAATTCAAAATTTTGTTGGTAATATTGAAGGTTATATCCAGCAGTTTGGTTTTGAATTTTCTAAGATTCAATCAGATTTAATTAAATTATTACAAGATAATAATTATCAATTAATTTCGGAGTATCAAGCTGTGGGTAATACCATTATTAAAGGAGTTGATAAACAAACAGATATAAATATAAAAGGGTTTCAAAAAATCATTATTAATCTTCAGGAATGCAATAAAAATCTTTATGATACAAAAAATTCTATCACTAGGCTTAAAGAAGGAGTAGAATAGCTGAGTAGATTCAGATTGATTAGGGATGATTCATATTCTCAAAGGTATTTAAATTATGGCTCGTCGTTCACGCTACGCTGAATACAATGAAGATTTAAACGTTTGGCAGGCATTTACTGATCTGATGTCTAATGCGTTCATGATATTAATTTTATTTTTATTTCTAAATATTGTCTTATCACAAATTACTAACAATCAAAATAAAACTACTAAAAGTTCAACAGATACACCACCAATCATAATCATAAAAGATGAAGGTGATTATAGGTTTACTTCTGGTAGTGCAGAAATACCTCAAAAAATGTCTAATTACATTTTGAAACAAATAGTACCGGAAATAGAAAATAGAACTAAACAATATGGTATTAATGTTGTTGAAATAATTGGACATACTGACGGACAGCCTAATGGTAATTTAGCAAGTAATTTAGATGTAAATTTAGAAAAGGTAGTTGGTGGTAGCTTATCAGTAGGTCAACTACAAGCAGGTTCTAATGCTGATTTAGGACTGATGCGTGCTTTGTCAGTTGTCAAGGTGTTGCGTGATATACAAAAAGAAGAAAGTAGGCTGCAAGGACTATCGTTTCGTGCCTATTCTGCGGCACAGTTAATATTACCAACTGGACAATTTGCAGGAATAGCACGTAAAGAGGATGTAACCAGACGACGGATTGAAATCCGCTTTACTCGCTTAGGAGAAGTGCAAGAAGTAAAATAGCTCAAATGAATCTATAACTTTCATTGACCTGAAAATTGCTGTAATAACCTTTGCTCTAACTACCCCAATCCGCTAAACTCAGAAATACTGCGTTAATCCTGATCATGTCCGACTCCCAAACCGTAAGTGCTGCTGTTGCGAAACTCTACGATACCTATCCATTCCCCCCAGAACCGATACTAGATGAACCACCTCCTGGTTATAATTGGCGTTGGAATTGGTTAGCTGCTTACAATTTCTGCACGGGAAGAAAACCACAAAAGCAAGATATCCGCATTTTAGATGCTGGTTGTGGTTCAGGTGTGGGAACGGAATATTTAGTACATCTCAACCCCCACGCGCAGGTAGTGGGAATTGATTTAAGTGCTGGTACTTTAGAAGTTGCCAAAAAACGCTGTCAAAGTTCTGGTGCTGACCGTGTAGAATTCCATCATCTGAGTTTGTATGATGTGGAACAGTTACCAGGAGAATTTGATTTAATTAATAGTGTGGGTGTATTACATCACTTACCAGATCCGATTCGCGGTATCCAAGCTTTAGCGAAAAAACTCGCACCTGGTGGTTTGATGCACATTTTTGTGTATGGAGAATTGGGACGCTGGGAAATTCAACTCATGCAAAAAGCGATCGCACTCCTCCAAGGTAACAAAAAAGGCGACTACCGCGATGGAGTTCAAGTTGGAAGACAAATATTTGCTTCGCTACCAGAAAATAATAGAATTGTCAAACGCGAAAAAGAACGTTGGGCAATGGAAAATCAGCGAGATGAATGTTTCGCTGATATGTATGTACATCCCCAGGAAACTGATTACAATATTGATACATTATTTGAATTAATAGACGCTTCCGGTTTAGACTTTGTTGGTTTCTCAAATCCTGGATTTTGGCAATTAGAAAGACTATTAGCTACAGCACCAGAGTTAATTGAACGAGCAGCAGAATTGAGCGCAAGAGAACGTTATCGTCTCATAGAATTACTAAACCCAGAAGTCACCCATTACGAATTTTTTCTCAGTCGTCCCCCTCTTCCCAAAACCGACTGGTCAGCAGATAACACATTATTAGCAGCTATTCCTGAACTTAACCCTTGCATAGATGGTTTTCCTAATCAATGTTTATTTAATTACGATTACCAAATTGTTAACTTGTCATCAGCCGAGTTTGAGTTTATGCAAAAATGTGATAGTCATGCCACAGTAGCTGACATTTTAGCCCAAATCGAGCTAGACTTAAACGGAGTCAGACATCTCATCAAACAACAACTGCTCTTACTAACTCCCGCTTCATGAAAGAAATCAGTCATAAGTAATTCTGTTGCCAATGACCAATCCCAAGAAGTTAATTGTTTTTTCCTAAAGTATTGTTACCGGATCGTGATATGATTCAGCTGACTGAATGTGCAGTCATCATATTCCGCTTTACTGGTTTCAAGTCCTGTGAGCTTGTCAGAAGAATCAATTGCACCGACTCCGACAACCCAACAAGATGCTCAACCTGGTTTTGAAAACACAGAACCAGTAGACTCTTCCATGCAAGACTTCTATCAACTCTATCAGGAGTTGTTAGTAATCACACTTGTTCTGACAGGGGTTATTTTCATCTCTGTATGGATTGCCTATTCACTAAACATCGCCCTTAATTATTTATTAGGAGCGTGTGCAGGTGTGCTTTACTTGAGGATGTTGGCAAAAGATGTTGAGCGTTTGGGCAGAGAGAAACAATCACTGAGTAAAACTCGGTTAGCTTTATTAGTAGGAATGATTCTACTAGCCTCGCGGTTGGATCAACTGCAAATACTGCCCATATTTTTGGGATTTCTCACCTACAAAGCCACGCTCATCATCTACGTAGTTAGGGTGGCGTTTATCTCTGACTCACCCTCTGGGTTGGCAGCAGATCCTGGGGAAAACCCCCCAAGACCTCGCTAAATCACCCTCTGGGTTCGCAGTAGCTCCTGGGGGAAACTCCAAGACCACGCTGAATTACCAAAACTGCGGCAACCTTAACAAGGCTCCTCCTCTCCAGGTAATATTGGAGAAATGATTGAATTGGAAAGAAAATGCTGAATTTTCTGAATTTCTACTCTGTTCCACTTGCCGAATTGGAAGTGGGAAAACATCTGTACTGGCAAATAGGTAACTTAAAGCTACATGGCCAGGTGTTTCTCACTTCATGGTTTGTTATTGGTGTGCTAGTACTGGTTTCCGTCTTGGCAAGCAGTAACATCAAAAGAATTCCCAGTGGGCTACAGAACCTGATGGAGTATGCCCTGGAATTCATTCGAGATTTGGCGAAAAACCAGATTGGCGAAAAAGAATATCGCCCTTGGGTGCCATTTGTCGGCACTTTGTTTTTGTTCATTTTTGTGTCAAATTGGTCAGGGGCGCTAGTTCCTTTTAAGCTAATTCATCTGCCAGAAGGTGAACTAACCGCACCAACAAGCGACATCAACACAACGGTTGCCTTAGCTTTGTTGACATCCTTAGCGTATTTTTATGCTGGGTTCAGCAAAAAGGGTTTAGGGTATTTTGGCAACTACGTGCAACCAGTTTCGTTTATGTTGCCATTCAAAATTATTGAAGATTTCACCAAACCCCTGTCCCTAAGCTTCCGTTTATTCGGTAACATTTTAGCTGATGAACTGGTGGTAGGAGTGCTAGTGCTGCTAGTACCCTTGTTCGTACCTTTACCAGTAATGGCCTTGGGACTGTTTACCAGCGCCATTCAAGCACTAATTTTTGCCACCTTAGCTGCTGCTTACATCGGTGAAGCGATGGAAGATCATCATGGTGGTGAAGAGCATGAAGGACATCATTAAGTCCTTCAGAAAATAGTCATGTTCAGGTGACAGAAGACAGAAAACTAGTGACAGTTGACAGCAAATAGTCAACAGTGAACAGTCAACAGTCAACAGTCAACCCGAAACTGACAAACGACAACTACAAGACCCATTCGACTCAGTAAAGAAAGGAAAAAATATCATGGATCCATTAGTTTCTGCTGCTTCCGTTTTAGCTGCTGCTCTTGCTGTTGGTTTGGCTGCAATCGGCCCTGGTATTGGTCAAGGTAACGCCGCAGGACAAGCTGTTGAAGGTATTGCTCGTCAGCCAGAAGCTGAAGGCAAAATTCGCGGCACATTGCTGTTGAGCTTGGCATTCATGGAAGCGTTAACCATCTATGGTCTAGTAGTTGCTCTAGTACTACTGTTTGCTAACCCCTTCGCATAATTCAGTAATGAGTACTGAGTAATGAGTGCTGAGTAAAAACAAGTTAAGAGTTGGGAGTTTAACAAAGATAACTCAAAACTAGTAACTCAGGACTTAGTACTCAGTACTCAGGACTCAGCACTAAAATAGTAGATAGGAATAAGCAAACATGACACACTGGATCACCTTATTGGCTGTAGAAAAAGTTGCCAAAGAAGGGGGTTTGTTTGATCTAGATGCTACCCTGCCTTTGATGGCAATCCAGTTTCTAATCTTAGCCCTAATATTGAACGCAACTCTTTACAAGCCCTTGGGCAATGCGATTGATGGACGGAATGAATACATCCGGAGCAATCAATTAGAAGCCCAAGAACGTTTGTCGAAAACAGAAAAATTGGCACAGCAATATGAGCAGGATCTAGCAGGAGCTAGACGGCAAGCACAAACAATAGTTGCTGAAGCTCAAGCCGAAGCTCAAAAAATCGCTGGTCAGAAAATGGCCGCAGCGCAACAGGAAGCCCAGGCACAAAGAGAACAAGCCGCTGGAGAAATTGAGCAGCAAAAACAACAAGCTTTAGCTTCCTTGGAAACACAAGTTGATGCTCTCAGTCGCCAAATGCTAGAAAAGCTTTTAGGAGCCGATTTAGTTAACCAGCGCTAACTCACAAAATAGTTATTGGTCATTAGTCATTAGTCATTAGTCGTTAAGCAAGACAACTGACAACTGACAACTGACAAAAATTTTTGGCAGCGCAGTTGTGGATAGAAAATCATGGGGACTTTTTTACTGTTGATGGCCGAATCTAGCGCCGTCGGAGGTGAATTGGCAGAAGGAGGGTTTAGTCTAAACACAAATATTTTAGACGCTAACCTGATTAACCTGGCCATTATTATTACTGTGCTGTTTGTCTTCGGGCGGAAAGTTGTAGGTAATATCCTCAAAACTCGTCGAGACAATATTGAAACAGCAATTAAGAGTGCAGAGCAAAGAGCTAAGGATGCAGCCGAAAAATTCAAAGAGGCGCAGCAAAACCTAGAGCGAGCTACCGCCGAAGCTGAAAGAATTAAAAAATCAGCCCAAGAAAATGCCCAAGCTGCTAAAGAAGCTATCTTGGCACAAGCTGCTATAGATATTGACCGTATGCAGGAAGCAGGGGCAGCTGACTTGAGTGCAGAACTAGATAGAGCGATCGCTCAATTACGTCAAAAAGTAGTTGCTCAAGCACTGGAAAAAGTCGAAGTCCAACTCAAGAGCGGAATTGCTGACGATGCTCAACAAGTTTTAATTGAACGCAGCATCGCACAATTGGGAGGAAATGTATGAAAAGTAATGCCGCAACAGCCGAAATAGCCCAGCCCTACGCCCAGGCACTGTTGTCGCTAGCGCAATCCAAAAACTTAACAGAAGATTTTGGTACAGATGCGCGTACTTTCCTCGGCTTATTGGCAGGCAGCAAAGAGCTAGAGAGCTATTTGAGCAACCCCTTTACTCAGGCTGAAAACAAGAAGAATCTGCTCAAAAAAGTACTTGGGGAAGGCGTTAGCCCTTACCTACGTAATTTTTTGTTGCTGTTAGTTGACAGACGACGTATTTCTTGCTTGGAAGCAATTTTGCAGCAGTATTTGGTACTGTTGCGCCAGCTAAATCAAACTGTATTAGCAGAAATTACTTCTGCGGTAGCTTTGACAGAAGCTCAACAGCAAGCAATTACAGAAAAAGTAATCGCTATCACCAATGCTCGCCAGGTAGAACTGGAAACCAAGATAGACAACGAGTTGATTGGTGGTGTGATTATCAAAGTGGGTTCTCAGGTAATAGACGCTAGTTTGCGCGGTCAACTACGTCGCCTTTCCCTAAGTTTAAACAGTAACTAAATTGGGGACTGGGAACTGGGTAAGATTTTACCAATTACCAATCACCATTAACTTCTTCCGTCTCGAAAGAAAACTAAAAGCACAGACAAATGAGCATTTCCATTAGACCAGACGAAATCAGTAACATTATCCAACAACAAATCGAGCAATACGACCAAGAGGTTAAAGTTGCTAACGTTGGTACTGTTCTCCAAGTTGGTGACGGTATTGCCCGCATCTATGGCTTGGAAAAAGCTATGGCTGGGGAACTATTAGAATTTGAAGATGGCACCATTGGTATCGCCCAAAACTTAGAAGAAGATAACGTTGGTGCGGTATTAATGGGTGAAGGCCGAGAAATTCAAGAAGGTAGCTCTGTAACTGCTACTGGTAGAATTGCTCAAGTACCTGTAGGTGAAGCCTTAGTTGGTCGCGTTGTCGATGCTTTGGGTCGCCCCATTGATGGTAAAGGTGATTTAAAAACCACCGAAACCCGTTTGATTGAATCCCCAGCACCTGGGATTATTGCCCGTAAGTCTGTACACGAACCAATGCAAACCGGGATCACCGCTATTGATTCCATGATTCCCATTGGCCGTGGTCAACGGGAATTGATCATTGGCGACCGTCAAACTGGTAAAACAGCGATCGCTATTGACACCATCATCAACCAAAAAGGTGAAGATGTAGTTTGCGTTTACGTTGCTATCGGTCAAAAAGCTTCCACCGTTGCTAACGTAGTTCAAACATTACAACAAAAAGGCGCAATGGACTACACAGTAGTTGTCGCCGCTAACGCCAGTGACCCTGCCACCTTACAATACCTAGCTCCCTACACAGGCGCAACAATTGCTGAGTACTTTATGTACAAAGGCAAAGCAACCTTAGTAATTTACGATGACCTTTCCAAGCAAGCCCAGGCTTATCGCCAAATGTCCTTGCTACTACGTCGTCCACCAGGACGGGAAGCATATCCCGGAGACGTATTCTACATCCACTCCCGCTTATTGGAACGTGCCGCTAAATTGAGCGATGAATTGGGTAAAGGTAGCATGACCGCCTTACCAATTATCGAAACCCAAGCAGGTGACGTATCTGCATACATTCCTACCAACGTGATTTCTATCACCGACGGACAGATTTTCTTGTCTTCTGACTTTTTCAACTCTGGTATTCGTCCCGCTGTAAACCCCGGTATCTCAGTATCCCGCGTAGGTTCTGCGGCACAAACCAAGGCAATGAAAAAGGTTGCCGGTAAGATTAAGTTAGAATTGGCGCAGTTTGATGACTTGCAAGCTTTCGCACAATTTGCTTCTGACTTAGATAAAGCCACTCAAGACCAATTGGCACGTGGTGTCCGCTTACGGGAACTCCTCAAACAGCCCCAAAACGACCCATTGTCAGTAGCTGAACAAGTAGCGATTCTTTACGCTGGTATTAATGGTTATTTGGATGACATTGCTGTTAATAAAGTAACCGTCTTTGCTAAAGATTTACGCAATTACTTGAAGACAGTGAACACTGCATATTTCCAAGCAGTACAAAGTAAGAAAGTACTAGGTGACGAAGAAGAAACAGCCTTGAAGGCAGCGTTAACCGAGTTCAAGAAGACCTTCCAAGCAGCAGCGTAAAAAAGTGCTGAGTATTGAGTGCTGAGTGCTGAGTGAAGCGTAAAAATTGCGAGTGTTGAGTTGAAGAAAGTTTTTGACTCAAAACTCAGGACTCAAAACTCAGGACTCAAAACTCAGGACTCAAAACTCAGGACTCAGGACTATAAATTATGGCTAATCTCAAAGCAATACGCGATCGCATTCAGTCGGTCAAAAACACCAAAAAAATCACAGAAGCTATGCGGCTGGTGGCTGCGGCAAGAGTACGTCGCGCTCAAGAACAGGTAATTGCTACCCGTCCCTTTGCAGACCGCTTGGCGCAAGTCTTATTTGGCTTACAAACCCGTTTGCGGTTTGAAGATGTAGACTTACCACTACTGAAAAAACGCGAAGTTAAATCAGTCGGTTTGTTAGTAATTACTGGCGACCGGGGTTTATGCGGTGGTTACAATAGTAACGTTATCCGCAGAGCCGAAAACCGCGCCAAGGAACTGAAGGCAGAAGGTGTAGACTACACATTTGTCACCGTCGGACGCAAAGCTACTCAGTACTTCCAACGCCGCGATCAGCCTATTGATGCCAACTACAGCGGTTTAGAACAAATTCCCACCGCCGCAGAAGCTGCTAATATTGCTGACGAACTACTTTCTTTGTTTCTCTCAGAAAAAGTAGACCGGATTGAGCTAGTTTATACCAAATTTGTATCCTTGGTTAGCTCTCGTCCCGTGGTACAAACCTTACTCCCTCTTGACACCCAAGGTTTAGAAGCAGCAGATGACGAAATCTTCCGCTTAACTAGCCGTGGTGGTCAATTCCAAGTAGAACGGGAGAAAATGGTTAGCCAAGTCCGCGCCTTGCCTCGTGATATGATTTTCGAGCAAGACCCTGTACAAATTCTTGATTCTTTATTGCCATTGTATCTGAGTAATCAGTTATTGCGATCGCTCCAAGAATCAGCAGCTAGTGAATTAGCAGCACGGATGACAGCAATGAGTAACGCCAGCGAAAACGCCGGTGAATTGATCAAAAGTTTGTCATTGTCTTACAACAAAGCTCGTCAAGCCGCAATTACCCAAGAACTTCTGGAAGTTGTGGGTGGTGCAGAAGCCTTGACTTAATGTGGTAATAGGTGATTGGTAATGGGTAATTGTTAAATGAACCATAGCCAATCATCAATTATTATCAGTTATTAATAATTATTAAATTTAAATTTATGCTCTATCTTTAACAACAAATTTAATAATTATGGAGCAATTCATGAATGCAAATATTATTTAATAATATCATAATTTACCTCAACTCAATTAACTTATAATAAACCAATTCTCAATTACCAGATCCTCAAAATCCTGAAAATCTGCCACATTATTTGTTACTAAAATCAAGTCATTGCAGAACGCAATACTCGCAATTTGTCCATCAATAAAAGCAGGTGTTTTACCAATTTTTGATAATCTAGCTCTTTCCTGTGCGTGCCATTTTGCAGCATTGAGATCATAATCAAACACTGGTAAATCTAACACAGAATCTTGAATGTATTTCCATAAAGAATCCTTGCGTTTAGAAAGTGGTAAACGCCAACAGCCATAAAGGATTTCATGAACAACAAGACTTGCTACTGCTACTTCTGAACGATAGCGATTTAATTGATCTAAAACCTGAGTATTGGGAATTGGCCGACTCGGTTCTGAGATAATATTAGAGTCTAGTAAAAAGCGAACTGTCATAAATCAATCTCGCGTCCTGGACTACGATCTCTAAGATTTGCAAAATCTTCATCTGTAAATTCAATTCCTTCTCTTTCAATTGTTTCTCGAAACCTTAAAACTCCTTCCCAAAAGCTATCTCCCTTATTCTGTAACGGTTTTTCCTGTACTTGTTCTTTTATTTGTGACAGTTTATGTTTGAGAAATTGAATAAAATCTAAAACTTCCTGTTGTTTATCGGTTGGTAACTCTCGCAGGTTTTCTAAAACTGCTTGTTCAATGGTCATTGTTTCACCTCTACTACTAGGCTATAATTCTATTATAAATGACATCAGCATTAATTTTTAATTTCTCCTCCATTGTTGATATCAATTCCTAATATTTTCAATTGTTGATTTATCCAATCTGTAGCTGTTGCTTCATCGGTTTCTATCGCTTTTTCTACTCCTATTTTAGCAATTTCTAGCAGTTGTTTGGATTTTTGTTTTAAATCAAAACTTTCCAGAAATGAGAGAAATCTTTTTAATTAATCATTTGCCATTCACGAGCATCTACAAATAAGGATAAATGTTTAACATTGGTAGTAGCAACAATTACTTGATTTCCATTTAATTCTTCTATTTTTGCTTGTGCTGCTAAAATAACATCACCATCAAGAGATTTAGGATCAGCAGTTGGTTTTCCCGTGTTTCTAATTTCTGCCCAAAATTGTGCTGCTAAAAGCATGGTAGCAGTAGTAATAGGCAAGTAAGTAATCGCTTGTTTGAGTTGATCTAAACGTTTAATTCCTTTTGTTTTTCCCGCTCTTAACAGTTCTCGTCTTACTTCATAATCAGCAATTTCTGGTAAAATTACTTGATAACTTTTTAAGGGTAATTCATCTAACCATTCTTTACACTCCTGACAAGTAGAATTAGAACTTTTAGGATTTGTTACCATTCCTAAAATATTTGTATCGAGGAAAATCAATTTATTCATATAAATTCAGCTTAATCTTAAAAAGGATTATCATCAATTTCTTGTTTTTGCCGCAAATATTCCCAAGTTTCCGTTTGTTCTTCTTGTTCTCCTTCTTCTAACCACTCTTTGGTTAATTCTTTGAGTAATTGATGCTGTTGATTTAAAATTTGTTGTTGTGCGTCTATTTCTAGGTGAGAATGGTTAAAAATCTCAGGTTTAAAAGTAACACTTTCTCGAAATATTCGCATCATTTGTAGTAAATTCGGCCAGTATTCTTTAGGTGTTGCTTGAATTTCTCGTAAAATTTCTATGAGATGATTTTCTTCGATAGTGTTACTTAATTCTGGTTTATTGATTAAATCGGATTGAGACATAATTATTTATTCCTCATAATGTTGATAAAGCGTAATTAGTCATGGCAATCCTATCTTTATATTATGACAAAATCTGCCGTGATAGTAAGCTGTTAGATTGTTCAGGGAAAATATATATAGATATTATACAACAGGAAATTAACTGATGATGCTTTTGATATCAATTCCTAAATTTTCCAATTGTTGATTTATCCAATCTGTAGCTGTTGCTTCATCGGTTTCTATCGCTTTTTCTACTCCTATTTTAGCAATTTCTAGCAGTTGTTTGGATTGTTCACGTTTTTGATGTGACTCTTCAACTTTATTTCTAATTTTTTTCTGTACTGATTCAGGTGCATTCCAAACTAAAAATTGACTAATCTCATTAGGGTATAATTCAATTTGCCCTGATGAACCTTTAAAATATTTTTCAACCTGTAGCTTGCCAATAATACTATTGAGGTAAATAGACAGATAAACCGAGTCAAGTAAATCAGTTCTGAGAATAGTTACATGATTATCTGGTAAAGCTGGTTGTTGATAAAGATAAGGCGCACAGCGTCCAATTGTACCAACACCTGTACCATTGATTAAAACATCATCAGTGTGAATTATGAGTGGATTATCAATTTCTGGAAAATAAGCATAACGATTATCTGTCAGAATTACTTCACCTTCTCGAACGTGCTTAGAATTAACAACAGGTAAACCCAATTTATTGTCATTTCCAGATTCAATATATATGGGTTGTTTTCCTCGTTGATTAAGGTTAAGTAAATCACCGAGTCTAGTTAATTCAACTTTCTCCTTTAGTCGTTCAATCAGTTGATCATATTTTGGTTGATAATACTCAGCATCAAGGCGACTAGAAGACAAAAAAGACTCTTTAAAACTCTTGATAGCAATAGTTTCTTTGGTGGGTTGCCAGTCTTTTAAGTTGAGTTCTGATAGCAGTAAATACTCAGCTTGTTGGTATTTTTGGTTGCTTTCTAATTCCATTTTAAATGCTTGCAATATTACATCTTCACAATTATTTTGGAATAGTCTACTAATTTCTGGTAGTTTCAGTCGTCTTACTGTACCAGTTGATATAGTTGGTTGAGCGACTGTTTTAACCTCTCTGAGAATTTGGAGCAATCCAAACTTTGAGTTAAAAAAAGCAGCAAGAAAATAAGGACTATATTGACCTAAATCTATTTCAACTGCAATAATATTAGGACTGATAGTTACTTTTGGATAAGTAAGAACACCACATTTTATATCACCAACTCTGGAAAAAAGCAAAGTTCCTTCATTGAAAATTTTTAGTCCTTTAGCAAAAACATCTTTTTCTGAAATGTGGACTAAATTATTATCTTCTACTTTTAAATTTATTAAATTGAAAGGTCTAATTACTGCAATTCCAAACTCTTGATATGTTTCATCCAAAATAGTTGAGCCAAAAGGACCGCAAATTATTAATTTGGCAAACTCATTCAAAGATTTATTATTTTTAAACTTTCGATTAATTTCAATAAACCTTTTTTGAAAGAAATCATTATCAAATCTAAAAACTTCATTTTCAACTGCAATTTCACTTAAACTAATTTCAACTGCTTCTAGCCCATCCATCAACCTTTCATACTTCACAGCATCAAACGGTGCAACAGATGGGCTTAACTTAAAAAAACTGAAATTCTCCTTTTTTGCAAACTCAATAAACCCCTCTGCAATACCATCTTGTGTCTTTCCTTCATGATTAAATAAATCATGATCAACAATCAAATGACCGTGATCATCTAACAAAAAATCACCCGAACCATCAGACTTTTTAACATACATTTTTTCACCAGAATTATCCTTACCTGACTTTTGCATTGTCGCAAAAAAGATATTGTAATCATCCTGGCGAGGACATAACGCGCCTACTTTTGGATCATCATTCCATTTTTGCACCAACAATACCGAAGTTTTAGTTCCCGTATGGGGTTTAAAAGTATTTCCATGTAACCCAACTACTGCCAAAATTCGGCAACGTTCCGCAATAAAATCACGGATATTTTTATCAGAAGAATTATTAAAACGTCCTTGAGGTAAAACAATTGCCATTCTGCCCCCAGGCTTCAAAAAATCCAGATTGCGTTCAATAAATAAAATATCCCGCCCGACTTTAGTTTCCCATTTACCATTAGCCTTTTTAGCTAAATCATAATGATTAATAATGCGCGTTTCTTTAATATCTCCAGCAAAAGGTGGATTTGCCATCAACACATCAAACTGAAATTCTCGATAGTCCTTACTACCTTTTGGTCGTTGCCGTTTTAAACGTTTGAATCCAGCATTATAAATATCATCCCATTCTTCCTGTCCTGTTACCTCATCCCACATTTCATAATCTAAAGTGTTCAAATGCAAAACATTTGTTTCACCATCTCCAGCAATTAAATTCAATGTCCGCGCTACCCTTACCGCTTTTTCATCAAAGTCAATTGCAAATACTTGTTCTTGCACATATTCTCTACATCGTGGTGGCTTCTCTTCCAGTGAAAACAAATGACTTGCTGATAAACCTTCATCCTCCAAAATTTGCCGCCACACATGAAAAATTGTATGCACTGGAAACCCGGACGAACCAGCAGCCGTATCAATCATGTATTCATCCTCTTGAGGATTAAGCATCTTGACACACATATCAATCACATAACGAGGTGTGAAAAATTGTCCTTTTTCTCCCTTGCTGCTTTTATTAATTAAATATTCAAAAGCTTCATCAACAACATCCAAATTAGAGTTAAATAACTTCACATTTTCTAAGGAAGACACGCAAACCGACAAATGAGAAGGAGAAAGGCTAATTTTCGCATCTTCACTAAATACTCCTTCCCATTTTTTCTTAGCTTTATCAAACAAATCTTGAATTTTAGTTTTGAGTGCGGCTTCCGTTTGTCCTGTGTTGCGAAACTCCAGTAAACGAGTTGTACGGCGATTTCCTTGACCAGAATACCACTCATCATACAGTTTAGTAAAAATTAGCTTAAATAGTTCCTCAAAGACATCTACTCCAGCATTTGCTAGTACCTCATCTTCCATTTCTTCGATTAAGGCTTTGAGAGATTTATTCTGTTTTACTAATTTATCGTTAGCAACTAAATCTTCTAAAGTAAACTTAATTTGCAGAATATCAGCTAGAGTTTGACTAGCATTAGGTAAACCGGGAATTTCTTCAAAATAGTTAGGATCTTTTCGCTGATAATAGGAAATTTGATCGCCATTAGTCCAAATAGCAATAGGCGCACCTGTAGCGTGACAATAAGATCGTAATTGTTCTTTACCGTCTTTGAGTTTCGGCTTTTTCACCTCCACCAGCATATAGACTGTATTTAACCGAATCTTTGTCCATTATGACAATATCAGCCCGTTTCACCTCGCGTCCAAAATTTACCCCATACTCTACTTGAATCCGATTAAGGGGATAGTAAAAACGTTCTGTTAACACCCGCAGATATAGTTGTCGAATTGCTTCCTCTGGTGTAAGTTTAATCTCCTTTTTGCGAACTAAACAAACGGTGTAGGGTGTTTCGCCACTTTTGGTAGACTTGAGGATAATTGACTGTTCTAGCTGTGCAATTTCTTTAGCAGTAAATTGAGAGAGTTTGTAATTTGAATCTTTGAGAATATCGGCTAATTTCATGAATTAAATACTTAAGAGTCTGAGAATTATAAGAATAGGTTACAGAACTTGAATTAGTGTATATAGAATATGCTATGCAAGGTCATGAACCTGATTAGTATCATTATCTGGGACAATTTCACCATAAAACAAAACATTTCTTTATAATATTGCCAAAAAAATCATACTCAAAATAAATTTTTATTTTTATCCAATTCAATTATTTAAAAAATAATTATTCAGAGTTTCTTCTAAACTAAAAACGCTGTTCTGTAATAGTACTCCGCTAAGTTTCGCTGCGTTTATATGGTTGATATTGCCATTTTAATAAGTGCATTAATAACACAATTAAGCGGCTTTTCAACTCGCGTTTTTCACTTTTACCCATACTTTCAATTTCTTCAATCAGATTAGGTATATCTATTTGATGCAAATTATTTTCTTTCAACTGCTGCACAATTGTTTGTGTCCATAAGTAAAAATCTTGATCATAAAGATTTTGGGTATTGACAACAGATTGATTTGTCATTTATATTCCTCCTGGTTTTTTCTTTGATATTCAATCCTAATTTAATTTTGATTTGACTGAATTATTTTCTATAATTCCCACCAAAACTCTAATTAAACCTTCTAAATCATCAGGTAGCGAATAAATAGTAATATCTTCAGTTATTTGCTTTGTTTGAACATCTAATATTCCAAAACGCCACACATCACCGGTTGTTACAGCACCATAGTGAAAATTTTGTTCTTCAATTTGAGAAAAAGCAATTAATTCTGTAGCAAGTTGAGTAAATCCTCTAGTTAAATCGTCATTTTTTGCTTCTATAACTAATAAATTATGTTCTGCGCGTAGTAAATAATCTAGATTGCCTTTTAACCATTTACTAACAATTAGTGGGTATTCTATTCTTAACTGACAATCACAATAATATGTAGCAACTTCTATTAAAATGGGTGCTACTAAAGTTTCTCTTCTCGCTGTTTCACTAGTTAAAGTTACTCGTGTTAATGTGCGTTCAATGCGATTCTGTAATTCTAGTAAGTGATCTAGATGTTTTTCAGTTTTAGGAAGTGATAATCTTGATCTAACTAATTTATAGCCTAATTCTGCTAAAATTTCTTCGGGTGGATAGGTCATCTCAAAATATGAACGAAATGTATATTCGCGTTCTTCTTGGAGAATTTTTGGTTTAGTCATAATTTTTGTTTGCCAACTTGCAAAATTCTGTACTATAATAAAAGTCTAAAGCACATGGGGCTTTAACGGTTTCGACAGGTTGGCGAACGCTACTCTGTGATTCAGGTCGAGAGCGAGTCTCCTCTCGGAAATCAAAGACTCGAAAAAAAAGTAAATGCGAACAATATCGTAAAATTTGCTCGTCGGGAAGCTCTAGTAGCTGCCTAAGAAACCTCTTTTAGGTTCGAGCGTCTTTAATTTGACTCCGTTAAGGATTAAAGACCTAACCCCCAACGGATGCTCCAACAAGCGTTCTCTGGTTGGCTTGGAGGCTAAGATTAAATCAGAGCATCCTACGTTCGGGATAATGAACGATTCCCGCCTTGAGGGTCAGAAAGGCTAAACCTGTGAATGAGCGGTGGGTTAATACCCAATTTGGACATGGGTTCGACTCCCATAAGCTCCATTTTAAGAAAAGAGCAATTCCACCTGACACTTTTATGTGTAGGTGGATTTTGTTTTTCCAGGTCGATTTATACCAGTTTTGTGTAGAGTTGCGCCAGATAAATACCGTAGAGACATTCAATAGAACATCTCTACAAGGATTATAGAAAATGCATATTTAAATTCGGTTGATGTCTAATCGATTCCGTTTTTAATTAACTCCCCGCAATTTACGAGTATTATCAACCAAACTTTGAGCAAATTGATCAAATCGTTGAGATAATTTTTCATCTAGTAGTTTACCCTCTGGACTAAATGCACCCCAGGCTTGACCAATAGCTATCTGCTCCATAATTGATTGACAGTGAACCCAGCGGAGGATGATTCTGAGGTCGTTTAAAGCGTTGCTGTTTACTTGTCCACCCAAGATACTAATCAAACCAGCTACCTTACCAGATAGCTGATCAAAAGTCATTAAATCCAAAGTATTTTTAATAACGCCACTAACACTGCCATGATATTCTGGTGTTGCCAAGATTAAAGCATCAGCATTAAAAACGGTATCGCGTAGCTTCTGCACGTCTGGATAGTCTGGATATTCTTTGGCACCTGTGCAAAAAGGTAAGTGCATTTGCTTTAAATCAAGAATTTCTACTTCTGCACCTAAAGCGGCTACTCGTTGTGCTGCTACTTGTAAGCCTAACTGGGTATAAGATCCGGGTCTTAAACTACCACCAATACCAACAATTTTTACCATAGTTCACCCACTAAAACCAGAATTCTTAAAAGTCGGAGTCATTACGACTATGATTATAGTAGCGATTGATTGCGTAATATGTCAAATTTTAATTGCCGGGAGAAATTTATGTTAATCCCTAGTACCGCCGTGAAGTTAAAAGTCAAAACGAATACAGCATAATATTTCAGATAAAAACCTATAATTGAATCTGATGTCAGGATAGGGGGCAAATTCAATAGTCGGGTTTTGCGGGAAGGAAAAAACCTTTAACCTTTACCCAAAGCAAATTGAAAGTTTGCAGTATTGACATAACATCAGTAGTAAAAATCTGGGAATGTTTTTGTTTGGAAGTTAAACTAGATAATAAAACCGTAATTTCCAGTTATTGCAATTTCTGCTAGAAGAATAGGCATAAAACTAGATATCAGCTTATGCCAAAGAATAAAAGGGTAAATATTATGACAAATTTTGGGAAAAAGACATTGAGGAAACAGCGACCGATAAAGCGCAGTATTTGGACTGGGGCTTTAGCAGCTACTATGATTATGATGCCAGGAATTTTGGGGATAAATCCCGTTTTGGCACAAAAAGCAGAGCGTAATTCCTTAACTTATGGAGAATTGCTGCAAAAAACCGAGCAAGGGCAAGTTAGAAAGGTAGAACTGGATGAAACTGAGCAAATAGCTAGAGTTTATCTGACAGATCAAAAGCCAGATGCACCACCGATACCAGTGCGACTTTTAGATCAAAACTCTGAGTTAATTAATAGACTCAAAGAAAAAAACGTTGATTTTGGCGAGGTTTCCTCTGCTAATAGTAGGGCTGCTGTAGGGTTGTTGATTAATCTGATGTGGATTTTGCCACTGGTGGCTTTAATGTTGTTATTCCTGCGTCGTTCTTCTAATGCTTCTAACCAAGCGATGAATTTCGGTAAATCCCGCGCTCGTTTTCAAATGGAAGCGAAAACTGGGGTAAAATTTGATGAAGTGGCTGGTGTGGAAGAAGCAAAAGAAGAACTACAAGAAGTGGTTACTTTCCTCAAACAGCCAGAAAGATTTACTGCTGTTGGCGCTCGGATTCCCAAGGGTGTATTGTTGATTGGACCTCCTGGTACTGGTAAGACTTTACTAGCAAAAGCGATCGCAGGTGAAGCGGGTGTTCCTTTCTTTAGTATCTCTGGTTCTGAGTTTGTAGAAATGTTTGTGGGTGTGGGTGCTTCCCGTGTCCGTGACTTATTCAAGAAAGCCAAAGATAACGCACCTTGTATCATCTTTATTGATGAAATCGACGCAGTAGGTCGTCAACGGGGTGCAGGTATCGGTGGTGGTAACGATGAGAGAGAACAAACTCTCAACCAACTATTAACCGAAATGGATGGTTTTGAAGGGAATACAGGCATTATTATTATTGCTGCTACCAACCGTCCTGATGTCTTGGATTCTGCGCTATTACGTCCCGGTCGTTTTGACAGACAAATAACTGTTGATGCTCCAGACATTAAAGGACGTTTGGAGATATTGCAAGTCCACTCTAAGAACAAGAAATTAGACAAGAGTGTATCCTTAGATGCGATCGCACGTCGCACTCCTGGATTCACAGGTGCAGATTTAGCCAACCTCCTCAACGAAGCCGCAATTCTCACCGCTAGAAGACGCAAAGAAACCATTACTATCTCAGAAATAGATGATGCAGTAGATAGAGTTGTGGCTGGAATGGAAGGTGCCGCTTTAGTAGACAGCAAAAACAAGCGTTTAATTGCCTACCATGAAGTTGGACACGCTTTGGTGGGTACTTTAATTAAAGACCATGACCCAGTACAAAAAGTTACTCTCATCCCCAGAGGACAAGCGTTAGGTTTAACTTGGTTTACACCCAATGAAGAACAAGGTTTAATTTCCCGTTCCCAAATCCTATCGCGGATTATAGCTGCTTTAGGCGGTCGGGCTGCGGAGGAAATTGTTTTTGGTAAAGCTGAAGTGACAACAGGTGCAGGAAATGACTTACAACAAGTCACAAGTATGGCACGACAAATGGTAACACGATTTGGGATGTCTGATTTAGGTCCATTGTCCTTGGAAAGTCCAAGTCAGGAAGTATTTTTGGGACGTGACTGGGGGAATAAATCAGAATATTCTGAGGAAATTGCTGCTAAAATTGATACCCAAGTCCGGGAAATTGTTAATAGTGGCTATATCAAAGCGAAAGAACTGTTACAAGAAAACCGCCCAGTGTTAGAGCGTTTAGTTGATTTATTAGCGGAACAGGAAACAATTGATGGGGATTTATTCCGCCAGATTGTAGAAGAATATACACAGGTTCAGGTGACAGATCAAAAATTAGCTGTATCTCGTTAGTAAATAGAAAAAGTAGAGACGTTCCGCCGGAACGTCTTTACAAGGATTTCAAGCCACGCACATTTAATTACCGGAGATGTCGATTGTATAGACTATTGACTTTTTTAATAGATAAAGAGTTTAAAAAGACTGTTCAAGAACTTTCTTAAATGGTGGATTGATATTATAGTTAGCCCTTACTTTATCTCGCACCATAACTTCAATAACTGTATATGCAAGATCGTGAAAAAATGCTCTAGAAGAGCCGATTTCTCCAAACGTACCCCATTGAAAAGAAATTTGACCAGAGCCGAATATTTCGCTAACTCCAGGTTCTTGCAGCTTCAATTTTGAACCATCAAAAACACTATTTGCATATTCTTCTGGTATCCCAACTCTAACTATATCTAATGATGATGCGAGAGAGGAATTAACTTCGCATTCCAATTCAGTTGAAATAGCTACTTTCAAAACTAATTTACCAGAATCATTTGGCTCAAACATAGCACCTAAGCAGCCATATAAAAACCTAGCTCCTAGAGGTGCTAATATCTCAATCATGACTTTTCTCTTAGAGAATGAAATAATTTTTGCATTCTCAACTATGACTTCAATCCTTTCATCTATTACAGGATGAAAAATAGGTCGTAAATCAGGAAAATAAAATCTTTCGTTATTCCAAATACGAGCCTTTCCCGATAAACCTAAATCCAATACTTTGCTCATTAGTCAATCCCCATTAACAGACAAAAGAAAAACTCTCTTTTAGTTGACGAAATACTACTTTTTGAGTATATGCCTAAGTTATTACAATATGGCCAATCAGACGAAATTCTGCCAGGTTAGAGATAGAAAATTTCCCAATATGTCAATTTAGCAGCTAATTAAAGCTAAAATAGACTATTGCAGCATTGAACCGCACCATGTTTGATATATTGCCTTTCCGTTTTGAGTTGGATAAAATTGCGATCGCAGGAGCTTGTTTATGGTCTTTGGCTCTATATCTGGCTTTGGCATCAACTAGGGAATGGGTGACAGAGCAATTAAACAGGTGGTTTAACTTTGCCGAACGTTCTCTTTATACTAGTCAAACGGAATTTGAAAAGACACGCAAAGCTAGAGAATCGCAAAATGCCTTTTATGCCTCACTGTTTAGCATTATGCCTTTTTTCGTCTTTGGTGCTTTATGTAACTGGGGTATAGAAATCAGTTTAGGTAATAGCTGGGGAATCAGCACCGGCATACTTACCTGTATGGGTGCTGGGATTTATGAACTCGGACGCAGAGATGCGGAATAAATATGCCCTTTTTAATTGTCTGAATCAGGATTTACAGGATTATTTTTCATCTTGATATACTGAATGCTAATCTCAGTAAATATGTTAAATTGATGGAAGCAAGGATGCCTACTAACGCGCAATTGAGAAGTTTATATACAATTAGCTATCAATTAACCTACATGATGCTTCAACCAATACACCTCATTTGCATTGATGAGCGAACTCAAAATTTATATATTTTGGCTGGATATCATGAAGAACTAGAGTTTGAAATAAATTCTAACGGCGAGGTAATGTAATGAATCAAATAAACTACGCTGCTATGTCTGACCAAGAATTAAAGCAATTGTTTATTAAAAATAAACATGATAAAGCAGCATTATCAGCATATTTAGAAAGACGTAATCAAGTGGAACGTCCAATTATTGCTAAAGTTGATGATCCTGATTTTGAAGCCAAAATTCAAGCGGCTATTCACCAACAAATCAGCCAGTATCAAAATTAAGTAAAGTGGGTATTGCCCACTCTACAAATGTTGGTGTGAAACCATAAATTAAGCTGTTCTAAAACGTGCCAATTCTTCCCCAGTTTTTGCATCATGGGCGTGAACAGTACACACCAAACAAGAATCAAAAGAACGGGCTACGTGACCTACTTCTACAGGATCTGTCGGGTCTTTAATAGGAGTTCCTACTAAGGCTTCCTCAATGGGTCCACGTTGTCCTGCACCGTCACGGGGTCCGATATTCCAAGTTCCAGGGGCGATAACTTGGTATTGTTTAATTTTGCCTTTTTCGATTTCTACCCAGTGACATAATGCACCTCTAGCTGCTTCTGTTGCACCCCAACCTTTACCGTCTTTTTCTTGGGGTTTGATATACCAAGGGTCGTTTAACTTGAATTCCCGGAGACAGCGTTCGGCTTGACGATATAATTTTACTAATTCGTGAACTCGTGCCAGTTGGCGGACGTGAACATTTGCACCACCCATTTTTTTGAAAACATCAAGGATAAAGGGGTCGTAATGTTGCCAAGATTCACCATGTTTACCACCTGCAACTAGTTGACGGGCTAAGGGTCCGGCTTCTAAACGTCCTAAATCTTGGTGGAGGACGGCGCTAGACCAAGAATATGCACCATTAAAATCTTTTTGGTTGTGGGTTGTTGGTGCAGTGGTGCGATCGCTCGGATGAACGTCTTCCGTTCCCTCATCATACCAAGAACGGGTTGTATTTTCACGGATAAAAGATTCATTAATCAACGAATGAGTATCAGTGAAACTATCATAAACACCGTTTTTCATAATTACGGCGGTGTTACGTCCCTCAATGGTGGGGTAATTATATTTATCTTCATGGGGAATATAACCCCAAGTTACATATTTACCCACACCAGCACCAAATCGATCTAAACCGATATCTAAACCCATGCGCCAATATAAACCCAAGTCAGATTCTCGATGTTTAACATCTTGATTCAACCATTTAATAAAATCCTCATAAGATTGAATTTCTTCATATCTTTCTAAAGAACATCCTAACCAAACTGGTTCTAACCAATTAGTGCGGAAATATTCCAGAATTGCCCAAGCGCGGGTAATATCCGTTAAAGTGGGGGCGCACATCACACCACCAGGCACCATATAACTGCTATGACAACAGGTGATATGCTGTAAATGTTCCTGAGTAACTTATTTTTCAGCTAATTTTGCTCAGTCAGAACATTTTATTTTCACCATTTCAGTTTATAAATAAGGGAATATTTAGGGAATGAGCCGACAAAATCAGGGTAATTGCGAGGGTACATATTCCACATCTACACAGGAATATGCAAATGCAGACTCAAGCGACTGGTTCGCAGATATGTTCGCAGACTTTGAACCGCAGAACACCACAGACGGCAGCTATAGGGGAACAATGGCGAAAATAAAAGCAACGGAATTACAGTATCAAGCAGTTTTTGAACAGAAGTTAGTCGAAGCTAATACTAATTTAAAAAGGGAGAGAATAAGAGTTAGTATTAAACAAACTGGCAATTCTCTCCAATTACGAGCTACCTTACCTTTAAAACCAGGAGATTACAGTTTAGGTAAAACAAAAAAGCAGTATGATTTATCTCTAGGAATACCCGCAAATTTAGAAGGATTAAAAACTGCAATTGAAGAAAGTTATGAGTTGGGTAAATTAATTGCTCGTCATACTTTCGAGTGGAATGAGAAGTATTTAGGAATTAAATCGAGAGAGAAGCAAGAAATCAAAACAATTGGGGAATTATTAGATACATTTGATGAAAAATATTATCAAACCCGTCAGAAAACTATAACTAGTCAAAATACTTTTGCTAACTATATATCTGTAATTAAAAGAAACTTGACTCTCTCCCATTTAGCCACAAAAGAAAATTTTGAGGAAGTTATTAATTCATTTCAGGGTAATAAAAAAAATGAATTAATAGCAGTAAGTTCTGTTTTGATTAAAACCTTTAATTTAGGATTTCAACTCGATGTCAAACGAGATCATGTCACACCTGCTTATCGAGAAATTCCTGAAGATGAAAAAATAATATCTGCTTTTGACCTCTTTGAAAAATTCGCCCTCAACCGCAAAAATACAAATATTAGTGATGAAATAGACACCTGGGAAATGTGGCGTTGGGTATATGGAATGTTGGCGACTTATGGGTTAAGACCAAGGGAATTATTTGTCCAACCAGATATTAATTGGTGGATGTCTCCCCAAAATATAGATCATACTTGGAAAGTGAATAAAAATACCAAAACTGGATATCGAGAAGTTATTCCTTTTGTCCCTGAATGGATAGAATTATTTGATTTACATAATCCCAAACCATTAAAGATTTTAGAACAAAAGGTGGCAAAAATTGCATCTGTACAAAATATTAATTGGATGCGGAGAGATATATCCAGATGGTTTAGAAAGGTGGGAATTGAGTTTCAACCTTATGATTTGCGGCATGGTTGTGCAATTAGAGCGCATCTTCAAGGAATACCGATTAAAGCCGCAGCAGACAATTTAGGTCATACTGTTGATGAACATACAAAGACTTATCAAAGATGGTTTGGAATTGAAAACAGGAAAAAAGCCTTTGGTGAGGTAATTAGTCAAAAGTCATTAATTGAGTTGCAGAAGAATGAAATATTGGCGCTACGGATGGAGAATGAAAGGTTAAGGTTGGAGGTAGAAAAGTTGAAATTATCGGTTGGATAGAAGATTCCTGTATAATAACTAGTTAGGCTAATTTTCTCACTTAAAGTCCATATGAACCAAAATCAATTTCCTTGCCCAGAGTGTGACGCAGGGCAAAGTCCAAAAGAGCAACTGTACCAAGAGTTAGGGAGTCGTCAAGCAAGACAACTTCCATGTGCTTTATGTAGGGGCAATCTCTATGTTTCTTTGGAGCGAGTTAGACTATACTTTGAGACATACGGCGGCTCACAGGCTTACCAGCAATACATAAAGAAGTGTCAAGAATCACAGGCTTCTGAAGAAGACAACAACATCTAGCTTGATCAATAGGGAACTTCTCAGAGAGGACAATATGTCAGTGCGATCGCCGATTTTGTAGAGTGCGTTAATGGAATGTAAAGCACCTTATAACTTCACCGTTAAACATCTTTGAGAAAAGCGATCTTTCTTGTGCTTCCTTAACTGTGATTAACTGCGATCGCTCTTAAGTAGAGTTTCAACCATACGGTTTGCGTCATGCTTGTGCAATTAGAGCGCATCTTCAGGGAATACCGATTAAAGCCGCAGCAAACAATTTAGGTCATACTGTTGATGAACATACAAAAACCTATCAAAGATGGTATTTATCCGGAAATTTTCTGTATAATACGAGATATTGACGATATCAAGAACCTTTGTGTTCATTTGACTAAATAATAAAGTTTATCAGTATGTCTAATTTTGTATACGTAGATAACTCTAATGCCTTTATTGAAGGAAAACGTGTAAGTGCTGTTCGTAAAGGAATAGTGCAAAATATTTATGAGGCAATGAACCGAAACATTATTGATAACTCATATCGCCTTGATTTTGGTAAGCTTCATAGCTTTACCGCAGGTAGCGATCCTAGCAAGATAAAAAGAGCAGTTTTGTTTGGCTCTCGTCCTCCTGAAAATGATACATTATGGGTAATTGCTGAAAAAGCTGGTTTTGAAGTCGTTACTCCTAATCGAAATGCTGCGAATAAAGAGAAGAAAGTTGATACAGGGATTGTGTCAGAAATGATGCGTGATGCCTACAAGAAAATGAATAGTGATGAAGATGTAATTACTTTGGTCGCAGGTGATGGTGATTTTGTACCAGCTATTCAAATTCTCCGCCAGGATGGTTACAAAGTCGAACTATTTTTTTGGAATCATGCTTCTCAAGAATTGAAGGACGCTTGCAATCGTTTTGTTGCACTTGATCAACATCTTGAACATCTTAGTTTTTAGTTGACGACAGCGACATAACAACCCTAGTGTGATCGGCGAGCTTATAGGGTGCGTTAATGGAATCTCAATAATTTCACTGTTAAACATCTTTGGGAAAAGCGATTTCTATGTCGCGCTTTGCGATCACTCAAAATCCATTTTCTCGTGCTTCATTAACTGTGATTAATTGCGATCGCTAATATTGGGGAAATGCGATCGCTGAAAATCCATTGTCTTGTGCTTCCTTAACTGTGGTTAACTGCGATCGTTAATCAATTCGGACAATTTTGATCGTGCATTGCGATCGTTCAAAACAGACATCAAATTCTCGAAAAAAGTTCGTTTGCCCAAGAATTAAGGGTACATGAGAGGATTGTACCCAAGCAAATGCTAGACGAACGGGTTCAATATTTCCAATTTGAACTTGCACAAATAACCCCCGTGCTTCAACCTTTGCAAGATTTCCAGCCAATGGTAAGCGGACAGTTTGATTATCCCAAATTGCACCTAATTGTAACCCAATATCATAAGGTAAGACATTGACAGTAGACCCAGTATCCAACAGTGCATTTGCAGAAACAGAAGAGTCTGCATAACTCAGAATGACAGGAATTGTGGGTAATGCTTCATCGTCAGAAAAGGGAAACTCAACTGTACTAGGCATGAGTTGATGTCTCTTTGTTATCCTGAATCATCTGCATTAGAATGTTTGCAGCTTCCGTTGCGTGATATGGCGACCAAATCGGGTACTCTGATGCAGAAAAGATGACTTGTAGTTCAGCGTCTGGGATTTGTGTGGCTAGGAGTTTGAAGAGTGATAATTTGTCTGACTGACTCAGATTGTTGACCAGAGGAATTAACTCAGTGAGTGACATAGTTTAAACTTCCATACAGGCAATAATACATTGATCATAAGTCATCTGTGAGGTAAAGTCTAACGAGTCCGTTAAACATCTTTGAGAATGTCTTGTGATTCTTTAACTGTGATAGTGCGATAGCGAAGCGCTCCGTAGGAATCGCTCAAAATCCATTGTATTGTACTTCTTTAACTGGATTAACTGCGATCGCTAATATTGAGTTAATGCGATAGCGAAGCGCTCCGTAGGAATCGCTCAAAATCTATTATCTTGTGCTTCTTTAACTGTGGTTAACTGCGATCGCTAATATTGAGTTAATGCGATAGCGAAGCGCTCCGTAGGAATCGCTCAAAATCTATTATCTTGTGCTTCTTTAACTGTGGTTAACTGCGATCGCTAATATTGAGTTAATGCGATCGCTCAATTTCCATTATCTTGTACTTCCTTAACTGCGATCGCTCAAAATCCATTATCTTGTGCTTCCTTAACTGGGATTAACTGCGATCTCATGGGTAAGCGATAGCGAAGTTCGCTATCTGGTTGCACCCAATAGAACAAGAAGGGGAACTTTAGTTATAATTGAAAGGCTACTAATACTGAGTTTCTAAGATATTATAAAGAAGTTCACAGAGTAGCGTAATGATCGGGACTCAAAATATGCAAGCGATCCTTTTAAGCCGTGAAGAAGTTGCGCGTCGTGCAAAGCAACTGTACGAGGGCAGAATTCGCCAAGAAGTGGAAATTGAAGAAAACATTGGCAAGATGGTTCTCATTGACATTGAGACGGGCGACTATCAGGTTGATGAGAATGGCTTGCGTGCTGCTGACTACTTGAGCGATAAGCACCCAAATGCTCGACTTGTTGGATTGAAAATTGGGTACAACGTTGCTGCATCCTTTGGCGGTAGTGTTATGGAGCGTGTCATTAAGTGATTTCAGGTATTGTAGCTGATGGACACGCAATTATTACTATACCGTTTCGGATTCCAAATCGTGCTGACTTCCCGATTGAGTTTGTAGTAGACACAGGATTTACAGATGAGCTTTGTCTACCACCAGAGGCAGTTGCACTGCTGAATCTCCCATTCAAGTATGATATGCCTGCCAACTTGGCAGACAATAGTCGAGTCATGCTACCAGTTCATAAAGCCATCATTCTTTGGAATGGCGAAGAGCGAGAAACTCGCGTGTTAGCAACAGGACGGCGACCTTTGGTTGGAACTGCTTTGCTGGATGAACATGAGCTTGTGATCCAGTTTACGGAAGGTGGTTTGGTAACGATTGATAAGTTATAGTACGATTCCTAGATCGCACGTCGCTATTGTTTTGTGTTTCCTTAACTGTGATTATACTGCCAACGGGTGAAATTTGGACTTATGTCATACTGTTCGCGTAGCGTGGCGTAGCCATACGTAACGTAGTGCAGCGTTCGCGTAGCGTGCCGTAGGCTCTAGTATCTCGGAGATTCTTCACTTCGTACCCTACGGGAAGCAAGCTACAGAATGACACTTTTAACCCGTTTTTAGTATAGCTGCGATTGTATGAGTAAGCGATTTCTAGGTCGCGCTAGTTCCCTCCGGGACGCTTTGCGAACGCTATCGCTTAAAATCCATTGTCTTGTGCTTCCTTAACTGCGATTAACTGCGATCTCATGGGTAAGCGATCGCTCAAAATCCATTGTCTTGTGCTTCCTTAACTGTGATTAATTGCGATAGCGTAAGCGCTGACTTGTCAGTTCGCTAATATTGAGTTAATGCGATCGCTCTTACGCTTCCTTAACTATGATTAATTGCGATCGCTGATCTTGTGGTGCGATCGCTCAAAATCAATTATCTTGTGCTTCCTTAACTGGGATTAACTGCAAGAGAAACAACCAGCACACTAAGATTCAGTGTTATTCTTCAGGCAGCTTTTTGAGAATTTTTAGAGGATGGTTCAGCGAGAATTGGTTCAATATCCTGGCTTTTGTCTCTTTGGATAAATTCATCTAGTAATTGAAAAAAGTAATCAAATGCAGCTTTTTCATCAATACAGGTTAGTAAAATAATTTTATCCCAAGCGTTAACGGTATGGATAGATAAGCGGTTTTGTAACCAAGGTTGAAAGTTTTTATAAAAATCACTTTCAGTTTCAGTATTAGTAATACCTAATTCAGAGCGAGAAAAGCGATATCCCAAGATAAACATCCGTAAATTACTGATAGATGCTGTTCCCAAATATAAGCCTGGTTTGGTTTTAATTTTTTCGAGTAAATTAAATAATGCACTCATTGAGTTTAACTCCATTAAAAATTTTCAAAATTCTTCTATTACTTCTATTTTAAACTCATTAGATAGAGAAGTAAAATCTTGAATCTAGTCATCTGGGTATAGTCCTTGTCGGGAAAGATTGTCGAAAATTTTGCCAAAAACTTCAACACCATAATGAACGCCATTTTCCGTAATAGTTTCAAAGCAACCTTGTTTTTCTAAGCGTTCGCTCAAAATAAAGTCTTCATTGTCGTATATGGTCGAAAGTCGCCAAAGTTTACCAGGAATTTTACGTTGTTTTAGCCACTGTTTGAGTGTCTTGGCACATTCTTGGCAATGAAGTAATGGAAATCGAATGACAAGATTACCAATTGCTTGATGAATTTCGGCAATGGCTAAATCATCCGGTAAATTATTCAGAAACAGCACTCCTAAAAAATGTTGATCTTATTACGTTTTCATCTTTGAGAAAAGCTATTACTAGGTCGCGCTTGGCGATAGCGAAGCGATGCTGCAAGCAGTTCGCAATATTTCTACTTTATAATATCAGCGATCGCAATTTGAATGTTTCTTGAGAATTGAGTTGACGTTTGCCGTCTAATATGTCTAATATTGTTTGTTCTTGCTCAAAAATCCCTAAAAAATCTCGTATTTCCAAATTATAGTCTTCCATTAATGTTTGTAATAATTCTCCATCAGTTAATTTAGGGAATTGTTCATTTTTCTCTTCATAGTCATAAACTAACATTCCTAATACATTTATATAATCTCGATCATCTTGGCTAAGATTTTTTTGATCTAATATTGTATTAATTCTTTGTTGAGTGATACTTAATTCAAGATCATTTGTAATAGGACGAGGTGCAAATTCTGTAATTAAACTGAGGTAATAAGGGCTAGGGATTGTTAAACCAGTCATCATTTTTCCAATTCTCCTTATCATAGTCTGCGTGGATTAAAACATCACGAATAAAAATGATTTGTGCCTGATAGTCAATGTAAGTAATTAACCGATAATTATTACCACTAATATTAAAAACGGCAAAGTTACCAACTAAATCAGCAGAAGAAAATAGTTGACGTAATTGAGCAAAGTTCTCAAGGTCAGATTTAGTTATTCTGTCATACCATAATAATAAGCTATTTTTAGCTGTTGAGTGTTTTTCCCAAAATTCTCGTAAACTCCTCCGACTAATTACTCGCATGGGCTTAAAAATCAAAGTTTATATTTTATAATAGCTGATTCAGATACGGTGCATCGCCTAACAAGATCGGCGATTACTAGGTCGATTGTCTTGTGCTTCCTTCACTGTGATAGTGCGATAGCGTAAGCGCTGACTTGTCAGTTCGCTAATATTGAGTTAATGCGATAGCGTTCGCGGTAGCGTCTCGAAGAGATAGCGCGACCTAGGAATCGCTCAATATCCAAATAAATCAATACGAAGATGTGTGCAGAGTGTGTTTTATATTCAGTGGCAGGGTAGAAATTAGAATTGATCCTTTCTACAAAGCTATAATGTGATGGAAGTCAAAAAACTATAATTCAATATGTCAACCATTGAACAAATTGAAGCAGCTATTCTAACGCTTCCACCAGAACAATTTCAGCGACTTCGGCAATGGATATTAGACGTAGACTACCAACATTGGGATGAGCAGCTAGAACAAGACATCGCAGACGGCAAACTGGAGGCTTTAGCAGAAGAAGCGATCGCTGAGTTTAAAGCGGGACATTGCCGAGAACTCTGATGCACTACACAACGCGAAGATTTTGGAAATGCTATGACGATTTGCCCCCTCAAGTTCAGGAAACAGCAGATCAGTGTTACGAACTTTTGAAAGCTGATCCATCTCATCCATCATTACACTTCAAGAAGATTGGTAAAAAATACTGGTCAGTTCGAGCAGGATTAGACTATCGGGCTTTAGGAGTTGAGGTAGAAAGCGGTATTTCTTGGTTTTGGATCGGAACTCACGCAGAATATGACAAGCTCATTGGTAAGCTTTAACCAGCAATGCGATAGCGCAAGCGGTGACTTGTTAGTTCGCTAATGTTGGGTTAGTGCGATAGCGAAGCGCTCCGTAGGAATCGCTCAAAATCCATTGTCTTGTGATTCTTTAACTGTGATTAACTGCGATAGCGTAAGCGCTGACTTGTCAGTTCGCTAATATTGGGGAAATGCGATAGCGAAGCGCTCCGTAGGAATCGCTCAAAATCCATTGTCTTGTGATTCTTTAACTGTGATTAACTGCGATACCTTTGGCGATTGCTAGGTTAAAATGAGAGGGCGACTCCATCTTTTCACTAACCCTCAGACGAGGAGATTCTCAAATGCCATTAGCTGAACTCATGTCACAAATCCAGGAACTTCCAAAAATTGACAAGCTTCGGCTCATGCAGTTTCTGGCAACAGAACTAGTCAAAGAAGAAGATGCAAACTTCTTTGTTGCAAATCAAGAGTATCCAGTCTGGTCGCCCTACAATTGCTCTGAGGCTGCCAATATTTTGATGAATCTTCTGGCTACAAAGGAACAAGAAAAGAATGTTTGACGCTCAAAGATTTGCCTACAAAATTATTGACAGTAGCCTTGGCATGGTGGATAGAATGCCCCATCTGCCTTTGACCCTCGGTTATCACGGTCATTCCTTGAAGGTTGAAGGCTTATTAGACATCTCCGAAAAACAATTAAATTATGCTATAAGAATATAAAATAATATTTT
>NZ_JAYGGY010000015.1:0-69453 GCF_034931625.1 Anabaena cylindrica UHCC 0172 | reverse complement strand
AATCGGTACAATCTGCATCTGATAAGCTTTTTAGACTATTTCGTCATCCCGTCAGATAATTTACACAGTTCTGAATAGTTATTACTTTCTAATAATAATCGGAGATATTCACCTAAAAACTGTTCTTTTTCTTCCTCTGACTTCTGATTAAACCAAGATTGAAAATTACTCATAGTGTTAAGCCCTCACCCATGTTTTTAGCAACTTCTGCGCTAATTTTTGGTAAGCTTACCCCCGCAGCTTCCACTATCTCCCGACGTTCTAAAAAATCTCGAAAACTTTCATGATAAAAGCGATAACGTGATGGTTGATAGGTTTTTTGTTCCTGTAAAAATTGCGTCCAACCTCTGATAACCTCCTGTACTGTGAGATTATCTTCCTGGGAATATTTAACAATCATTTCACGGGATACAGCACTTTTTAAAGCACACATCACATAAATAATTTTAATTTTATCTTTCGGTAAAGGTTTGGTAGTCATCCCCATAATACGCCAATGACTCTCATAATATCCTTGTAAACCTGCGGGTAATTGTTCTAGTTTTTCATCTTGATAAAATCCTTCCGCAATAGCTTCTAAAACATAGCGTAAATACATGAAATTATTTTCACTTTTTTTAGCAATAGTTTTCACGAATTCTGTTTTAGAAAGGTTGCTTTGTTGATGAATCCATTTTTCTAGGTTTGGTTTATATTTTTCTGAACCGAGAAATTCCCAAATATATTCTTCAACATCTTCATTACTTAATTTTTGATATTTTTTGTCTCTTAAATTCAATTCTTGATCATGAGTGTTAGGAGAAATATTTAATCTTTTATCTTCTGAATTATAAGGTCTTCTAGTGAGAATCAGATAAACCTTTTCTGGTAAAATTGTCGGTAAATTTAATATATTTCCGCCATCCTCTTGATCAACTTCGTCTAAAGCATCAATGACAATTACTAAATTTTCAACCTTAGATAATTTCGCACTAGCTTTAGTTAATAAAGTTGATAAATCATCATTTTCTACATTAGCAATATCAAATCTTTGGGTTAATTGTTGACGAATTAATCTAATAAATACATCTGGGCGGTTTCTCCCTTCTGCACGAATATTAAAAAAGCAAATTGTTCCGGGATTATCTACTATATATTTAGCAGAAATCGCACTTTTACCCATTCCTGCATCACCAATAATGGTAAAATATCCACTTTTGTGATTTTTGATAAACTCCTTAATCTCTGCAAAAATATATTTTCTACCACAAAATATTTGTGTTTTATCATCAATTATACTTTTAAATTCTATGGGAATAGTGGCAGGATACCAATCATCTACAATATCTGTAGGTTTAAGGTTTAAAATCTCAGCAATATTTTCCACAGTCCGTCTTTCAATACCATGAGGACATTCTTTTGTGCCTAATAGACGTTTAACAGTGTCCTCACTAACATTTGCTTTTTGTGCAAGGGTTGTAATAGTTAAACCTGCGGCTCTATATGCTTCTCTGAGTTTGATCTTTCCTTCAGAACTAGAATTAACGGTATCTGATAGACGCATAGATGAAATGTATTGATAAATCTGGAATATTTATAAACTATAGCAAAATGGAATTTTATTGCATAGGGCAGTTGGGTTAAATTATATTGCCCTATCTGCCCTAAAATATGGGGCAAATAATCAATTAAAGATAATCTATCTGCTCTTTAACTCTAATTGTCATCCTCATAAGATACGAATATGCAAAACAAATTGATTTAAAACCAAAGGAATACAACCTATGAAATTCAATATCTTCCCCAAACGCCAACCTAAAAACCAAGAAATCAAAAAAGAGATGAAAGACAAAATTGTAGAAGAATACATCCGTCAAGCACAACTTACCTTTAATTTAGCATTAGGCGTAACCACAGCATCAGCGATTATGACTTTATTAGGTGTAGGTTTGTTATACGTCGATAAAATGCCAGAAGCCAGCCTCACCGCAGGAACAGGGATTATTGCTAGTATTGGTAGTGTGCAGTTTGCTAAAGACGCTAGGGAAGAATTGCAGGAAATTTTAGAGAAAGCAGGAACGGCTAAATAGAAAAGATTTCATTCTGGTTGTGCAGGTATCTTACCTGCCACTATATTTTTGCTTTTCAAGACTGGCACTTTATAGGATAATGGACTATAAAGATTTAAATCATAGTTTATGAAAATAATAGAGGAAACGCACACTAGATTAGTCGTCAAGCACCAACCAATTATAAACTGGTTGTGGGGAAGCGTCTTATTTATAGGTGGTTTGAGTTTTTGGATTTATTTCATATTTTTTGATTTTGCTTCCCTTCATCTCACCTGCACTCGTTCTTCACCTCCAGAAATTAACTGTGAATTGAAACGGTTTACTTTGTTGGGAAGAATGCAAAAACTCAAGCTATTTGATCCTCAACAAGCATACGTTCAAACAATAATCGGTAGTAAGGGAAGTAAAAGCTATAAGACTATTGTTGTGAGTAGGTTTGGAGATTTTTCTCTACTACCTAATATTAGTTATCAAGAAAATGAGCAGTTTATTATTAAAGTCAATAGTTTTATCAACTCTGGGGAAAGTTTCTTGATTGTGACGCAAAATCGGCGTATCTATCTCTTTTATATTAGTTTGTTAGCGTTTGTTTTTTCAGGATTTGGTGCTTTTTTAGCGACATCACCTTTCAGCATCTGCACTTTTTATAAGAGTATTAATAAAGTATTCATAGAACGCAAAGGTTTGCGTGGTAATAAAATTATTGAATATCCGCTAGAAGAGATTGTCCGTTTTTATATTCAAGATAAAAAAGTTAAATATTCTAGGGTTTATCGGGCTGTGATTTATCTAAAAGATGGCAAAGAAATTCCTATTCATTTGGAATATACAGATGAACAAAGTGTTAAATATGCAGTTATGAGAATACGTCAATTTCTGAACATTGATTTATAAATTGATAGAGATGAAGAGAGAAAAAATATTTTTGCTTATCATACCAAATTAATACAAAGCTGCATAGAATAAAATATTAAGAATAATGGAACGCAGATGGACGCAGATTAACACAGATAAAGATTGATTAATCAAGGGATTTTAAGATTATGTGCAGCCTCACATAAAATTGGTATTAGGTAAAGTTGAGTTAAGGTTAGGGGTTATGCAACTAGGATATTAACAGGTGCGTCAGATGTTGAAAATTTGTTCATGATTACTAAAAAATCGAGTCTGACGCACCCTACAAAAGACTTTGAATGTGGCAATTACGTAAGTCATAAAGATTTTTTAACTATTAACCGTAAAGTATAGAATCTAAGTTGTATCTTATTCTTGTAGGTTGAAAATTTTTTATAGAGTCAGATTTTTAGGTAATTATCATATTATGTCGAAAAAGAAAACCGAACCTAGTGGTTGTGGATGTGCTAATATTCCAATCTCTGTCTTGTTAATTTTTTTCGGAGGGTGTTATTGGTTATTTACCCAAAGAAACAATATAAATGTTAGTCAACTTGTCTCTCAAGGGCAACAAATCATTAATCCTATTTTCAATTCTACATCAACTATTACAGCAACTCCTACACCAATTATCGCACCAATACCTCAAGCAACTCCTACAGAAATTCCTTCTCCTATTGCAGCAATACCTCAAGTAACTCCTACAAAAATTCCTTCTCCTGTTGTCTCAATCACTCCTCAAATTACTCCTAGTAATCAACCGACTGTTATTAAAACAACCACACCAAAAACAACTCCATTACCCGCCAACTCCTGGGATAGAAAAGCAATTAGAGGTATTTATTTAAGTCGCTATCAAGTTACGAATAATGCTGATGAAAGAACAATTCGTGAAAGAGTGCGTTATTATAAATCCCAAGGATTTAATACTATTATTCATGGTGTTTGGGGTAATGGTTGTACTATGTATAATAGTAAGGTGATGCAGCAAACTCTTGGTTATAAAAGTTGTCCTAATCTGTTTCAAGATCAATGGTTAGATTGGTTAATTGATGAAGCACATAAACAGGGAATGCAAGTTCACGCTTATTTTGAAAAAGGTATTAAAATAGACAAAAATAGCCCTATTTTTGATTTGGCAATTGAAAAAAAATGGGTTGTTCCTGGTGTAGATAAAACCTATCCGGGAATAGAACATTATGTATTAGATGTAGAAATTCCCGAAGTTGCGAGTTTCTTTAAAAATATCTTAGTCGAGTTTGTACAAAGGTATCCAAAAATTGATGCTGTACAATGGGATGATTATTTAGGTTATCATGCTGAATTGCCAGGAAAAGTAGATCGCACTACTAAATTAACTACTTTTGTGCAGCAAATGATTACTGGGATGAAAAAAGCTAATCCGAAAGTTAGTTTTGATATTTGTCATCATAACCCTTATTGGGCTAAAAGATATTTTGCGGCTGATTGGGAAAAATGGAATGTGGATAGAGTTTTTATTCAGGTTTATAATGATGCTAATTTTAAAGAAGAATTAAATTATGTCAAAAATTATGCGGGAATTGCTATTAGTGACCCACAATTTCATCGTTTAAAAGAAGTAGTAAATAACCCTGAGATTAAAAGTGTTTTAGTTTTTCCAACAAATGGAAAACCAGAGGAAACGGCTTCTAAATTAAACGGTTTGATTAAAAATAAGAAATGATATATGAGAGTTCAACAATCTTCAAAAGCCTATATAATAAGGATTTTCTCACGTTTGGGGTAGGATTGCTATAGGATCTAGCATACTCTACGACTAAATAATATGAAAATATACTTTAAGATAAAATGTTTGTATCTATACTGCTATAATCCTGTCATTCCACTGCCCAATTAATTGCGAAAGACGACAGAATTATGTCTGACCTCTCTGCATTAAATCTAGATCAGTCACAACTTAAAGTAATTGAACAATTACTTGATGATATTGAATTGCAAGTTAATCAAAATTCTGTATCTGCTACAACATACATTTACAAGCTAAAAAATGAAATTGTACTACTAAAGAACCAAAAAAGCCGATCGCATAGCGGTATGATTCATGCCAGTACTCGTGAATTAAAAACAGCTTTTCAGATTCATTTAGATATAATTAAGGCTCAACCAAATCAGAATATTTCCTCGCATTTGCTTAGATTTTATGCTGTAGAGTGCGGACTAAAAACGATCTGGCTTATAAGAAACGGGAATTTAAAAGGAACAGAGAAAATTCAAGATCAAGAAATGCTAACAAAACATGGACATAACTTAGCCAGATGGGTTAAAGAACTGAAATTGCCAGCTACAGCACTTGGTAAGTATCGTGATTATAATAAAATTCCTCGGTTTCATCTTGTTAAAGATGCCTCTTGTTTTCACGATCTGACACAATCTCACCAAGTTTGGCGATATGGTATTAAGATGAACCCCGAAGATGAAAGTAACTTAGTTGAATGGTTAGAGAGTGTTTGCATTTGGATTGAGGATAATATTGATACTCGAAGATGACAAAATATTAGTTAAGTGGTTAGAAAATTTCTACTCCTAGAGCGAGGATAAAATATTATGATTTCTACAGATACGCTTCTTTACGCTTGGTTAGACATTCGCCTTTATACTTGGCTTGATGTCGAAGAAGTTTTATTTCGTATTCAAGAAAAAAGTGATTTACCAAATTGGTTGATTTCTGTGCAGGCTTATTGGGATAGTTTAACAGTTGAAATTCGCCCTGGTACTCAAGCAGAAGCAAAAAGCTGGTTAAAAAATGTATATGATACTCGATTCCGAATTGATCAAGAAGATGATAAAATAGATGGACTAATCATTTTAGAGAGTTTACCTAGTAAACCACAATTTTTACCAGTAATTTTTGAGGAAACACAGGAAGATCATCGTATTCCTAGACTAACGCCAAGTTTAGCAAGACCCGGAATAATTGTTCCAAATCGTCATGATAACGAGAGAGAACTTCCACCAAGCTTTGACGCAGATTTTCCACCAATAGTAGCTTTTCATTCATTTAAAGGCGGTGTGGGACGCACAACCAACGCTATTGCCTTTGCACAGGCTTTAATAGATGGAAAGTATAGTGTACTGTTGGTAGATGGTGATTTAGAAGCACCAGGTATAAGCTGGCTTTTAGAGCAAAGATTACCTTCTCCACCTGTATCTTTTGCTGATTTAATAGCTTTAGTTCATGGCGATCCAGATCCAAAAGCAACTGACTCAATTCAATTAGTTGCTGATCGAATTCAGAATGCTTTGGTTGATAATATTTATTTCTTGCCAGCATTCCGTTCTACTAAAAGATTTACTTCATTAGAAATTAAACCTGAACATCTTATTCAAGGTGCAAAAAATCCATATATATTAACGCAAATTCTGGCAGATTTAGGTAAAATTTTAGGAGTAGATGTTGTTTTGGTTGACTTACGTGCAGGACTGTCTGAATTGTCTACAGGCCTAATTTTAGATCCACGAGTTTATCGTGTTTTTGTGACCACTTTGAGTGGACAATCAATTGCAGGTACAAAGCAACTTCTAGAACTAGTGGGAGAAAGAGCACCTTCTGTAAGAGATACAGATCCATTACCAACAATAATTATAAGTCAAGTTCCTGATGAATTAAAAAATTCTGAACTATTAAAAGATGAAAATAAGAATCTTGATAATCTTCTTCTTGACACGTCTGAATCATTTTCAGAAAAAAATATACAAAGTTCAGAAGACAATAACCTTGATTCATCTAGATACGTTTTTGGAGAAGTCATAAGACATTTAAACCTAACCACTGGATTTTCTGATAGTTTACTAGTATTACCGACAACATGGGAAGAAGTAAATTCTCGTCTTCATCGTTCTGGAATTGTTGATGATTTACATCCATTGCTAGATGTATTACCCATAAAGCCAACTCAAACAATTAAGGAAGATATTCCCTCAATTAACGATCATCCTCCAGCTATAAAATCTCAAAGAGAAAGCCTCAGAGATATTAGTAAAAAATTGGTGTATGCTGAAACGGCAGAAATTAAAGAGTTTTTACCTACTATTCCTTTACGTCACTTGGCTTCAGATCACAGACACCAAATTCCCATTACAGTTGTAGTTGGAGCTAAAGGTTCTGGAAAAACTTACACTTTTTTACAAATTATTCACAGAGAAAATTGGCAAAAATTTGCAGAAGATGCTTGTGCAACTCAAGTTCATGTTGATGCTCTCATTTCCCCTATTTTGGCATCAAACAATCTTAAGCCTGAAGATGTGAAACTAGTGGCAGATGTTCAAAAAAAGGCAGCACAAGCATTAGGCTTTGAAAATCCTCAAGAGATCCAAATTATTCGTGAAAACATTGAAAATTTTTGTCAGCAAGATCTTCTTGAAGGTCAGTGGAGAGAACATTGGTTAGATGTCATTGCTTGGGGTGTGGGATTCCAGCCTGGGCAAAAAGGGGCTGGTAGAGCATTAACAGAACATTTGTTTTCCCAGCAACAGCGATTGCTAGTAGTGATTGATGGACTTGAAGACCTTTTTCAAGATTTCGCTAGTGACAAAATTCAACAGAAAGCATTGCGAGCTTTACTTCAAGCAGTTCCAGAGTGGCTGGGACAGCAGCCAGGTCGTTTTTTAGGCATTCTCATTTTTATTAGACGTGATATGGTTTTGTCAGCCATACTGCAAAATGCAGCTCAGATGATGGCACGCTACGAGCCTTATGCTTTGAAGTGGAATAGAGAAGAAGCTTTAAGACTAGTAGCTTGGGTTACTTCTTTATCACCAAATATCTCACTTATATTACACAATACCTCACATAAGGCTATTGTAGAAGAACTTCAGAAAATGAAAGAAGAGGATCTAACACAGATTTTAGTTCCTCTATGGGGTAAAAAAGTGGGTACTGATACCTCTAAGGAAGCTGCTTCAGCTAGATTTGTAATAGCAGCACTTTCAGACTTTAGAGGACAAATTCAATCACGAGATTTAATGCGTCTTCTTTACTTAGCCGCAGAAGCTTCTGTAGATGATACTGATGATCGGTGGTTAAACCGTATTCTTACTCCCAAAGGAATTAAAGGCGCTCTACCAGAATGTAGTACAGAAAAAATAGCAGAAATTGAAAAAGAAAATACTACCCTGAAAGATATTTTTGCTAAATTACGCGATCTTTTTGAAGAGGAGCGAAAAATTCCTTTTACACGGCAGCAATTAAAATTATCTTTGGAAGAAATGAAAATATTAGAGGAAAACGGTGTAATTATTAGAGAAAAAGATGATTATTATATGCCAGAAATATTTCGGTTAGGCTTAGATTTTAAACTGACAGAAGCAGGGCGACCTGCGGTAATGTCTCTAGCTCGTCGTGCTGCTAAACAGGGAAGTTGACCTTGTATTTGTACTACCCCTGTCCGCGTATGAATTTGGTAAAAGGTAATGGTTAGAACTGGGTAATTACCAATCATTAATTACCAATTACCAAATCTTTATGCTTTTTTCAACCAGCTAAACATGGCACGTAAGTCTTTACCAACTTCCTCAATGGGATGTTCAGCTTCTTGACGACGCATAGCGGTAAAACCAGGTTTACCTGCTTGGTTTTCTAATACGAATTCCCGTGCAAATTGTCCAGATTGAATTTCACTAAGAATTTTCTTCATTTCTGCTTTGGTTTGGGCAGTGACAACTCTTGGACCACGAGTATAATCACCATATTCGGCGGTATTAGAAATACTATCGCGCATTGTCGCTAAACCACCTTCTACAACTAAGTCAACGATTAATTTGACTTCGTGCAGACATTCAAAATATGCTAATTCTGGTTGATAACCTGCTTCTACTAGGGTTTCAAAACCGGCTTTGATTAAAGCACTCAAACCACCACACAATACTGCTTGTTCACCAAACAAATCAGTTTCAGTTTCTTCGCGGAATGTGGTTTCCAGAATACCTGCGCGTGTACCACCGATACCTCTAGCATAAGCCATTGCGCGATCGCGTGCCTTGCCTGTAGCATCTTGATAAACTGCAAATAAAGCAGGTACACCTTGTCCTTGTTCGTAAGTCCGACGCACCAAGTGTCCTGGGCCTTTTGGTGCCACCATGACTACATCAACATCAGCCGGAGGGACAACCTGTGCAAAGTGAATATTAAAGCCATGTGCAAAGGCTAAAACGTTTCCTGCTTCTAAATTTGGTTCAATTTCGTTTTTGTAAATTGTTTTCTGCACTTCATCAGGTAATAAAATCATGATGAAATCGGCAGCTTTAGCAGCGTCAGCCACATTTTTCACAGTCAAGCCAGCAGCTTCAGCTTTTGCTGTGGACTTACTGCCTGGATATAATCCTACAATTACATTTACACCACTATCTTTTAAATTAAGGGCGTGGGCATGACCTTGTGAACCATAACCAATAATAGCGATCGTTTTTCCCGCCAAAAGGTCTAAATTGGCATCTTCATCATAATACATCCGCGCCATAGAAGCATCTCCTGTCCGCAAGCATAGTTATAAAATTGGCAGACTTTTGATTTTACCTCAAATCGTGTTACCAATACAGTAGATTTATTGAGCGGATATCGATTACCTACCTTCTTCCTTCTTCCTATCCCTACGGGACGCTACGCGAACGCGTTCTTTGCGTCTTCGCGGTTCATTTAATCTATATTCTTCTGTTTATATTAATTCTACTTATATTTAGGTAAAGCAAGAGTTATAAAAAACTACTTTTATGTAGAAATCATGAATACTTTTATTTTTTTTTAATAAGTTCAAGATAAACAGAAAAAAATGTGACAATTTTGTTACATTTTTGTTAAAAATAGTTACAGCACCTGTTTTAACGCAAGGAAACATTTCTTATGGTTGACGCACATGAAAATAACCCACCACATGAGGTAGTTATCGTTGGTGGTGGTTTTGGTGGACTTTATGCCGCAAAATCACTGAAAAAAGCAAATGTCAACGTGACACTGATTGATAAACGCAATTTTCATCTATTTCAACCACTTCTGTATCAAGTCGCTACAGGTGCTTTGTCTCCGGCTGATATTTCTTCACCATTACGTTCTGTTCTCAGCAAAAGCAAAAATACAAAAGTGCTGTTGGGTGAAGTTGATGATATTAATCCTGATGCACAACAGGTAATTGTCAGCGGTGATGCAGTAGCTTATGATACCTTAATTGTGGCTACAGGTGCGAAGCATTCTTATTTTGGGAAAGATGACTGGGAAGAATTTGCACCCGGTTTGAAGACTGTAGAAGATGCTATTGCAATGCGTCACCGGATTTTTATGGCGTTTGAAGCCGCAGAAAAGGAAAGTGATCCGGTACAGCGTCAGGCTTGGTTAACTTTTGTGATTGTAGGTGGTGGTCCGACTGGTGTAGAATTGGCTGGTGCGATCGCAGAATTGGCAACCAAAACCCTCAAAGAAGATTTTCGCAACATCGACACATCAGCAGCGCAAATCATACTTTTAGAAGGTATGGATCGCATTCTCCCACCTTTTGCCCCCGAATTATCCCAAGAAGCGGAAACTTCTCTAACACAATTAGGTGTAAATGTCCAGACAAAAACCTTAGTTACCAATATTGCTGATGATATTGTGACTATCAAACAAGGTGAAGATGTTAAAGAGATAGCTGCAAAAACAGTATTGTGGGCTGCGGGTGTGAAAGCCTCGGCTATGGGGAAAGTTTTGACAGAACGAACTGGAGCGGAGAGCGATCGCGCCGGGCGTGTTATCGTTGAACCAGACCTGAGTATTAAAGGACATCCCAACATCTTCGTAGTTGGTGACTTAGCAAATTTTGCCCATCAAAATAATAAACCCTTACCGGGAGTTGCACCAGTCGCCATGCAAGAAGGCGAATATGTAGCAAAACTGTTGCAGAAACGCCTTAAAGGTGAAACATTGCCACAATTTAACTATGTGGATAGAGGAAGTTTAGCAATGATTGGGCAACACGCCGCAGTTGTTGACTTAGGTTTCATCAAACTTAAAGGTTTCCTCGCGTGGTTTTTCTGGTTATTTGTTCATATCTACTTCCTCATTGAATTTGATAACAAATTAGTAGTTATGATTCAATGGATTTGGAATTATTTTACCCGCAATCGTGGCGCGAGATTAATTACAGGAAAAGAAAATCTCCCATTTGTACCAATTGACAGCAATGGACATTATCAACAAGTGAAAACTAGACAACCAATAAATGTGTAGTTATCCCTCGTTCCCAGTCTCCGGCTGGGAATGCCATCAAGAGGCTCTGCCTCAAGCTCCATACCAATATCAATCAAAGAAATACAATGGGACGCAGTCCCTATCATGGATATGTAATCATGTTCCATCTTTGCGCCAGTTGCGGAAAGGGGTATGCTTTACTAATGTTACTCTCTCGGTGCTGTTTATGATCTATTCACAGCTTATACACACACAATACTGTAGCCAAATTTAAAAAAGCCTTGATTCGTAGGTTGGGTTGAGGCACGTATCCCTGACGGGAGGCGAAGCCATAACCCAACAAATGCGTTAAATAGGTTGTGTTTTGCTCCGCTCAACCCAACCTACAAAAAAATGGCTACAGTATTGATACAGAGAGAGCTTTTTTACCAATTGTTGGACTTTTCAAACACCCTCTAATGACAAACATCCAACGTGCGATTAGTCTAGTTTGGCAAAGTTCTCCAAACTGGATGGTTGCCAATGTAATTTTTAATGTAATTCAGAGTATATTACCTCTGGCGTTACTTTACATCATCAAACTAATTGTGGATCGTATTGCTGCAAGTATCAGCATTATTGATAAACAACAGATTTTTACAGATATTACCTTTCTACTGATCAATGCTGGGGCAATTATATTCTGGATAAATTTTAATACTGTAATTAGCGAAATATGCTCCACAACCCTATCCCAGAGGGTGACAGACTATATGCAGGTAACGATCTTTAAAAAAGCGATCGCCATTGATTTAGAATCCTACGAAAGCCCTGAAAAGCAGGATATTTTGGAACGTGCTAAGTGGGAAGCACCAAATCGCCCCACTCGAATGTTAAATAATTTAACTACTGCTTTTCAAAATATTGTTTCTTTGACAGTAATCTCTGCATTATTAATCTCATTAAATTGGAGGCTATTTGTAATTTTATTAGTGGTTTCAATACCGACAATATTTATTCGGTTTCGGCAATCAAAATCAATGTATAAATGGCAGCGTCATCAAACTGAAATAGAACGTAAAGCCAACTACTTTGGACATTTATTATTAGGAGATCAACCTGCAAAAGAAATTCGATTATTCGGTTTAGGTAATGCATTTATTCAAAGGTTTTATCAACTTAGGCAACAACTATTTAAAGAAAAACTTGCGATTACACTCCGACAATCTCTAACGCGATTATTTATCCAGGGTTTCATTAGCTTATTAATGATAGCCACATATCTATTTATTATTCATCAAACAATTTATGGTAAGTTTCAATTAGGTGATTTAGTTTTGTATGGTCAGGCATTTCAGAGGGGACAAAACTCACTTAAAGAATTGATTTCTAGTGTAGGAGGACTACATGAAAACAATCTATTTCTCTCCGATATATTTGACTTTCTAGCTCTCCCAAATGGGATGAATGAAACTATCAACCCGCAGCCTGTTCCATCTATGGAAAAAGGGATTGTTTTTAACAATGTCAGTTTTCAATATCAAAATTCGTCAAGGAAGGCGATTAAACAAGTCAATCTTAAAATTGCCCCTAAAGAGGTGGTTGCACTGGTCGGTGAAAATGGATCTGGAAAAACTACCCTAGTGAAATTGTTTTGTCGTCTTTATGATGTGACTAGCGGTAGTATTACTATTGATGGCGTTAATATTCAAGATTTTGCGATCAATGATTTACAGCGTCAGATTAGTGTAATTTTTCAAGACTATACCTGCTATCAACTAACAGTAAAAGAAAATATCTGGGTTGGTAATATTGAGTTATCACCTAATTCTCCGAAAATTATGGAAGCATCTCAATATTCCGGTGCTGATGCTGTGATTAAAAGTTTGCCTGGAGAGTATGAAACTTTGTTAGGTAAATGGTTTAAGGGCGGAGAACAATTAAGTGGTGGTCAGTGGCAGAAAATTGCCCTAGCTCGTGCTTTTTTGCGAGATGCTCAGTTAGTAATATTAGATGAACCGACTAGTAGCATGGATGCTTATGCAGAGGAGTCCGTATTTCAGAAGTTTCGTGAAATCATGCACGATCGCGCAGTCTTGCTAATTAGCCATCGACTTGCTACTGTGAGAACGGCAGATCGGATTTATGTGTTGCATAAGGGTGAGATTGTAGAAAGTGGAACTCATGATCAACTAATGTCTTTAAATGGTAAATATGCTGATTTATTTACAACTCAAGCCAAAAATTATCAATAATATGTAGCACTCTGTGCTACTTTAAAAAAATGTTTTTTTGTGTTACAAAATCATGTATCAGATAGTATCTAAAACTCCTGAAAGTCTTTTATTTCCAGAAGTAATTGCTTTACTTGCTTGTATAAAATTCCATTTTCATAGAATAACGGTTAAAGAAGTCAGCGACTCATTAATAGAAGATATCAACTGGGATAAATTAATAGAAATTAGCATCGATCAAGGTGTAATGCCTTTGCTGTATCAAATTCTTAAGGAAGTTGATTGTGTACCGCATTCAGTAAGGCTGAAATTGCAAAGACTCAATCGCATGAATGGATTGAATAACTTATCTCAAACTAAAGAATTATTAAGAATTTTGACCCAATTAGAAAAGGCAGGAATTGAGGCGATCGCTTTTAAGGGAGCAGTAATTGCAGCATCAGCCTATGGTAATGTGACTTTACGCCAATTTAATGATCTTGATATTTTGGTGCGGCGACAGGACTTTTGGCAAGCCAAAGCAGTTTTAATTAGTCAAGGCTATCAGTGTACTTTCTCAGAAGATTTTGAAGTTGATGGATTCGAGAGAAGTTTGCAACTTTCGATGTCTTACAAAGCCCCAGAAGCAGAGATGTTTAACGCTAGATTTGAGCCATCATTGTTGCATAGCAACCCGCAACGTAGTATTGACCTACATTGGGGTATCCCACCCAGACGGACTTGGAATCCGAACCATTACGATCGCCTTTGGGAACATTCTCAGCCCATGACACTTATGGGTCAATCCATCACAACCTTCACTCCTGAAATAGCCTTAATTATTCAAAGTGTGAATATTGCCAAGGATTATGGATGGTTGCGATCGCTTAAACAAATTTGTGATCTTGCTCAAGTGATCCAAGCATATCCTGATTTAGATTGGGAATTAAGCCTACAACTATCTTCAGAGTTGCGATGTGAGAGACTATTTTTATTGGGAATCCATATAACCCAAAATCACTTACATATTTCTATACCAGATTATATTGGAGCAAAATTTATTCAGATTAAATCCCTGGACACACAAATTGCACTGTTTAATTCCCTAGAGAGTAAGACAGATAGCACTTTACACCAACCATTACATCAAAGTAGAGTAATATCGGCTTTCCGCAATTTGTATTTAGTATATATCTCACCATTAAAAACACTAGATAGGTCATTAAATCGTTGGGGACTTGATCAAATAATTTCAATGAGTTTATTGTATTTGTATTTTCTGATGAGGAGATTATGTGTACCTAATGAACGCGATCGCCAATTGTTGAGACTTCCTCAGCAATTATTTTTTCTGTATTACGTTGTTCGTCCCATCCGCTTATTATTAGAATATATCCTACAAAACAGCTATGAATCTGGAAATAAACAAAAACAATAACCAGGAAAACCTAGCTTTAACACAATTTAAATTAGGAAATGCTTGGCAACTGCGCGGTGATTTAGAAAATGCCTTGATTCGCTATCAGGAAACCCTAAGATTACAACCGGGCTTCTTACCCGTCTATCAACAATTGGGCAATTTGATGCTGAAGCAAAGACGGATAGCCGAAGCGATTGATTACTATGATCAAGCCTTAAGTATTGACTTTGAAAAAACGGATCTTTCTTTTTATTATCAATGTTTGGGCTGGCAAAAACCAACCAGTTCTACACAAGTTCTTCCAGATGCAAAAGCAGAAAATATCTCTTTTAATAATGAAAAACTACAAAGTATAGCCAGAGGAAAAATTAACCTCGGACAACAAAGAGTTTTCGCTTCTCATCGTAGTGGTTGGAATTTTGCAATTCAGGCAATTAGCTCTTTACACAACCCTCAAGGTGTTTTGTTTGATGGCTTTCTAGAACATACATTTCTCTTTCCAGATGATCAATTTGGTAGCAGATCGCCCCGGATATTAGCAAAAATGCGGGCTGATGGAGTTTTTGAGAGTTTAGCGAACTCAGAAGAAAAGGGCATCGTACCTTATAAAACTCCTTGGGTGGGATTTCTGCACAATCCCCACAGAATGCCCATCTGGTTCCATTATCACAGATCACCTCAAAAACTATTTGAGAAGCAAATTTGGCAAGATAGTTTGCCTCAGTGCGTGGGATTGTTTGCACTATCTCACTATTATGGCGATTGGCTGAGGAAAGAAACAGGCAAACCAGTTTCGGTATTAATCCATCCCACTGAGATTCCCGAAAAACAATTTGATTTTAATCAATTTATTGCCAATCCCCAGAAAAAAGTGGTGCAGATTGGCTGGTGGTTACGGAAATTACATTCGATTTATCAATTACCTCTAGCCAAAGGTAACTCTCTTGGTTATGAAAAAGTCAGATTAGGTTTTCTATTTCCATCATCAGAGACAATATTAGCTCAATTGATGAAAATCGAAGGGAGGATTTATAAAATTGAAGTTGATCCAGCTTATGTTGAGAATACAACTGTTATTAAATATATTCCCGACGATACCTATGATGATCTGCTCTCAATGAATATCGCCTTTGTGGATTTGTATGACTCCGGTGTAAATAATGCCATTATCGAATGCATTGCTCGTGCTACACCACTGTTAGTTAATCCCATTCCTAGTGTAATCGAATATTTGGGTGAAGACTATCCGATGTATTTCCATAGTCTAGAAGAAGCAGCAGAAAAAGCATTGGATACGGCGCTCGTTTTAGAAACTCATGAATATCTGAAATCCTGTGAAACTCGCCATAAACTATCAGCAAATTATTTTCTAGATAGCTTTTGTAATAGTGAAGTATATAAATCAATCTGATGAATTTACCTTTAGTTAGTGTTATTATTCCGTGCTATAACCGCGATCGCTATTTAGCTGAAGCTATCGAAAGTGTTCTAGGTCAAAGCTATCCTAACATTGAGTTAATTGTAATTGATGATGGATCGAGCGATCGCAGTGGCGAAATTGCCCAAAGCTACCCCCTAAAATATCATTATCAAACCAATGGCGGCATCGGTGCTGCTAGAAATGCCGGAATTGCGCTGGCTAGTGGTGAATTTCTCGCCTTTCTCGACTCTGATGATATTTGGGTTCAGGACAAGCTAGCAAAACAAATGGCAGTCTTTGATACTAATCTAAATATAGAAGCAGTCTTTGGCTATGCTCAAAATTTTTATAGCCCCGAATTAGATGAAAGCTTTAGAAACAGGATTCGCTGTCCAGAAAAACCAATTGCGGCGCATCTACCTAGTGCTATGTTAATCAAGAGATCGGCTTTCTTGGGAGTGGGAAACTTTGATACCAATCTCAAAATAACTCCTGAAATTAGTTGGTATATCTCAGCCCTCGAACATCAACTGCAACAAATTACAATTCCAGATGTGGTCTATTACCGCCGACTACATGAAAGCAATAATGGAATTACAGAACGTCAATACGCAAATGAACGACTGCACCTCATCAAAGCCAAGTTAGATAGAGAACGTGCTAAACAGGGAGTTTTAAACCAAGAATCTTAGGTATTGAAATCACTACTATGTTTGACTTTTTGAAAACCCGTCAATCGACAACAAAGAAATTAATTTTATTAACCGGTGCTGCTGGAAACATTGGCACATCTCTACGGCATGAACTGGATGGTGATTATGAACTTCGTTGTATTGATCGCCGTCATATTCACCAAGCCAAAGATTTCCGTCGTCTGGATATCACCAACTTTAAAGCTATTCTGAAAGTTATGGCTGGTGTGGATGCGGTAATTCATCTAGCGGCAAATCCTCAGATTAATCAATCTTGGAAAGATGTCTATACTAGCGGTATCAATGGGACTTACAACATATTTGAAGCCGCCCGTCAACTGGGAGTCAAAAAGATTATCTATGCCAGCACCTGTCATGTTTCAGGATGTCGGGAAGTAGAACAGGAATCTCACATTATCCCTGAACAGCTTGTGCGTCCTGATTCTCTGTATGCAGTGGGGAAAGCATTTGGTGAAGCTTTAGGAAAATATTTTAGCGATCGCTATGGAATGACGGTGATCTGTTTACGAATTGGCTGGTTTACCACTGAACCGAAACTTTTTGTTACCAATGATCGGATATTATCAAATTGGTGTAGCCCTAGAGATTTAGCACAAATAGTCAGGCGATCGATAGAGCATGACAATCTTGGCTTTCAGATATTTTATGCAGTTTCTGGCAACACCCGCCGCTATTGGGATATCAGCAATGCTCAAAAACTGTTAGGGTACGAACCTCAAGATAATGCTGAAAATCTGCTCAACGAGGTTCGATCGATTGACGAGCAATGGAGTCCTTAATAATTTTCAACATCCGAGGTTTGTGAGTTGCTGCCATCTCCCACGATAAATTAGAGCCATGAAATCGTCTTAAGGTCAGAATTTCATTGATCTTAAACATGGGTATCTTTGCATCTTTGGCTCGCCATTGCCATTCTGTATCTTCGCTGACACGATAATCAGGAGAAAAATTTCCAACTTGACTAAAAACAGATTTGTGAACCACCATTGTGCTGGGAATGATCACTCTATCCTCTTCCCAATTGGGATCATCTTTCAGCCAAGGGGGAAGTTGAGTATCTGATTCTAAAAAATTTATCGCCCTTGTACCTGTGATCCCAATATGAGGATTTTCCAACATATAGGCAATCTGAAGACTGAGTTTATCAGGTTTCCAGAGATCATCTGCATCCAAAAATGCGATAAACTCACCTTTAGCCGCAGCGATCGCCATATTGCGAGCAACGGACACACCTTGATTTGATTGATACAAATACTGTACTTCTGGATAACCAAGCATAATTTCCGCACTGTTGTCTGTTGAGCCATCATCCACAACAATGACTTCGATTGGGCGATAGGTTTGAGCAAATACACTGTCAAGTGTTGCGGCTATATAATTAGCGTAATTATATACAGGGATAATGACAGTTACTAAAGGTAAGTTATTCATTATTCTTTTCTGGGGATGTTTTTTACTTTTTTCTATTGATATGTATCTCGTGCCAATTAAATTGTTGTGAAAAGTGCTGTAATTACACTGACTAAGATATCTATATTAGTTCCCATTATCTACTAAAAATCTTCATAAAAATGCCAATTACGGTAATCTTCAGCTTCTTTTCTAAAAGCTATACATCGATTCTGTGGAACTGCCTGTGATTTAATTAGGATATGCATCATTTTCAAAAAGGTTGGACTACGATCGTCTCTAGATGTTAAGACGTGGGAAACACTATAGGCACGATTTGTAAGTATAAACCGACAGACTTTGGCAACACTAGGAAAATTTGTATCGTCGATCGCCAAGATGCCCCCAACATTTAATAATCTATCAACATTAAAGAAATCAACTAATGTATGGTCAAAGGTATGCATACCATCAATAAAAGCAAAATCAATCTTTACACCTTGACTTTCTAAAAGTGGTAAAACTATATGGGATGGCTGATCGTGAAATTCAATTATGGCTTCATAACCAGCTTTTTTTAAGTTATTTAAGCCAATATTTTGCCAATCTCTTAATTGATATGGATCAATAATAATATGGCGTTGATTATTATGATTTTTCTCTGTTTGGTTAGACTTTAATTGATCGCAAATAAATAAACCAGAAATTCCATAGGCAAGTCCAACTTCAAGGGTTACTTTTGGCTTTAGTTCGGCAATAATTTGTTGTAAAAACTCACCTTGCAATCTAGGGATATGAGAATGCAGTGGAATTATTTCTCCGTTCTCATTCTTGACATGATCTGTGGTTAAAGCTTCTTGTAAAATTGGATTCATGTAATCGGTTTTAAATTGGTTTGAATAATTTCAAAATCACATTAGGAATTTGTTTAATATCCGTATGTTTTAGTAAACACACTATCAAGTGTTGCGGCTATATAATTAGCGTAATTATATACAGGGATAATGACACTAACTAAAGGGGAATCTTCCATAACTTATTTGGATAGTTCTGCTAAAAAACCGCGCTTGATTAGATGTTGAACACCTGCTGGAAAAAATTGATTGTGTCTTGCATCTGAAATATAATGAATTAAAGCCGTCCCTCTCATAATTGGACTATTCGCAAATTGGTGAAAATCGGCGAAGAGTAAATCTAATGGTTTATTAGACCAATGTTTTAAAACTTGCCGTTGGGGTTCACGTCCCAATAACAATGCATAAATAGTTTGCTCCATCACCCACCAACATAATGTTTTGTTAATATCTTCTGAATGAATATCTATATGACCATCGTTATAACCGATGCTTTCTATGATAGACTCTTTGGGAATATAAACCAATTTCTGAATTGCTGATTCTATAAATTCTAGGTCTAAAAATTTTGATTTTTGATAACCGACTATCCCAGCATTAACACTATTCGCGGGGTATAATCCCAACTTATCTTGCATAAATTTTTGATTACGGACATAAGCTCCATCATCACCACCACCACCACCAACATAAAATGGCAAACCTTTTTTGACACACTTTGCAATAGCCTTAGATTGCTTAAACCAGAGAATATCAGAGTCCATAGTCATTACATAATCAGTTCTAGAAAGTAGTAATGGAGGAAATAATTTTTTGGACATCGCATGATGTCCTATAGCAATCCTGAATAATATATGAGAGTTCAATAAGCCTCAAACGCCTATAAAATAAGAGTTTTTATCTCAGTATTTTCTCATAAATCGTTCCAGATTGCTATATAGGGTTGTATATATTTAGTGCCAATTTAATTTTTGACCTAAAAATTGCTCTAGTTCTTGGTTATAAGGATCAAAGAATACGCTTAAATCTTGACGTATAGATTCCGAAACAGGTTGGTAATAGCGTTGATTTTCAATGGGATAACTGGGAAGCTCATAGGGCTTTACGCCTAGAAACTCAAAAGTCTGATTAACAGTAGTATTCGGGTCATTAAAAAAATCTTCACTTTTTAAGATCAAAAATTGCTCTCTGGGAAACCATTTTAACCATTGCTGGATAAACTTTAAATACATACCACCCCTAAGGTAATTAGTTATGGGCATCTGAGGATTTGCCCAATCTCTTTCAGGTTTAGTCTTCAAAAAATTTAGTTCTGAAAGTAGCGCCATCTTTAAAGAACGATGTTCTTTTCGTTCTGCCACATACATATAGTAGTGGGAAACTGCACGATCAATAGGGTTACGCAGCAGCAAAATCAGTTTTGTCTGGGGAAAAACTTGAGCTAGTTGTTTAGCTGCTCTGGGATAATACAAATAAGATGGTGTTGCTTCTCCAGTAATACAAGTTTGCTCTGGGGAAATTTTTGGAAAGTGAGAACAGTACCAATCTAAACCTCTGTCAAAACTTCCCTGATGATTAGCCCAAAAATCAATTTCTTTATGAACAGCAGGTAAAATTTGTGGATGTTTTGTTAAATAACTATAGAGAGAAGTCGTTCCTCCTTTCGTAACCCCGATGATGATGAAATTGGGAGGAGTCAGGGTTGTAATGTTTTGGGAAGATGTTTTAATGTGAGGATGGGATACTTGGATCAACATTTGACTAGCTTGACGGTAAGCCGCGATCGCTTCAGGAATCCGATTTTGTTGTGTAAAAACATCGCCTAATCCTCTATAAAACTCGGATACTTCAGGGTTATATTGAATCCCCTTTTGCCATGCTTTAGCATCCTCCTCATGCTGCCCCGTGGCCTGATAAGCCTCAGAAAGATATTGAGAGGTGTAATAGTAACAAGGATCGATTGAGATTGCCCGTTGAAATGCTTGAATTGCCTCTTCCCAATGCTTTTGTCTCAGTAAAGCTTTACCCAAATAATAGTGAACCCAAAAAATATGCGGATCGATTTGAATTGCCTTTTGGCAAGCTATGACAACCATATTCCATTTTGAGAGTTGCAAAGCTGACTCAGCCATTTCTTGATAAGAATAGTAAAATTCTGGGTTGATTGCCACTGAATTTTGATAGGCAGAGATCGCTAATTGAAAGCGCCGTAATTTTTTGAGTGTAGTTCCCAAGCGATAATAGACTTTCCATAGTTGAGGGTGGTTATGGGTGATGGCATTTTCGTAACAAGCGATCGCACCTTGCCAATCTTCTTCTTCAGACAGTAATTTTCCTAGCTGAAAGTAAGGGTCTGGTAATGTTGGATTTTGTTCGATGAGTGTGCGAGCATGGAGGAGTTTTGTTTTGTTTTGCATAATCCGCAATTTCTACTTGATTGTATTGAGAGAATTTATGACAATAACTTGTTTTTTTAAGGGAAGCACTTTAGCACTTTAGCTGATTACTTGTGTCTTGCACAATATTAATAATCCAGACCGTTTTTTAGGAACTTAAAACCCTGATTATAAGATTGCTAGTAAACACTCTGGTGTAACCAATACATTTCCCAAGGTTTATCCCGATTAAATGGATTTTTAGCTGGTCGATAGCCATGAGATTTTAATAACTGAGAAATGGGTAAACGGATAGAAGCATCACATTCCAAACTCAGGGCTAGGAATACATAAAGCTCAAAGGGAAAAACTTCTAAAACATCCAATTCACTTCCCTCAATATCAAAAGCAGCATAATCAATCACTTGAGGAGCATGATATTTTTTGAGAAGAGCCTCTAAAGTTACTGCCTCTTTCTCAACGGCCTTGCCCTTTTCCACAACCTCTTTACCCTGATATTTCACCGTTTCCAAGTTGGATTTTATGCCACTTAAATAAGGGCTAACGGTGTCATCACTGCCTTCTATATAAGTTACAGTTCCCGCTTGATTGGATAAACAAACTTGTTCACAAATACTATTTGGACGATTGCGAACTAATTGATCAAAAAAGTAATCACTTGGTTCAACACAAATTCCTGTCCATCCCAACTCTTTTTCAAGGACATAACAACTACTTGCTTGTTTGCCATTTGCGGCTCCAACTTCTAAGAAGTAACCATTCTGTTTGTTGGGAAAGACATATTCAGTAATCCATCGATCATTCTTGGTTTCGTTATAGTATTGTCTTTGGGGGGGAAGAATTGCTGGCAGAAATCGAGTTAATACCTCAATCATTTTTCGCCGTAGATATCCCATGTTATCGACTCCTGTTTTCAATGACCCAGATTTAAATTTGTGATAGCAGACGTTGAATTACATCGGGAATTTGTACCATATCTGTGCCAAGTTCCAAAACATAGCAAGGAACCTGTTTGACTAAACTTGACATGATTTGTAATGCTGTTTGTCCACTACCAGCTAATTGAAAGATGGTACTGGGGGCTAGGGCGCGTAAGGCTGCTCCCCCACTAATGGGACGGAGATGGGTATCTAGTTTCCCTGTGACTTGAGGGACTAGGACTGCTTTCAGGGGAAATCCTTGTACGACCTTTTGAGGATGGTGTTGATGCAAAAATAGCATTGCTTTTTCGTTCTCTAGGCGATCGCAATTATCAACTAGATCGGCTAAATGAGGAAATCGCTCTAGATCCGCTTGTCCTTTTAATTTGGCGGTGTTGTAGAGGCTATAAACATAGGGTTTAGGATCGGTGGAAACCAAACAATAATCATCACTAGCATAGAGGAGGGGACTATTGATACAGGTGAGCGCCGTGGAAGATTTGCCAGATCCGCTTTTTCCCGCTAACAAAACTCCACCATCAAGATTACCAATTGCACCTGCATGAACATATTGATTTTGGTGCAACCCTGTCCACCAGTTTAAGATGGTTTGTAGGGGTGAACCTTTTTCCCAATAGGGTATATCTTCAGCATTGTCAATCCAATAACAAGCTAAATTTTGCTGTTGATCTAGGACGCTGAGGATGTTGGGACCAATATGAAAATTGCTGCGAATGCGATCGCCATCATAGGCTTTGATCTCTTTGCGTGGACCGAGATAATCTGTCCAATGCAATCGAATCAGAGTTAATAGGCTATCAATTAATAATGGTAATTGTGTTTTAGTTGAGGCATTATCCCACAGACAAATCGTCAGATCCGGCTGAGGAACTGGTGCGATACCTTCGGTCAGCGTAGCTATCGCCAGATGGGATAATGCCGGTGTAATCTGGGAAATTAACCCCTCTCCAGCAAACCTCAGACAGATATTATACTGACCGATGGTATAAAAATATTTCACCTCTCCGGCGATCTGAGCAGCTCTCTCAAAGCCTGTATATATCAATTGAAAATAAGCCAGGCGATCGCTCTCAATCATACTCAGATCAGCTTTAGGGTACATGACAATCAGTTGATAGTTAAGAAACAATTACTTAGAAACAGTCAACAGTTGTAGTGATTGCACAATCGTCGAACGTATCCGAGAGCGGCGATCGCCCGACAGCACTCGATATTTTAGCCACTCACTATTGGCGATCGGCATTTGCCAAAGCGCCGGCCATACCCAAGTTGGTAATTCTACTGCCAACAAATGCTGCAAAAGCTGCAACATATTCCGTACAGGCAAAATCATTTGATATCGCTGTGCTTGTGTGATTAACCTGTTCCAATCCTTGTTTCCCAGGTTCTCAATTAATCGGAAAGCATCTACAATTCTGTGTATTTGCGGACTCGATGATTTGGGTAATCGCTGTTTAAAAAACATTCGAGCGCATCCATCCAGAAACTGATCCGTTGGACTCAACCGCCAGCCCGCCTCACTGCTCCAATCCGCAGTCGCATAATGCCACACCTGCTCATCCGTATAGTCTTGGGGAATTGCCCAAAACAGATGTCTTTGCAAATAAAGCGGTAAACTCCTCGATGAATCACAGCGTAGTTTCCTAAATTCCTGGGTAGTACCATCGACGCTATGCCAATTCAGCGAGATCAAATGCTGGATAGCTGTTTCTAAATAATTAGCATCAAGTAAGAGATGGAAGCTAGAAATCGAGCGGTAATTCTCGATTTTAGTTTTACCTACTCCAGCATAACCAGCATTTCCTAATACTATCGCCTCAATGCCAATTTCCTTGAAACTAGATAAAACTGCTGTCAGAGATTTGAGGTGCAATTGATTAGCATACCAATTGCGGCGATAGATCCCCTTGAGCCTGGCCATTTCAGAGTCATCAACCCCATGAGCTAATAAATTTTGGTAAAGTTGTGGCAGCAATAAATAGCTACTATTATCCAAATTTTCTATATCAACGGAATAACGCCAATTTTCCCAAGCCGTTAACATGGGCTGACCTATTAATAGCGTGGCTTTGAGTAATTGTTGATGGGACAGTTCTAGTCGATAACTATCAAAGTAAGCCAGGCGACCGCTCAAATCCAAACTCATAGTAAAATCAATATCTTGTATTCACTATCAATACTATTGCCAATTTTCCAAAATAGGTCTGAAACCTAATCGTGACTATATCAATAGGATTTCAGGGTTTTGGTTACAGTATTGCATTATGAAACTGGTTTCACATTTGGCCATCCAGCATCTACATCTACTTCATGAATAGGATCAAGTAGCAGTAAATCTTCCATATCTGTGAACTTTTCTAAAATCGGTTTCTCAAATTTGGGCTTTTCATTACCGGTAGCTGATTCCTGATGATTAATAGCTCCAGATGTAATAATACTATTAGCAATAATCAAGTCTTCATGTTGCAATTTGTCTAGAAACTCATCAACTGCCGCAGTTATCTCTTCGATACTGCCATCATACTTTTTTCCTATTTCTTGGATTATACTATGCGAATCAAGATGACCTTCGATACAACTCCACAAATCTGCACCAGTTTTTAGGAGACTGTAATAGTAACCTCGATCAGTATTAACAACTACAACTTCTCCATCAATAGTTTCAGACACAATTTTAGGACTATTGACTTGAAATACTTGGTTTTTATCCATATAAATGCCTACAATTTGATTACTTTAGAGTTTAACCCAAATTCTCAAGGGTAAAGCATCTAAATTATGTTGACAGCGATAATTTTTTCTCACTTGTGAGAAATCGGGGGTTGCAGCAGATGACGTTGGACTAATTTTTATATAGTTGTTGATGCTGTAGCACAGGTAACACCAAGATGATCTGCTACTTCAGACAAGGAAGCACCGGGATTACGATTGAGAAATGCCAGCGATCGCAACTGTGGTATAGATAAAGAGCCGAAATGCGATCGCATTTCGGCTCGGATCAACTGCATCAATAAGGGGACTGTTTCCATCACCCTAGCGGCTACATCACCTCGTTCCCAGTCTCCGACTGGGAATGCCATCTAGAGACTCTGCCTCCCATATTTGTTCACCATAACCAGTACATTAGTAAAGAGGATATAAAAATAAACTGATGAATGCGATGTCTAACGAAAAGACACAAAGTGTCTACGCATCTACCCTAGCATCTATTCTAGACGCAGAAAACGCCATCTTACCTTGGGAAAATCTCGAAACCAATCAGCAACAACGCATCCAGCAAGCGATGGACTCCAAAAGCCATCCCGGTTGTATCGTTTATCCCCACACCCAAGCAGAATTAGCCGCAGTCATAGCCACCGCCAATCAGCATAAATGGCGCGTTCTCCCCTGCGGTAGCGCTAGTAAAATCAACTGGGGTGGTTTGGCTAAAAATATTGATATTGTCGTTAGTACTGAACACATTAACCAACTTATAGAACACGCAGTTGGTGATTTAACTGTCACCGTTGAAGCTGGAATGAAATTTGCCCATCTTCAGGAAATTTTAGCAAAATCTCGGCAAACATTAGCCCTAGACCCTGCCACACCCACATCAGCCACCATTGGGGGTATCGTCGCAACTGCTGATACAGGTTCTCTGCGTCAACGTTATGGGGGTGTCCGTGATCAACTTTTAGGTATAACTTTTATCCGTGCAGATGGACAAATCGCCAAAGCTGGAGGAAGGGTAGTAAAAAATGTTGCCGGTTACGATTTGATGAAATTGTTTACCGGTGCTTACGGTACTTTAGGAATTATCAGCCAAGTCACTTTTCGAGTTTATCCACTACCAGAAACATCGGCAACAGTAATATTAACTGGTAAAGCTGAAGCCATATCCCAAGCTGTGACGATTCTCCAAGGTTCTGAGTTAACACCTACTCAAGCAGATTTATTATCGAATAAGTTGGTGTCTAATTTAGATTTAGGTGAAGGATTAGGATTAATTACCCGTTTTCAAAGTATTAATGAAAGTGTAAAAGAACAGTCAAATCGACTTTTTGCAATTGGGCAACAATTAGGTTTAAATGCGGTAATTTATTCAGCAGAAAATGAATCTATTTTATGGCAAAGATTACCAAAACAGATTCACTCTGATGTTATAGATGCTCTAATTACTTGCAAAATAGGAATATTGCCGACTATGGCAGTTGAGGTGATTAATCAGATAGAAATAGGTTTGATTCACTTGAGTAGCGGTTTGGGTTTGGTAAGAGTTGCAGATGAAAAGCAAGTTTTTTCGTTGCGTCAGTTATGTCAATCTAATTATGGCTTTTTAAGTGTTTTGGCTGCACCAGTGGAAATAAAGGAAAGGTTAGATGTTTGGGGTTATACTGGGAATGCTTTACACCTGATGCAGGGAATTAAGAAACAGTTTGATGGTAATTATATTTTAAGTCCTGGTCGGTTTGTGGGTGGAATTTAAGAGAATGAATCGCGTTCGTGTAGCGTCCCGTAGGGATAGGCGCGTTCACGAAGTGTCTCGTAGAGAAGAAAGCGAAGTTAAGAGGGGAAAGAGAAATGCAAGTTTCAGATGGTGCTGTTAATAATAATATTGCTAGTATTAAGAATTTAAAGGGGTTTGATGAAATTCATCCTCCAGATCCAAAGTTGATTGATAGTTGTGTTCATTGTGGGTTTTGTCTCTCTACTTGTCCCAGTTATCGGGTATTAGGTAAGGAAATGGATTCACCAAGGGGACGCATCTATTTAATGGATGCTATTAATGAGGGTGAAATTGCTTTAAATACGGCAACTGTGGAACATTTTGATTCTTGTTTGGGTTGTCTGGCTTGTGTATCAACTTGTCCTTCTGGTGTGCAGTATGATAAGTTGATTTCGGCAACTCGGCATCAGGTTGAGAGGAATTATCACCGCAGTTTACCTGATAAGTTAATCCGGCAATTGATTTTTTCTCTGTTTCCCAATCCTGATCTTTTAAGAATTTTACTTTTCCCATTATTGGTTTATCAAAAGCTGGGAATTTCTAAGTTATTGCAAGCTACTGGGTTAATTAAAGCTATATCTCCTCGGTTAGCAGCAATGGAATCTATTTTACCAAAAATTACCCTCAAATCTTTTCAAGATAATTTACCAGATGTGATTTCGGCTAAGGGTGAAAAAAGATATCGCGTTGGGGTAATTTTAGGATGTGTGCAAAGGTTGTTTTTCTCTCCTGTTAATGAAGCAACGGTGAGGGTTTTAACTGCAAATGGTTGTGAAGTGATAATTCCTAAATCTCAAGGTTGTTGTGCTGCACTTCCTGAACATCAAGGACAAACTGAACAAGCGAAAGTGTTAGCAAGACAAATGATTGATAGTTTTGCTGATACTGATGTGGATTTTATCATTATTAATGCTGCTGGTTGTGGTCATACTTTAAAAGAATATGGTCACATTTTAGCTGATGATCCAGAATATGCTGAAAAAGCCAAAGCATTTGCAGCGAAAGTGAAAGATGCACAAGAGTTTTTAATGAATGTAGGTTTAACTGCTAAACTTTCACCTTTAACGGATAAAAATCTAACTTTAGTTTATCAAGATGCTTGTCATTTATTACATGGACAAAAGATTAGTGTCCAACCTCGGCAATTATTAAAAAAAATTCCAGGTGTGACTTTAAGAGAACCATTAGATGCGGCTTTATGTTGTGGTAGCGCAGGTGTTTACAATATGCTGCAACCAGAAATTGCTGAGGAATTGGGTAAGCAAAAAGTACAAAATTTATTAAATACTGGTGCTGAGTTAATTGCTTCTGCAAACCCTGGTTGTACTTTGCAAATTAGTAAGTATTTAGAGGATAGTAAAATTTCGGTAATGCACCCAATGGAGTTGTTAGATTATTCAATTCAGGGTGTGAAATTGGAGATTTAGGAATTTATAAAAAACAAATCACCCAATTTCGTAGTTTAAAATGATACGTGCTGCAAAAATATCTAATTATTAGTTGTTTGCAGCATACCAATAATTAAAAAAATCTATAATTTAATACAGGAAATTAAATAATGATTTTTGTTTACCAAAATCAGGGGATTGAGTTTGAATGGGATACAAAGGGTAATTGGTAATTGGCGATCAAATCCCAAACTTCATCCTGTTCATCCTTAAATCCTGGAAATCCTGTTCGCAAAGCGTGGCGTAAGCCATATCAGACAGTTTCCCTAACTAGCAACTTACGTTATTATTAGTTATTTATGTAGAACGACAAAGCCGAAACAGGATTATTTCTGCTCGTTTAGCAACAAAAACCGAAAGGAGATTATATGAGCAATAATGAAGAAATAAAATTACAACTGCGTCCTCGTGTTACAGAAGTTGTTTCCATTAAAATACCCATAGATACTTTAGCTTCTCTAGAAGAAATAGCTGCTAATAAAGATATGTCTATGGAAGCTTTGCTAAAATTCTATATTGGACAAGATTTACGAGAAGATATAGCCAAATTATTTAATGAACGATTGTTAAATATAGCAATCCGATTTGATTTCTGAATCACTCGTAGAGGCAAGGGACTGGGGACTGGGAAGAAGGAATAAAGGTGTACTGAGTTTTGTTCAAAAATCAAATATGAGTCCTATACAACTGTACAAGTTCTGTTACGTCATATTGAATCGGAGGAAGAAGTTTCTAAAATTATACAAGAAATTAAGGCTGAAACAATTAAATAAAAAAGATATAAAAATCGACTTAAGTGAGTAAAAAATAGCTCATTTTTTATAAAATATGACGGTCATGTAAATTTTACAATGTGGAAATTTTTCTACCCAGTGGCAGACTTTTATGAGCGATTGTAGGATTATAAAGTCATTAGACCAGGTGAGGTTTCCCATTATCCTATGAAAATATTAGTACTTAATGCCGGTTCTAGTAGCCAAAAAGGTTATGTGTATGATATCCCTGATGAAAATCTACCTAACCAAGCACTCCAACCCCTGTGGGAAGGAAAAGTGAACTGGACTCAAGACCGGGGTGTGGCAGAAATTGAGGTGAAAACATCGACGGGTGAGGTATTGCGTGAATCTATTTATGGGGACTCGCGGCAGGCACACGTAGCTTATATGCTGTATACTCTCAGTCGCGGTGCTACTAAGGTAGTTAGTAATTTGTCAGAAATTGATGTGGTGGGACATCGGGTAGTACATGGTGGGCAAAAATACCGTGATAGTGTGGTAATTACAGATGATGTCAAAAAAGAGATTAGTCGTCTTTCCACCCTAGCTCCAGCACATAATCCAGCCGCTTTAGATGGCATGGAAGCCATTGAGAAAAGCCTGGGAAATGTTACCCAAGTGGCAGTATTTGATACTGGATTCCATAGCACTTTACCTGATGCAGCCGCAATTTATCCTGGCCCCTATGAATGGGTAGAGCAAGGTATCCGTAGATACGGGTTTCATGGCATTAGTCATCAGTATTGTGCTAATCGTGCAGCGCAAATTCTAGAACGAGATTTAACATCACTGCGATTAATTAACTGCCATTTGGGTAACGGTTGCTCTTTAGCAGCAATTAAAAATGGTCGCAGTATTGATACAACTATGGGATTTACGCCTCTTGATGGCTTGATGATGGGTAGTCGTTGTGGTTCAATTGATCCAGGGATTTTAATTTATCTGCTCCGACAATCTGATTACTCAGCAGAAAGGTTAGATTATGTGTTAAATAAAGCTTCTGGCTTAAGGGGGATTTCGGGTGTTTCTAGTGATGTACCTCAAGTCATGGAAGCGATCGCCCAAGGTAATCATCGCGCTCAACTAGCATGGGATATGTATATACATAGTTTGCGGTCTGGAATCGGTGCTATGCTGGCTAGTCTGGGGGGATTGGATGTTTTAGTCTTTACCGCTGGAGTTGGTGAAAAATCACCAGAAATTCGTCAAGCTGCCTGTGATGCATGGGGCTTTTTGGGGTTGAAAATAGACTCAGAAAAAAATCAACAGCATCTGCTTGATGTAGATATTGCTACCCCTGATTCAACAGTACGGGTATTAATTATAGATACTCTCGAAGATTGGGCGATCGCTCAACAATGTTGGCAAATTCTGCAAAAATAACAATTGTGCGTTTGAATGTCTAAATTATGTTTTTATCTCGTGAAGCTATTACTACGCCTTTGGTAGCCTGTTTGTGTATTTTAGGAATTAGTTTAAGTCAATTACCTAGACTGCAAAAACTATTAATTAGCAAACAAACTGCATCTGTAGAAACCCTAGAAAAAGACCAGCAAAAAGAAAATCTGCGCCTGAATTTACTCAAACAAATTCCCAGCTTTAGTTATGATAATGTCATTGCTGATTGGGCTTATATAGATTTTTTGCAATATTTCGGCGACAATGAAGTTAGAGATAAAATTGGTTATAGTTTAAGTCCAGAATATTTTGAAGTTATTCTCAAACGCGACCCAAGATTTCTTGCAGCTTATCTAGGTCTTTCTGTGAGTACTTCTTTATATGCTGGTATGCCAGAAAGGTCTATTGGTTTAATGGAGAAAGGTTTAAAATTTCTATCTCCTCAAGTACCTAAAAAATCTTATTATGTCTGGCGCTATAAAGGAACTGATGAGTTATTATTTTTAGGTGACTCTCAAGCTGCAAAAGAATCTTTCTTACAAGCTGCTAGTTGGGCTAGTAGTTCTGCTGATGATGAAAGTAAAAACGTAGCTTTCCTTTCTGAAAAAACTGCCGAATTTCTCAAAAATAATCCTGAAAGTCAATATGCTAGAATTGCTACCTGGACAATGGTTCTACAAAATAATATTGATGAAAAAACTCGCAAAAGAGCAGTTGAAGAAATAGAAAAATTAGGAGGCAAGGTAGTGATTAATGCTGATCGCACACCTACTATTACTTTCCCTACAAAAGATTAAAATAATTGGTAATTCGTAATTTATAGTTGGGGAATAGTGATAATACCTCTGCTCCCTGCTTCCCATTATGTATTGGTATTGTGGAAAATTAATTGCATCTCAAACTCTGGAATTGGATATTAATGATCCAGGGTTACTTTATGGAGCGACAGTTTTCACTACTTTGCGGGTGTATAATAACTCCCTTGATCATAGTTTAACTAACTGGCAAGCACATTGTTCCCGGTTGAAATTGAGTTTACAAAGTTTTGGTTGGCAAGAACCTGATTGGAATTTTGTCCGTCAGGGTGCGGAAATCCTTTTGCAAGATTTTCCTATTCTCAGAATTACTATCTTTCCTGATGGCAGAGAATGGATAATTGGTAGATTATTGCCACCTAACTTGACAGAAAAGCAAAATAATGGCGTTGTCTGCGCCCTTACTAAACCGGAATTTGCTCGTTCTCTCCCTCAGCATAAAACTGGAAATTATCTGAGTGCTTGGTTAGCAAGAAATAGCGTGCAATCTTTACAAGCCGAAGAAGCGATTTTAATAGATGCTCTAGGAAATTGGTTAGAAACCAGTACCGGCAATCTTTGGGGGTGGTGCGATCGCTGTTGGTGGACACCACCTTTAGAAGTGGGAATTTTGCCGGGAATAGAGCGATCGCACATCATCAACCAACTAAAAAACCACCAAATCACTGTTCGCCAAGAACCCTGGACACCAGAACTAGTCAAAAAATTTGAAGCGATCGCCTACACTAATAGTGTGGTCGAGATTATTCCCATCCATACCGTACAACAGCCCACAGGGTCGCTACAATATAATCCCCACCATAAATGTTTTATGCAACTTAGAGGATTATTTGTATCATGACACGAACACCACCTTGGTATACGTTAAGATAAGTTAACATAATTCTAATAAAGCCTCTCTGAATTTTAGAGACGTGATGCGTCTGCTAGAAACAAAACGAACAAAATATACAGGAGAATAGACCTCTGTGAATAAAAGATGGAGAAATGCGGGGCTGTATGCACTGCTTTTTATTGTTGTAATTGCTTTAGGAACTGCGTTTTTTGACAACCAACCCCCTCAAGTAGAAACCTGGCGCTACAGTGAATTTATTCAAGAAGTTGACAAAGGCAGAGTAGAAAAGGTCAGTCTCAGTTCAGACCGTTCTACAGCAATGGTTACACCTAAATACGACCCTAATAAAAAGCGCGTCACCTTAGTTAACGACCCAGACTTAATTAATACTCTGACAGCTAAAGGTGTTGATATTGCGGTATTACCCCAAACCGACGAAGGATTTTGGTTTAAAGCACTAAGCAGCTTATTTTTCCCTGTATTACTTCTGGTTGGTTTATTTTTCTTGTTACGTCGCGCTCAAAGTGGTCCTGGTAGCCAAGCCATGAACTTTGGTAAATCTAAAGCCAGAGTGCAAATGGAACCCCAAACCCAAGTTACCTTTGGTGACGTTGCTGGTATTGACCAAGCCAAATTGGAATTAAACGAAGTCGTAGACTTTTTGAAAAACGCCGATCGCTTTACCGCAGTTGGTGCCAAAATTCCTAAAGGTGTACTTTTAGTCGGCCCTCCTGGTACTGGTAAAACCCTCCTCGCTCGTGCTGTAGCTGGGGAAGCAGGTGTACCCTTCTTCTCAATCTCCGGTTCTGAATTTGTGGAAATGTTCGTCGGTGTGGGTGCTTCCCGCGTCCGCGATTTATTTGAACAAGCTAAAACCAACGCTCCCTGTATCGTCTTCATTGATGAAATTGACGCAGTAGGTCGTCAACGGGGTGCAGGTTTAGGTGGTGGTAACGATGAACGGGAACAAACCCTCAACCAGTTGCTCACCGAAATGGATGGGTTTGAAGGTAACACAGGTATCATCATCATTGCTGCTACCAACCGTCCTGACGTATTAGATGCAGCTTTATTGCGTCCAGGTCGTTTTGACCGTCAAGTTGTTGTAGACCGTCCTGACTACGCTGGACGGAGTGAAATCCTCAAAGTTCACGCACGGGGTAAAACCTTATCGAAAGATGTGGACTTGGATAAAATTGCTCGTCGTACCCCTGGTTTCACCGGTGCAGATTTATCCAACTTGTTGAACGAAGCCGCAATTTTAGCAGCACGTCGCAACTTAACCGAAATTTCGATGGATGAAATCAATGATGCCATCGACCGCGTATTAGCTGGGCCAGAGAAGAAAGACCGAGTAATGAGCGAAAAGCGCAAAACCTTGGTTGCTTATCACGAAGCTGGTCACGCTTTAGTTGGTGCATTAATGCCCGACTATGACCCTGTACAGAAGATTAGCATCATTCCCCGTGGTCGCGCTGGTGGTTTGACTTGGTTTACTCCTAGCGAAGACCGCATGGATACAGGTTTATATAGCCGTGCTTATCTAGAAAATCAGATGGCTGTGGCTTTAGGTGGTCGTTTAGCTGAAGAGATTATCTTTGGTGAAGATGAAGTTACCACAGGTGCTTCCAATGACCTGCAACAGGTAGCCAGAGTTGCTAAACAGATGATAACTCGGTTTGGGATGAGCGATCGCTTGGGTCCCGTGGCTTTAGGTCGTCAACAAGGCAATATGTTCCTCGGTCGAGATATCATGTCTGAACGTGACTTCTCCGAAGAAACCGCAGCCGCAATTGATGAAGAAGTCCGTAAACTAGTCGATACAGCTTACCTCCGCGCTAAAGAAGTGTTGCTAAACAACCGTCACATTTTGGATGAAATCGCGCAAATGTTGGTTGACAAAGAAACCGTAGACGCTGATGAATTGCAAGAAATTCTCACAAATAACGATGTCAGAACTGCTGCTTTTGCATAGTAGTTAATCAGTTTTTAAGGTTGGGGTAATTCTGGGTTTTCTGGAATTACCCCAATTTTTTTATCTCACACAGAGGCGCAGAGAGGTTTGTTATCCTTAAAATAAGGAAATTAGGTAAGGAGAATAAGTAATGACTAGTGCAACAATTACCACAAAAGGACAAGTTACTATACCTAAAGAAATTAGAGATTATTTGAATTTGGATACAGGAAGTAAGGTTGATTTTGTGATTGATGAAAATGGGATAGTTAAACTTATTCCCCTGAATATACCTATCAAAAAATTATCTGGGATTCTGCATAGAGAAGGGATGAAGTCTGCAACTTTAGAGGAAATGGAAAGAACAATTAGTGAGGCTGCAAGTGATTGGACTTGATACAAATATTTTAGTACGCTACCTCACAAAAGATGATGATCAGCAATGGGAAAAAGCTGTTAAGATTGTAGAAGGCGGAGAACAGTGTTTCGTTGCTAATGTTGTTATCTGTGAATTAATCTGGGTTTTGCGTGGTAAGCCTTATTCTTTTAGTAAAGAAGAAATTAGTAATACTATAGAAATGATGTTGCAATGTGCTGTTTTTGAATGGGAAAATAGGTCTGTGATTTATCAATCTTTGCAACGATTTAAACAGGGAAATGCAGATTTTTCAGATTATTTAATTGGTGCAGTTTCTCAACAATCCGGTTGTACTATAACAGCAACGTTTGATAGAAAATTGAGAAGTGAAACAGGTTTTGATTGCATTTAGTTATTTCATCATCCCCAAAAATCGCTCTTTTCTACCCTTTATTCTCAAATCGCATTTTTTTCTCAATACACTTGCATGATATGATTATGTAATTATTCGATTCTATAAAGGCATCAGTAGAGCCGTAAATTGTTAGATATCATGGAAGTTTTACCATTACCCAATAATTGGCAAGATATTAAACCTGACGTTATATATTCTTCAACTTATGATTTGCAAGTTTCATTTAGCGATGAACAAATAAAATTAGGTATAAGATATGATAGTAAAGGAAAGCATTTCAAGGCAATTACAAAAGGGTTAGTACACCCACAGGGTAGTAGTGGGCTTGTTGATTCTCAAGAAAAAGGATATAATTTAAAATCTAAAGTATTAGGTAACGGTGGTGATAGACGGTTTCACGCCAAATATATTAATGGTATATTACATTTTCCTGGTTTTGTAACACAACATTAATCCAGAATAGATTATGACTACACTTCAATTAAAAAATCACCAAGTCTGGCAAGATTTAACTGAGATATTAGAAAATTTAGATCCTAATTCTCTTGTTCAAAAACATCTTGAACAATGCTTTTATACAATCAATGGTTATTGGGATGAACAGGATGAATATTATGACTCAATTAGTTTACCTCGCACTATAGAAGCAGAATTAGTCAGCAGTTTTGTGGGTGTTACGCAAGATAATCGGTTTCTAAAACTCAAATTTTCTCTTATTGGTACTACTACTATTCATGCTAAGATGATCCCTCATGATCCTCATGATAAATCTTATCCATTCGGAAGTCCGATTATTCAGAATATAGGTGAGCTAGTTCTTATCTATAATGAAAATCTAGAATTAGTTGATGAAAATTGGCTTTTAGATATAGATTCTCCTCTGCTTAATAAAAGACAAGTTACTAATACCTAACTCGTAATTCATCAAATCAATTAAATAAATTCTCTGAAAAAAAACGTAAAAAAATATCTAACTTCCCATTAAAGTCTAGATTACTTTCAGCAAGGTGTAGAGGATATTGCTGTTCAACTTATTCTGTTTTTGATAGCATGAGCCGCACCTGCGATTCCCTTCATAATAATGCTAGTACAAGCGGCTCGTGGCATTATGTTCTTAATTGATTCTATCAAACGCTTAACTACCTCCTTAATTAAACTTGGCATTTGAGTAAGCGGTCTCCAAAATAAATCTGACACCAATAGCAACACGAGAACAAAGGCAGTGAATGAAGGTTCCAACGAGGTCATGATCGGCCATACACTTTCTCCCGAAGAGAAAGAAAGTATTTTCAGCTTATATATAGCATTATTGACTCCTATTATAAGACAAGTTTGAAAATTATTCAAAAAATTTAGTTTTTTTCAATATTCTTTCAAGTTGTCGTGCTTTAGATTTTTATCTCGTTCCCAGTCAGAGACTGGGAATACCATCTTGGAGGTTCTACCTCCGAATACAATAAATAGAAGCAGAACTCAGACATTCAATTCCCTAAATATACAGTAGTATAATTAAAAAAATGGGTAGTGGTAAATATGTAGTGAAATCTCATATTTACCACTACCAAAGATTGTACTTTCTAGAGAGCGTGGTGTTTATGTGGAAGTTTTCACACCGATGCCTGCGGTAAGCGTGGCGATCGCAATTTTTCCCACCGCACGCTCTCCTTCACTATACCGATGAGCTTCTACTAATTCTTGTAAAGGATAGGTGCGATCGCATACTGCCCGTATTTTACCCCCTTCAATCAAGTCTTTTAAATAAACCAAATCCTTACTGTTAGGTTTCTCTAACACAAATTTTACCTTTTGACCAGGCAGAAACATTGTTAAAAAACTCTGCACAATCACATCTGGAGTAGGTAACGTGGAAATAAAAATCCCATCTGGCTTGAGAACTCTTCTGCAATTAGAAAATGTTCTTTTGGCAACAGCATCAAAAATGATATCGTACTGCACATTACCTTCTGTAAAATCCTGTTGCGTATAGTCAATTACTAAATCTGCATTCAAAGATTTTACCAAATCCAAATTTCTGGTACTGCAAACACCAGTCACCTCAGCCCCCAACGCCTTAGCAATTTGCACCGCAAAAACGCCCACACCGCCCGAAGCACCATTAATCAATACCCTTTGACCTAATCTGATATTTCCTAAGTCTCGCAGGGCTTGTAGAGCCGTTAGCGCCGCTAAAGGTACAGTGGCTGCTTCCTCATAACTCATATTTTTGGGTTTGGGAACCGCAAAATTTTCCGGGATAGCTGCAAATTCTGCATAAGCACCTCCAGGAAAACTAGTGCTGCCATAAATAGCATCTCCTACTTTGAAGCGCGTCACTTGCGAACCAACTTCTACCACTTCCCCAGCCACATCAAACCCCAGAATCATGGGGAAATTGTTTCCCGTCAATAAACTCAACATTCCCTGGCGAATTTTCCAGTCAATGGGATTAACACTACTAGCGTGAACCTTTACAAGTAACTGCTCAGGCTTGATTTTCGGCTGTTCCACCTCTTCATACTGCAACACTTCAGCAGAACCATAGCGACGGATAACAACAGCTTTCATTACATTTCCCTCTGTTTGACTTGTTCGCCATATATATAGTGTAGCGATGCCAAAAGTTCAGAACGATTAATTTTTTTGTTTGCTATTCCCTATTACCTAATTTGACATTATTTATCATTCCCGAACAGCTTTAAGAACGTGAAACCAAGAAAAACCGCCTTAGAAAATTAAATTTATTGCAAATAATCTGCATTAAGAGTTATCATCCTATTAGAGCTAGAATGCTGATTCAACATAGGTTAGAAGTACAATTCACATCATTAATCATTGAAAAGTTAAAAGAATATGAACTGCATTTTTATCTCAAAAAAAATGATATGTTGGATACAGAATATAAGTTGGCAGATATCTGGACTATGACAACGTTTTCGATTCCAGATTTACACCTCAAATCTCTTGCGAACTAAGGCTTTTAGGAGGATTTGAGGATCGTTTGAGTACATGGGTAATGTAGCCCAAATTAAACTAAATTATTACTCAATCCCTTGCAGGTATTGGGTTTTGACTGAGTACAAAGAAATCCTGAACCCCACTCGAAAAATACTCGTACCCCAACTGAAAAATACTAGAACCTCTACCCGAAAAAATTTTATTTAATTTTTGTAACCCTGGCAAAGATTGGGGTTTATAGATTTGAGTACAAACATAATATATCCAATAAATCCTATCCTAGACAGCCCAAGCACCAATCTAGAAACGGCTGCTATAAATCATTTATCGCCAATCACTTAACGCTCCTTAACAAAGTTAGAAGCCGAAAGTGAGTGGAGGGATGAGATAGCACCATGCCTAGAGTGAATGGAAGTCGCGGCTGTACACACAAAGTCTACCCAAGACCCAAACGTTGACACACACCAGCCGAACCCCAATAATTTTCTGCCCACCTTTGTATCAATTTTAGATTTTAGATTTTAGATTTTGGATAAAAAGCCTTGATTAATAGGCTATTTCCAGAATTGTCAATCTTCATACTTGTCTAAAATTGGTATCAATATCAGGTTAACCCCTGGGGCAAGTGAGTAAGACGCGACTTCAGTTCATAGGCATTGGCAGTAGTAAAAGCATCTCCCACAGTGGCTCTCAAGTCCACCGATTTTGCGAAATTAAATGACACTACCTGCTACAAACATTCTCACCTCCTCCAATCAGGAATCCATTATCACCCCAGCTAAATCTGGTAATTGCGGTTGCGACAGCACCACAACTCCAGAAATGGACGAAAAACTCATAGAACGCATCGCCAAACATCCCTGCTATAGTGAAGAAGCTCATCATCACTACGCCCGGATGCACGTTGCAGTTGCACCAGCTTGTAATATTCAATGCAACTATTGTAACCGCAAGTATGACTGCGCTAACGAAAGTCGCCCTGGAGTGGTAAGTGAGTTGCTCACACCTGAAGAAGCCGCACATAAAGTGTTGGTAATTGCGGGTAAAATTCCCCAAATGACAGTTTTGGGAGTTGCGGGGCCTGGTGATCCTTTGGCTAATCCAGAAAAAACCTTCCGTACTTTTGAATTGATTGCAGACAAAGCACCAGATATTAAACTGTGCTTATCGACTAACGGTTTGATGTTGACAGAACATATTGATCGCATCAAACAATTAAATATAGATCACGTTACTATCACCCTTAACACCATCGATCCAGAAATAGGCGCACAAATCTATTCTTGGGTTCATTACAAACGTAAGCGTTATAGAGGCGTGGAAGGAGCAAAAATTCTCCTAGAAAAGCAGTTGGAAGGTTTGCAAGCTCTCAAAGAAGCTGATATCTTGTGCAAAGTTAATTCCGTGATGATTCCTGGAGTTAATGATCAACACTTGGTAGAAGTTAACAAAGCAATTCGTGAGAGAGGGGCATTCTTACACAACATCATGCCGCTGATTTCTGCACCAGAACATGGTACACACTTTGGTTTAACCGGTCAACGGGGACCCACAGGTAAAGAACTCAAAGAAGTTCAAGATAACTGTTCTGGCAACATGAAAATGATGCGTCACTGTCGTCAGTGCCGAGCAGATGCGGTAGGATTATTAGGAGAAGACCGTAGCCAAGAATTTACCAAAGATAAGTTCATGGAAATGGCTCCCGAATATAACTTTGAAACCCGCCAAGAAGTTCACGAAGGTATTGAGAAGTTTAGAGAAGAAATTAAAGCAGCCAAAGATAAAGCCAGCAATGGCAAAAAACCTGCCAATGGTCCTAAAATCCTAGTTGCAGTAGCCACAAAAGGTGGTGGATTAGTTAACCAACACTTCGGACACGCCAAAGAATTTCAAGTGTATGAAGTTGATGGAAACGAAGTGCGCTTTGTCAGTCATCGTAAGATTGACCAATATTGTCAAGGTGGATACAGCGAAGAAGCTACCGCAGACAATATAATGAAAGCGATCGCAGATTGTAAAGCGGTCTTGGTATCCAAAATCGGCAACTGTCCTAAAGAAAAGCTAGAAGCAGCCGGGATACAAACTGTTGAATCTTACGACGTAATTGAAAAAGTTGCTTTAGAGTTTTACGAGCAATATGTAGCGACTGGGGAATAGAGACTGGGGACTAGGGACTGGGGACTAGAAAAGAAACTTTTCCCAATACCCAGTACCCAGTACCCAATCACTAATCACCAATTCACACAAAGACAAATAATTATGGCTTACAAAATTACTAGCCAGTGTATTTCCTGCAAGCTTTGTCTGTCTGTTTGTCCTACTGGTGCAATCAAAGTAGTTGATGGTAATCACTGGATTGATTCTGAACTTTGCACAAACTGTGTTGGCAGTATTTACACCGTACCTCAATGTAAAGCAGGTTGTCCCACTGCTCATGGTTGCGTTAAACAACCAAGCGATTATTGGGAAGGTTGGTTTGCTAATTACAATCGCGTTTTAGCAAAATTGACAAATAAACAAGATTACTGGGAACGTTGGCGGAATACTTATTCCCAGAAGTTCTCAGAACAGTTGCAGAAGCATCAAGTAGTGGTTTAGGGGACTGGGGATTGGGGACTGGGGATTGGGGACTGGGGACTGGGGACTGGGGATTGGGTACTGGGTACTGGGGACTGGGGATTGGGGACTGGGGATTGGGTACTGGAAAGAAGTAAGTTTTTACTAATTACCAAATACCAATGACCAATGACCAATTACCAAATGACCAATGACCAATGACCAATGACCAATTACCAATGACCAATGACCAATAACCAATTACCAATTACCTATTCCTAATAAGTAATAACTAATAACTTAATGACTAAAATGCAAAAGAATTGCATCTATCTTGACAACAATGCTACCACCAAAGTAGATCCAGCAGTTTTAGAGGCAATGCTGCCTTACCTGACGGACTATTACGGTAATCCTTCTAGTATGCACAGTTTTGGTGGACAACTTGGCAAAGGTGTGAAAATAGCCAGAGAACAAGTTGCGGCTTTACTAGGTGCAGAAGAATCTGAAATCGTCTTTACCAGTTGTGGAACTGAGGGAGATAATGCTGCTATTCGTGCGGCATTGTTAGCTCAACCAGAAAAACGCCACATCATTACAACTCAGGTAGAACACCCCGCAGTTTTAAATGTCTGCAAACAACTAGAAACCCAAGGCTATACTGTTACCTATTTGTCAGTAAATGCCAAAGGACAGTTAGATTTAGATGAATTGGAAGCTTCTCTGACAGGTAACACCGCTTTGGTGAGCGTGATGTATGCCAATAACGAAACCGGCACTATCTTTCCAATTGAAGAGATTGGTGCTAGAGTTAAGGAATACGGCGCTATCTTCCATGTCGATGCAGTCCAAGCGGTAGGTAAATTACCCTTGAACATGAAGACCAGCACCATAGATATGTTAACTATATCTGGTCACAAAATCCACGCACCTAAAGGCATTGGTGTTCTATATGTGCGTCGTGGTGTGCGGTTCCGTCCTTTCCTCCTTGGTGGACATCAAGAACGGGGACGCAGAGCAGGTACAGAGAACGTTCCGGGAATTATTGCTCTGGGCAAAGCTGCGGAACTAGAAATGCTAAATTTAGAAGAGGCAACCAAGAGAGAAAGCCGGTTGCGCGATCGCTTAGAAAAAGCTCTGCTTGCGAAAATTCCCGACTGTGAAGTCAACGGCGATCCTAGTCATAGATTACCAAACACCACAAATATTGGTTTCAAATATATTGAAGGTGAAGCTATTTTGCTCTCCCTAAATAAATACGGTATTTGTGCATCATCTGGTTCTGCTTGTACTTCTGGTTCACTAGAACCTTCCCACGTTTTGCGGGCTATGGGTTTACCATACACCACTTTACATGGTTCGATTCGTTTCAGTCTTTGTCGTTACACCACAGAAGCTGAAATTGATCAAGTAATCGCAGTGATGCCAGAAATTGTTGAACGTCTCCGCGCTTTATCTCCCTTCAAAAATGATAATGCGGGTTGGTTACAACAACAATCATTAGTTAGTAGTAAATAGGTAAGGGTGATAGGTAATAGGTAAATAATCTTTTACCAATCACCAATTACTAAAAATCAATCTAAGAACAAAAATCTAACATCTAAAATTAGCTATGTGGGACTACACAGATAAAGTATTAGAACTGTTTTACGATCCTAAAAACCAGGGTGCAATTGAAGAAACTGGCGAAGCTGGTGTTAAGCTGGCAACTGGAGAGATAGGCAGTATTGCTTGCGGTGATGCTCTGAGATTGCACCTCAAAGTTGAAGTTGAATCAGATAAGATTCTCGATGCTCGGTTTCAAACTTTTGGTTGCACCAGTGCGATCGCATCTTCCAGTGCTTTGACCGAAATGGTAAAAGGCTTAACATTAGATGAAGCCTTAAAGGTTTCTAATAAAGACATTGCCGATTACCTGGGTGGTTTGCCAGAAGCGAAAATGCACTGTTCAGTTATGGGTCAAGAAGCTCTAGAAGCTGCTATCTATAATTATCGAGGTATTCCTTTAGCTGCCCACGATGATGATGATGAAGGAGTACTAATTTGTAGCTGTTTTGGTATCACTGATACCAAGATTAGAAAGGCAGTTACACAAAATAATCTCCTCAGTGCAGAACAAGTAACAAATTATGTAAAAGCTGGTGGCGGATGCGGTTCCTGTTTAACGAAAATTGATGATATAATAAGAGAAGTAAAGCAGGAAACCGCCAATCAAACTCTCAACACCAACGGCGTGAAAGCTACTACAGAAATTGCTAATTCAGGGACACAAAGACCATTAACTAATGTTCAAAGAATAGCCCTGATTCAAAAAGTATTAGATGAAGAAGTCCGACCCGTCTTAATTGCTGACGGTGGAGATGTAGAACTCTACGATATAGAAGGCAATAAAGTCCAAGTTATTCTCAAAGGTGCTTGCGGTTCATGTTCCAGCAGCACAGCCACTTTGAAGATTGCGATTGAAGCGAGATTACGCGATCGCATCAGCCCAGAAATCATCGTCGAAGCAGTTTAAAAATTAGTCCTTAGTCAGTGGTTATTAGTCATTAGTAAATGATCAAGAACAATTGATAAATGGCACACCAGTAATCCTCACAACCTAATAAATACAATGCTCTCAACACTAATTCTATTTTCTGTAGAGCGATCGCCTCCATAGCGACGTTCTACACACGCTCACCGCCGTAGAACTTGGCCGTGAGAACCAAAAAAGACAAACACCCAATCAACCAACTCTAGGAAAAAACAAACAATGGCTACTGACGCAAATATCAGACAAATAGCATTCTACGGCAAGGGCGGTATCGGTAAATCTACCACCTCTCAAAACACCCTTGCAGCAATGGCTGAAATGGGTCAACGCATCATGATCGTAGGTTGCGACCCTAAAGCTGACTCTACCCGTTTGATGCTCCACTCCAAGGCTCAAACCACCGTTCTTTCCTTGGCTGCTGAAAGAGGTGCAGTTGAAGATTTAGAACTCCACGAAGTCATGTTGACCGGTTTCCGTGGTGTTAAGTGCGTAGAATCTGGTGGTCCAGAACCCGGTGTAGGTTGTGCAGGTCGTGGTATTATCACCGCTATTAACTTCCTAGAAGAAAACGGTGCTTACACAGACTTAGATTTCGTATCTTACGACGTATTAGGTGACGTTGTATGCGGTGGTTTTGCTATGCCTATCCGTGAAGGTTAAGAGAGGTTGTTTAGGGTTTTTGTTGGTGCAATTGGTTGGGAATTTTGATTTTTTTGTTCCCTATTTTTGCCCTGGGAAATCTTGGTAAAATGGGGTTTTTGTTAGGGTTTATTCTTTTGTTTACCCTATTTTTTACCTTGTGTCAAGAGAGATACATGATTTTTGATAAATGGGTTACTGATTTGGTGATTTATAATTGCCTAGTGGTAAAATAAAGAGATTATTGACAATCCGTGTAATAATGCTTAAATAGTATCTTCATTAAGAATAGAGTATGAGGGAGGAAATGGACGATAGAGAAGTAAAGCAAACAGGGAAGATCACGTTACCATCGGATCAACCTCAAAGTGGATCAATAATAAAGCAGGAAATTAAATCTGATATCCAAGTCTATAAAGAGGTTTTAGGTAATCACTTTATGGAAGCAAAAACAGTAGATGAATTTGAGAAAATATTAAATTTAAGACAGAAAATTCAAGAATTAGATACAAAAGATAGACGATTAAATTATGCACAAAAATCGGCTGAAGTTCATCTGCAAGAAGTAAAACAAAAGGCACTTTTTCAACGTGGTCAGCAAACTATAGCTATTATTATTTCGGTTAGTGTTGGATTGTATTTCTTACAATATTTTCCCCTGGCTGGTTTGTTGTTTCTAATTTTGGGTTTAGCCAGACCTTTAGGTTATTCTTTAGGAGAGATAAGTGTTCTTGTAGATGGATTAAAGGGATTTCCCAAAAACTCAAATGAACTTCTGTCTGATGCTAAAGAAAAAGATAATCAATCTGAGGAGTCTATAGATGCAAGATCCTAAGTTAGACATAATTAGTGTGTTTAGATTTGAAAAACGGCTTAAGGTTTTTATTGCTATTTATCTTTCACTAATCCTTCTTTTAATCACACTAGTCTTAGTTAAATTGGAAATGGCTAGTGAGTTACAGCAGGTTTTAATAATTCTTTTAGGACTGATTACAGTTGCTACTCTTGATGCATTCCGAAAAGCTCTAGAAAACAGTCCATCATCTTTTATTAATGAATTCAAGCAAATTGTTGTCCAAGAAGGTGCTTCTTATTCTGGTGACATTGATAAGCGTGTAATCGTAGAACATGGTAATTATCTAGTAGATGGAACTATTAATTATGGAGGATTTGAAAAAAGGCAAACTCTTGCAGAAGCTGCTATTGAAATCCAGGAACTTCTACAACAGCTAGAGAAGTCTAACCCTACTGCTACTGAAGCTGAAAAAGTTGCCTATGTTAATGATGAGGCTGAACCTGATTTAAAGTCTCGTGTGATTAAGGCATTGAAGTCTGGTGGAGAAACTGCAATCGAAAGCTTAGATAGTCACTACATTAATATTATTAAGGCTGTTATAGAAGGTTGGCAGTCTTCACGATAGCTTCTTATTTTTGAGCCATATTATCTATCTATGAGCGATCGTATCTCGGCTATGTCATTGATACTCCTTTCCCAGTGTAAGAATACTAATCTTCTTCCTTCTTTCTTCGCGTCCTTCGCGTCTTCGCGGTTCATTTAATCGGTATTCTTATGGTGTTGTAGGTTGTGGAGGTGCGATACTTGCGGTGAGGTTTGCGATAGCGAAGCGCTCCGTAGGAATCGCATTTTCGGTGTTGTGGGTTTGTAAGAGCGATATCTGCGGTCAGGGTTGCGATCGCATTTCTGATGTTGTGGGTTGTGGAGTGCGATTAAAATGTTGTTATCTTAGAATTATTATCCAATTTTTCTATAACTTGCGATATGCCTTTAAATGAATTACTACCTACTGTTAGTCAGCTATCTCACCAAGACAAATTGCGTCTCATCCATTTTCTATTATTAGCCGTAGCAAAAGAAGAAGGATGTAATTTAGAATTACCTGATCATCAAAAACAAGAAAACTTATTACTAGAGCAACTAGCATCTACTGAAGCTGTTGTCTGGTCTCCCTATGATGCCCATGAAGCTGCTCAAATATTATCTGATATGCTAACAGCAGCAAAGGAAGAAGGCTATGCTTGAGAGTAAAAGATTTCCCTTTATTGAGCGAAGTAATACTCCTGGTGTATCTAGCAATATGCCTTATTTGCCATTAACATTGACTCACAAAAACCGTTCTATTGAAGTTATGGCTTTGCTAGATACAGGTGCAAGCGTTAATGTATTACCCTATGAACTAGGTCTGCAACTAGGAGCAATTTGGGAACAGCAAAAAGTTCCAATTCAATTAACCGGGAATTTAGCTCATTTCCAAGCACGGGGATTAATTATATCAGCTACCATTGCTGAATTTCCGCCTGTTTTGCTTGCATTTGCTTGGACAGAAACTAGAGAAGCACCTGTGATACTTGGACACATGAATTTTTTTGCAGAGTTTGATGTGTGTTTTTATCGTGCAGATTTAGCTTTTGAGGTACATCCAAGAAGAAAATAAATAATAAAGCGATCTAATCGTATTTCCGATGTTGTGGGTTGTTAGTGCGATGGTATTTAGTGGGTCAAAGTAGGTAATTTAATGCTAAAATTAACGTTGAAGAGATAATTTCGAGAATTTTTATCAATTCAAAGATAAGGAGATAAAGATGCAAATTCCAGTCAAGCCAGATCAAGAAAAATACCTTCTTAAAAAACTACAAGAAGGTAAATATAAAAGCATTCATGAGTTATTATCTGTAGCTTTTCAACTTTTAGAGCAACATGAAGAGAAAGAAAAGCAACTAATTGAATTAAGGCGAAAAATTGCTGAAGGAACAGAGCAACTTCGTCAAGGAGAAGTAGTTGAAGGTGAATTAGTTTTTCAACAACTACAACAGTTATTTAATTAATCATTCTCATCAATTCTTGATTTCCTATCTGCAACCTCAACCTTTCATTCTCAATTCTCAATCTCTCATTTTCCTGTTCCAGATTAATCACCATATCTTGTAAATCTTCCACCTTCGATTTTTTCTTAATCGCTTCCTCAATTGCAACCTTGCGATTTTCCAAACTAAACCACTTTTGATAAATGGATGTGTGCATATTCACAGAATGACCCAAATTATCAGCAGCAGCTTTGATGGGAATCCCCATTAAATGCGCTCTAATTGCCCAACCATGACGTAAATCATAGGGTTGAAAAGGAATCCCCACAAATCTAAACCATCTATCTGTACCATGTCGTGCAGAGTTAATTTCTCGACTTGTAACTTTATCTTTAATTTTCGCCTTTAATAACTCAATTGCTTCTGTATCTGTTGTTAAATTAAAAGTTTCTACCCAACGGGGATATAAGGGTAAAGCTTCCCTTTGTCCAGTTTTACACTCTTCATTTACCCGCCATGTATTCATGACATTATCTGATGATAGCCACCAATTTAAATCAGGATTAACAAAAATTTCAATTGGTCGTAATCCATAAGTTGCTAACATCCCATAAACCCAACGCCAAAGTTTCCAATTATTTCTATCTTCCCTAGTTGTCAACTTACTAGAACGATTAATAGCATAATTTTCAAACTTCAGATATTCTTGTTCTATCTCTGCATCTGTAGGAATATCACGTTTACGTTGAGAAATAGCTTTAATTTTTAAATTACTCAATTCTGGAACTTCTACACCAGAACATTTACACAAAACCCTAATTACCTTAATTAATTCATTTTTCACACTATCCGAAGATGAGCAAAATTTCACAGCATCAATAAAATTAGCCTCTATAGCTATTTTATCTTTTGGCAAATGTGTTTTAGCAATATAGAAATAACTATTAAAAGTATTATTACTCTTGAGGGTGCGTTTTCTAGTTTGAAAATAGTTTTTCTCAAACTCAGAAATCAACTCTCCAATTGTTATAAATTTAGCCTTAAATCTAGTTTTACCTAAATATTTATCAGTCCAGATAAATTGTTTTCTAGCAATTAATGTTCCTAACTCATTAGCTTCTTCTTCAGCAGTATTTAAACCATCAAAACTGAATGGTATCCCCAAAGAAATATCATATTGCTTTGTTCCTATACCGTTTTTATCAATATCACCTGGTTTAATAGGTAGGGTAGTTCTCAACTGTAATGAATTACCAGACTTTCTAACAGAAACACTCACTCTTGCGGCTCTTAGTCTAGCATTAATTGCTTTTAATTCTGTTGTCAGTTTTGCCGTTAGATGATTTTCTTGATTTTCTACTGCTTGCATTCTGCCCAAATATCCCCCATCGGTAATAGCTGTTTGGTGAAAATCGGCAAATGCTTCCTGTGTTCTGTCCATACCCTAGATTTACCCTAATAAAAAAGCTGTTCATCCCAGACAATGATTGCAGTAAACATTGTTGAAAATAAACATTTTCCGGCTATGAGAATAATATTATTACTCTTTTCCGTGAAGGTAAAGCACAAGAAATCTACATCGTTACCTCTGGTGAAATGATGGCGATGTACGCTGCAAACAACATCGCTCGTGGTGTACTTAAATATGCTCACTCCGGTGGTGTACGTTTAGGTGGTTTGATCTGTAACAGCCGTAAGGTTGACCGTGAAATCGAATTGATCGAAACCTTGGCTGAACGTTTGAACACTCAAATGATTCACTTCGTACCCCGCGACAACATCGTTCAACACGCAGAATTGCGTCGGATGACTGTTAACGAATATGCACCTGATAGCGATCAGGGTAATGAATACCGTGCATTGGCTAAGAAGATCATCAACAACAAGAACCTCACCATCCCCACACCAATTGAAATGGATGAATTGGAAGCATTGTTGATTGAATTCGGTATTCTTGATGATGACACCAAGCACGCTGAAATCATCGGTAAGCCCGCAGGTGCTACCAAGTAGTAATTAAGATTTTAGGAACAGGAAAAAGGAAAACACTACATAATTTCCTTTTTACCTTCCTTTCCCTCCATTCCCCACAGGGGACATTAAGTCCCCAAACCCACAGGGGAAAACCCCAAATCCTTATCCCCGTTCCTTAGGAGCAAGAGAGACAGAATATGACTCCTCCAGATGACAAGAATATCGTTGAACAAAGAAAAGAACTAGTTAAAGAAGTTCTTAAAGCTTATCCCGAAAAAGCTGCTAAAAAGCGCGAAAAGCACTTAAACGTATTTGAAGAAGGTAAGGCTGATTGTGGTGTTAAATCTAACATCAAATCCCTTCCTGGTGTAATGACCGCTCGTGGTTGTGCTTACGCAGGTTCTAAAGGTGTGGTTTGGGGTCCTATTAAGGACATGATCCACATCAGTCACGGTCCCGTAGGTTGCGGTTACTGGTCTTGGTCTGGTCGTCGTAACTACTACATTGGTACAACAGGTATTGATACCTTTGGTACCATGCACTTCACTTCCGACTTCCAAGAACGCGACATCGTGTTTGGTGGTGACAAAAAACTCACCAAATTAATTGAAGAATTAGACGTATTATTCCCTTTAAACCGTGGTGTTTCTATTCAATCTGAATGTCCCATCGGTCTAATTGGAGATGACATCGAAGCAGTAGCTAAGAAGACATCTAAAACCATCGGTAAGCCAGTTATTCCTGTACGTTGCGAAGGTTTCCGTGGTGTATCTCAGTCTTTAGGACACCACATCGCTAACGACATGATTCGTGACTGGGTATTCCCCAGATCAGATCAAGCTAAGAAAGACGGTACATTGAAGTTTGAAGGTACTCCTTATGATGTAGCCATCATTGGTGACTATAACATCGGTGGTGATGCTTGGGCGAGCCGCATCTTATTAGAAGAAATCGGTTTGCGCGTTGTTGCTCAATGGTCTGGTGACGGTACTATCAACGAAATGTTGATGACCCCCAACGTGAAGATGAACCTCATCCACTGTTACCGCTCGATGAACTACATCAGCCGTCACATGGAAGAAGCTTATGGTATTCCCTGTCTAAACTATGATAATGTGTCTTAAATCTACCAAAGTTTAGTCTATATAAAACTTTGTTCAATTTGATCATTGTTCTAAATGGACTAAATTTTAATCCAAATTTAAGACAATGCTAGAAAAAGAGTTACAGGAAATTTTCGGCGATTTCACACCACCAGCATCTACCGATGGCAGCTATTTAGGAACGCAGACACAAATGAAAGCTACTCGGCAACATCTGGAAGAGAAATTTCAACAAGGTTTGGTAGATGTCAAATCTCGATTAAAAGCAGCTAGGATAAAAGTTGGACTAGTTATAAGTGGAGGAACTATTCAATTACAAGCTTCTCTACCTGTAAAACCTGGAGAAATTGATGTTAGAAAAACTGGTAGAAAGCAATACAAAATTTCTTTAAATATTCCTGCTAATTTAGATGGTTTAAAAACAGCAGAAGAAGAAGCCAATGAGTTAGGTAAATTAATTGCTCGTCAGCAGTTTATATGGAATGATAAATACTTAGGACAAACTGCTCATCAAGTTGAAGATACAGTCAAAACTGTTGGCGAGATATTAGAACAATTTGAAATTGAGTATTTTAAAACTCACAAACTAACAGAAAAAAGTAAGCATACCTTTTCTTATTATACCAGTTATTTAAAAAGGTTAGTAGGAATAGATACAGTTTTGACGCAATCAGCAGTAGATCAAAAATTGCAAGAGTTAAATAATGAGTATGCAAGTTATAGTGCGATTAAAAGCTTAAAGGTCTTAAAATCAACACTTGACTTAACTAGCTTCACTTTAGAAGGAATTAAAAATAAACAACCAAAAAGTCAACCGAGAGATATTCCTAGTGATGAGGATATAGTCAGATATTATCAATCCTTTGCAAATTATGCACTTACTAGAAAAGGTACAATTAAAAGAGACTGTTTAAAAAGTTGGAAAATGTGGCAATGGGTTTATGGAATGTTAGCAACTTATGGTTTACGTCCCAGAGAGTTATTTGTAAATCCTGAGATTAGTTGGTGGTTTAATACTGAAAATAAAGATAATACTTGGAAGGTACACCCTGATACTAAAACTGGTTATCGGGAAGCTTTACCACTACATCCTGAATGGGTAGATTTGTTTGATTTGAAAAATTTAGAATGTTTGGAACTTTTAAATAGTCAAGTTGCTGGAAAAAGTAGTTATACAGAAATTAACACTATTCGAGTTAATTGTTCTTCATGGTTTCGGCGTGTGAGTATTCCTTTTAGTCCCTATGATTTGCGTCATGCCTGGGCAATTAGAGCGCATATTATGGGTGTGCCAATAAAGGCTGCTGCTGATAATTTAGGACATTCTGTAGAAATTCATACAGAAATTTATCAAAGGTGGTTTAGTTTAGAAAACCGGAAACAGGTAATTAAGCAAGCAGTGGATAAAAAGGATGATATGGAGGTTTTAAAAGCGGAAAATGTCGAGTTAAAGGCTGAGATAAAACAATTAAAACAAACTTTAGCAAAATATCAAATTGCTGAAGTATTGAAATAGAATAATAGTAGAGACGTTTCAGGAAACGTCTCTACGTTGGAGTTAACATTATTCATCTATCAAGATTAAAAACTGTTGGAGATAAACAATTTTATTGATTTGGGAATTTTAAGCCACTATTAAGCAAATTTTGGGAATCAATTTCTAGTTATTATTGGTGTTTAGATGGAAAAAAAATATTTTTTAATCTATAAATAACCTGATTTATAAATACCAAAATAAAAGATCTTATATATCGAGGTTTTTTAGAATATAGATTTATATTCCCTGGTTAGAATATAACTTCTTTGGACCCACCAAGATTGCTGCATCTTTACGTGAAATCGCTTCCAAGTTTGACGAAAAGATCCAAGCAAATGCTGAGAAGGTAATTGCTAAGTACCAACCCACAATGGATGCGATCGTTGATAAATATCGCCCCCGTTTGGAAGGTAAGACTGTAGCAATGATGGTTGGTGGTCTACGTCCTCGTCACGTTGTTCCCGCTTTCCAAGATTTAGGAATGAAGATGATTGGTACAGGTTATGAGTTCGGTCATAACGACGACTATAAACGTACTACCAACTACATCGAAAACGGAACCATCGTTTATGACGACGTTACCGCTTACGAATTTGAAGAATTCATCAAAGCATTGAAGCCAGACTTAGTTGCTTCTGGTGTGAAAGAGAAGTATGTCTTCCAAAAGATGGGTCTTCCTTTCCGTCAAATGCACTCTTGGGATTACTCCGAACCTAGTAATATGGGTTGAAACGTGCGTTAAATTTGGGTTTGTTTATTGGTGAATAAAGATAAGTTAGTTTTTAGTCTAAATGTAGTTAATTATGTTATATAATAACATTGTTTGTTGGTAACTGCAAATAATTAAGTTCTGATTTTAACTGGGTTTGAGATAGATATTAAATTTTGATTATCGGTAATTCTGTTATGTAAGATAACTTTATTAAAGATGGATTTTTAGACTAAATTTATCTAAATAAAAAAACAGGAGTAATATTTTATGTCAATCATGACAATCAAAGATGTAGAACAAGTCCAAATCGCTTTTAGTGAAGCAGGTTTAGATTATGATGTCGAATTAACAAACGGGAGAATTTCTATTGTGGGTCCTTCGGATATTGTATCTAGTGAAATTAGTAGTCGGTTAATTGCTTTTCTCTTTGCTTGGATAAATCCGCGTCGTTTAGGAAGAGTGTTTGATTCTGCGGGTGGTTTCATTTTACCTGATAGTAACCTCACAGCACCAGATGTTTCTTTTGTTCGGGCTGCACGTCTGCGTCAAAGTCCTCGTTATTTTGGGGAACTTGTACCAGATTTAGTAGTAGAAATTAAATCTCAAAGTGATAGAATTAAACCTTTAGTGACTAAAATTCTCAATTTTATAAACTTAGGTGCTGTTATTGGAATTTTAATTGATCCTGATGAAGAAACGGTAACAGTTTATCGCCATCAAGGTGAACCAACTGTTTTGATAAATGGCGATATTTTAACTATACCAGAACTTTTTTCTGGTTGGGAATTAGCCATTTCAGAATTATGGCCACCTATCTTTACTGAGGAAGAAACTCAAGGTTAGTAAATAAAATAGAAATTGGGAGGGTTCAGCAAGTATAGTTGTCATTGATGGATGATGTTGACTTCTCTTGATTTTATCATTGGATATTCGGAAAAGTGCGATGGCGCAAGCTGTCCTCATGAATCGTACTACGCTATAAAATTATATTATTTTTTTCTTGAATGTACATCAAAAGCCAAATCTGCACGGTAAAAACACACATCAAACGTTAAAAAGAAGTTCATACGCCCTAATAATAAAGGTACATCATCAGATAAGCACCACGCAAAAACTAAGCGAACAGGCTCAAATGATCCAATCTGGGCAGATACCAGTAAACCTCTTGCCTCGATTGGTGCTAAATTGCCAGCCAATATCACAGAAGTAGTTTGTTCCTCCCAAATTGCACCTAGCTGAATACCTACACTGTATGGCAGAACGTTAACACTTGCGCCAGTATCCAATAAACCGGAAATATCTACTGATGAGTTACGGTAAGTAAGTGTTAATGGTAACTTTGGTAGGGCATCAGGAACACCAAAGGTATCATATCCCTCTATGAAGGAAAATCTTTGAGTTTTAGTCATTATGCTTTTGTTCGTCCGCTTCTAGTAGTTGAGCAAGTTGATGTGCGGCTGCATGGGAATTAAGCGGTGATAAAATAGGATAGGTTGCTCCCTGTTCTAATGATGGTTCTTCATCCCTAGATAATTCGGAAACTAGAAACTGCATTACTTTTAGTTTGTCTGCACGATTTAGATTTCGCAGGGTAGGAAATAGTTCTATGGCGTTCATAATTGTCATAATAGAGGGAATTTCATATTTCTATTTTTCCACAAGTTTCATAATTGTGCATTAGTGAAGCTTACCGTGCGATCGCGTAGCTGACTGAAGGTATCGCTCTCACATCTATAATAGTTTTCACTCAGACACAATAATTGCAGCTAATCGTTCCTCAACTTCACAGATATAATCTGTCAACCCTGTATCAACTCCTCTTTCTCGTAGATGTTTTAAATTTGTATCTTCCCAACACTGCTTTTCCCGTTCCATATTGTTTCCTGTTAGCTGTTCAACTACTACTTTTACATTTCTGATGCGTTCAGGTTCTTTCTCAGAAGTAGCACGTAATCTGTGCGACTCTATGCAAGGATCAAAACTCAATTTATTTTTGATTTCTTCGAGAATTTGTTCCTCTTGTTGATTAGATGGAATAAACCCATTTAAAACCCATGCTTCACGTTTTGGATCAGCCGCACCAATGATAATTTCTAATTTCGGTGTTTTATTAATATGTTCTGAACGTGCTTGTTTAATTCCTTCTTTACGTTCTGGTTGATTATCTAAATCACGGATAAATATAACAGCTTTAATCTGTCGTGTTTTTTGCAGAAAACGTACCAAATTGAGAATCTTGATAGATGCTGCACCATCGGCTTTTAAAGGTACACTCTTACTATGATGACCTATAAATCTGGAAGGTTTATATTTTATTTGTGATTTTGCATCATCAATAATTTTGATAATGTCTCTCCAACAGGAATATTCTTTTCTTGACTCTAAACCAGTCCACTGAAAACAATGTTGCAGAATATCATCATCTAACCAATCGAATTTTTCTTTTAAAACTCGCTCGGCTAATTTAGTCGCTGTTCTGGCATCTGCACCACTTTCAACTATAACAATAAACTCAATCACTGACTTCTCCTTCTACCACCCAATCTTCACCTTCAGCATCCCAAAATTCACCAGTTGTTAATGTTTCCTTTGCCCATTCTACATCAGGATGTTCATCTAAGCGTTTAGCAATTGTAAAACCTGATTTACTGTTATTTAATATGTGGACTTGAGAAGGAGCAAGTGCATCAATAATATAAGGAGAATGAGTAGTGAAAATAATTTGCAGGTTGGGATTTTCAGCAATTATTTCTTTAAAAACAGTCATTAACTCACGTTGTGCTTTAGGATGAAGTCCCTGTTCTACATCATCTAATAAAACTAAATTAGGTTGATTAGGATTCATTAGTACAGTTAATAATCCTAAAGTTAACATTGTTCCTTCGCTAATGGCATGGGCTGGAATACGTTCACCTGTATTCATGTCTAATACAACTTCTTGCCCTGTCATTTCCTGAGTTTCTTCATAGGAAATAGATTTACCATCTACTTCAATTAAACGATTACGAATAACAGGAACTTTTGCTCGTCTTATACCAATTTTGCGTACATTTGGCACAATTCGACTCAGCTTTTCTTCTATTAATTGAAATTTATCTGGAGATTCATCACGGAGAAAATCTAAAGTAGGTGCTAATCCTGAACCATCAAACTCAACTCTTGGGGTTATTTCATTGCTGTAAGCTGGTTTAGCAAGATTACTTCCAACTAATTTTAAATAAATAGTATTTTTGAAAGATTCATAAATTGGTTCTACTTCTTTATTTTCATATAAACTTCCTCTGTCTCCATGTAACGTCAACGAATTTTTGTCTGTATTACATGATAAAACTATATCATCTGATTTAGTACCTAATTCACTAGTTTTTTTACCCCAACTCAAGATAACTTCCCAGTGTCTTTTTCTGGTAACAGATTCCCAAAAACCACTAGCCGTTACAGACATTTTTGATTCCCCAATTGTTGTAATAATTTGATGTGATATTTCATGCTGAAATATTTTTCTAATTGGTAACTTGGTTAGCATACTTAGATAATATAACGCCTGTAAAACAGATGTTTTACCAGCACTATTTTTTCCTACAATTCCATGTAATCGGGAATTATCGAAATTGAGTTCTGTTGATTTATGGCTTTTGAGATTATGAAGTATTAGTTTTTCTAGCATATTTTTATAGATCACAATAATTCAGGAATATGTTCATTTTCATAGTTTTGAATTAGTCAAGTATTCATATTCTGCTTCTGTGTGAGGGACATCAAGAACACTAAAGGTTTATACGACTATAATATCAAGACTAAATGTACTTCACCAAAATTTAATTTACTAAATAATATTAGACTTAGTAGCTTCTTGAGTAATAACTTTTAGCATTTTTTCTGTTTCTTGTGAAAACTTATTTTGTGCAGCTAAAAATGGAGCTACTAAATTTTTACCATCTGTATTTCCTTGTAAACACTGATTTCTAAAATTCATCATTATTTCATTAGCTTTACCACGTGCTTTTATAACATCATCATAAGCAGGTTTGACAACAGGAAAGTATAAATTAATTAACATTTCAAGGCGAGAAAAATCAAGGTTATTTTTATTATTTATTTCAATTTCTAACAAGGTTTTAAAATCTATCTGACCATCCATAGCTCTAGTATTGTTAAGATAAAATATATCTATATTGGCAGCCCATTTTTTACTCAAAAGATATATTTCTTCTAATTTTTCGCGCATTAACTTCTGTTGCTTTATTTTTTTCTCATTTTCTAGTTGTAAAGTTAGTCTTTCATTATTTGCTTTATTAGTTAGGAATATACCCATTAAAGTCATTCCAGAGGAAACTAATGCTGTCATAAAAGCTACTCCTATCGTAATAGGGATTTGGTGTTCATTTATGTTCATCATGTTAATCTCTATAAAAATAGATACACTATAGCTAAATATATCATCACAAGACAAAAATTAATTGAATTGCTAAATCTATCAGAATTAAATTAATACTCCATCCAGTGAGAAGATATGATAGATAATTTAGTTGTTGTAGGTTTTATTTGGTGGAAAGTTATGCTTATGAGCGCTTATTTGCAAGAAATTGAACACGCTGCAAGTTCAGTCATTAATCTAATATGGGAAGAACGTCAAAAACTGGAACTTTTAATGAAAGAGATTAATAAACTAACTGTAACTGTTGAAAGAGGATACCAGACAGCAATGACTTTGCAGTTAACAGATGATGATCATGACGCTTACATGATGGGAGTTGCTACCTATTGGGACACATACTGGGGAGAAGAGAATGAAGCATTACAGGATAAAAAAATTGTCTTCCAAGAATTACAAGAAAAAATAGCAGCACAAAGCTTTTCCATTGCCTCTTTATCAGGAAGTTTGCTGCAATATGCAAAGCAAGGAATCTCTACGGTTTACAAGAAACCAAATATCTGTCCTAATGGCCGCTTAATTAAAAGTCAATCGCTTAAAGTTATTATTTGGGAGGGAAGAAATCAAGCTCTCCACTTTGAAGTTGGAGAGTTTAGAAGGGCAGCAGAAGAATGTTTTGAGACTCTTGCCAAAGAAGTTGATACAAAGTTTTCTGATTATAACAAGCGAAATATGGCTTTTGATATAATTGAGTTATTGGGATGGAAAAAAATTGAGGATTTCAAAAATGATTTGATGCTACTCGAAAAAATAGTTACTAAATTTACATAACTAAGAGCAAATATTTACGAATGTTAATGGATCAAAGATATTATTCCCAATCTTCATATTTCAAACCATCAATACGGCTAAATTCGCGGGTATTATGAGTAATGAGTGTGAGATCATTTGCTAATGCAATTGCCGCAATTAACAAATCATTAGGACCAATGGGAGTACCCAAAGAATCAAGACGAGCGCGAACTTGTCCAGCAATTTTAGCGGCTTTACAATCTAGTGGTAAATCGGCAAATTCAGCCAATAAATTTTCTAAATGAGATAAGTTTCTATTAGTATTTGAACTCTTGTAAGCTCCGTAATACAATTCACTATACACAACTGTACAAATATAAATTTCTTTAACAGGAATTGATAAAAGACGTTGGGTAACAGGTGAATTTTTTGAATTGAGAATTTGAATACAGGCATTTGTATCTAGGAGATAGGCCATTGAATTTCCTCCCGTTCTTCAAAATGAAGCTGTTCTGGACGTTCAATCGGCTCACCTTCCCAACTACCTATCACTTCTTCCAAAAACCTACGAGAATATCCTAATTCTTCCGGCGTTTTGGTTGTAGATTGTAATGATTTTTCTGCAATACGTTGAAATACAATTACAATTTCTAATTCTTCATTGGCAAATTCATCAGGAAGTTCAATTTTGAGAATTTTATCATTACCAATGTGCGTCTTAATTTTCATACTTTCCATAGACTGACCTCCTGGTTGATCATGTTATCATTTAACTAAATATATTTTAACAATTCTTTGCCTAAAACGAGGTAGTTGATAGGAGAAGTATCGGAAACAATAATCATTTATTACCTAACAGATTACCAATTGCTTGAATATCTTCTTCTAAGTCTTCTTCTGTGTAGGGTAAGTAAGCCTTTTGATCTTTGAGAAATTGATATGTTTCCCATCGAGAAGAAAAATTTAACATTTTGTGAACTTCTCCCGCTCCAATAAGACCTTGACGATAATTATCAGCTACAATAAGCTCCAACACCTTTTGGGAAATTTGACTCGGTTGTAGTTGTAATTGATTGGCAAGATGATCAGGAATTTCAATCATTATTTGCATAATTTCTACTCCTTGCTTAACTTTAACTTTTAAATTATACCACATCACACAAAAATGATATTCTTGATTCACTAAAATTAACTCCGTTTATAAACCATTTCCATCCTCAACTTCTCTACCTCAATCTTCAACCTTTCATTCTCCATTTTCAACCCTGTATTTTCATCCTTAATCAACTCAATATCATTCCGTTTACTCAAAGCCTGATTAATTGCCAACTTCCGCATATCTAAAGAAAACCAACGTTGATAAGTTTTCGTATGAATCTGCACACTATGCCCCAAATTATCCGCCGCAGCTTTAATAGGAACTCCCAAAATATGCGCTCGAATTGCCCAACCATGACGTAAATCATAGGGTTTAAAATCTAAACCAATTTTTCTAAACCACCAACTCACTCTTTGAATTAAAGCCGTGATTTCTGCATGATTATTTTGGTCTTTTTTACTAATTGCTATAGCCAACATTTCTAAATACTTCGGATTTCTTAAATCGAACTCATTAATCCATTCCTTATATAAAGGTAAAGCTTCCCTTTCACCAGTTTTACAATCTTTATCAACCTGCCAAGTTAAATCTATATTTTCATCACTTAACCACCAATCAATATGAGGATTAACAAAAAGCTCCCTGGGACGTAAACCAAAAACTGCTAACATTCCATAAGTCCAACGCCAAAGTTGCCAACTATCTTTCACATCTTGATTAACTTGTTTACCGCGATTATGCAGATATTCATCAAATTTGTAAAATCCTGTAACTATTTCCTTGTCTGTGGGAACATTCCGAGAATTACTTTCAGGTACTTTAGAATAATTAGTTAAGTTAATTTCAATTTTGAAAAGTTGGCAAAATACAGAGATAGCCCTAACAGCATTATATTTAGCCCATTCTTTATCTATTTTTTCAATTGCATTAATTAGAACTCCCCCAGTTGCTAAATCATCAGCATTTGTATAACGCTTAATTCTAGTAAAATAATAAAAAAAAGTATGTTCACTTTTGCTTGTACGTTTATGGGTTTTAAAATATTCTGATTCAAATTTTTCTAACAAATCACCAATAGTTAGCAAATCTTTTTTAATTGCATCCTGTCCTAAATATTTATCATTCCAAACAAAACTTTTTCTAGCAATTAACTTTCCTAATTCATAAGCTTCCTCCTCAGCAGTTTTCAGTCCTGGTAAATTTGCCGGAATATTCAAACTAAGATTGTATTGTTTTTTGCCAGTTCCCCTGATATCTTCATCTCCGGGTTTAATGGGTAAAGTAGCCCGCAATTGCAGACATCCATTTGATTCTCGAATTGTTACTCTAGTTTTTGCAGACTTCAAATGCAGATTTACTTGCTCTAATTCCAGTGCTAACTTTGTTGTCATGTTGTGCTTTTTGTTGAGGCGATCGCAAAACAAAATCTAGGAAAGCAATAACGATACAATCATGAGAGGTTACTGTAAGCCTCATTATCTCTATTTATTGCTGTCTGTTTAGCCTATATTTAGACTAAAAATCAATGTGTTAAGTGCAAACATAGTTTATTGCTGACATTGCTCACCGCAAACATAGCGAAGTTAAAAGCTATTAAACCATCAAAAGAAATACTCCGGTCCTTATCACGGTTACGACGGATTCGCAATCTTTGCTCGTGACATGGATTTGGCACTCAACAGCCCAACCTGGGGATTAATTGGCGCTCCTTGGAACAAGAAAGCTCAAGCTAAAGCTAAGGCTAAAGCTTCCGTCTAGAAACACCAGAGAGTAGGGGCAACCCTGCCCGTACAGGGATAGCCTGGGGTGTTTACCCCAGGGGGGAGTTGGAAATTCAAAATTCAAAATTAAAAATTCAAAGTTTCGGATTTTGGATTTTGCATTCTGAATTTTGAGCCACATTCCCGACTTCCCCCAAAGGTGGGAAAACCCCCGCCCCAAAAACAAACACAACACACAGCAAGCTTGGAGATATAGAAATGCCTCAGAATCCAGAAAATATTAAGGATCACGTTGAGTTATTCCACGAGCCAGAATACCAACAACTGTTTGAAAACAAGAGACAGTTTGAAAACGGTCATACTTCCGAAGAAGTAACACGGGTTGCAGAATGGACAAAAACCTGGGAATACCGGGAAAAGAACTTTGAACGTACAGCTTTAACCGTTAACCCAGCTAAGGGTTGTCAACCTTTAGGTGCAATGTTTGCGGCTGTAGGTTTTGAAGGTACTCTTCCCTTCGTTCAAGGTTCTCAAGGTTGCGTGGCTTACTTCCGTACCCACTTAACCCGTCACTATAAAGAACCATTCTCCGGCGTTTCTTCTTCCATGACTGAAGACGCGGCTGTGTTCGGCGGTATGCAGAACATGATTGATGGCTTGGCTAACTCCTATAAGTTGTACAAGCCAAAAATGATCGCTGTCTGCACCACCTGTATGGCAGAAGTTATCGGTGATGACTTACAGTCATTTATTGGTAACGCGAAAGAAGCTGGTTCAGTTCCTCAAGATTTCCCAGTACCTTTTGCTCACACACCTAGCTTTGTTGGTTCCCACATCACTGGTTACGACAACATGATGAAGGGAATTCTGACTACCTTGACTGAAGGTAAGAAGAAAGCTAAGAGCAATGGTAAAATCAACTTCATTCCTGGTTTTGATACCTACGTAGAAAACAACCGCGAAATCAAGCGGATGGCTAACTTGATGGGTATTGACTACACTGTTTTATCTGATAACAGTGACTATGTTGATTCACCTAACACTGGTGAATTCGATATGTACCCAGGTGGTACTAAGTTAGAAGATGCAGCAGATGCTATCAACGCTAAGGCTACTGTGGCTCTCCAAGCTTACTCTACTATCAAGACCCGTGAGTACATTGCGAAGGATTGGAAACAAGACGTTTGTGTTTCTCGTCCTTGGGGTATCAAGGGAACTGACGAGTTCTTGATGAAACTCAGCGAATTGACTGGTAAGGCTATTCCTGAAGAGTTGGAAATTGAACGTGGTCGTGCAGTTGACGCAATGACCGATTCCCACTCATGGTTGCATGGCAAACGCTTTGCTATCTACGGTGATCCTGACTTAGTTTTCAGCGTCGTTGGTTTCATGTTAGAAATGGGTGCTGAACCTGTACATATCTTGGTTCACAACACCAACGAAGTATTCGAGAAAGAATTGCAAGCATTGTTAGATTCTAGTGTCTTCGGTAAGACTGCTAAAATCTGGGGTGGTAAGGACTTGTGGCACATGAGATCACTCTTGTTCACAGAACCCGTAGACTTGTTAATTGGTAACTCCTACGGTAAGTACCTGTGGCGCGATTGTAAGGTTCCCCTAGTTAGAATCGGCTATCCTATCATGGATCGTCACCACTACCACCGCTACGCTACTGTTGGTTATAAAGGTATCATCAACCTCCTCAGCTGGATTGTTAACACAATCTTTGAAGATATCGACCAACACACCAATATTCCTTCTAAGACAGATATTTCCTACGACTTGATTCGTTAAGAATGTCTTTGCGGGGAAAGGGGGAAACCCCACCCCGATAATGTTCATTAGATAACGAATTGTAGTAATTATCACTTGTCAATCAAGGGTCAGGAAAAGGTAAATCAATTCAAAAATCAAAATTCACAGTTATGAGTTTTGCAAGTTGAATTAGTCCTAACTTTTCCTTTTCCCTTTTCTTTTTTTCATGGCATTTACCTGAGATATCTAATATGGAAACAACTCACAGCCACACTCATCCACATCCACAGCCTAATTACCATCCACCTAATAATCAAGAAGATTCTGGTTCTTTCGGTCTTCTTAAGCCTTTGCGACGATGGGTGGATGGCATTAAAGTTACAAATTTCCGCATTGCTCATATACTTTGTCAAGTAATTCCCTGCTGTTGTCCTTTTGAGAGAGATGTTAATTTATTTGGGTGGACTTTACATATTCCCCCACTGTGCAAACTCAATCCGTTGTATGATGAGTTTGTTTATTTAAGGTTTCGGGCTTTATCTTACCTTGCTGATGAATGTGGTGAAGATATCACAAGGTACATTTGCTAGATTTTCTGATTACTCATTTCATCTACAAATAATAGGGTATTGTTGAATTAAGATGAAAAGATATCACACGGAATCGCAACATAAATGGTGAGCTTTTTATACTTGAATTCAGCAATACTAATAATAGAGTAGGAATTTGTACTTGATGATTGGTTTGTTTTTAGTCAATAGAAGAATATGGATTTAATGAACCGCGTTCACGAAGTGTACCGTAGGGATAGGCGCAAAGGGCGCGAAGGAAGAGGGAAGAAGGAAGAAAGAAGAAGAAAATTTAGGGACGGCTAAATAGATATCTTTTCTGAAACTTTATCTGTGTAAATATTGTGTAAAGAGGAATTTTGCGGGAAGTCTATTCAGGTTTGCTCATATTTCAATTAATAACTTCCATCTAACGCGAGAAGACAGATGAAAATTACCCAAGGCAAAATTAACGAGTTACTTAGTGAGTCAGGATGCGAACATAATCAAAAGAAACAAGAAAAGAAAAATAAGTCTTGTACACAACAGGCTCAACCAGGTGCGGCTCAAGGGGGTTGTGCTTTTGATGGAGCAATGATTGCTTTAGTACCTATTACTGATGCTGCTCATTTGGTGCATGGACCGATCGCTTGTGCTGGTAATTCTTGGGGTAGTCGTGGTAGTCTCTCTTCTGGCCCGATGCTTTATAAGACTGGTTTTACCACTGATGTTGGTGAAAATGATGTGATTTTCGGTGGTGAGAAAAAGCTCTATAAGGCGATTTTGGAGTTAAAGGAACGCTATACACCCGCAGCGATTTTTGTTTATGCTACTTGCGTAACTGCTCTGATTGGTGATGATGTTGATGCAGTTTGTAAGGTTGCGGCTGAGAAGATTGGTATTCCGGTGATTCCGGTGATTGCTCCTGGTTTTATTGGTAGTAAAAATCTGGGTAATCGCTTTGGTGGTGAAGCTTTATTAGAATATGTAGTTGGCACGGCTGAACCAGAATATACTACTCCTTATGATATTAATTTAATTGGTGAGTATAATATTGCTGGCGAAATGTGGGGCGTTTTGCCTTTATTTGAAAAGTTAGGTATTCGTGTCTTATCGAAAATTACTGGTGATGCTCGTTATGAAGAAATTCGTTATGCTCACCGGGCTAAACTAAATGTAATGATTTGCTCACGGGCGCTATTAAATATGGCGCGAAAAATGGAGGAACGCTACGGTATTCCTTTCATTGAGGAGTCTTTTTACGGTATTAATGATATTAACCGCTGTCTGAGAACTGTTGCTAAAAAGTTAGGTGATCCTGATTTAATGGCACGGACTGAAAAGTTAATTGCTGATGAAACTGCGGCTTTGGATATTGCTCTTGCTGGCTATAGAGAACGTCTGAAAGGTAAGCGAGTGGTTTTATATACTGGCGGTGTGAAAAGTTGGTCAATTATCTCGGCAGCTAATGATTTAGGAATTGAAGTTGTTGCTACTAGTACTCGCAAAAGTACAGAGGAAGATAAGGCCAAAATTAAGAAGTTGTTGGGCAATGATGGCATTATGCTAGAGAAAGGTAACGCCCAAGAATTATTAAAGTTGGTGCGAGATACTAACGCAGATATGCTTATTGCTGGGGGACGGAATCAGTATACGGCTTTGAAGGCGCGGATTCCTTTTCTGGATATTAACCAAGAACGTCATCATCCCTATGCGGGTTATGTGGGCATGGTGGAGATGGCGCGGGAGTTGTATGAGGCTTTATACAGTCCTGTCTGGGAACAAATACGTAAGCCGGCTCCTTGGGAATAGGAGGCTCACGCAAAGGCGCAAAGACGCAAAGGAAGAGGTTTATGGCGATTGTTAATACTCCGAACAAGTCTCTTACGGTTAATCCGCTGAAACAAAGTCAGGCTTTGGGTGCTTCTTTGGCTTTTTTGGGGTTGAAGGGGGCGATGCCTCTGTTTCATGGTTCCCAAGGTTGTACGGCTTTTGCTAAGGTTGTGTTGGTGCGACATTTTCGGGAGGCGATTCCTCTGGCTACTACGGCTATGACGGAAGTCACTACTATTTTGGGTGGTGAGGAAAATGTTGAGCAAGCTATTTTGACTTTGGTGGAAAAGGCGAAACCGGAAATTATCGGTTTGTGTACGACTGGGTTGACGGAAACTAGGGGGGATGATATTGAGGGTTTTTTGAAGGAAATCCGCAAACGTCATCCTGAATTGGATTATTTAGCGATCGCATTTGCACCTACTCCAGATTTTAAAGGTGCGTTGCAAGATGGTTTTGCAGCAGCGGTGGAAAGTATTGTCAGGGAGATTCCCAAAGCGGGGGGAATTAAACCGGAACAAATCACCATTTTGGCTGGTTCTGCTTTCACTCCCGGAGATGTGCAGGAAGTTCGAGAAATTGTCACCGCTTTTGGATTTGAACCCATTTTTGTACCCGATTTGGGTGCTTCTCTAGATGGACATCTGGAGGATGAATATAGTGCGGTGACGGTAAGTGGGACAACTCTCAAACAGCTGCGTTCCTTGGGTAGTTCGGCTTTTACCTTGGCTTTGGGTGAAAGTATGCGCGGTGCTGCCAAGATTCTGCAAGAGCGTTTTGGCACAGATTACGAAGTATTTAAGGATTTGACGGGTTTAGAACCTGTAGATGAGTTCCTGCAAGCGTTAGCGGTGTTAAGTGGTAATCCCGTACCGGAAAAATATCGCCGTCAACGTCGTCAGTTGCAAGATGCAATGTTGGATACTCATTTTTACTTCGGTGCAAAACGGGTATCTTTAGCACTAGAACCAGATTTACTTTGGTCTATGGTGCATTTCTTGCAGTCAATGGGGGCTTCTGTTCACGCCGCTGTCACCACAACGCGATCGCATTTATTAGAACATCTTCCCGTCAAAAGCGTTACTATCGGCGACTTGGAAGATTTGGAAGGGTTAGCAGTAGGTTCAGATTTGCTGATTGGTAACTCCAACGTGAATGCGATCGCAAAACGCCTCAAAATCCCCTTCTACCGTCTCGGAATTCCCATTTATGACCGTTTAGGAAATGGCTTATTCACCAAAGTAGGCTATCGCGGCACAATGGAAGTTTTATTTGGTATGGGCAACCTGTTTTTAGAACATGAAGAGTCATTAATGATCAATCATTGGTCATCAGTAATTAATAAATGACATCTGACTGCCCTGGCGACTGGAAGTCGCGGCTATACAAACAAAGTCCGCCTGCGCGGACTAATGAAAAATCAAGGGTTTGTAACCCACGCAGGTGGCCTTCCCTACGGGAAGCCGCTACGCGCCATGCCTGTGTAGACGCGGTTTCTAACCGCCGATTTAGCTCATGAACTGAAAACCGACAAAGGACAAATGAACGTGAAAATTGCCTTCACCACAACAGACCGAATTCATGTTAATGCTCATTTCGGTTGGGCTAAAGAAATTGACGTTTATGAAATTTCAGACGATGGATATGAATTCCTAGAAACTCTGAAATTTGAAGGCGACCTCAAAGAAGATGGTAACGAAGATAAAATCACACCTAAACTTGACGCATTAAATGATTGTACAATCGTTTATGTAGTCGCTATTGGTGGTAGCGCCGCCGCTCGTTTAATCAAAAAAGGTGTGACACCAGTCAAGGCTAAATCAGAAGAAGAAAAAATCGAAGAAATTCTGAACAAATTAGTCACAACACTCAAAGGCAACCCCCCACCTTGGTTGCGTAAAGCCTTGAACAAAACCAATAAAAACTTTGCAGAAGAAGTAGAAAACGAAGCAGCCGTATGAGTGAAAATAATAGTGTCAAACCAACCGCTACAAGCACACCAATCACTTCACCATTTCTGAAAGCATTAGTTCAACAAATCCGGGCGCAAGATACTTATGGAACTTACCGGAATTGGGCTGATGAATTAATCCTCAAACCCTTTGTTGTCACCAAACAAAAGAAACGAGAAATTTCCATTGAAGGTGAAGTTGACTTAGCCACAATATCCCGCATCAACGCCTTCTTCAGGGCTGTAGCCTTCAGTATTGAGAAAGAAACCGGATTGATTTCTCATGTTGTAGTTGATTTAGGTCATGAAGGATTTGGTTGGGCATTAGTTTTTTCAGGTCGTTTATTGTTAGCTGTAAAAACCTTACGTGATGCCCATCGCTATGGGTTTGATTCCCTAGAAAAACTGGAAGAAGAAGGAACATCATTCGTCAACAAAGGCATTGACTTAGCCAAACGTTTCCCCGAAGTAGGAAATATTTAAAAAATTGGTAAGAATTCAGGAGTCAGGAGTCAGGAGTTAGGAGAAGAAAGAAAAATATTTTTCTCTTCTGTTAAGAGTTCCCTGCTATATCAAACATTCTGTATCCTGAACCCTTACGAATTATCCTACTTCCTTCTTCTCCTCTCTTCCTTCGCGTCCTTCGCGCCTTTGCGGTTCAATAAAATCCAATTCCCAATGACCATCGAGGAACTCACAACAAAAATCAGAAAGCTAAACAGCAAAGCAGGTCAAATGAAAATGGATCTGCATGACTTAGCTGAAGGACTACCAACAGACTACAAAACCCTGATGGATGTTGCCGCTGAGACTTACGAAATCTACCGACAGTTAGATGAACTCAAGCAGCAACTCAAACAACTGGAGAGTGTAAAATGACTGGAACCATTCAAGAATTCAACAAACTCGCAGATGCAGAAGAATATTTTATATTTTTTGAACTGCCCTACGACCAACAATTTGTAAACATAAATCGTCTCCATATATTGAAAAAATTCTCTCAATATATGCAAGAGATTGATAAGACTTCTCCTAACTTAAGTGATGCCGAAAAATTAGCTCAATATTCTTTAGCTTTGCAAAAAGCTTATGAAGTTTTTATTGAGTCAACACCCCATGAACAAAAACTGTTTAAGGTGTTTAACGATAAGCCAAAGAATGTAGTCACGCTGACAGAAATCACTTCTGATTAGGAGGTATAAATTGATCAACCTAACGCCTACCGAATTAGAACGCTATAGTCGCCAAATGATGCTCCCAAATTTTGGCGAAGCGGCTCAAAAGCGCCTCAAATCAGCGACTGTTCTGGTGTCGGGTGTGGGGGGATTAGGCGGTACGGCGGCGCTTTACTTAGCAGTAGCGGGCGTTGGGCGACTAATCTTAGTCCGGGGTGGTGATTTGCGGCTGGATGATATGAATCGTCAGATTTTGATGACTGACGACTGGGTGGGTAAACCGAGAGTATTCAAAGCCCAAGAAACACTCAAAGCCATCAATCCTGATGTCCAAGTGGACGTGGTTCACGATTACATTACCGCCGAAAATGTGGATGAGTTGGTGCAATCGGCGGATATGGCTTTGGATTGCGCTCATAATTTCACCGAACGCAATCTGTTAAATGAAGCCTGTGTGCGATCGCGGAAGCCAATGGTAGAGGCCGCTATGGATGGGATGGAGGCTTACCTCACCACGATTATTCCTGGTGTCACACCTTGTTTATCCTGTCTATTTCCAGAAAAGCCTGATTGGGATCGGCGCGGTTTTTCAGTTCTAGGGGCTGTATCTGGGACTTTGGCTTGTTTAACAGCCTTAGAAGCCGTGAAGCTGATTACCGGGTTTAGTCAACCGCTATTGTCAGAACTGTTGACGATTGACTTAAACCGAATGGAATTTGCTAAACGTCGTTCTCACCGCGATCGCAATTGTCCCGTCTGCGGTAACACAGCACCTTGGAGATACTCCCAATCCCAACCATTAACGGTATGAAATTCCGTCCCGCCAAGCAATAACCCACATCTCAAAATCAGAATAATCGCTACAGAACAGGAAACAACATGGCTGTTACTTTAACAGAAAAAGCAGAATTTCGTCTCTGGGCATTTTTAAGAGGTTCCGCAACCGACGAACCTAATAAAGCCACAAAAGGTGTCCGCATCTCCGTCAAAGATGGTGGTTGTAGTGGTTATGAATATGGAATTGACATTACAAATAAACCCCAACCAGACGATATCGTCACCCAACAAGGAAACGTGTTGCTTTACGTGGACGCTAAAAGTGCGCCGTTATTAGAAGGTGTTGTCATTGATTTTGTTGAGGGAGTAATGGACAGCGGTTTCAAGTTCACCAATCCCAATGCAACTGATACCTGCGGTTGCGGAAAGTCTTTTAAAACAGATGATGGTACGCCTACTGGTGTACCTTGCAGCTAAGAAATTCAAAATTCAAAAATTCGATCCTTTATTTTGGATTTTGACTTCAGCCAGGGAGACTTAAGGAAGCCAAAAAAGCTAACTTTATTAACGTTTGAGGAGAATCGAAACATGGCTTATCAAGTAAGATTGTTGAACAAAAAAGACAACCTTGACACCACAATTGAATGTGACGAAGAAACTACAATTCTAGATGCAGCAGAAGAAGCCGGTATTGAATTACCCTTCTCTTGTCACGCTGGTTCTTGCTCTAGCTGCGTCGGTAAGGTTGTAGAAGGTGAAATCAACCAAGATGATCAAAACTTCTTAGATGACGATCAAATGGCAAAAGGATTCGCTCTATTGTGCGTTACATACCCTCGCTCTAACTGCACAATTAAAACCCATCAAGAACCCTATCTCGTCTAGATTTTGATGTCTTAGCTTGTACAAAGATGAAGGATGTTAATCATCCTTCGTTACTTTTAAATTTTAACCTTTTATTTTTATTCTGCAATGTTTACTTCTTTTAGTTTTACAGGTTGCTCTTTAGAATTGCTAAAACCAGGAGAAAAAGGAATCATCATTTCTTGTAAAACTCAGGATGAAGGCATTCGCAAAAAACTCATTTCTATGGGTATAAAAACCGGAAATAGTATAATCTTAGAACAGCAATTTCCTTCTTTAATTGTTATATTTAATAATATATCTATGACAATAGACCGACAAACAGCCCGCGCTATTTATGTTCGTTTAGTTGATGCTTAAGAAGATAGCTAGTAGTCTGTCAAGAATTAATTGACGGGCAAATAAATTTTCCTTCTTCCTTCTTCCTATCCCTACGGGACTAGATATTTGGCATTTTGGCAGTTGTTTAGTATAGTATCTTGATATATTGCAGGGATTACCAAGATGTTTTTACTAATTATAGCGCAGACGGGTTGAACCCCGTCTTTTTTGTTATTTACCATTTGGCATTTTGGCAGAAAATGAAAAACCATCTATGTTAGATTATTACCAATGGCAGGAATTAATGATGATTAAAACAAGCAGTATGGACTAAATTCCCGTTCTTATTGTTGGTTTCATTTACAATCCTGACAACTTATTGAATTTTATTCCTACTATTTTTTTCATCTAAACCTCCAGGAGACCCCCACCAAAACTGTACTCAGTTTGGTGATGGG
>NZ_JAYGGY010000014.1:0-74541 GCF_034931625.1 Anabaena cylindrica UHCC 0172 | reverse complement strand
ATTGGTCATTGGTCATTGGTCATTGGTCATTGGTCATTGGTCATTGGTCATTGGGAAGATGAGAAGAAAAATTAATTCTTACTACTTTCTCCTGAACTTCTGAACTTCTGAACTCCTTCTTTTTACTACTTTTTGTATGCAGGTAACTTGGCCAGACGGACTGCTTGTAAGACAGCCTCATCTAAATTTTCTACGACTATCAGCATTTGGGTTTCGGATTTGAGTGTAGCTAAATATTGTCTGGCATTCTCGAAATCAGAACCCGCAAGACGTACAACTAATCTGGGTAAGTTTCTGGGCTTAATTTTACTGCCATTAGACAGAAGGGGTTGGAGTTCTTTTGGGTCTAATTGTATAAAATTAGCAATAATTTCTGCCATTTGGGACACCTGGGGAATAGTACCCAGAAAGTTAATGAGAATCACTTTAATGCTGTTGTCAGCAGCTAAGATTTTCAGACCTGTTTCTAAGCGATCGCAAAAAGTAGTTAGTGAGGTATCAGTGAGGAAAGAATGTCTTAAGTTTAAAGAAACACCAGGTTTACCACCAGCATTAGCAACTGCATCTAAGGTTGTCAACACAGAACCAGTACCATTGCCTAATATACCGATTTTCCCGTGTATTTCTAACCCATCCCCATCACCAACGATGCCGTTAATCTTGCTATCTCGATGATGGGAGACCATTTTTGCTGCCATTTGAACTATTTCTGGATGACGTTTAATTGCCCTTTCGTTGACTCTGACTTTGCCATTGAGAGCCATCACTTGCCCAGAAGCGCTGACTGCTAGAGGATTTATCTCTATTAAATCCAGGTCTTGCTGCACAAATAACTGGTACATTTTTTCCACAATATCGCTTATGGATTGCATCAGCGCACCCTGTAAGCCCATTTTCAAGCCTAGTCGTCTGGCATAAAATGGTGAAAATTCCTGTTCTACAACCACATATTGCATTTTGTCCCCTGGGGATTCCCAATCAATATCCGGTTCTTTGCAACCTAAAAGCACTGGACGACACAGGGCTGTATCTAAAACAACAGCAAGATACAATTCTTCTTTGGCATCATATTTGGATTCTGCCAGTAAGACTTCGGGCAGTTCTCCCCAAATTGGTAGATTAAAGATATTTTGAGCAGCTGCGATCGCATCAATGGTGGTTTCCACAATTCTCACTCCACCAGCTTTGGCTCTTTCATCTGCGTGTACTTGCGATTTTAGTACAATAGGATAGCGAATTTTTAAGCGTTTTAAATCTGTAGGATGGTCAATTCTCTGGGATGGTAATACAGGAATGCCCATCTTTCCAAACCATTCTTTAACTTGGTATTCCAATAAATCCATTGACACACACCTTGTATTAATAATTCCAAAGCAGGTTTGCAGTGCTGTGTTATAGGTTTTACAGCACCTTGATTGCATAAGCAAGCTTTGGTTGGCTAAAAAAATTTATTTGGCACGAATTAATTTTATCGAATTCAGCAAGAGTGGTACATTCATTTCTAGAAGCCTAACCGCCGCTATTTGGTTGATGAGAGCTAATCCACCCCCTTGGTAAACTTGCCAATCTCTAAAATTACTGAAATATTATTGTATATTTTTCCTTAGATAATTTATACTCGCATTTGGATTGGCTTATTGATCATCTCGCCGTATAAAAATGTAGAATCGCTATTCTGCTGTTTCTGGTTACAAATTTAACTTTGTCTGCAAAATTTGTATCGGTTAGTAAAACTGTGTAAGTAGGTAGGCAGAATAAAATCAAACTGTGTAAATAAAAGTAAACAGGGCTAAAACCCTTTTTCTCCCTGCTCCCTGCCCCCTGCCTTATCCCAACGACAATTTTTAATGCCAACCTACTTATCCTATCTGTAACCAACGCAAGTACTTTATTTCATACGCTCAAAGATAATAAAAACTATAAAACTATATAGAAAATTGGCAATAACACCCTATGAAAGTAGCATTCCAAAAAGAAGATTTACAGCTTCTAGCCAGTATTTTGCAAGAACAATTACTGCTGGAAATTACATCTGGCGAAGTCTTACAAGTCAAATGTGCTGTCCAAAATGACGAACTGATGATTTTAACTCAACATCCTTCAAATGTAGCAGTTGATACTGAAAAAGTATTTGCGGTACTTGAAGAAGCACTCCACTGGCAATCTCAATATAATTCGCAAAAGGTGCAATTTTATGTCAGAGTTTCAGGAGAAAAGCTCCCTTACGCCAAACATTCCATAATAGTGAAGGCAAAGGATAAACAGGAATATCAGAAAACTTTTAGCCAAGAAGAAATGGATAGTAGTAGCTATCTCATTTTTCCACCACTTAATCTTTCTGACTCTGCATCTAGTGTACAGGAAGACTATACGACAGAAACATTACTTGGCTCATCGACTATAGATGATGATAGCTCAGAAGCGGACAACTACATATTAGATAAATCATTCAGTTCAGATACATCACTCAATTCAGATACATCATTCAGTTCAGATACATCACTCAGTTCAGATACATCATTCAATTCAGATACATCATTCAGTTCAGATACATCATTCAATTCAGATGCATCATTCAATTCAGATACATCATTCAGTTCAGATGCATCATTCAATTCAGATACATCATTCAGTTCAGATACATCATTTCTGGATGATAGTGAAAATGAGCCATTAGAAGAAGAAAAGTTTGATCCCTTTGCAGATGGACAAAATTTATCTAAGAAGAGAAAACTATCTCTTCCACCTTTACCCATACTTTTAGGTGCGGTATTGGGAGTGACAGTAATTTTTGGTGGTAGTGCTTTCTTTTTGACTCGTTCTTGCGTGATTGGCCCGTGTCAAGAATTACAAACTGCCGAGAAATTTAAAAGTGAGTCTGAGCAATTGATGCGTCGCGCTAAATCTGAACAGGAGTTATTAGCAGTGCAACAGCAATTAGATGCAGTAATTTCTGATCTAAAAATAATTCCTCAATGGTCACCTCGTCACCAGCAAGCGCAGGATCTGAGTGTAAGTCTTTCTGAGCAGTCTACAAAAATTAACCTGGTGGTAAAAGCTTTACAGGCAGGATCTGTAGCAGAGCAAAAAACTAAAACTCCAGCCAATAGCCTAGAAGAACTACGCACCAGACAAAGTTTATGGCGGCAAGCGATCGCACCACTAGAGTCTATCAAACCAGGGAATCAACTCTATGGGCTGGTAAAGGCAAAGTTGCCAAATTATCAACGCAATTTACAAACATTAAATCAGCAGTTACTCCAAGAAGAAACATGGCTGAAAAAAATAGACATAGCCAAAACCATAGCTGATTCAGCCATCCAGCGCGAAACAAAGGCTAAATCTGGTAATGACTGGCAAAGGGTAGAATCGGCTTGGCAAGGGGCTATTAATGCCTTGAAAACTATCCCTTCGACTAGTACCGGATATCAGGAAGCACAAAACCTGCTAACGGATTATCAACCGAAATTTATCTTGGCACGCGATCGCGCTAAAAAAGAAATGCGTGCAGCCACACTCTACCAACAAGCTGTCAACCTGGCTAATCAAGCCAAAGTCTTTGAGCAAAAAAGTCAATGGCAAGCAGCAGTTGCATCTTGGCAACAAGCAGGGCAGACAGCTCGACAAATTAGCCAAGATAGCTTCAACTACAATCAAGCACAATCCCTAATTCAAGCCTATTCAACTGCTCTAGCAGAGGCACAACAAAAACAGCAACTCTATGGTAATTTAGCCCAAACTCGTGCTGATCTGAGCAACACCTGTGTCAATGGGATGCGGTTCTGCACTTTTACCATAGATAACCAAGGTATTAGCGTCCGCTTAACCCCAGAATATGACCAAACACTACAAAGTGATAATCCTGATTTACAAAGTCACTTCCAAAGCTTGCGAGAAGCTTTAGGAATAATTAGTGACAACGCTAACCTGCGTCTAGTTCTCTATAATTCCCAAGGACAAGAAAGATACATGAAGCAGCCACAACAATAGAGGAGACAAGGCTTCTAGCTCCGGCTCAGAAGCTTTTTTTCTTTTATTAGACTAACGCAAAGAAGCTACATCTGGTTTAAGAATTTACTAGTAAATGCGTAGCTAGTTTACTGTTCTAAGACCGAACGATCAAACAAGTTACCATCATTATTTTATGTCTGCTAAGTTAATTTATAGCCGCTTTTAATTTGGGTGGATGGACATTTAACGATTCTAAAATTCCTCGCATAGCTGGTAAGGAATTTTGGGATATGATTTATCTCGAATATGAGCTAATTGAGAATCATGTAAGAAATATGCTACAGAAAATTGATAAAGCTTTTGCAGAGTTAGCAACAAATTAAATTCTATAGAGAGAATAAAGAGAGTTGTTCAGCTACTGCTTTTCCTTTTGGTTGATTTCCTTGCATTAAATTAAAAATATAATCACCAAGTTCTTTAGCAAGTAAAACTGGTACTGCATTACCAATTTGTTTGTATTTAGAACTTATCGAACCAGAAAAAATCCAATCATCAGGGAAAGTTTGGATTTTGGCAGACTCGCGCACAGTTAAAGGACGCAATTCGACAGGGTGACACATATCTGTAGCTTTTTGCTGGGGACTAGTTGTGATAGTTGGTGAAGGTTTATCCCAAGATAATCTTCTGTAAAACCCAACTTTTCCACCACCCGAATTATAAGCACCTCCCATAGCTTCTTTTTGCAATTCTTCCGGTAAATATCTCCAATTTTGTCCTGCTTCTAATAATCTTAAAAACTTCAAACGTTTTTCGGAGTAAGCAATAAATTCTGGTTCTACATCAACAAAATCTGTTAAGGCATCTTTTAAAGTTCTCCACTTCGGTAAAATTTTACCATCTTTGCTATATTTAGCTAGAGGAAATGTAGCAGCTTCACCATCTCTAGAACCAATAAAAACTACACGCAATCTATTTTGGGGAACACCATAATCTGCTGCTTCTAAAAGGTTGTAAACTACGTTGTAGCCTAATTCCTTCATTTCCGCTAAAACCACCTTTAACGCAGCACCATTCATTTCATCAGTTTCTAAAGGTGGATAATCTTTTCCTCTTTGATTAATTGGCCTATGACGAAGAGAAGCAGAAAGTAAGCCTCGGACATTTTCCATTAAGAAAAATCGGGGTTGGACTTCTTTAACAATGCGGATAAAGTCCATAAATAAACTACCGCGAGGGTCCATAACCGAACCACGTTTTCCTGCGGTGCTAAATGGCTGACAAGGAGGACCACCAGTTACCAAATCTACCTCACCAACGCGTAAAGCATGACCTAAATTTAAAACTCTTCCTCCTTCTTCAAGTAATTCTTGCGAAGAAACTTTTTCTAGTTCTCTGGGAATAGCACTTTCTTGGAGATCAGGTCTATTGAGAGCAATTGTTTTTACTGCATCACGGTCTTTTTCTACTACACTTACTGTATGAAATCCTGCTTGTTCTAAACCTAAATCTAAGCCAAAAGCACCGGTAAAAAGGGAAATGCAAATAGGTTGATTATTTATCATATTTATTTTTCTAATTTATGAATATACTTAACACAGTATATAATATAATTTGACTCTGTTAATAAAATTGTAGGTTGGGTAGAACGAAGTGAAACCCAAGCAAATCACGTAATTGAATAAGGATTTAACAAATGGTAAAATATCCATAAAAAATCCAGTTAATCATATATATTACCATAACTATGCCTAACCTATACATTATCGGCGGTGCAAACGGTTCTGGCAAAACTACCGTCGCCTTACAAATTCTTCCATATTTTTTAGATGTGTTTGAATATGTTAATGCTGATAAAATCGCAGAAGGTATTTCTCCTCTCAATTCTGAAGCTGTAGCTATTGAAGCAGGAAGATTAATGTTGAAAAGATTAGAAACTATTGTTCATGACAAAGCTGATTTTGCTTTTGAAACAACTTTAGCTGCTCGTAATTTTGCGCGTTTTATTAAAGAATGTAAAGCTCAAGATTATATAATCAACTTAATATACTTTTGGTTAGAAACTCCAGAATTAGCAATAGCTAGGGTAAGTAGACGAGTAGCAACTGGAGGTCATAATATTCCAGAAGATGTTATTCGTAGACGCTATGAACGTGGACGCAGAAACCTAACGGACTTTTATTTACCTTTATGTGATACTTGGATAATATATAATAATTCTGGGAATGAACCTCAATTAGTGGCTGAATCTGGTATTGATAAGGAAGTGATAATTTATGAACATGGAATCTGGAATCAAATTACAGCAAGATAATAAATCTCAATCTCCCGTTACAGAGTTACATCAAAAAATAGATGCTGGTGTGAAATTTGCTATTGCTCAAGCCATAGAAAGACATCGCAGATTAGGAGAATCAATTAGTATTTTGCGAGATGGTAAAGTCGTGACTTTAACAGCAGATGAAATACCACCGCGTGATGTTAAGCTGAAGCTGTAAGTATCTGTAAATAGGGAAATAGATCAATATAGCTACAATTAAACTGATAGGAGCATTACAGTAATGAACAATATAAAATCAAGAAAAGAAGATGCCACTAAATGGCTTGCAGAAATAAAAAAACAAGCTTATGTTAAAGAGTGCTTTCATAAAGACAGTAATTGTTCATCAAAGATAATATTTGCTCACTCGATCCAAAATAATAGAATTCTCAAAAAGATTTCACAAAATGGCGAAGTCTTATATTGGTCAACGACAGAAGATAACGATAATAATGATATCAAGTTCTTGCTATCTAGAACAGGAAGAAAAAAAGCAACTACTTTTACAGGATTTTGCAATTTTCATGATACTAAACTTTTTACTCCAATCGAGTTGCACAACTACCATGATGGTAACGAAAAACAACAATTTATTTTTGCATATAGAGCATTAGCAAAAGAGTATCATGCTAAAAGAATGGCAGTGAATTTGGTAAATTCAGCAATTAGTCAGTTACCTCAACATAGGAAGGCTATATTAGGAAACTTTCAGAAAAATCAAAAAATAACACTATACCAACTAGAACAGGATAAACAACTGTTTAATAGTGCTTTAGCTCAAGGTAAATTCAACATAGCTTACACTTGGATTATGAAATTTCATCATGAATATCATATTGCTGTTTCCTCGGCTTTTACTGTTGAAAAGGATTTGAACGGAAAAGACATTAATAATTTTTCTGATTTAGATACGGACATGAAATATTTGTATCTAACAATATTTCCACAAAATGGAAAAACATATATTTTGTTAAGTTGCTTGCGTAAGTATAAAAAATATCTATCACCTTTAATAAATCAAATTAAAGAAAAAAGTATCAACGAAAGAAAAATAATTTTGTCCAATATATTAGCAACCCACGTTGAAAACCTAGCAATATCTCCAAGTAAATGGGAGCAAATATCTGAGGATAAACGTTCTGTATTTCAACAATTATTTCAGGATACAATCATTGCAGAAAATGACAGTATGACCCAAATTAAAAATATCAACTTATTTGTATAAAATATTATTACCAATTCTTTATAAATACCTACTTCTTTGATTCTTATTCTGTAAAATAAGCTCGTAGTAAGCACTTCAGTTAAATTACCCACTACGAACCAAAAATAAATCCTATTCTTTCCCTACTGCCAAACGTAGATAAGCAGAAACAGAATAATCCAGATAACGTCAACAAAGTGCCAAAACAATGAAGTTGAATTAACTCCAAAGTGACCAGTATCGTAATTACCAGGAATGAAAGAACGAATCAAAATAATGGACTGCAACAAAATTCCAGTGAAAACGTGCAAACCGTGAAAACCGGTTAATAGGTAAAACATCCCGCCAAAAGTACCGGAAGTAAACCCAAATTCCAGTTCACTCCATTCCACAGCTTGTCCATATAAAAAGTAGCTACCCATGACCATTGTAGCCAACAAAAACAGGCGAAATCCTTGTAAATTGTCACGTTGTAGGCATCTTTCAGCAAAATAAATTACAAAGCTACTAGAAACCAGAATAATTGTGTTGATTGTTGGTGCTGTAATTTCTAGTCCTGAAACACCAGCAGGTAGCCAGTTGACAGTTGTGGTTTTGTAGACAATATAGCCAGCGAAGAAACTTAAGAAAATGACACTTTCTGATAAGAGAAAGACAATAAAACCAAACATTTTATTGCCTTCTTCATCGTGTTCATGTTCATGGCTGGCATGATGCAATTCTTCAGGGTGAATAGAACTATCCATTGGGTAATTTCTCCTTTTTAGTTTTAAACGCAAAGGAACGCGGAGGGAAACGCAGAGGGTACGCAGAGGTTTTCTGCGTCCTTCTTTTTCTCTGCATTATTCTGCGTTTTGTAATGTTGTTTGGCGTTCCAGGTTGGCTGTTAATGGATCTGATTTTCCGTAGCCGTAAGGTGCGCTAATAATGATGGGAATTTCTTCAAAGTTTTCTACAGGAGGAGGAGAAGAAATCATCCACTCTAAACCAATTGCTCTCCAAGGATTATTAGGTGCTTTTTCACCCTGTGTCCAAGAAACCAACATATTGAAAATGAAGGGTAGGGTAGACATTCCTAATAGAAAGCCACCAAGACTAGCGATAATATTCCAAAATTGATACTCTGGGGCGTAGGAAGCAACTCGGCGTAACATCCCTTGCAAACCTAATGGGTGCATGGGTAAAAAGTTGAGGTTAGTACCGATGAATGCTAACCAAAAGTGAATTTGTCCCCAACCTTCATTAAACATCCGCCCTGTCATTTTGGGGAACCAATGATAGATAGCTGCATACAAACCCATTGTCACTGTTCCGTAAAGAACATAATGGAAGTGACCAACTACAAAATAGGTGTTGTTAACGTGAACGTCTATTGGTACAGAAGAAAGCATAATTCCTGTAATACCAGCGAACACAAACATTACTAAAGCACCCAAAGCAAACATCATTGGTGTAGTTAATCGAATTTTTCCACCCCAAATTGTTGCTACCCAAGCAAATACTTTAATCCCTGTAGGGATGGAGACAAACATTGTTGTCATCATGAAAATCAACCGCATCCAGCCCGGTGTACCGCTGACATACATATGGTGTACCCAGACGATCGCACTAACTACGGCAATTAACATGGAAGAAACTGCAACTACCTTATAACCAAATAAAGGTTTGCGGGAGTAAACGGGGAATATTTCTGAGAAAATCCCGAAGATAGGCAGGATGATTACATAAACCGCAGGGTGGGAATAAAACCAGAAATAATGCTGGAACATCACCGGGTTTCCGCCTTTGCTGGGGTCAAAAAAGGCAGTTCCAACAGTTAAATCCAACAGCAGCATGACTGCACCCGCAGTTAATGCAGGAAGTCCAAATAATTGGATGATTTGGGCGCTAAATACTGCCCATACAAATAAGGGCATTCTAAAAAAGCCCATTCCTGGCGCACGCATTTTCACAATGGTGGTGACAAAGTTGACTGCGCCCATGATGGAGGAAACGCCAGAAATAGCTACTGCTAATAACCACAGAACTTGTCCGTTGATTAAGTGACCTGTGGGGTTTTGTAAACTAACAGGGGGATAAGCCCACCAACCAGATTGGGCAGGGCCACCGGGAACGAAGAAGCTGGACATGAGGAGGATTCCGACTACTGGAACCATCCAAAAAGCAACGGCATTTAATCGCGGAAATGCCATATCTCGCGCCCCAATCATGATGGGTACGAGGTAGTTAGCTAAACCAACAAGAGAGGGAAATGTCCACAGGAACAGCATGACTGTACCGTGCATGGTGAACATTCCGTTATAAACGGTACGATCTATTAAATCAGATTCGGGAGTGATCAGTTCTCCCCGCAATATCATGGCGAAGATACCGCCAATCAAGAAGAAGATAAAGGAGGTAACTAGGTATTGAATACCTATTACTTTGTGGTCTGTGCTGAAGGTAAAATATGTTTTCCAGTTGTTGGGCGTTTCGTGGTGATGTGTTTCACCAGCAATGTGAATGGGGATGTTTGTCATGCGATTTTAGATTTGGGATTAAATATCTGAATCAGGATGCCCAGAATTATAAGGATTAACAAAATTTAAAAAATAGACAGAAAATACATTTCTGAATCAGGATGCCCAGGATTAAAGGATTAACAAGATTTAAAAAATACACAGAAAATAAATAAAATCCTGTACATCCTTAAATCCTCTAAATCCTGTTCGTGAAACGTGGCGTATGCCATTTCTGACAATTAATTCTGTACATCCTTAAATTCTCTAAATCCTAATTCAGTCAAAGTTGACTACTGGAGGTGCCGCAGGTTTGACACGTTCCCAACCGGTTTTTATGCTTTGGTTGCTGCTTTGGGCGTATTCGCTGGCTGCTTGATTTTTGGCGGGTGTGGGGATGTGGTTTGCAGCTTTTTCTAACCACTCGTGATACTCTTCAGGAGTTTCGACAATCACGTTGGCTTGCATGGTTGCAAAGTATGTGCCGCTGTATTGGGAATCGGTGAGATGATATTGACCGGGGCGAATGGGTGTGAATTCAAAGTCGATGGTTTTACCGGGAATGATGTCTTGTTTGAGGCGAAAAGCAGGAATGTAGAAGCCGTGGAGTACGTCTTCTGATTGTAGAGCTAAACGAATTCTGCGATCGCTCGGTAAATGCAATTCTGTACTAGTAATATCTTTCTCAGGATAATGAAACACCCACGCCCATTGTTTAGCTAGTACGTCAATTTTTTCTACAGATTCACCCGCAATTTCAATTGGTGCTGCTTTTTCTTCTGCATAGGCAGTTTGCATTTCCATTGGGTTATGCAGGTGTACCAGTTGGGTTGGCCCTTGAATGGCCATTTCTTCGTAAACTTGGTAACTGTAACTGCCAATCCACAATACCAACATGATCGGTATTGCTGTCCACACTACTTCTAGAATGACGTTACCTTCAATGTGTGGGCCATCATTTAAATCGTAACTTTTGGCGCGGTGGAAGGTGACAGAATACAAAACTGTACTAATAACAGCCAAAAAAATGAAAGCACCTAATGTCACTAAAAAGCTAAATAAATCATCAACAAGATGAGATTCAGCCGCAGCTTGGGGGGGAAGCCAAAAATAAGCCTGTTTACCAATGAAGATACTGGTAATCGTAACAATTAACCCCCCTGTCATTAAGGTCAAAAGATTTAAAATCAGCCGGATGTTCATAACTTGTCATTGGTGATTGGTAATTGGTGATTGGTGATTGGTAATTGGTAATTGGTGATTGGGTATTCTTTCCAGTCCCCAGTCCCCAATCCCTAATTCCCAGTCCCCAATACCTGATTGATGTCTTGTCCCATTCTCAATAAGTTATCAGCAGTGTTATGTACACCAAATTCACCTGCTAATTGCGCTCCTAATGTGCCGTGTAAATACATAACAAACATGATGGAAATTCCTGCTAATAAATAACTCCAGCGCACTTGTATATCTGAATCTTTGCAGGAAATATAACGTTGCCATCCTCTCCAAAATGTCATGGCAATCATCAATGCTAATAAGAAAACTCCGCCGACACCATGCCACATCATGGTTTCCATTGCTTGCAAACCCCAAGTACTTTTTAAGTTTGTTGGTGGAGTTGCTAACAACATTTCATAAAAACCAGCCGCAACTGTGAAAAATGTAATCACAGCAGCACCTACCATGTTGTACCAACCAACTTCAAATAATTGGGCGCGTTCAACAGCTAAACCCAAATATTTAAACAGCCAGTTTTCTATGGGGAAAAGTACACCAGCGATATCAAAGATGATGGCAATGATGAATAATCCTAAAGTTAGATGCACTAAGTTAGGATGAATAGGAATTGTGTAAGGTAATCCATTTGCTCCCATTTGGGCGCTGACTTGATCAATTAATTCTGAGTTCATGGTAAAATTCCATCCTTTACGGCTTCCACAACTGGTACTGTATGCAGTCCATAAACCCACACCAATTCATCACCGAGATACACTTGAAAGCCAACAAGTATGGTTAAAAGTAACCCAACTGCTAAATAATGAATTGGTAATCTTTGCGGGTCACGAGTGCGGAGTACATAACGCCAAGCTGTAATTGCAGCGAGAATTCCTGACAGTGACCAACCGATTAAGGTGTGGTAATTTAATACTGATTTGACTAGGTTGTAAGGTTTGGCTAAACCTGCTTCAAATTGACCAAAGATAATCGCAATGAAAATAGATACTGTAGCTACAAATAAATTCCACCAACCTATTTCAAAGAAACGGGTTTTTCCAGTTAGAAAGCCAGTTAAATCACAGAAAAATGCAAACAAGATCATCGCAATTACAAAGTGAACCACAATGGGATGCAGTGGATCTGGATAAGGTAAATTATGATCGTTTAGCGACGTTAAAGACTCGAACATGAAATTCTCCTGGATTTATTTACTACTCCTCTACCACATTTAAATAATTGATATTTATCAATTATTGTCACTATCAAAAATCACACTTTAGTCAATAAAAAAAATCTCTACTTCCAATACCCAATGTATAGTGAATGATTTTGGGTCAAATCCTATGCTCATAACAACAGTCGGCAACAGCAATTCCCGATGTAGCTTAACTAAATCGCTGTTGGAGTTTTGATTTACTAGACCTATTTTTTAGGTTACGTAAATTTTTATAAATTGTCAAAAAACTAAAAGCTGAACTTTTAGAATTAAGAGAGAGCAAGAAAGGAAATAATGCTAATCTGGCTACCTTTGCTTTCTTTAATTATTATGAAATAAAAGGCATATATTTTGATGTCTAGTGTTGTACATATAAGAATTATTACTTTGTGCTGAAAACAACAGAAATTTAAATTATTGCTGGTACAGATACAAATTGTCTATTTGCTTATTTTTATCTAGTTAAGAATTATTGTAAATTGTTCGCTGTAGATTGGGTTAGCGAAACGCATTCCTTGTTTATATATTTCTAAATATAGCGAATACAGTAAATGTCTGAATCAGGATTTACAGGATTAAAAGATTAGCAGGATTAATCATACATAGTCTTGTCTTGATATTCTTGATCCTGTAAATCCCCAAATTCTGTTCGTGTAGCTTGGTGTATGACTCCTACATCGTCACGCAAGCTAAAGCCATAAATCCTGATATAGCTTGCGCCACGCTATCAGACATTTGAGCTTTTGTAAGGATTCAGGATACAGAATATTTGGCAGGGAACAGAAGAGAAATATATTCTTCTTCTTTCTTCTTTCTTTCTCCTGACTCCTGAATTCTTACGAGCTTTTTAAAAAGCTACTAGATACCTGGCATTTTTACTAAATATAAAATAATGCCAATTAGTGAACCTAAAATTAGTAATACACTGCTAAAGGAACTAAGCCCAAAACCAATAAATCGCTTTTCTGCTGCCTGATAATATCCCCAGGCATACGCAATCCTTCCTATTACCCACACTGTACCTAAAGCAGAAGCCCAAATTGGACTGATATAAATAGAGAACAACCATAAAGCAGGTAAAAATAAAATCAGTTGTTCTAAGGTATTTTGTTGAACGCGCAGCGCTCTTTCAAAATCTGGGTTTCCCGTTGTTTCAGGAGGGCTAATTTTATATTTAAATCTGGCTCTACCAACATTAATCGTGACTACAAAGTAAACAATCAGTGCCAGCACTGTCACAAGGCTAGTCCAAGGAGACATAAATTATTAAAAATTGAAAATTACTAAATAAATTATAGTGCATAATGATCATAATTTTGGCTCAAAGTCAACGCAACTGCGATATTTGTAATATTGATAAAAATGTACATTCCCAAACTAGGCGGGGTTGAGCATAACAAAGTAAATTTTTTCTAGTTTTTTCTAATTGTTCAATAATTTTGGGTTGATGTATTTGTTGCCAGTAAGATTGTTGTAGATAATCAATTAACCATAGTTGGGCTTCTGTATCTAATTCTTTATCAATTCGCTGGGCTAATTCTAAAGAATTGCGATAAGATTTAGGCGCTTTTGTTAGCTGTTGGAGTAATTCATTGGGAATTGTTTGTAATTGTTGGTAAGATGCGATCGCACTCCCCGGACTACCAGCGGCTAAACTCAATACTTCTGGATGTTGCAAAATCTCTTCATTCCCTGTCTGTGTCAGCACTTGAGCTACAGAGGCTGTATCTAGTCGATAAAAAGGAATCTTTTGACAACGGGAAACTAAGGTCGGTAAAACAGACTCAACAGAAGGTGCAATTAAAATTAATGTCGCTTGTCCCGGTTCTTCTAAGGTTTTGAGTAAAGCATTCGCAGCCGCTTCAGCCATTGTTTCTGCTTGTTCTAAAACCACCACGTTTCTCGGTGCTTCCAATGGTGGACGGGAAAGAAACTGAGTAATTTCTCGAATTTGTTCTAAGCGAATTACAGGAGGTGCTTTACGTTTTACTCCTTTTTCTGCTGCTTCTGCTGCTGTTAATCTTTGTCCTTGATATTGATAAGTTGGTTGTACCCAAAATAAGGAAGGGTGATTTCCTTGATGAATCCGATTTCTTAAAATGGGTATTTGCTGTGGTTCTACGGAACTGGAAAATAGCAATTCAATAAAACATTTAGCTGCTAAACTTCGTCCCACACCTTCAGCACCAACAAACATATAAGCTGGTGCAACGCGGTTTTGTTTCACAGATTGAGTTAATAATTCTATGGCGTGTTTTTGTCCTATTAATGATGCAAACATGATTTATAATTTTTAATTAGCAAGAAAAACCAAAATTTAATCACAATTCCTCTTAGTAACTGTCTTGATAATGTACGATAATACCTGTAAATTCCTAGCTGAAACATTTCCCACCGACTTTGCCACCTGGCTACTAGGCAAACCCATCCCCCTCACCAAACTCAAACCATCAGAACTATCAATAGAGCCTATTCGTGCCGATTCTGTCATCTTCTTACAATCATCAGAAATCATACTTCACTTAGAATTTCAAACCCAACCAGACCAAGAAATACCCTTTCGCATGGCAGACTATCGTCTGCGCTTACACCGGAAATTTCCCTACAAAGAGATTTGGCAAGTTGTAATTTATCTAACACGCAGCGATTTACCTTTAGTATTTCAAACCAGCTTTAAAACAGGCAAACTAAATCATGAATTTAACGTCATTAGATTATGGGAGCAACCCACCGAGATATTTCAACAATATCCAGGACTATTACCACTGGCAGTGTTGACCAAAACAGATGACCGTATCCAAACTTTAACAGAAGTAGCAAAACAGATTAATAATATTGAAGATAGAAGAGCAAAAAGTAATGTTTCTGCTGCCACAGCAATTATATCTGGGTTAGCATTAAAAAAAGAAATCATTCAAAGAATATTAAGGAGCGAAATTATGAAAGAATCAGTCATTTATCAAGAAATCCTCCTAGAAGGTGAAACCAAAGGCAAAGCTCAAGGTAAACTTGAGGGCAAAGCTGAGGGCAAAGCCGAAGAAAAAACTCGAATAGCCTTAAATATGCTCAATTCTGGTATTGCTATAGATTTAATTGCCCAAGTGACAGGACTGTCCTTAGAAGAAATCCAGAAATTGCAATAGTTAGCCGTGACCGAGTATCTTGTCTTTAATAATTAATTACTAATTAAAAAAGCGATCGCTCAAAATTCCTTTAATAGTCTGTTGCACAATGTCTGGACTGGAGTTTCCATCTACTCGGAAAATTCTGGCTGGGTAAGTTGCAGCTAACTCTGTATATCCTTTTTGGACGCGATGATGAAATGCGATCGCTTCTTGCTCTATTCTATCCAGTGTCGCTTCACTCCCACGCTTCCGTGCTAGTCCCACTTCTACATCTACATCTAGCCAAATAGTCAAGTCACTTTCTAACCCCCCAGTCGCAATATTATTCAGCTGATTAATTATACTCATACTCAAACCCCTGCCATAACCTTGATAGGCAATGGTAGAGTCGGTATAGCGATCGCATAAAATATATTTTCCAGCCGCTAAATTAGGTTTAAGTTCCTGCTCAATGTGTTGCGCTCTATCCGCAGCATACAACAATAATTCTGTCACTTCCCCAACTGGCTTATCCTCAGACTTTTCCAGCAATAATCGTCGCAAATGGGAACCCAACTCCGTTCCCCCCGGTTCACGAGTCAATAATACAGAGACACCTAGACTCTCTAACCACCGATAACACAGTTGCATCTGGGTAGTTTTACCGCAACCTTCCACACCTTCAAATACAATTAATTTACCACTCATGTTTTAAAATTTTTCCCCTACCAATTTTTTTACCCTTAGACCCAATATTTATGTCAAGTTCCCATAGTCCAGTCTCCCATCAGTTTGCATTCCAAAGTTTACCAAGAAGTATGACTACTTTGGAAACCTGGACTTTTGGCATTACTAACCATCTAAGTTGGCCTACATTAGTTGCAACAGTTCATGCGGACTTGGGAACTGAAGCTATTTTTGTTTGGGTTCCTGCTGTGATTGTGGGAATGTTAATCAATTATCAAGTTAAGCATCTAGGTAGGAATTTGCTAGATGTATCTGGTGGTACTCCTAACTACATAGCCCGGTTATGGAATGGCCACCCCATTCTCGCTCGTTATGCCGCAATTGGTTATCTCATATCCTGGCTTTCAGTTGTCCCACTTAATGCCGTCATCCTCACGGATATGATTAAATCTAATCTGGATATATTAGATATTGCCTGTCCAGAACTAATTTTCAAACTCGGCTTTACCATACTACCCTTTGTGATTGCCTTTAGTGGCAGTCGTGCCTTAAGTATTTTACATTTATTATTTTCACTACCAGCTTTACTTTTACTCTTATCATTTTGCCTCCAAGGATTAGGTTTTTTAGCTTTTTCTCCTGCTAGTCCCGGCTTTTTTCCTGAACATTGGTCATCAATAAGTTTTATAAATTGGGCTAAATGGTTCTTTTTTATCAGCTATACAGCCTATAGTTGTGAAACAGTTTCCTCCTTTGTCGCTGATAGTCGTCATCCCCGACAAACTTTAGAATTTCTGGATATTGCTGCTTGGTTAATGCTGCCCATTTTTATTGGTGGTTCTTGGGTAGTAATTCGTTTATCTAATTTGGGAGATTTGGGAGATAACACTTATCTTACCCTGGCGGTTGCTGCTGTGCCTTTTTGGGGAAACTTTGCCCCTATCACCATCACTTTTTTAGTAGCTGGGTGTTGTTTACTAGGTTCAACAACCGCAGTTTCTAATTCCCCCCGAATTATTTACCAGTTGGCTAAAGATCAGCATTTAGCAACAGTATTTTCTCTAGTTTCTCCTCGTGGAGTCTTTGGTTCAGCACTGGTTCTAAGTTTATGTCTTTGTATAATCTACTTTTTGTGGGGAGACATATCTCAAATCGTCATCGTCGGTAATGTGGCCTGGTTTGTCGCATTTATGCTCATGCACTTGGGATTATGGAGAAAACGCAATCAAGCAGATATATTGTGGCCAAAACTATCTTTAGTTTTTTATATCTTAGAAGTTGTAATTCTTGTAGTAACTGCCTATGCTTGGGGTTGGCAAGATTTTTTGGCAGGGTTATTAGCTCCCTTTTTTGTATTAGCGATTGATGCCTTTGTCCGTTACGTTCCCTTCCCTATTTTTCGTTCCCCTTGGTGGGTAAGGCTATATAAATCACAACGACGCACATCAGTCAAAGATTCCCTAGTTATACAAGTGGGGATGTTGATGTTCCTCCTATGCGGTGCAGTTTTAGCAGGTTGTGTATTTGTGTGGCTGTTGAATACACCTCCGAATACTACTACTAAAAATCTGATTGTCATCTTATTAATCACCGTAGCATTTGCGGGAGTTGCGATCGCTTGTTGGACAAGTTTACCGCAAGTGATGGCATTAGCAGAAGCACGGGAATCAGCCGAACACTTATTTACCATTGCCCAAGATGCTATTTTAGTAGTAGATGAACAAGGTATTATCCGTCAAGCAAACCCTGCAACAGCAGATTTTTTTGGTTCCAACCCATCGCAATTATTAGGACATCATCTCAAAAAATGTCTCCCTGAATTGCCTCAATATCCAGAAGAGTGGCAAAAGAGAGAAGAATATACCCTCCACCAAAATCATCAAATTAGAACTTTAGAAGTTTCCATCTCAGACCGACTCAATCAAGATTTTCAAGAATATGTTGTCATTATTCACGACATCACCCAACGCAAACAAGCAGAGGACATATTACGACAATCTGAAGCTCAATTAAGGCAAGAAGCACAACTATTAGCTACGCAATTGGTGCAAAGTGAAAAAATGTCTAGCTTAGGTCAATTAGTAGCAGGTGTAGCACATGAAATCAATAACCCAGTTAGCTTTATTTATGGTAATCTCACCCCAGCAAATCAATATATTCAAGATTTAATTAAACTGATCCAACTTTATCAGCAGCATTATCCCCAACCAAACCCAGAAATACAAAATCAAATAGAAACCATAGACTTAAATTTTGTTATAGCAGACCTACCTAAGTTATTACGTTCAATGGAAATTGGTTCTCAACGAATCAAAGAAATAGTATTATCTTTGCGAAACTTTTCCCGTTTAGATGAGGCAGAAATAAAAGCTGTAAATATCCATGAGGGAATTGATAGTACACTGCTAATTTTGCAAAACCGCATCAAAGCTACATCTGATAGTCCCGCAATTGAGGTAATTAAAAAATATGGTAACTTACCACCAGTAGAATGTTATGCGGGACAACTCAATCAGGTATTCATGAATATCTTAGCTAATGGAATTGATGCTTTAGAAGAGTCAATGATTAATGGCAAGCAAATTGAGAACCCAAAAATTAAAATTCAGACTGAAATCACTAAAGACAAACAAGTAATTATTCACATCAAAGATAATGGTTATGGCATTCCTGAAAATATTCAAAAGCGCTTATTTGAACCTTTCTTCACCACCAAAGCAGTAGGCAAAGGTACAGGTTTAGGTTTATCCATTAGCTACAAAATTATTACAGAAAAACATGGTGGTAATTTAAAATGTATTTCTGCTCCTGAACTGGGGACAGAATTTGTCATTACTATCCCCTTAAAACAACAAGAATTACCACCTGAATAATTTTCTTTCTTCTTCCTATCCCTACGGGACGCTACGCGAACGCGTTCTTTGCGTCTATCCCTACGGGACGCTGCGCGAATGCGGTTCATTTAGTCTGTATTCTCATCGTCAGAAAGTACCTGAATACTTACTTGTCAGCACAGTTATTTATCTAACTTTGTACAGTATTACTTGACTGATTAAATAACAAATCTCTTGATTTTTTGCTATCTAGAGCTTAATTTTTAAACTCCTCAGCTTTCTTGTAAGCACGGATTACGGCTGGACGGTTTTTTATGGTTTCAAACCAGCGTGAAATATGGGGAAAATCGTCTAGATTTTGACCTTGATTTTCATAAGGAACAATCCAAGGATAAATGGCAATATCAGCAATAGAATAATCACCTGCTACAAATTCTCTATCTGCAAGTCGCTTATCTAATACCGCATATAAACGTCCAGTTTCTTTGACGTAGCGATTAATAGCATACTCTATTTTTTCGGGAGCATATTGGCTAAAGTGATGGTTCTGTCCAGCCATTGGTCCTAAACCACCCATTTGCCAAAATAACCACTGGAGAACTTCCACACGTCCATGCACATCTTGAGGAATTAATTTCCCAGTTTTTTCTGCTAAATACAATAATATGGCTCCAGATTCAAAAATGGAAATTGGCGCACCTCCATTTACTGGTTCATGATCAACAATTGCGGGAATGCGATTATTAGGAGAAATTTTGAGAAAATCAGGCTGAAATTGATCACCAGCACCGATATTTATAGGAATGATGGTGTAGGGAATTTCTACTTCTTCCAAGAAAAGTGTGATCTTATGACCATTAGGAGTTGTCCAATAATAAAACTCAATCATCGCTTTTGATGCAAATTTATAGTACTAATTAAAATTGTATCTTAAAATACTTAAGCTCATTTTTGCCAGAAAAAGTTTGGGTTTAATAAACAATACCTTGTCCATTTTCTGTAGGTTGGGTTTCATGCTATTGCGTTGCAACGCTCACGCGAACAACCCAACCTACAAATAAAGACTTTTACCGCTTTTCAAACATCCTCTAAGAGAAGAAGACCGGAAACAGAGTAATGTATTACTAGGTTTATACCTAAATAATACACTGAATTAGCCGTGGTATTACTGTCAAGGGCCAGCAGTGACAATGACCAAATTTTCTGGTTGAATTAAATCTTCAATTGCTTTCTGCACTTGATTCATAGTTACTGCTTGAATGCGTTGAGGAAATTCGCGGATTTCTGCGGTTGATAATCCTGAAACAGCATTATTAAGAATGATGCTGGCTATTTCGCTAGGATTAGCCAAATCTACGGGGTAACTATTGGTAAGAGAACGTTTGGCTGTGTTAAATTCTGCTTCAGTTATACCTTGGTCACGGAATTGTTTAAGTAAAGCTATAGTACTAGCGATCGCTTTTTGAGTATCACCAGGTGCTGTCTGCATAGAAATCAAGAATGGGCCAGGATTGATTCCCGCAGCAAAACCACTGTATATACCATAGGTCAAACCTAAGCGATCGCGCACTTCTGTTCCCAAACGACTCGATAAGGTATCACCACCCAAAATCTGATTGAGAATCAGTGCTGCATAATAACGAGGATCTGTGCGCGAAATGCCATTGTAACCAAGGTAAGTAACAGCCTCAGATTTACCAGGAATTACTGGATTTAGCAGTTGAGTTTTTGACAACGATTTTACGGGATTGAAGCTAATAACAGGTGGTTTTCCCTGTGGTTGCCATTTCTCAAAAGCTTTATTTAACAAGGATTTAAGCTGCATTGGCTCAAAATCACCGACAAAAGTCAATGTTGTAGCATCCGGTCGATAGTGTGTTTGATAAAAACTCACCACATCTTCACGAGTGATATTTTGTAAACTCTCGACAGTGGGAAAACTGTGGAAAGGATGATTTTCTGGATAAATTGCTTGTTGAAAAACCCGTCTTCCTAGGGTTCTGGGGTCATCTAACTGGACTTTGAGACTGATTAATTCTCGTTGACGACTTAGTTCTAACTGGTCTGGGGGGAAGTTGGCATTCTGCACCACATCTGCTAAAGTTTCCACTAATATCGGCAAATTAGCTGATAATCCTTGACCACTAATGCTGAGTCCTTCACGATTAGCGCGGAAGTTTAAACTAGCTCCTCTATCTTCTAAAGTTTGCGCTAAGGTGAGAGCGTTTTGAGTTTGAGTTCCATTCATTAAGTTGGTAGCGGTCAAATTCGCTAAACCCGCTTTTTGATTACCATCAAATTCATTGCCAGCGTTAATCTGTCCACTAATATTGATGGTGGGTAGACTGGAATCTTTTAACAACAGCACCTTCAAGCCATTAGCTAAGGTAAAATTTTGTGGTAAAGATTGTTGGTTAGTGTTGGTAACTGATGTTGTCGGTGGCAGATATTTTGCTAGTTCTGCGGGGTCTACAGGTTGACCAGGACTAAAGTTTTCCGTAGTGCGTCCAGCAGCACCACTAGAAGTTCCTGGTTGACCATCTGCTTGAGTTGGTTCAAAGTAACCGATAGTTTGTTTGGCTGGGTTGAGATATTTTTTAGCGACTCGCTGGACATCTTGGGGAGTAACTTGAGCGATCGCACTCAAATACTTTTCTATATAATGATAGTCTCCAGCAATAACTTGGTTATACGCCAATTGACTAGCTTGACTGCTAATATCCTGATTATTCAAAATATAACCAGCTTGCAACTGGGTTTTGGCTCGGTTTAATTCTTCAGCAGTAACCGGTTGCTGTTGCAATTTCATCAAAGATGCTTGCAGTTCAGCCGTAATTTTGCTTAATTCTTGACCAGGTGCGGCTGTAGCACTAATATCATACCAACCCGGTTCTATCAGTTCCGCAGCAGAACCACTGACCGAACTAGCCAATCCTGATTCTATTAGAGCTTGATACAATCGAGAACTACGTCCACCTGTCAGAATAGCATCCATGACATCAATTGCCGGTACATCAGGATGTTTGATATCTGGTAAGGGATAGACAGCTTGGAATAGTGCAGCACTTCCTGATTGTTTGAGGACAATTGGCGTTTTTTGAACAGCATTAACCGCTGTCACCGCAGGAGAAACTTTCAAAGTCGTTTTTTCTCCTTTTGGCAATTTTCCAAAAGTTGCTTTGATAGATTTCAGTGTCTGTTTGGTGCTAAAATCACCTGTAACTACCAAAGTCGCATTATCAGGACTGTAGTAAGTTTGGTAATAATTGCGTACCTGCTCAAGCGTGAATTTTTCCACATCAGCTTTTGTTCCCCCCACTGGTAAACCGTAAGCACGGTTAGGGAAAGCGGCTTTTCTGACTTCTCGATCTAAACGATATTCTGGAGAGTTTTCATATCCTTGCAACTCAGAAATGACTACACGCTTTTCACTGGTTAGTTCCTCTGAGCCTATTAAAGCATTTTTCATGCGATCGCTTTCCAGAGTCAACAGTGCTTCTAACTTATCTCGCTGCACCGTCCCAAAATAAGCCGTTTCATCAAAACTAGTAAAAGCATTAAACTGACTACCCAAAGCACTAAATAACCTGCCAAATTGCACCGGACGGTCAGTAGTGCCTTTAAACATTAAATGTTCGAGTTGGTGAGAAATACCACTTTCTCCTTTTCCCTCATTGCGAGAACCAACCTTATACCAAACCTGCACACTTACCACAGGTGCAGTATGTACTTCTTTGGTTAATACAGTTAAGCCATTTTCTAAAACTGTTTTTTGCACCCCTTGGGTAAAAGAGAGTGCAGAAACAGGAGTAACTTCTGGTGTGGCAGCGTTGGTAAAATTGCCGGAAAGCGGCAAAACACTGAGAATCAGACTGAGACACAAACCTAAAAGCATATAAAAGCGCAGCTTCATAAGCGGTTAATTTGAAACAACAAAACCCCAGCTTTTGGGGTGAAAGATAAATTAGAAAATCTCTCTTTTGGGTGATGACAGGTATTTATCAACAGTTGAGAGGTGAAGGACTAAGCAGGTTTTGCTATTCCTCTAGTGTAGTCATGAAATTCTAGCGTGAAGAAAAAAACGAACGGCGGATGCTAGATTGGTTAGATAAATCACACCCAAACAGCTTATTTGCGAGAAATAGAAGAAATAGTAAATTAAAATAATCCCTAATTTGTAATTCGTAAACTTTTGTTATGAAAGAAATAACTGCCAATTATGACGAATCTTGGAAAAAAGCATTAACCGAGTACTTTGAAAGCTTCTTAATATTCTTTTTTCCTGAAGTCCATCAGTTAATTGATTGGACTCAAACGCCTAAATCCCTTGATAAAGAATTACAGGAAATTACAGCTTCATCAGAGACAGACAAACGTATTGCTGATCAACTTTATCAAGTTTGGTTACTTGACAAACGAGAAGTTTGGATATTAATTCATGTGGAAATTCAAAGCCAATATGAAGTAGAATTTGGGCAACGAATGTATATTTATAATTACCGTTCCTTTGATCTATATCACAAACCTGTAGTTAGTCTAGCTGTTCTAGGTGATGAAAGGAATAATTGGCGACCTAACACTTATGGTTATTCCCTTGGAGGGTGTGAAGTTAGTCTGAAATTTCCCATTGCTAAACTGCTGGACTATGAATCTTGTTGGCAAGAATTAGAATCAAGTGACAATCCCTTTGCTATCATAGTAATGGCACATTTAAAAACTAAAGCCACCACTGGTAATTTATCAGAAAGGGAACAATGGAAATGGATATTAATTCGCGGACTTTATGATAGAGGCTTAACAAAAGAACAAATTGTTAACCTCTTTAAAATCATTGACAAAATGATGACTTTACCTGAGCAATTACAGCGAAAGTTAGTGAATAAAATTAACAGTTTTGAGGAGGAAAGAAAAATGCCTTTTATCAGTCCTACAGAAGAACTAGCAATAGAACGCGGTAAAGAGATTGGTTTGTTAGAAAATGCTCGTAATAGTGTCAAAACTGTTTTGCAAACTCGACTGGGTGAGGTTTCTTTAGAGATTATAGTATCTTTAGGTCAGATTTCTAATCTATCTATTTTGGATGAAATGTTGAAGTTGGCAGTAACTGTTAATTCTTTGGATGATTTTAAACAGGCTTTGGAATTGGCGATATCGAAATAATTAATATTCCTGGCGAATAGAAGTCATGAATATACAAACAAAGTCCATCTTTCTCGTCTAGATGGATTTTGTCTATGTAGATGTAGTTTCTAAATTCCCTTTGAATACCAAATCCTATTTTCAAAACCCGCTTTTATAGGAAGTAAATCAACTTTAATTATATAGGACTTAGTCGTATTGTAGTTTTATGTATTTCTTCGTAATTTAGGCGAAGTAAAGGCATTTGAATTACAGTTCCATAAAGAGAAATAGTTCCTTGTTCCCATCCTAATATTGATTTTTTATAGATATCAGCTAAAAGATTATCCGCAATATTTTTAAATTCTACAAGACTTAAATTATTTTTGATTAAGTATTCTATAACACCGTTAAGGAGTTGAAGATTAACGACAGTAATATCATTTACTAATTTCCAAACAGATTCAGTTCCAATTCCAGACCGACATAACAGCACACTTACACTGTGAACTTCCTTAATTGGCGTTCTAAGTATATCTGATAGCACACGATCTCGTTCATGCTGTGGAAGATTTTGGAAGCGGTTAAGCTGTTCTATACCTTCTATCGAACGAGTTTCTATGGCTTGTGTCATTCTTGCACCTTGCGGTGGAATAGATGCTTTTGCCTGTATATGCAAAACTACATTTGATGTTGGTTGATAAACAAGAAGATCAAATTCACCCCTTAATTCACCATTACTCCAGTTTTGATTAGAGATAATTTCTAAATTTGATATTTTTTTAAATATGCACAAAGCTTGTTCTAAAAGCGTGGGTTCTAAATATTGTGAAACAATATTATTAAACATAGTGGGATTCCGTTTGTTAATAACATATAAAATATTTCTTGTGTGGAGCATTAGCCGAATAATATACGGGCTGAATAGGTAAGATTTCTCATAATTCAGCAATGGTGGAAAAAATCCTTCTCCATCAAGATTAAAACTATTATTTGAAACATCAACACTAAAAAATTTTAGTATAGTTTCAAAGGCAGAATCATTTACACCTGTTAACTCAGTTAATAAGCCTATAAAAAAAAATTTGTCATGCCATACTGCGATCCATTCCAAAAATTCATTGGATATTTCCTCTTGTCTTACACTATTATTTTCTCTTTTCCAAAGAAATTCCAGGGCATTTGCAATACCAATACTAAAATCTGCATACGCAATGAGTGCAGATCGAATCTTACAAAATTCATCCCAATTTACCCCGACAGAAATCTGAAAAGCTTTCGATTCTAAAAGCGGCATTTCTCGAAAATCATATAATCGATAATTAAACAAATATTTTAAAACTTCTAGCATTGAGTTAAGTTCAATATTAGGAAGATTTAATGCTAATGGGATAAAGATTGGATTGATATTAGATGGTGATTTGTTAGTGGCAAAAGCCAAGCTCAAATCTGTCAAAATAATATCATATTCTTCATATTTTGCAAATTGCTCACTAGAATGTATAAGCTCAAATCCTTCTGAAGTTTTTTGTACCTTGTAATAACCACGATGTACTTCAGGCATCAATTGACAAAAATGAGCATAAGATAATATCTGTGCTAATTCTTCGACATCTTTATCTTTTTCAATTGCTGAAATAGCATCAATTGCACTATTACCAATTTCTAAAGTGCAATTTTTAAGAAAAGGAATAAGATAAGAAAGTCTACTAATTAAAGTCTCTCCATCGGCTTGTCCTTTAGATATATTTCTTCCAAAACGACCACTTTGCATGAGATAATCGATTGTTCCAAAGAAGTTAGTTAGAACACTTCTCAGTGGTAATTGAAAGATTGGCGATTGAGCAATTTTATCATCAATTTCTTTCTCAAAGTTACATAGTTCTGTTTTATCAGACATTGTTTTTACCTTTTTACAATTGTCATTTAACCAAGGGAACTTGGATTTTTGGTAATGGTTTTAATGGGGTATTGATGGGAGAATAACGACAATAACAAATAACTACTGATTCAAAAGTACCCACAGGTAAATCTGGTACATATTCTTCTACCTTGGAAACTTCCCAATCACCAATTCTATAATGTGTACTTGCACCTGGAAATTGAGGATCTACATATTCTTCAATTTGACAAAATTCTTTGAGTCTATAACCTGGTTCGGGAATAGGCTTTTTAGAACCATCATAATGTTCAGCTAGGATATCAGTACAAGCCCCAGTATGAGATAGTAACATTTTTTCCCAGTTTTCTAACTGTCCTTTATCTGCTTTAAAAATAATATATTTACTCATTTTCTGATTCCTCATGATAATTAGGAAATTCTGTTTCACCTTCAAACACACAATCAACTTTGAGAATTTTATTATTAGTAGGTTCTACTTTCAATAATTCCCATCCGTATTTATCAGCCATTTCCTGACATTTATCTCTATCTGTTGCTGCGTGTCTGGAAATTTTTTCGTCTTCTGTCATGGTGATTTTACTTGTTGAGACTTTTTGTTTTCAGCGATCGCTCTCTTGACAATAACCTTAGCCAATTGAGTAACACTGAGAAACTCTCTGGTAGCCCAATCTTCTAAATATTTATATTCGTCTTCTTCTATGCGAATTGTCATTTGCGGTTTTTTGGAAGGCATATCTAACCATGATTCACTACTCCTAAATTATCGTTCTTATTAGTCTGATTGACTAATAATGAATTAAAGTAGTTATAGGTGAGTCACTTGTAATTATAATAGTAACAGGTAATCTATTTGTCAATCATATAAAAATCTGACATTATAGCTAAAATAATATAATTAATACCTGACATTATCCTAAAACCATCATGACTACCAATATCCTGGATAACATTGATCTGCGGACATTAGGTGAACTCCTACAGCAAGCCCGTAAAAAATGCAACATGACTCAAGCTGATGCAGCCAAAATTATTGATGCTGCACGCACCACCATGATCGCTATTGAAAAAGGAGAACGCCGTCTTAAAGCCAATGAACTGATTAAACTTGCTCGTGCTTACGGACGTTCTGTAAGTGAATTTGTGCGACAACGCCCAGTAGTTCAACCTTTTGAAGTGCAGTTTCGGGCAGTTTATCAACGCAGTCAAGAACAACAGACAGAAATTGAGCCATTTATCTCTCAATTAGAGGATTTATGTCAAAATTACCTAGAACTTGAGAAGATTATGGACGCGCCAATCCCGCGAAACTATCCTTTTGAGTATCAAGTAACAGATATGCCCATAAAATCTGCTGCGGAGAGTATAGCAGTAGCAGAGCGTCAACGCCTGGGTTTAGGTGATGCGCCTATTTCCCAACTGCGGGACATCCTAGAACAAGATGTGGGTTTACGGATCTTCTATTTGCAGATGCCGCAAAAATACTCAGAAGTATATAGCTATAACGAAGAAGTTGGCGGTTGTATGGCTATCAATGCTAATCATCCAGAAGAACGTCGGCGCTGGTCAATGGCGCATGGATATCTGCACTTTCTCGCACATCGGCAAAAACCTGAATTCCTTTTTGATGGACAGTATCAGCGAATGCCAGAAAGTGAGCAACTAGCGGAAACTTTCCCCAAATATTTCCTCATGCCTACCAGTGGATTGCTGAAGCGGTTTAATGATATGTACCGTACACATGGCAAATTTACGCCGACCAATCTATTTACACTAGCTCATTATTATGGTGTTTCTGTAGAAGCCCTAGTATATCGGTTAGAAGAAATGGAACTTCTACCTTCCGGAACTTGGGATAAATTGCGAGATAGAGGTTTAAAAGTCAGAAAGGTACAAGAGGAACTTGGCTTAGAACAAATCCCGCAAAGAATTGATCTAATGCCACTTCACTACCAGCATCTCGCAATTGAGGCATTAGATCAGGGTTTAATTACGGAAGGGCGTTTTGCTGAATTTCTCCATGTTGACCGCTTAGAAGCCCGTCGTATTGCCGAAGCATTACGGGAGTATTCAAGCGGAATGATGGAAGAAGATACGGATTTTGATTTGCGTCAAATCCAAACTGCTGGGAAGTGAAGAAAATATGCAAATTACTCACTCCCATATTTTGCTTGATGCTTGTTGTGTTCTCAACCTTTGTACATCAGGTCAATTTCTGGCAATTTTAAAATCTCTTCCGGCTGAAATTGTTGTGACTACAGTTGTACAAGAACGCGAATTAAAAACACTCCAACGACTTCAGGAACAAGAAAATGATGCTGTGTTAGAGTTTGAAGAAGCTATTCAACAGGGTTTACTAAAAGTTGTGGCTTTTGAGTCAGAAGAGGAAGCGGAATCTTTTGTAAATTATGCTGTTGACCTTGATGATGGCGAATCTGCAACTTGTGCGATCGCTGTTCATCGAGGATGGGCAATAGCGACTGATGATAGAAAAGCAATTTCATTTATTCAAAAAGAAGCGCCCTATATTCAGATTTTATCAACTCCAGAAATTATTAAACATTGGTCAGAAAAAGAAAGTATTGATTCCACAATATTAAGTCATGTACTCAATGCAATTCGGATTAAAGGGCATTATGTACCACCAAAAAATGATCCTCTGCGAAATTGGTGGCAAAATGCGTCTTAACCCAAATTCCGCAGATATGACTCCTATTACTAGGAATTTTGATGCATTTAATGTTTCCTATGCTTATTCAAAAACCCTTGTAGGGATGTGAATCCCTACCCATAGGTCTTGACAATCTTTGTGATCAGATGTCTATTAACGTGTAGCTTCCAACAAACGAGAAAAGTAGAAGCGAGTTCGAGTCATTGCTTGACGCTGTATTGTGAAGCCATTTTTTTCGAGGATTTTCACCACATCAGCTTCACGGTGTAAATAGGCACGAGTTGCTTTACTAGGGCCTGGAAAGAAACTACCAATTTTTTTGAGGATAGTCAGGAAACAGGTTTTAGGTGCAAAACTCAGAATAATGCGTGATTGTGCTAAAGAACACAAATGCGAAATCATCTCGTCTGCTTTTTCTTGGGGGTAGTGAATAAGAACATCTAAGCAAATGACAGTATGATAATTACCACTCAAAGATTCTAAATCCTGAACTGCGAAAGTAGGATTTGTAGAATTTGACAAAGCTTCTACACTTCTATCTTTGGCTTCTGACACCATTTTTTCGGAGATGTCGCTGGCGTAAACTGTAGCACCATCTGTTGCTAAGGGAATACTAAGACTACCCACACCACAACCAGCATCACAAATTGATAACTCTGCTAAATTGTTATCTGCTTTTAACCAGCCGATGACTGTATCCACAGTTTGCTGATGTCCAGTACGGATGTCTAACTGGACTTTGTTGACTTCACCATCACCATAGATGCGTTTCCAACGGTCAAAACCTGTGGAATTGAAGTATTCACGTACTATTGTTTTATCGTCGGCTGCGTTCATAAAGTTGATTATTGAAGTTCCCAATTCTTAGAATTATAAATTTTTTGAGCTAATTTTTCACTTAAAAAAGAGGAATATTTTTCACATCTGCTTTCACTCAGTAGATAATTGGGTTTCAACCTAATCATGGTTTATGGCTAAAACCCCACTCACAATCTTTATCATTGTTGATTTTGATTTAACCAACTTTCTAAATCATCGACTTTAGCAAAGTCTAATAATTCCACTCCCAAAGTTTCTAATTTCTCAAGTGGTAATTTTTGAATCTTCTCAATTAATGTCGATTGAATTTCGCCAAGCCGTCGATTTAATAGACGGATAATTAAAGATGTTTCTCCTTCAATTTTCCCTTCAATTTTCCCCTCTATTTTTCCTTCTTGAACCGCTAACTCTCGATCTTGTTGATACAATGGTGCTAATCTCATAATTATCTCCTTGTCTTCTGGTTCTTGACTCACTGCCAGATTTTTTTGCAGGTTATACAGCAATTCTAGCGTTACTCTCCGAAATGGGTGGTTTGCTGTTAATGCTGCTAGTTCTTCAATGGCTTGTTTCTGTACAGTTCCTCTTCCTAACATTCTAATCCAGAGGGTTGCTTCTGTTCGAGGTAGTTGGTGAATAACTACTATGGCTGTGCGTAGTGCTTTTCCTAAATAGTAGATCCCTGGTAAAGAGTCGGTTTCTAAAGTAGCGTTAAAACTGGATAATATTTCAGCAGAGGCTGTAGGTGTGAGTATCCATAATTTTGGATTTTCGGATTCTTGAAGATTGGTTTTATTGCGTTTGGCTTCTCTTTTTAAGGCTCCTTTTACTTCCAATAATTTTAACAAGCAATCGCAGATTTCATCGGCAGAAGCAGGATTGCGATATGGTTCAAATATGGCGGGTATAGATGCAAATTTACCTAATAAACCTAAGAGTTGTAAATTAGAATTTGCCTGGGGAGATGGAGAAAAATAAACGTCTATTTCCCTTACTTCTCCTGCAACGCGAGCAGGTGCTTGCACTTCTCCATAGTTTTTCAGGAGTTCTTCTAAATAGTCTTTGGCAAATTGGTCATGAATGAATCTCGTCATGTGATAATTTTATAATCTTTCCCAAGTCAATTCTTGTGTTTCTTCTTCATAATGCCAGCGTAATAAATTAGCAGGTTGATTTGAGGCAATTGTTGGTAAATTTATTGCTTTTCTGGGTGCGTCTGTGGCTAAAAATATAGCTTTTTCTACGTTACAAATTCCCCATTTGACTAAGTTTTGTACTCCCGTTAATAGGGGTAAAGTTGTGCCTGATAAAGTGCCATCAAATAATCTGGCTGTACCGTTAATAATTTCAATTTGCCGATCATCCCAAGGATACACGCCATCTGGTAATCCTAATGGTGCGAGGGCATCACTGACAAGAAATAAGCCTTTGCTGGCACGGAGAAGAATTTCTAACATGGTAGGGACTACGTGCTGTCCATCGGCAATAAAACTACACATCACATCGGGATTGTTCATGGCTGCACCTAGTAAGCCTGGTTCACGGTGATGTAATGGTGGCATGGCATTAAAAGCATGGGTGAGCATTGTTGCACCTTGTTCAAAGGCGTTTTGTGCTTGTTCTGCTGTGGCTTGGGAGTGTCCTAAACTGACTGTGATGCCTAATGAATGTAAATATGGGATGACTTTACCGGTGGGATCTAATTCTGGTGCTAAGGTGATGACTTTGACAACGGAGGCATAATCACCTAAAACCCGCTTAACTTCATTCATGGTTAGGGGTAGGAGGTATTCTGCTGGATGTGCGCCACGTTTACCGTAGTTCAAAAATGGTCCTTCGAGATGGACTCCGAGAATTTTCGCGCCTGAGTTTTGGGTATAGTTAGAGATGACTGCGAGCGATCGCTGTATATTTTCTACAGAAGTTGTCACTAAGGTTGGTAAATAGCCATCAACACCCACATTCCACAAATATTGGGAGATATCTTCGAGCATATCGGCGTTTTTAACTGTCAAATCAGGAAACGCCAAACCTAGTCCACCGTTAATTTGCAAATCAACGCCACCGTGGGAAATCCAGTCGCCGGCAAAATCTAAAATTTGTAAGTCTTCTGGTGTCACTCGTCTACAGACTTTACCCATTGGCAGAATTTGCTCAATTATGCCGTCTTCATTCACCCAGATCATCTGTAAGTCTTGATAACCGGGTACTCGTACATTGATAATATCTACGTTTGTCAGGATGGAATTTGGTGTTGCTTTGGTCATTACCCTAGCCAGAAAAAGCTGAACCTCAACCGATTGTAGATGGAAGCATCGACAATTAATCTAAAATCTAAAATTCTATGAGTCTTCAAGTTGGTATTATCATGGGCAGTGATTCAGATTTGCCTACAATGAAAGATGCGATCGCAGTTTGTGAGGAATTTGGTGTTGAATGCGAAATAGCGATCGTTTCTGCCCATCGTACCCCAGAACGCATGGTGGAATATGCCCAAACAGCACACCAACGCGGTATTAAAGTCATTATCGCAGGTGCTGGTGGTGCGGCTCACCTCCCTGGTATGGTAGCATCTTTAACCCCCCTCCCTGTGATTGGTGTCCCCGTAGCTACCCGCAATTTACAGGGTGTGGATTCTTTATATTCAATTGTACAAATGCCAGCGGGAATACCCGTAGCTACAGTAGCCATTGGTAATGCTAAAAATGCCGGACTTCTAGCAGTGCAGATTCTCGCTACTCACCAACCAGAATTACTGCAAAAAATCCTGGAATATCGCCAAAGCCTATGTGATATGGTCATGGACAAACAAGCCAAACTAGAACAACTTGGCTATCATCAGTATTTACAGCAGATGTCTTGATAGGGAACAAAGGAAGAAATAGCCACGAAAAATCAAGGTTTTCAGCACTGTAAAAATCCTAGTTCCTTTACTTCATTCAGGACGCTTCGCGTTTTAATTATGGGGATTTTTCCGTTAAGAGTTCCCTCTTAATCGCTTACATCCCCTACCTGCAAAACGCTAAGGAAGGAGAATCACTCGAATTTAGTTAAATCTGGAACAGCTTGTCAGTAAAAACCAATAGGTCATAAATTTTTTATATAAAAAATACCCAAATTATTATTTTTTCAAATATTTAATATTTAAGTCCTTTTTAATTAGATATAGATAAGGCTAAATCCTTGTATTGCAAGGGATACATTCACCTTGACCTTGATTCCAGAGTGGATAATTTATATCAAAAACATGAAAATGTATTTTTTGATACAGAATTTATTTCTAAATTAAATAGAAAATCAATCAAATTTATTGAAGAACGGTTTCATTAAATTAAATCAGGAATTTACAGATTAATTCCTGAAGCAATTACATCTAAATTTTCCCTTAATTAGGGTTAATTAACTAAATTTCGCCTGTAATTTGCACCTTGATCGATAATCAACTTTCATGATAGTTAGGGGATAAATCATGGAAGAAATATTCTGTTTTCTATGTCTCAAACTGACAATTTTTATTACAAATCAACAGGTTTGAGCCAAAATAGAATCCATTTTTGAAACATAAATTATTGAGGCAGTGATTTTTCAGATTTAGCGGTAAAAACATTGTTTAATGTTTCTAGAATTAATTAATTTCTGTCAGCTTCTGAAAAACATCAATCAAGGCTTTACTCGCAGGAAAAACAGCAATGAATAAACGTACTCGACCCTTGTACCGCCTACTAGCACTAGCTATAGGTTCAATGGTGTTTGCAATTTTTGCTCCCACAGTTGTTCAAGCAGCAGATCCACCAACAATTCAATCTTTAGCGGAAACAACAACCAAATTACAAATTTCTATTGATACTACCTGGGTATTACTCACAGGGTTTCTAGTATTTTTCATGCAAACTGGCTTTTCGATGTTAGAAGCAGGTTTGCTCCGTCAAAGAGGTGTAGTTAACGCCTTATTAGAAAACTTCGTTGATGCTGCTGTCACCATCTTAGTTTGGTGGGGAGTTGGTTTTGGGATTGCCTTCGGTACAAGTGCTGGTGGTTTTATTGGTACAGATACCTTTTTCCTCAGTCAGTTACCAACTGATGGAGCCTTCCCCGGTGGTGGTGTACCAGGTATAGCTTCTGAACTCAATGCTTACACCTTGTTCTTCTTCCAGTTTGCTTTCGCTGCTACTGCCAGTACAATCACAACTGGTTCAATGGCGGGAAGAACAGATTTCATCGGTGACTTAATCTATAGTGCTGTCATGGGTGCATTCAGTTACCCAATTATTGTTCACTGGGTTTGGAACGCGGACGGCTGGTTAGCCAAAATGAGTTTCCATGACTTTGCTGGTAGTTCTGTAGTTCACAGTGTTGGTGGTTGGACAGCTATAGTTGGTGCGTATTTGCTAGGCCCCCGTCCTGGACGTACTCCTTGGGGACAAATTCCTCCAGCACATAATTTAGGTTTAGCAGCCTTGGGAACCATGATTTTGTGGTTTGGTTGGTATGGGTTCAACCCTGGTTCAACTCTCGGTACTGGTAATCCTGGCTTGATTGGGTTAGTAACACTCAATACTACCCTTGGTGCTGGTGCAGGCGCTCTTGCGGCAATGTTTTACCAATACTTCCGTTCCCGTAAATGGGATTTAGTTTATTGTCTTAATGGTTCTTTAGCCGGACTTGTGGGGATTACAGCGGGTTGTGCTTTTGTTGCACCTTGGGCTGCGGTTTTAATTGGGTTAACCGGTGGAATTTTAGTAGTTTTAGGAATTGATTTCATTGAATCAATGCATATTGATGACCCTGTAAGTGCATTTGCTGTTCACGGTATCAATGGCATGATGGGTACTCTGGCTATAGGTTTCTTGGGTCAGCCAGAATTAACTCTGAACAAAAAAGCTGGGTTATTGTTAGGCGGTGGCTTTGATTTGCTGGGTGTGCAAATTTTGGGTGTAGTTGCGATCGCTATTTTCACCGTTGCTTTTGCCTTTTTGATGTTCGGTGGACTCAAAGCAATTGGCCACCTGCGTGTTGATTCTGAAGCCGATAAAATCGGTATTGATGCTTATGAACACGGCGCTACTGTCTGGCCTGATGTCTATGCAGTTGAGCAGTTTGTTGAAGAAGAAGAAAAATATCGCTCTCATCAGCCAGGAATTGGTGCTGTTGAAGGTGAATAATTTACTACTTTGGTTAGGTAAGCGTAATCAACCAATTACCTAACTCAAGTTGCTAGTTATCTAGTTGATAACGGTAATGGGTCATTGGTCATTAGTGAATAATTTTCTGTTTTAATCCTGTAAATCCTTAAATCCTGGATATCCTGATTCAGACATTTTCCCTAACTAGCAACTTACGTTACCTAACAAATATAGAGACGTTCCGTGAACGTCTCTAAAATGATTCTAGAAGCATAATTTATTTCAATATATTTTTTTTGGAAAATTGTCAACTATAGCTTTTTTAGCAATAATTAGCCTATATTCTCAATATTATTGATATTATTCTCAATAATTTAACGAAAATACGTTTTTACAGCCATTGATAATTACCTATTGACATTTTGTGATATTCTTAGTCTAAAATCTGCTTGGGCTTTTTTGCTGTTTGATAAAGAAACAGTCAGTAGAGACATTACTCTGCGGTAAACGTCTCTACGATTGAATTACCAATCACCTATCTTATTTTCATCCCAGATTTCCAACTTTAATTCTTGGAGATAGGTTAGCCCGAATTGAATTTGCACTGCTGTACCTTCTAAATCTAGGTCAAACCAACCATCACCGACTGCATCACGTCCCAGAATAGCTGCCTTAATATTCACAGTCAGTCCATAGTCAGATATTAAACGAGAAATCACAGGTTCTTGATGATAGTCTTGAGGAATCCTCAATCGAATCCCTTTATGGGTAAGCGCATTGTCACTAGCCATAAAAATCTCCTGCAAAGCGAATTGATATTGTTTAACAAGACTCATAATTACGAATTATTCAACATCCTTAATTCGTGTTTTCCGTTCCAAAATCTCCTTCAGTACCAAAGTCACAACTGCCAGTAGTGCCAAAATTACAGCCGCAGAAAAGGCAGATTCAGTTTCATACTGTTTATAAGCGTCTTCAACAAACAACGGTAAACTCTGAGTTGTATTCCCAATATTGCCAGAAACAACAGAAACTGCACCAAATTCACCCATTGCTCTGGCATTAGTTAAAATTAAGCCGTAGAGTAAACCCCAACGGATGCTAGGCAGTGTCACACGCCAAAAAGTCTGCCAATCGTTTGCACCCAAGGTTTTAGCAGCTTCTTCTTGGTCTTTACCAAATTCTTCTAAAACCGGAATTACTTCTCTAGCGACAAAAGGCATACTGACAAATGCAGTAGCTAAGACCATGCCGGGAAAGGCAAAGATAATTTGGATATCATGAGACTCCAGCCAAGGGCCAAACCACCCCTGTCGTCCGTAAAGTAGGACTAGCATCAAACCAGCAACTACTGGGGAGATAGAAAAAGGTAGGTCAATAATACTGAGAACTATAGCTCGTCCTGGGAATTTATGACGAGAAATAGCCCAAGCTGCACATAGACCAAATACAGTATTGATCGGTACGGCAATTAAGGCCAGCAAAAGAGTTAGCCAAGCTGCATGGAGAAATTCAGGTCGGGTGAGATTAGAGACAAAAGGGCCAACTCCCTTTTTAAAAGCTTGGTAAAAAACATTGAGTGTGGGGATATATTGAACTAAAGATAAATAAGCGATCGCAATTCCAATCAAAACCCCTGGAACCCAACTCTGCTTTTTAGGACCATTTCTCTTATCTATTGTCATATCTTCTCGACCAAGCTTGTAAGAAATTAATTGCTAGTAACAGCACCAAAGAAATTAACAGTAAAACCACACCAATCACTGTTGCACCAGAATAGTCATACTGTTCCAATCGCTGAAAAATCAACACAGGTGCAATCAAATCTTTAAACGGTGTATTAGAAGCAATAATCACCGTTGAACCATACTCTCCCACCGCACGGGAGAAACCCAAGGCCACACCAGTCAAAATGGTTGGAAATAAAGGTGGTATAATCACCTTCCAAAAAGTCTGCCATTGAGAAGCACCCAGACTCCAAGCAGCCTCTTCAATTTCCTGTTCCATTTCCTGAAGCACTGGTTGCACAGTCCGCACCACAAATGGTAGAGAGATAAATATCATTGCTACTCCCACCCCCAAACGGGTAAAAGATACCTTAATTCCTAAAGGTGCAAGTAAAGAACCAATCCAACCATTATCACTATAAACTGTTGCTAAAGTTAAACCTGCTACCGATGTTGGTAAGGCAAAAGGTAAATCTACGGTCGCGTCAATGATGCGTTTGAAAGGAAAATCGTAACGTACCAACACCCAAGCAATCAGAGTTCCAAACACGCCATTGAGCAAAGCAGCAAAAATTGATGTTAAAAAAGTAACGTTGTATGTTGCTAAGGCTAACTCACTGGTAGCAATTTCCCAAAACCTAGCCGGAGATTCAGTACTTGCTTTGAGAAACATTGCTGCCATAGGCAAAAACAACATTACAGTTAAGTATGCTATGGTAATTCGCCAAGTCCAAGGAAGTCGAATTACATTATCTAGAAACACCTTCCAGACAGGAAGTTTATGATCAACTTTCACCGAAGAAGATACGGTCATAATTCAAAATTTAAATTTAGCTTTTTGTCTGATTAGAGTCAGGAGTTCGGAGTCAGGAGTCAGGAGTCAGGAGTCAGAAGGAAGAAGGAAAAAGGAAGAAGGAGGAAGGAGGAAGGAGGAAGGAGGAAGGAATTAATCACCAATTACCAATCACCAATTACCAATCACCAATTACCAATCACCAATTAACGTTGAATTTTGGCTTGAATTTGGTCAAAAATTGCCCCATCAGCAAAAAATTTCTGCTGAACTGTATTCCAACCACCCAAGTCCTGGACTGTACTCAACATTTTCACTGTAGGGTACTGGTTAGCCAACTCTTTAGTTTGAGCTAATGTCTCATCCACAGGTCTAAAACCCACTTTGGCAAACTCTTGTTGTGCTTCAGCGGTAAACAGGTATTTGACAAAAGCTTCTGCTACTTCCCGATTACCGTGTTTATCAACATTTTTATCTACTACAGCAATGGGATTATCAATGGAAATATTGACATCAGGAATAATATAATTTACCTTTAGTCCTTTTTGTTGTGCCAAGATAATTTCATTTTCATAGTTAACTAAAGCATCACCCTGACCTTGTTTGAAAAAGGCATCGGTGGCTTCACGAGCATCTTTAGTTAAGATAGGCACGTTTTTGTAAACTTGGCTGACAAACTCAACAGCTTTAGCTTCATCCGCATCGGTTTTAATTGCTGAATTCCACAATGCTAGAAAATTCCAACGGGCTACACCTGATGTTTTTGGGTCGGCAGTAATTAATTTTACTCCTTCTTTGCTCAAATCTGACCAGGTTTTAATATTTTTGGGGTTGCCTTCTCGTGTCACTAATACTGCTACTGATTTAGAAACAATACCATTGTTGGCAACTTCTTTTTCCCAGCCCGGTTGAATTAGTCCGGCTTTTTCAATCTTTTGGGTATCTAAAGCTAGTGCTAAGTGGACAATATCTGCGGATAAACCATCAATTACAGCACGAGTTTGGGAACCAGAACCACCATAGCTTTGCCGAAAGGTAATAGTTTGGTTATGTTCTTGTTTCCACTTCTCACTAAATTTAGGGATGATAGCTTTGTAAGCGTCTCTTGTGACTGCAAAGGAAACTAAGGTTAGTTCTACGTTTTGGGGTTTGGCTGTAGCAGAAGTTGAGCTAGAGGAGTTACTCTGATTTACACCAGAGCAAGCGGTAACTGATACACTCAAGCATATTCCTGCTAAAAAGAGTGATACAAAGCTTTTGAGTGAATTTAGCTTGTACCTAAATTGTAATTGTTTGAGCGATCGCAAATTCATTTTCTGTCCTCCTGTGAATCCACAGTTAATTGATGGGGATAAAGTAGTTGCTGTTCATGGTAATAGATAATTGCAGATATTTGGTTATAAATGCAAGAAAAAACAACACTTCTTCGATAGAGAATATGGGGATTGTATCAGTTTCATGGTCAATTACAACCCCCATGTCCAGTAAATTTTCTTGGCGAGGCTCTCATCTGGCACGACTTTAGAGACTTCCAACTAAAAAAATATCCCGTCGTTGTGACAGCAGGGGAGGGGGCAGGGAGCAGAAAAGTCGCTTTGATTTGGTGAAATTGGATAGCGTACCCTACGGGATCTTGCTACGCGGAGCGTCCCGGAGGGAACTAGCGCTGCTGCAAGCAGTACATCTTTTTTGTGGAGTTCTCTAACTCCAATTACGCAATCAAATTATTACAGTAACTCTTCAGGGATGTGATGCTTGCGGTGTTCTCTTTAGCATCGCTTTCTTGAGGAGCTACTTTTATTTTTACGACAAAATTTCTGATAGCAAATATTCAGTATTTATACCATTGTTAACTTTATTTACAAAAGTTTACTATATATAAACTGACTAAAAGTGTTGTTATATTTTATTGCATCAGGGTGACAGGAAACTACTATCTATGCTAGATTTAAATGCTAAATTTTTCGTCATTTGAATCAGTAAAGCAAGCTATCCTAAGCACTAAAAAATTTTAATGAGGAATTTATGACTCAGCCGCAACTTATACAATTTGATAGGATAATAAATATATTCCAAAAATGTACTCAACTGCAATTTAGTGGTCAAGTCAATATTAAGGATACAAAAAAAAATAATTGGACTTTTTATTATCAGTTAGGAAAATTAGTATGGGCAACAGAAGGCGCTCATACTTACCGTCGTTTGCGTAGAAATATCGCCGAAGAAAGTCATCATATTGATATTAATAGTATCAATTTTTCTAGTATTGATATATCAGTTGATTATTGGGATTTTTTGATTATAGAGAATTTGTATAAAACTCAAAAAATCACCGATGAACAAATTACGAATGTAATAAAAAAAACGATATTTGAAGTTACCTGTGACTTGGCTCAAAAAACTAACTCATCTTCTTTCTTTTGTGAACAAAGTCAAGATATAAAGTTAGAATCTCCAGTAATTGCTACATCTGGAAATAAGATATTTACAGAAATTAAAACTTTCTGGAATGGTTGGTCAGAATCAGGTTTGGAGGATTTTCATCCTAATTTATCGCCAATATTACGCAATCCAGACTTACTACGCAGGCAAGTTAGTCCAATTGTGTATACTAATTTTGAACGGTTAATTAACGGACAATATACATTATGGGATTTAGCTGCAAAAATGAAGCAGAGTGTGGTGTCTGTCGCTCGCTCTTTGCTTCCTTTTATTCATAAAGGAATCACAGAATTAATAGAAATAGGTGACTTACCTTTAGCAGTTGCTCAGGTAAATCATCAATCTAATCATTCACGAGTAATTAGTAAAAATGCTCCGCTCATAGCTTGTGTGGATGATAGTCCTCAAGTTTGTAAAATATTAGAGAGGATTATTACTGCTAATGGGATGAGATTTATAGCTATTCAAGATCCTGTCAAAGCCTTACCGATACTAATTGAAAATAAACCGGATTTGATCTTTTTGGATTTGATTATGCCTGTGATCAACGGTTATGAACTTTGCAGTCAATTAAGAAGTACTTCTTTATTTGCTAAGACACCAGTGGTGGTATTAACCGGTAGTGATGGTGTTTTTGATAGAGTACGTTCTAAGGTATTTGGGGCAACGGAATTTATCACCAAGCCAATTGATAGTGATAAAGTAATTGGGATGGTGAAAAAGCATTTACTAACTGAACCAAAAGTTGGCAAGCCATATCATTTGGCATTTTCTTATTAAGATATTGTGCGGCATAAATTACTCAATGTTAAGGGGTAAACCATCCTGAAAGACTAGTATTTTTCCTGGTTGGATTTGTGTCCAAATTTCGTTATCTGTGAGGGGAATAGTGACAATGACAGCAACGCGATCGCTTGGGGTAGTCAATTCGCTAAAATCTACAGTCATCTCTTCATCAATTAAATGCGCGGCTGCAAAGGGTGCTTGACGGATAATGTACCAGAGTTTAGTAGAGCAATGGGTAAAGAAATGCTCTCCATCAGAGAGTAAATAGTTAAAAATGCCGATCGCGTTTAATTCTGCTGTAATTTTGCTCAATACAGGATAAAGTAGCTTGAGCGGGGGTTTACCTTTAGGGAAACTTGCTTGCAAAGTGTTGAGAATTAAGCAAAATGCTTGTTCGCTATCTGTGTTACCAACAGGTTGAAAAATGCCATTATTTTGAGGATGAAAGTCTGGTAAATTGCCATTATGGGCAAATACCCAATATCTACCCCAAAGTTCCCGGCAGAAAGGATGACAGTTTTCAATGGCTATTTCACCTTGGGTAGCTTTGCGAATATGGGCGATGACGTGGGTAGAGTGGATAGGATAGCGACGGACTAACTCTGCTAATGGGGAAGCTATGGAGGGTTTAGCATCTAAAAAAATCCGACATCCTTTACCTTCAGAAAAACTAATACCCCAACCATCGCTATGATCATCGGTTTTTCCTCCCCTAGCAGAAAATCCTTCAAAGGAGAAGCAAATATCTGTTGGTACATTGCAGTTCATTCCTAGCAGTTGACACATTAGTGTTAAAGCGCTGAATTTTCTATAGATGTTTGTGGATAAAGATACTCCAGAATAGCTGATCTATGTTGATGCGAACGCTGCAATTTGAAAATTAAACTTTTTTAGCTAATTTTAATGAGTTTATCAGGTGTTTCTCAGAGCGATAGCTGATGATGATTAAATTCTCATCTGGGTTTGCTTGGCTGAGGAAAGTAAAATGGTAAATAATAGATATATGGACAAACGCCGTTTTTTACAGATTAGTGCCGTATTATTTGGCACAGCATTTTTTTCACGTTATATCAATTGGGGTTCAGAAACTATGGCAGCTTCTAATACTGAGTTTGCAGTGACAAAAACAGAACAAGAGTGGAAAAGCATTTTAACAGCGGAACAGTATCAGGTGTTGCGAAAACATGGCACAGAACGCCCTCATACCAGCCCTTTAGACAAGAATTATGAGCCTGGTACTTATGTCTGTGCTGGGTGTGGACAGGCTTTGTTTACCTCAGACAGCAAATTTGATAGCCGTACTGGTTGGCCGAGCTTTTTTAAACCGATTGAGGGTGCGATCGCTACTACTACAGATCGGTCTTTGTTCATGACCAGAACTGAAGTGCATTGTAGCAATTGCGGTGGACATTTAGGCCATGTTTTTAATGATGGACCCAAACCTACTGGCTTGCGTTACTGCATGAATGGCGTGTCATTGCAGTTTACACCGGCTTAGTCAAAAGAGCGATCGTCAAGCACTGCTGTTTTCAGCAGTTCGCTTTTTTGGCTTAACCTACTGCATAATCTGTAAATTTTCGCATAAAAGGGGAATGAAACCCGATGACAATATCCTCTTTAGGAACACCAAGTTGAACTAATTCTTCAGCAATATCAATTTCTGTTCCATTCCATTGAATCCAGATTTTTTCGTTTTTGATGTCGAGGTGCATAGAACAGCCATACACTCGACATTTATTTTCCCAGCCAATATGGACAATCTGATAATGATCCCGTTGTGTATCGAAGATTGTCTCTACTTCAATTTCTCCATAAGCAGGTTTATAGCTGGCATATTTCGTCAATATTTGCTGAATATATTGGCGATAATCTTCTAACTTTGCCATTTCACAATCTCCTCTATTTCAACATTGTAAACAATTAGCTTTAGTTGATATTCCTGAATTATGAATTGTGTAAATTTAGTTGTAAAAAAATCAGTATAAGCTTCTAAAGGAACTGCTAGATACAAAATACGTTCAGGTTCTTTTATTTTTAGCGTAGCGCGATAGTTAAGGAATTGTCCAAGAGCAGTATGAAATTCAGATATTGCTGAAGTGTTTAAAAAACTTTTGATTTCAACCGCTATTTTTTCTCCATTTTTTTCAGCTGCAATCAGTTTTTCTGCTCCTAAATCAATATACAGATCAACTCCACCAAAACTAATAGATAAAGGATCGTGGGTAATTCTCCACCCGTCTTTTTGAAGTGCAATTTTTACAGAATTATGAAAAGCATCTCTAGCAGACATAAGTTATTTTTAAAAATGTTAACTATTGTGTATATAAAGACATAAGATTCTTGTAGGAGGTAATAATCTAGACAATTGCAATGCAATTCTGTCTGAAATTTCTCAGACTGTATTTGCCACCGTACCAACCAAAGGCTATTTGTTTGCTTTTACTCATAGTATTTTTTCATCCCAAAGTCGCTACCAATTCCTGCAACCTTTCCCTACCATCTCGAAAAACAGACCAACCATCACCCACTAGCACCGCTTCCACCTTCTCTAATGCTGCCAAACGGCGCACAGAAGCCACAGCTTGATCTCGATTCATCAGCTTTTCATCTGGTAAAATAGTTAAAGTACCGGCTTTGTGCGATCGCACTAAATCCCCAGTAATCAACGTCGTTTCCTCCAACAACAAGGCCAACTCACCGGGAGTCTTTGAACCTTGGATTTCAATCACCTTCAATCCTGGAACTAACTCTTCACCATCAGTCAACCAGCGATAGCTTCGCTCGCCGCAGGCATCGCACAAAATCGAAAAATCTTCTTTCTCCGCCTTTGGTGCAGCAATTTTAGCATAGGTTTGATTAGCAATTTCCTTAGCTGACCGCAGATGATCAGAATTCGTCAGCACAATCCAAGCCACACCACCGAGAGATTCCAGATGATTCCAATCATGGTTTGATAAAGCCACAGGATCAATCAAAATATTGCCTTCTGGACGTATCCAAGCGAACCCATTGAAATCAATATTTCTTGCGGGGTTAAAACAAGACCAGCTATATAAATCAGGACGGTGCAAAGATTTCATGATAATTCTAGTTCAGAACTTTCAATAGTTTGTATTAATAAACCAGCATTAATAATGTATCATTCATGTTCCCCAGACAGCGAAAAAACTACTGTTTTCCTTGTCACCATTGTTAGAGATTGAGGATAATCTGGATATATCGTTAATGTTTTCATTAATCCAAATCAAAACATACGCAAACATTAGAAAATCAGGAGTATTTTTTCTGATGATGATGTCTGAAACCATTACCACCGAAATGTAAGCCTGCATTAATACTTATATGGAATACCACAAGAAATACTTAGAAACCATGACCTACTGTATCAGTAAAGGTAGGAAGTACATGGATATGATGGGTATAATACGCGACTACTCAAAATGTGCATGATGTGCATGAACATGATGATGGGTGGTTCCGAGTTTATGGGACGTAATTTTATGCTTTATGCGGAAATGTGCGATGCCTGCGGCAAGCGAAGCTATCGCCATGCCGCACCTTATAATAGATATGCTGAAACTTGCAGATCAATGCAAATAATGTCAGCTTAACTAATTAGTAATTACTAAATTTATCTAGTTCTCATACTCTGTATGGGAATGAATTCTAGAAGGCTCTGCCTTGAGCTAAGGCTGCGCTATCGGTAACACTTCTGTTAAATTAGAGGCAGAGCCTCTTTGATGGCATTCCCAGCCGGAGACTGGGAACGAGATAAAGAGATAACTAAATTAAAGAATATTCAGCACCTTTCTGAGTAGTGCTTGGTCTTCTAACTTAGGTTTAAGACGACCATTTTCAACATCACGAATCCAGCTTTGGCTTTTACCTGTAAGCCTTGCTAATTCCCTTTGGGAGATATTAATATTTTTGCGTGCTTGCAAAACTTGTTCACCTAATAAATCATCAGTGCTTTTAAGAGTTTTTTTACTCCTAACAGTACGGCGCTTTTTTTTCTCCGCATCTGAACTTAGCTGTTCCCATTCTGGGGGAAGTTCAAAAGATAGAATTCGCGCATTCATTAACAAATTCCACTTACCACGAGGTCCACTATCTGTTAGTCGATTATCACCACCACCATCATTAATCCAAAATTCCAAAGCCTCATCTGGATCTTCAGGAATATCGACTAATTTCGCCCACAATGGTTGAATTTCTGGCGGATAGGTAATAGGGTCAAATAGTGGTTTGACTCCGTAATGATTGAGAACTTCCAAATCATTTTCAAAAGTTCGTAACAAACGCTTACGTTCATCTCTCAATCTTGAAGCTAGGTTAATTTTTTCCTCACCATAAGCAACTCGCATTAAAGTAGGAACAGTGATGCGTTGTTCTCTACCCATTTTGGTTTTAAATAATAACCATAACATAAGTCTAATAGCACCTTCATGTTGCTGCCAAAGACTCATAACTGTAGTTAACAGCGTTTTAGGAAGACTACCATACTGATAGAATCCACTGCGCTCTTTACTAGCTTGTCTATTCAAGAAGTGTTGTGACCAAGTGCCTGTTTTAACCTTAAATGTCAGTCCAATCAAATATTTACACCCCAGATCATCTTCTTGAAAATGGTGATGGATATCTGTTAAATGCCATAAGTGACTTTGTGTAACAGAAAATCCGGGAACTCTACCCCGTTGCGGCCAGTCTATGGTAACAATGAGAGAACAAGCTTGTTGAACGATGTTTTTGATTAAAGAAAGCTTGGCAGTTTTGTTGAGGTCTTTGCGTTTCTCTAACCCCAAATATTTTTCAATTTGGCGTTCATCAATGGCGAATTCTTGTTCCCAAGGTTTATCTAAGGCTGTAGCATGGGCAGCGAAAATTAAATGAATACAAGCTGCTCGAATATCGAGGCTTTCAATTATGTGTAAATCTTTAGCTAGGTTACTAATTTGAAATGGGTCTTGAATATGAAAAGAAATTGCACCCCGACCTTGATTAACTTGTCGGCTATAATGTAAATTATCTTCTGCATCTGTTTCCCAATTTAATGATTTGCGTTGTGCTAGTAAATTGCAAGCTTCCCAAATAACTATTGCTGAAGCAAATGGATGATTCTTGCCATTAGAAAATAAATCAGGACTGGTAGGTTCTCGCGGTTCAATTTTGCATCTTCCTTTTTTCGCTTGTGCAGGTATGGGAGCATTTGTTGGACAAGCAATGACACATTGTGGTTCTGGATAATAACCCTCGCAATTATTACAAAGACAAGGATCAATCCAATATTCATCATCTTCTATTTTGATTGCACCCGTAGGACATTGGGGACGGCATTTGTCACATCCAACGCAATTTTTGTTAGGAATTGTATAAGGCATCAGGCTTCTTCCTACTCTAATTGCTGAGATGTTTGGCTCAAGTCTCCCCGTGATGTCTCTTTTTGATTCATAACTTGCTACCAAAGTATCTCCATGACAAGAAATGTTTTTCTCGCCTCACTTTTCAGTTATCAGTTAACAGGATTTATATTGTGCTTTACCCCTACTAATAGATTTAGCTGAATGAAAAATCACAGCATATCCTTAATAACTGTTCACCGTTGACTATTTACTGATTAAAGACATTGAAACGAGAGCTTCATTGCTTCTTCATTAACTATACATTTCATAAAGATTTCGCTAAGTTTGTTCAGAATGAGCTTAGGAAGATTTCTTAATCTTTGCCTTTATATTTGACCATAAAACCTTACCTAAAGTGTTTTTGGGTAACATCTAAGTAATACTAAATTGTTTAAATGATTGTTAATTTGAATTTATTTATTGCTATGAAAGTTACAGTTTTTTTAGAAGTTAAATTTTGTGCATAATTTAAGTTAAGGTAAAATATAACTTTTTTGATGATTTAATTTGTATGGTTTTTCACATAAAAGGTAATTCAGGTTTATTTAGTATCCACTAATACTGTTAAATTGCATTTTTTATCCATCAGGTAAATATTATATTTGCAAAAGAATATCAATATAACTTTTATCATTTACCTGCACTATATTTTGGCAATAACCAGTCTAATTTATTATTTGCCTTGGCGACTGGAAGTCGCGGCTACAGAGACAAAACCCATCTTCATGGGTTTCAAATTCCTAATTTTCCGTTATGTTTATGTAGTAGCATTCGCCCTTGATGTGGTGAAGCCATATTATAATCACTAGAAACTTTTCAAACATTAAAGGATGTTTGTTATTAATAATAACTATCATTTAATATGATTAATGATCTAAACTCAATTGCTATTATTTAGCAAGTCAGCAAAATTTGATAAAAAAGTTAATTTTTATTCGTAAAAATAAAAATTATTAGGCTAGGATTAAGATTAAATCACTAACTAATTTGTAAGCAAAATTGCTGAGGAAAAAATCATGGCGACATTAACAGGAGTGACTTTTGGCGGTAAGACTTGGACACCTAAATTTGCTCAAGAAATTGACAAAGATAAATGTATTGGTTGTGGCAGATGTATTAAAGTATGTGGCCACAATGTTTTAGGTTTGAAAGCATTGAACGAAGAAGGCGAATTTGTGGAAGACGAAGATGATGAAGAAATTGAACGGAAAATAATGGCAGTTACTTCTCCAGAAAACTGTATTGGTTGTGAAGCTTGTTCTCGGATTTGTCCCAAAAATTGTTATTCTCACACTACAGCAGACAACTAATATCTTTGGGAATTCCTCACAATAATGCTTTGCTCCAAAAAGCACTATTTAACTGCGTAAATCTGCTAAATTATGTAATTATATAGGAATATCTTATTTTTTTTTAAACTAAATAAAAAGTTCATCATCAACAAAAATATAAATCGTAAATTGTTATAAATGAGCAGAATTAAAATCCTGAGGTTCCGGTTTTTATAAAAAAATTAAATCTGAATATACTAAAAGCATTTTTTTTAATCTTGAGGAAAAGATATGAAAAAATCTGGAAGTTTCTGCGATTTAGTATTAAGTGTAAGCTAGAACGTTAGTAAGTGAAAATCAAAAACACTGCCCCAAATCCGAGAACAGTGAACAGATTGATAACTGGATAAGTACGGACGAATTGTAATTTGCTCCTACAAATGATAATTGATAACTGATAGAGTGCAGGTAGTATGCAAAAAGTTCCTGTGTCGTTATGGACGCTATTAGCTGGGATGATAATTTCCCCTATTAGCATTTGGATTGGTCAAAATCATCATCTACTACCGGTACAAGCATCGCAACAAGCACCTTTGGTAGACGGATTTTTCAATATCATGTTTACCATTGCTGTTGCTTTATTTTTAGTAGTAGAAGGAACGATTCTAATTTTCTTGTTTATGTATCGTCGCCGTCCAGGAGACAATGGTGATGGTACACCTGTAGAAGGTAACTTAGCCTTAGAAATTTTTTGGACAGCAGTTCCCACAGTAATTGTGATTGTTTTGGGTATCTACAGTGTAGATATTTATAACAAAATGGGAGGCTTAGAACCAGGAAGTCATCCTCATGGACAGATGGCTATGGCTGCTACCATGAATGATGGTTCTGAATCTGTAACTCCTGGAATTGGGATTGGTGGAAGTCCCCAAACTCAAGGTAAACCAGCAGATTTGGTTGTTGATGTGAAAGGGATTCAGTTTGCTTGGTTATTTAACTATCCCGAAACTGGTATTGCTGCTGGTGAGTTACACGTTCCTGTTGGTGCTGATGTGCAGTTGAATCTATCAGCAGATGATGTAATTCATTCGTTCTGGGTTCCGCAATTTCGACTCAAACAAGATGCACTTCCTGGTATTGCTACTGAATTGCGTTTTGTGGCTACCAAACCAGGTACATATCCGATAGTTTGTGCGGAATTATGTGGTGGTTATCACGGTGCTATGCGATCGCAAGTTGTTGTCCATACCCAAGAAGATTTTGATAGCTGGTTAACAGAAAACCAGATTGCTCAAAACCAGGGACAATCTCAAGTTGTGGCTGTAAATCCAGCTAATTTATCTACACCTGAATTTCTCGCCCCTTATACCGATGATATCGGAGTGAGTGCAGAAACACTTGCTCAAATTGCAAAATAGCAGCGTTCAGTTGACCACTGAACAAATTCCCAAAATAGCTTATGACACAGTTAGAAGTTTCACCAAATACGCCACACACCTCACACCCTACAGCCTGGAAATGGCGAGATTATTTCACTTTTAATATTGATCACAAAGTGATTGGGATTCAATATTTAGTGACATCGTTTGCATTTTATCTGATCGGTGGGTTGATGGCGATCGCACTCCGCACCGAATTAGCCACCCCAGAATCCGACTTTATCAACCCGAATCTTTACAACGCCTTCATGACCAACCACGGGACAATCATGATCTTCCTGTGGATTGTCCCCAGTGCAATTGGGGGATTTGGTAACTATCTAGTCCCCTTAATGGTGGGTGCTAGAGACATGGCGTTTCCTAAATTAAATGCGATCGCATTTTGGTTAAACCCACCCGCAGGATTATTACTGTTACTCAGTTTCATTTTTGGTGGTTCCCAATCAGGTTGGACAGCTTACCCACCATTAAGCTTAGTTACCGCACCTATCGCCCAAACAATGTGGATTTTGGCGATTGTCTTAGTGGGAACTTCCTCAATTTTGGGTTCACTCAACTTCGTGATCACCATCTTGTTAATGAAAGTCCCCAGCATGAAATGGGATCAAGTTCCCCTATTTTGCTGGGCAATTTTAGCAACTTCCATCCTCGCACTTGTCTCTACACCAGTATTAGCCGCAGGTTTAATCCTGTTATTGTTTGATATCAACTTTGGTACTTCCTTCTTCAAACCAGATGCAGGTGGTAACGTCGTTATTTATCAGCATTTGTTCTGGTTTTATTCCCACCCGGCGGTTTATTTAATGATTCTGCCGATTTTTGGGATTATGTCCGAAGTAATTCCTACCCATGCACGGAAACCAATATTTGGCTATAAAGCGATCGCATTTTCCACAGTTGCTATTTGCGTCGTCGGTTTATTCGTCTGGGTACACCATATGTTCACCAGTGGCACACCTGGATGGATGCGGATGTTCTTCACCATATCCACCCTTATAGTTGCAGTTCCCACAGGTGTGAAAATCTTCGGATGGGTTGCAACCCTTTGGGGAGGCAAGATTCGCTTCACCAGCGCCATGCTATTTGCGATCGGCTTACTTTCCATGTTCGTCATGGGTGGATTAAGCGGCGTAACAATGGGAACAGCCCCCTTTGATGTTCACGTCCACGACACCTATTATGTCGTCGCACATTTCCACTACGTTCTCTTCGGTGGTTCCGTCTTTGGTATTTACGCAGGTATATATCACTGGTTCCCCAAAATGACCGGCAGAATGATGAATGAAACCTGGGGAAGAGTTCACTTTGTCCTCACTTTCATCGGTACTAACTTGACATTCCTACCCATGCACAAACTGGGTTTACAAGGAATGCCCCGCCGAGTTGCCATGTATGACCCCCAATTTGTCAGCTTAAACCAGCTTTGCACCATTGGCGCATTCATTTTGGCTATTTCCGTCATTCCCTTCGCTTACAACGCCATTCACAGTTGGACAAAAGGAGAACTCGCAGGTGATAATCCCTGGGAAAGTTTGACTTTAGAATGGACAACCAGTTCTCCACCAATTATCGAAAATTGGGAAGTTTTACCTGTTGTTACTCATGGTCCCTATGACTATGGTCATATTCATGATGAATCATCATCGGTGACAGAAGCTGTTAGTTAAAACACAGAAATTGTAGGTTGGGTTAAGCGACAGCGCAACCCAACAAATCACCCAAAATATTGGGTTTAATTTCGTCTTCAAATGTTGGGTTTCCTTCCGTCAAACGCCATTCACCTCAAGCCGGGGAACCCGTCCACAGTGATGGCTCCCCAACCTACACTTATTACTAGGAAAATAGCATGACTGCAATTACAACCAGTGAACATCACGAAGCTGGACACGAAGAACATCAAGATTTGCGAGTTTGGGGACTATTGACTTTTCTGGTTTCTGAATCTTTGATGTTTGGTGGATTTTTTGCCACCTATTTATTTTTTCGGGGTACTACCGCTGTTTGGCCACCAGAAGGAACAGAAGTAGAATTATTTATCCCGACAATTAACACTATCATTCTGGTTTCTAGTAGTTTTGTCATTCACTTTGGTGATATGGCAATTAAAAGAAATAGTGTTGGTTGGATGCGGTTTTGGTATTTCATTACCGCAATTATGGGGGCAGTTTTCTTAGCCGGTCAGGTTTATGAATACATGAATTTGGGATATGGTCTGACCACCAATATTTTCGCCAATTGCTTTTATCTCATGACCGGTTTCCACGGTTTACACGTCTTCATTGGACTCTTGTTAATCTTGGGTGTATTATGGCGTTCTTTGCGTCGTGGTCATTATTCTGACACCAAACACACTGGCATCGAAATGGCAGAAATTTACTGGCACTTCGTTGATATCATTTGGATTGTTCTCTTCACCTTAGTTTACATTCTTAACGCTTTGTAAATTGGTAATGGGTAATGGGTAATTATACACCTTTTACCTTTTACCTGATCTATAGATCATTCACAATTGTGAAAACAGCATCCAATCACATCCTGTAAATCCTTAAATCCTGGATATCCTGATTCTGACAATTAGCCGTAATTCTGCTAAAATTGTAAGTTTATAAAGGAACTCCTGATTAATCAAAAATCTGTGATGCTTGTAAATTGAGATTATTAAATTGTGGAGATATAACTAAATCATCACCAGAAAAAATCCCAACTTCATTATAAATTTCATTGCTGAATTCTAAAACTAATATACTTTTGGTTTGTGGGTCAATAATCCAATATTCAGGAATACCACAATCTTGATACTGTAAACGCTTGGCGATGAAATCTCTATCTCTTTGTAATTCCCCAGGGCTAACAACTTCAACAACTAACAAAGGTGGTGACATTGACAGGCGAATCGTGTTACGGTTTGCTAATTGTTGAATATGTTCTTCTCGAATAATAGTCAGATCAGGATAACGGTTTCTCGGTTCTCCTCTTACTTCCAATTCCAAACCATGTCCCCGAACTCGATCAATGCCTATTAACAATGCAAAAATGAGAAAAAGACGATTAGCAATCTGCACATTAATCCCTGATTCTGGCGGCATTTCAATTAACTCTCCATTAAACAATTCATAAAGTTTATCTGTGCCATCATCATAAGATAAATATTCTTCAAAACTTGCAAATCTGTGTTTAGTTTGTACCATGACATTTACTCCATGATTACTTATGGTTTAATTTTAACATTATTTATAAGTATTAAAACATCATCCAATCACATCCTGTAAATCCTTAAATCATGGATATCATGTATCCCTAACGGGAGGCGTAAGCCATTTCTGACAATTAGCCGCAATTCTGCTATAATTATAATCACTTCAATGTAATCGGTGACAGCATAATGATTACCACTGTTGACCGTCGTTATAGTTTAGATGAATAATCTTACGTTGATATAATAAATATTTGAGTCTGCATCAATTAGTTTTTCTTCTCACGTAAAATCGAAAATACCCAAGCCAAGAGAATAGATTAACAGCAACTAACAAACCTGCGCCTAAATAAGCTTGAATACTAGAAAATAAATAAATTGTCGCCCCTAAAACCAATAGAATTTCTACCAAAGCCGCAATGCGTCCATAATGATTTACATCCCAATAAGAAACAGGACTAATAAAACGATAATTACTGAAAGGGAAAAAGTGACGATGAGCATCATTGTTATGAACTGGTAAATCTAACAAAGAATGCAACACCATACTTATAAAACCTACCTCAATTACTTGCCAATTCTCGATATGGGCAATTAATAAACCCAGCAATGCTAAAGGAATTGAATGAAACGTACTGACAATAAATTGCCAAAAAGGTTGATAATAAACCTCAGACCAAATTTGGCGTTCTGGCAAACGGTAAACAAACTTCATCAAGAAGTAGAACACAAAGATGGGAATATCTGGAAGGACTGCACCGATAATAATCGCTGGAGTAGCCTGAGTTCGTAATTGTTGATTAAAAATTACCAGATTGAGAATTGCGTGACTGGGGGTATTCATTGCCAGATATCGGTGCAAGATGTATAGTTAAACATTGTTTCGGAGCAACCAGAAATGTTTCAATTACCTACTAATCTGCCTAATTTGCCCGAAATCATTGACGATTTACCAAATATATCTGGTTGGGAAACGGAAGTTCTTTCTGTAGTCAACCATAATCAGCCTGTATTTTTACCCACAACTAATATTAAATTAGCAGATGTAAATGCAGTATTTGCGATCGCACTCCATATGCACCAGCCCACTATACCAGCTGGACAGAATGGTTCACTCATCAGCAATCTGCAATATATGTTTGAACATCAACAGGAAGGAGACAACCACAATGCAGCCCCTTTTGCTTATTGTTACAGCCGTATAGGTGATTTCATCCCTGAACTAGTCAATCAAGGTTGCAACCCCCGTGTGATGTTAGATTACTCCGGAAATCTGTTGTGGGGACTCCGACAAATGGGAAGAAGCGACATCCTCGACAATCTTAAACGTATCACGTGCGATCGCACCTATCAGCCTTATGTAGAATGGTTAGGAACGATGTGGAGTCACGCTGTCATTCCTTCCACACCCATACCAGATATTAAACTGCACATCATCGCTTGGCAACAACATTTTGCCGCAATTTTTGGTTGGGAAGCACTAGCGCGAGTCAAAGGATTTTCACCCCCAGAAATGCACCTCCCCAATCACCCCGACACCCTCTTTGCATTTATCAAAGCCCTCAAAGAATGTGGATACCTTTGGTTATTAGTGCAAGAACACACCATAGAAACAATTAATGGTGAATCAATCACCCAAAAACATTTACCACATCGTTTAATTGCTCGCAATTCCCAAGGAGAAACAATTAGTATTACCGCCTTGATTAAAACCCAAGGTTCCGATACAAAACTAGTCGCTCAAATGCAGCCATACTACGAAGCAAAAACATTAAGCAAACAACAATTAGGTAATTTTCTAGTACCACCTATTGTTAGTCAAATTGGTGATGGTGAAAACGGTGGCGTGATGATGAATGAATTTCCCAGTGGTTTCAAACAAGCTTGGGGCGATATGTTGCAAAATGGCGGAGGAAAAACCGGAGTAGTCGGTGTTTGTGGTACAGAATATTTAGAATTACTAGAAGCCGCTGGTTGTCAACCTGAAGACTTTCCCCAATGTCAACCAGTAGGACAGCATCAAATTTGGCAACAGATTGAACCAACTAATTCTCACCCAGATGCTGTCGAAAATGCCATTCAAGAAATCAAAAAAAATAACCCCAACTTTCATATTGATGGGGCATCATGGACTAATCATATTAGTTGGGTACAAGGATACGAAAATGTTTTATCGCCCATGTATGAATTAAGCAGTTTATTTCATCAAAAATTTGATCAATTGTTGTCTAATAACTCAGATGAACCTGTAACTAGACAACTTCACTATCGCCAAGTTTTATTACATAACCTGTTACTACAAACAAGTTGTTTTCGATATTGGGGACAAGGTGCTTGGACTGATTACGCACGGGATATATACCAACGTGGCGAAAATTTACTTTAACACCAATTAAATTGAATTCTGTTTCAACTGACGACGGCGTAATAAAGCGAGTCCAGCAACTGCACCTAACCCAAGTATAGTTGTTGGTTCAGGTACAGAGGTTCTAGCTATTACCTTAAAATCAGGGCCACTATAGCTTGCTTTAGATGTTAATCTCAAACCACTTAATTCAGTAACTCCCAAATCTTGGAGACTAATACCCCAAGAACCTACATCTTGACTTCCCCCAATTTCTTTGGTGTCAATTTGGAAGCCAGCATAATTAGTGGGTTTTTTCGTTTCTGTAAGTTGTTTGAAGTTACCGATAATGTTCCCAGACATATCCAATGCTTGAATACCTAATGTACTATTCTGACCACGTTCCCAAAAAAACAGGTTATCCAACCCTGAATTATCTTTGAAAATTTTGCTATCAAAGAAAACATCAATTATGAAAGAACCGTCATCTTCTGTGTCAATGATGTTATTCAAGTTGTTATTACCCAAAAAAGCTGCAATAGCATTACCTGTAGGATCTTCGGCTGTTGCTAATGGTGAGTTTGCATTATCACCTTTATCGGTACTAGCTGCACCACTGTTAGAGTTTGTAGTGTTTTTAGGTGTATTGTATTTAATAACAGCCTTATTGACATAAGAGAAGTTATCAAATGTTTTTCCATTTTGAGTAATGGAGTTGAGGATGACATTACTCTTAGCATTAGTCTTCGTGACATTGCTGGTAAAACTTGCAGCTTCAGCGGAGTTAGCACCGGATAACACAGCACCGAAAAGCAAACTTAGAGAGATAAATACACTTTTAATTTTCATCAAATTTTCCTAGGTTTTTATAAGAGGGTGTTTTTTGCTTTTTTATTGGCAGTTAATTCTAATTCTAACTATCTCGGAAAATATAGGATTTGTAACCCGGAAATATGCGGGTATATTTTTTTCATTAATTGCAACCATAAAACATGAATTATTTCGTTTATTGATATGGGTTTTAAATTAGACAACAGTAGTATCCGGTAAAGATAGAAATGCGGAAAATACTGTTTACTTAGGTGTTTGAATATGAAGAAACCGTGAAAATATGCATAATACTAATGAATTAGACATTTCAGGAGTTATTATGGGAGAATAAAATGCTTATACTTACCGTGTTATTATCACGGTACTCATAGTAGCAGCCAGTATCTTTATCAAAAAAAGATATCTATAAATAGGAGTTGCTGATAGCGTAGCGTGGCGTAAGCCATAAAAGTCTTTTGGTTACGGCTAGGAGTCAGGATGAAGAATTAGAAGAAGAGAAGAATAGTCTTGCTTTTTAGTATTTTTGTAGTGAAAAAGTAACCAATATCAAGATCAACTCCGAGCAGGACTGACTATAAAGAAAGATGAAAGCAATCAAGATTAATACCCAACCAAATATGAAATTACAGCGGATTGCAGATCAATGATGTACAGAATCTAAATTCAAAGCCAGACACCAAGCCAGTTTTACTTCTGACTCCTGAATTCTGCTGTATCTGCCAAAACTGGTTTAAGAACAGGACAACTTCAAATAATTTATGATCTTACAGATGGGTGATTGAAATATTTACAATTAAATATTTGGTATATCATAATCATCTGAGATATTGTCATTAGTAGTAAATACACTCAACTCAAAATATCTATGCTAGTGTAGCAGGGATAAAATAACTATCCAGTCAAAAAGTTTAAAAAGCTCAGGAAGTAGGAATAATTCGTGAATTAGCCATACCACACTTTTGCCTTCTACTCACCTTTCCTTGCATATACTATCATGAATTGCTTAAATAACCCCAATATGCCTAAATAACTGAGTATAATGATTGTTTACTTTTCTAGTTCTGCCTTTGATCCCCATTTGATCCCCATTTCGATAAAATGACTAGGCATAACCCTAAAACTCAAAACCGCTTTTGACTGCGACGCATGATGAATCAACTGAACAACGGTTTTACGCTATTTCTAAGTCTGCTAGTCGAGGCGATGCCTTTTTTACTGCTGGGAGTGTTATTCTCCAGTTTTCTGCTATTTTTTATTGATGAGCGTAAATTAGTAGAGAAAATGCCGACAAATCCTCTGCTGGGGGCTTTAGTAGGCAGCATGATTGGCTTTTTGTTTCCGGTGTGTGAGTGCGGTAATGTGCCGGTAGCACGGCGGTTATTGATGCAGGGAGTACCCACACCCGTAGCAATTGGCTTTCTATTAGCAGCACCGACAATTAACCCAATTGTGATTTGGGCAACTTGGACAGCATTTCGAGATCAACCAGAAATAGTAGTGTTAAGAGTTGTATTGTCTTTAGCGATCGCTACTATTATCGGTTTTATCTTCAGTTTTCAGCAGGACTTAAGTCCTTTTGTGCAACCGACTATCGCTCGTTATCTCAAATATAATCCACCTGCTAAACAAGACACTAAACGTAAGGGCAGGCGTTACCAAGTACCAGCAAACGCAACTGCTAATACCCTTTTGCAATCAGGAACTTATATTCTGGGCGGTAAAGCAGGTATATCCACTAGGATCAGTGATAATTTAATCCAGGCAACTCTTTCAACTTCTAGCGTCAATAAACCTCTTGCAGATAAACTCCGTCTCGTATTGGATAATATAGTCCAAGAATTGCGGGAACTAGGAGGCGTGATGGTATTAGGAAGCGCTATTGCTGCTTCTATTCAAGTTCTAGCGCCCCGTGAACTCATCCTCAGTTTAGGTGCTGGGCCAATCACCTCAATCCTAGCCATGTTGGTTTTAGCAGCAGTAGTATCAATCTGTTCTACAGTCGATTCTTTCTTTGCACTATCTTTTGCCTCAACTTTTACCAGTGGTTCTTTGTTAGCATTTTTGGTATTTGGCCCCATGATTGACATCAAAGGTGTTGGTTTGATGTTATCAATTTTCAAACCTAGAGCTTTATTTTATCTATTTGCTTTAGCCGGACTATTGACATTTTTCTTGACTTTACTTTTGAATCTGCACGTTATGTAAGGGTTGGCATTAATTATATCCACTGTATTTACTCTTGAGTATTTTGTTAAAAAAACTGACTAATAAACAATGGCTTCAATCCAAAGTTCAAAATCCAAAATTAAAAATCAATTGATCCCTTGGCTAGATGTACTAGCAATTACAGCTTGGGGAATCTTGATGCTGAAATATTGGCTCACAAGTAAACTCAATCTGTTGATTCACCCCGATTATTTTTGGTTAGTAATTATGGGTGCTGTCGGTTTACTAATTGTTGGGTTTTCCAAAGGGAGGCAACTTTGGAAACGCCGTCGTCGTTATGAAGCACCTACGAATAATGATCAGCATATAAATTTATTTCCCCCTGGTTGGGGTAGTGGTTTGCTGCTAACCACAGCGATTTTAGGATTTATAATTACTCCTCGTGTTTTTACTAGTCAAACAGCACTAGATCGAGGTGTAACTGAGTTACTTGGAGCCACACGCTCCCAACCACAAGCCTTTCGCGCTACCGTTCGTCCAGAGGAGCGATCGCTCATAGACTGGGTACGCATCCTCAATGTCTATCCCGAACCAGACGCATACACAGGACAAAAAGTGAAAGTCCAGGGATTTGTGATCCATCCCCCAGAATTAGATAAAGACTTTTTGTTATTAGCAAGATTCGTGATCACTTGTTGTGCCGCAGATGCTTATCCAGCAGGTTTACCCGTTCAACTTCCAGATAATCGTGATCAATATCCACCAGATATGTGGCTAGAAGTAGAAGGACAGATGATCACAGAAAATGTAGCAAATAAACGCCAACTGACCATCAAGGCTACCTCCCTCAAAAAAATTCCCCAACCAAAGAATCCTTATAGTTATTAGGGAACTCTCAATAGGGAACAGGTGCAGGAAGAGTTTTTGCCAATGCCCAATGACCAATGCCCAACTACCAATGACTCAATCCCATAAATTTATTCAACCACTAGATCGATTAGCGATCGCGCTCATGCTCATCTTGAGCTTGCTCATAGGGTTAGTCATCTGGCAAGGTGACGCAGTTAAGCCCATAGTTAGGAATTTTAACTGGCAAAATCAACAAATTGGTGCAGAAGATATCTCATTTACCCTGACTTTTAGCCGTCCAATGGACACTAAAAGCGTAGAGGATAATTTAAAAATTGATCCACCTCTAGCAGGTAAAATCAGTTGGGCTGGAAGACGGCTGGTTTACACACTCATAACACCAGCACCCTACGGCACAAATTATCAAATTTTATTGCAAGGAGCCAGAGATAAATTCTCAGAAGCAGAAGGAAAAAAGCGAGAAATTCAGCCTTTTACAGGAACTTTTAGTACTCGCAATCGCGCCTTACTTTACATAGGAGCTAATCAACAAGAACAAGGAAAATTAGTACTCTACAACCTAACTCAAGAGCAAAAGAAAGTACTTACCCCCCCAGACATAGTTGTCATGGATTTCGAGCCATTTCCCAATGGAGAAAAAATCTTATTCTCTGCTCGCTCTGCCAAAAATCCAGACTTACTCTCAGCCCAACTATATACAGTGACAACAGGCATTGCCAGCCAAATTGATGAACAACCAGAACCAGCGGGCAAACTTGACTTGATTGTAGATAATAAAGACTATCAAAACCTGAAATTTGATTTATCCCCTGATGGACAAACAATAGTTGTTCAACGAGGCAAAAAAGATAATCCAGGAGATTTTGGCCTGTGGTATCTTCCAGCAACCACCGATACTTATGGAAACCAACCAACTCCAAAACGCTTGGAAAGCCAACCCGGTGGAGACTTTCTCATCACACCAGATAGTAAAGCTGTAGCAGTTGCTCAAGGACAAGGAACAGCAATTTTATCTCTCGAAGGAGATGCCACTAAACCACTAGATTTTTTACCACAATTTGGACTAGTCCAAGCTTTCGCCAAGGATGGTTCACAAGCCGTAATGGTCAAATTTAATACGGACTATACGCGAGATTTATTCCTAGTCACCAATCAAGGTGTACAGAAACAATTATTAAAAACAACAGGCTCAATTCTCGGCTGTGATTTTGATCCTGCCTCACCCACTCTCTACTGCTTGCTTACACAGCTAGTATCACAAGAACAATACATAGAACAGCCTTATTTAGTGGCGATTAATCTGAAAACTGAGCAGCAGAAACCGCTATTGATGCTACCACCAGCCCAACGAAATGTGCAAATGAGTTTAGCACCTGACGGTTTGGGTATATTGTTCGACCAAGTAGTAGCAGTACAAAATACTACGACACCATTAACTTCATTACCCGCCAATACTTTAAAAACTGATGATGGAGAGCCGATTGCTACTAGTAGTCTGTGGTTAATGCCTCTGCTACCAATCACTGATGCAGACAACATCGAAATCAAGCCAGAACAACTACCTTTAGTTGGTTTTCATCCCCACTGGCTACCTTGATCAATAATATGGGGTGCAGGGCAGGAAAATAAATTCTTTCTCCTGACTCCTAACTCTATTTTTTTAATGTAAAATTTAATACTTTAATTCTAGAAAATTTCTGCCTTTCTCTACCTAATTGTAGTATCTGAGTGGAGAGCGCTGGGGGCATAATAATTTTTAGCAAATTAATATAACTTTTAACCAACGTCAAGTAGGTTCACACCCTCTAACACTTGGGGAGAAAAAGACTACATCATACAGAAAGTTGACGCACAAGAAACTGACAATGTTATAACGGCGTTATCAGCGTCAATTTTAAATGCACAATGAGGATACTCTCTAATGACTAGTACATACAGTCAGGTACAAATAGCTAGACAGTTAAAAATAGACAAAAAAATTCAATTCTATGAGCATTCAAGCTTTCTGGCTTTTGCTTATAGCCTAGCTACCTGATAGTACTAGCCACTCATGCTGAAAGAGAGTTAAACTTGGCTTCTAGAGGAAATCCTGAATTTAACGCAGTTGATCAGCAATGTTGTCATAAACACTACTGAATACTTTTAAGCAGGTGGGTCAAGAGTGATGAATATAGCTGACACCTCAAACAACGGCACTGTGATTGAACCCCTAAATTCTGCAAATTCGCCATCATCAGATCTGGCGAGTTGTCCTTTTTACTCAGTTGTCCATGATGAAAATATGGCCGTGACTAATTTACCACTCCTGAACCCAGCCGCAGAACAGCAGTATGAACCCGTAGTCAATACTCAAAAAGACTGGGTTGCAGAACCTGATAGTGAGAAACAAGCAGTTGTAGACTCTGAATTTCATAAATTACTGACGCTGAATCAAGAATTAAGCACAGCTAATGGTGACTTGTACTCTCAAGTAGAACAGTTAAAACACGAATTAACTGAAGCAGAAAAGATTTTGCAATGGCAAAAAAAACGCTCCAGCGTTACAGATTCGATGCTAAATCAACAAACTCAGGAACTCTCAGCTGCACAAGAGCAAATCCAGTCCCTATTTGAACAGTTAGAAACGGCTGTACAAACTGTTCAAAGTCAAGAAATTTTCATCGAAACTCATAAAGCACATTTACAAATTAGCCAGCAACGCCTAGCTCAATTAGAACGCCAGTGTTCACTGCTGCAAACTAACTACAGTGAACAGTCTCAGCAGCTATTGCACTCAGAAAATACTTGTCGGGAGTTGCGAACTAGATTGATGCGCCAACAACGTCAAACTCTTCAATTTAAAGCGGCTCTAGAAAAATGTTTGGATACATCTGTTCCTAACTATGACACCCTAGAGGATAAAGCCCATCATCCCCATGACGTAACTGGTGGACACACAAGATTCTCTAGAAAAGCGCGATCACTATTCCCCAATGCCCAGCCCATTAAACCTTGGTCAGCAGAATCAGATTTTGTGAGTGATACCTGCGGGAGTTTACACCAACACGTAGAACACCAACACGCAGATAGTTCTTGGGTGGAACCGTTAACGCCATGCTCACGAGAAAAAAATTATTCTGCACCAACATCTGTATCTTCTGAAAACTACTCAGATGATGAATATATCTTCACACCTTCAGAAATAGCTGCCTCTTTAGAAGATAGTGAATCTGTAAATACATCAGAAACTGTTTCTAATTCTTCCAACATAGACCAGCAGTTGGAGAGTCTGATTCAAATGTTTTTTACCTCTGTGCCTACATCAGAGAATGAGCAAATTAATCAAGCTGATGCGCCTATCTCAGAAACGTTAGCATCTATTACAGAGAATTCTGAAAAAGCAAAAATTACAATAGAACAAGATTTAGAGACGGATATTATTAATACGGCTGCTACCTACAATGCAGGCGTGGACGATTCTCTCATCTCTGTCTCTAATGATCCATTAATAAGTCCCACTTCTCCACACCAAGAGACGAATGCTGTAGAAATTGAGGACTATTGGTCAGATGTCTCACCATCTACAAAATCGAAATTACCAAAGCACAATTTTTCCACAGAACCATTGGGTGAATATCCCCAAGATAATAAATCACCTTCCCCGTTGATTTATCCCCAGCGTCCACCCAAGGGACGCAAGTCATTAGCATCTGTGGAATTACCAAATTTTCGTACCAAGGGTAATGAGTCAAAGACCAAAGATAAAGAATAGGACTCAGAACTCAGAACTCGGTACTCAGAACTCGGTACTCAGAACTCGGTACTCAGAACTCGGTACTCAGAACTCAGAACTCAGAACTCAGAACTCAGAACTCGGTACTCAGGACTCGGTACTCGGTACTCGGTACTCAGAACTCGGTACTCAGAACTCAGAACTCAGCACTCAGGACTAGTTTGAGTTACTGCTTTTGGGTTAACTTTGACTACCTGATTGTGCCATAGTGGTTTGCCGGTAGAAATTGCATAATTAATTGTTAACAACTTTAACCACAGTCCGGGATAACGGTGTTCTAGCCAAGATTGATTCGATTTGAGGAAACTAGCGAACCATTTGCTTAAAAAAGTACTGACTAGGGCGTGACGACAGAAGCTGACATAATTACCCAACCATCTCAGCAAATCTTTAAGCCCAGCCATTTGCCAAATCCATACTAGCAATGCTGGATTTTTCCTTGCTGCTTTCAGGGCTAGACGGTTAAAGGTTAACCAATCACAGCGATCTTTAATGAAATTATCTGCCACTTCTGGGGGTTCGTCTGCTAATAAGCCAAAGAAGGTATTGAGCATAGAATTCACCCTTTGGGGAGGGATAAATTTCCCTGTGGGAACCATCATGCCTTTAGAAAATAGCCAGGTGACAGCAACGTTACTTTGGTAGGCACGGATTTGGTTTAAGTGCTGGAAACTCAATAAGTCATGTTTGAGGGCTGTATTTAATAGAGTGGTTAAACGCTCCAAATTGCGAACTAGGGAACCAAATCCGGTGAATATTAGAGGTGACTGGAGTGAGGCAGCATCACCAATTGCAATTAATCTATCAAAAGCAATTGTGCGATCGCTACTACTAACACTAAAATGCCCCGGTATATAACCAAAAGTCGGCTTTTTCCACACCAGTTTATCCATATCACAGCGACGATACTCTGGCAAAATCGTGAAAAAATCCTCATACATCTCCAGCAAAGAACCAGGATTTTTCCCATTCACCTCATGATAATGAAATAGATAAATCGTTAGTTCTTCCCCAACTCCAGGAAACAACTCCCAAATCAACTGTCTACCCCTAGAAATATCCCCATGACTATAGAGAACATCTCCATAATCAGAATCCCAGACTCCCGGCTCAAATCCCTTCTCAATTACTGCTCCCACCGTTGGACAAACACTATCAAAAGCCCTACCACCATTTAATTGCCAAGCAATAGGTGAAGCAGTTCCCATCGCATCTATCAGCAATCTTCCACTCACTTGTTTTTCATTGCCACTAAGCAAATGCTTGACACTCAAGACAACTTGTGTTTTACTCACATCTGCTCGGATAAACTCCGTTTCATCCCAGATTTCACCACCCGCAGCTTGTAGTTTTTGTCCGCATATTTGCAGTAATTTTTCAGAATCTAGAGCTATATTCAGCACAGTAGGCGTGTGTAAAATTGGTGCTTTGAGGTGAGAGGGATTATTGCCATCAAAAAATTTATTGAAGCCGTCTTTGTACTCTTTGGCAATAATTGTTTCCAACTCAGCATTTGTCAGCAAACCCAAATTAACCAAACATTGGATTTCATCACGGGAAATATTCCATTCCCGATTCATTCTGCCAAAAGGTAAACGTTCCACCAACAAGACTTTATAGCCCAACTTAGCCATTAAAGCTGCATGAATTGAACCTAAAGCCCCACCAATGTAAATGAGGTCATACTGGGGATTGGGCTTTCCTTCTTCCTTGTTTTCTACAGAAAACACCACCTGACGGGGCTGCTGAGGATTTCTCACCCCTTCTCGCCAACGTTGCTCCCACCAGTAAGCACGCTTGAGGTCATATTCCCCATTAGGCATTTTCTGAAAGTACTTGACAGTTAGGGGATAATAAGGTTCTAGCTCTGCGAAAATCGACTTTTGGAAATCAATTTCTGGTAGTTCTGGATAACTATGGGGGAAGTGGCTGCGGATTTCTGTGGTTAGACGTTGGAGAATTTGCTCCTCATTGGCAAAGGGTTTCTTAGCCCAACGGAATACCTTGAGATAAGTAGTATGCTGTACCGACCAGACAAACACAGACAGTTCATCCGGCAAACCTTCCTCAACAGAGACAACAGGGCTTCTCAGACGAAAACCATCTGCTGTCAGCAACTTTTCCCCATTCCCCGGTGCAAAATCTACCTGTAGCCAGTTGCGTACAGCCGCAGTGTCAGTTGTCGGAATTTCTAAGTAAAGAATCTCTTTCATATTTCGGCTGATATCTCCCATCGATCTACTCACTACGAAAGATTTGACAAAGAGAGGAAGTGCGTTAGACTCCCCCCTATCACTTGCATCACCATTAAATTAAGAAATTTTAATAGGTTGTTAAATTTATTAATCATTTTAGAACTTCTGTAAACTCATACCATGAATTATCCTATCCCAGACAGTCCCCAAGAAATTTTTGCACTTCGACAACAGCCAGTTGATGAAGAACTGGTAGCAGCCGTAATTGCCGGAGTGGTTCAACTTGTTCGCGCTCAAGGTCAATCTTTAGAAGAATTAACTGCCCAGGTGTTAGCAGATGACACTATGTTAGATAGACAACAACGACGTTGGCTCAGTAAGTTAGTAGCCCAAGCGTGGGATAGTTTCCCCTAATCCTCCTTTGGCATTCTACCTTGTATAGACTAGTACCATAGGGCAAAATTAAAAAGCAGTCTATTACTTTTGGAAATAGTTCAGAAAGCTGTACAGCAATCTGAGGAATAACTATCCTCAGCAGTTCTAGAATTAAAATTAACTTTGTTCTCTAATTTTTACCCAATACGTGACTACTACACCCCTTTCTCCAAATTTCTCACAAACCGCTTCAGTACCTGATACCCTGGGACGTTTTGGTCGCTTCGGTGGCAAGTACGTTCCGGAAACTTTGATGCCCGCTTTAGCTGAACTAGAAAAAGCTTATCAGCAATATCGTAACGAACCGGGTTTTCAGGCAGAATTACAAGGTTTACTGCGCGATTATGTAGGACGTGCCACACCGTTATATTTTGCTGAACGCCTCACTAGTCATTATGCCCGTCCTGATGGAACAGGGGTACAAATTTATTTAAAACGTGAAGATTTAAATCACACTGGCGCACATAAAATTAATAATGCTCTTGGTCAAGTGTTATTAGCCAAGCGCATGGGTAAACAGCGAATTATTGCGGAAACAGGTGCAGGACAACATGGCGTAGCGACGGCAACTGTTTGCGCTCGTTTTGGTTTAGAATGCGTGATTTATATGGGTGTTCATGATATGGAACGCCAAGCTTTAAATGTGTTCAGAATGCGGCTGATGGGGGCTGAAGTTCGTCCTGTGTCTGCGGGTACGGGAACTCTCAAAGATGCCACTTCTGAAGCCATCCGCGACTGGGTAACGAATGTGGAAACTACTCATTACATCCTTGGTTCTGTGGCTGGTCCCCATCCATACCCGATGATGGTACGGGATTTTCATGCTGTGATTGGTGAAGAAACTCGCGCCCAAGCGATGGAAAAATGGGGCGGTTTACCTGATATTTTGATGGCTTGTGTGGGTGGTGGTTCTAATGCAATGGGACTATTTCACGAATTTGTGAAGGAGCCATCTGTGCGTTTAATTGGTGTGGAAGCAGCGGGAGAAGGTGTGAATACTGGTAAACACGCAGCTACTTTGACAAAAGGACAAGTTGGTGTTCTGCACGGTTCGATGAGTTATCTTTTGCAAGATGATGATGGCCAAGTTATTGAACCTCATTCGATTAGTGCGGGGTTAGATTATCCTGGTGTGGGGCCAGAACACAGCTATATGAAAGATATTGGACGGGCTGAATATTACAGTGTGACTGATGCTGAGGCTTTGGATGCCTTTCAGAGGTTGTCGAAGCTAGAGGGAATTATACCTGCTTTGGAAACTTCTCATGCGATCGCTTATCTAGAAACTTTGTGTCCCCAACTTTCTGGTAGTCCCCGAATTATCATCAACTGTTCTGGACGAGGTGATAAAGATGTGCAAACTGCCGCTAAGTTCTTAATTCAATGAGTACAATCGTACTGTTAATACTGCTGTCATAGAAACATCTGTTTTCCAGAAAATCAATCAGTACCAGGCTTCCCAAAATTTACCTGCACTGAATCGTAATTCTAAGATTGACAATCAAGCCATCATAGTCAAAACATGACTAGTGGTAAAGTCGGCTTAAAAGTACAGGAAATTTGACCAACATCAGAGGTGATCAGCAATAGCTGTTGACTAATTTTAGTATCCATGACATCTGTGAGTGGATACTATTTTTTATAGATTTTTTTTGATTAATAATGTAGTGTCAAGAACATTTAATCAGGTAAAGCATCTACTACTGACGCATACTGGATACCAGGATTTTAAAAAAGTCATGAAATTGGCAGATTTTCAGGGAAATAAAATGCCATCTTGATAACACTGAACTCAGAATTTTGGAAAATCAGGTAATTTCTCAGTTGATAAATACTTGATAGTATCCTGGTATTTATTCTGAAATCAGAAGATAGAGTATATGTCTCATAAATTCATACACTACCTAATTCTCTATGTTCCGACAAACTGCTTTTGGCATGGCTTTAAGTACGCTTGTCCTTGCTAGTGGGTTCATGACGGCTCCTATTACCGGTAATAGTTTTACCAAAAAAATCGCTCAAACTCAGCAGTCATTGAATATTTCTAGTCAGGCAGTTATTGCATCGAATCTTAATTCTCAAAATTCTATTCTAGAAAAATTAGTTTTTGAGCAAATTAATCAATACCGGGCTGCTCAAGGAATGCCAAAGTTAACTTTAAATGCAAAAATCTCTCAGCAAGCAAGAATTCACAGTCAAAATATGGCTAATGGTATAGTTAAGTTTAGTCATCATGGATTTGAACAGCGAGTTAAAGCCATACCACTTAGTTACAACAGTGCGGCAGAAAATGTAGCTTTTAACATCGGATATAGTAATCCCGCAAATCAAGCTGTGATTGGTTGGTTAAATAGTCCCGGACATTTAAAGAATATTCATGGACAATATAAACTTACAGGGGTTGGTGTAGCCACTAATGCTAAAGGTGAAGTCTACCTCACGCAAATATTTCTGAACACGAGATAGATTTTTTGACTGATTTTTTTGGCAAAATAACTAAATAATAATTTAGTGTCTGATAGGGTAATTTAACTGAAAGACACTATAATTTATTATTTCCGAGCAATTTATGACATTACACAATTTTCAAGTTTGCGATCGCGATTTGGATGCTACCACTCTTTCTCAATATTTAAAATCTGATGCTCTTGCTGTGGATACCGAGACTATGGGACTATTACCACAGCGCGATCGCTTGTGTCTCATCCAATTGTGCAACCCAGAGGGACAGGTAACAGCCATCCGCATCGCTCAAGGACAAACTGAAGCTCCTCACTTAAAACAACTTCTGGAAGCACCCCATGTCCTGAAAGTATTTCACTTTGCCCGGTTTGATGTCGCTACCTTGCGTCACAACTTAGGAATCCAGGTTCAACCTGTTTTTTGTACCAAAATTGCTAGTAAGTTAGCTCGTACATATACCAATCGTCACGGACTCAAAGATGTGGTGCAAGAATTGGAACAAGTAGAACTAGATAAAAGCTCTCAAAGTTCTGATTGGGGAAACGCCACTAATTTATCTGAAGCTCAACTCAGTTACGCCGCCAACGATGTCCGTTATTTACTGAGCATACAGCAAAAGCTCACCCAAATGCTACAACGAGAAGGGCGTTGGCAACTAGCACAAGAATGCTTCCAAGTTCTGCCAACAATAGTTTCCTTGGATTTGTTACAGTTCAAAGATTTATTTGAACACTGAGGAAATACAGCAGGAGTCAGGATTCAGAAAAAAGATAGATTCCTCCCCAATTCCCTAATTTCTCTGCTGGTTTTCTAAATGATTTTGTATCCAACAGTCAATTCACAAAAAATTCATACTGGCTTTATCTTTCTTGAGGGTGAAGAGTAACAAAATCTCTCTTTCGATGTATGCAAATTGATAAAAGCTGACCTTGTTATACTAAACACGGTTAGAAGATGGAATTCTGCACAATGAGGAAAAACCTATATGTGTAGGGGTTTAGTAGTGCTAAACTCCTACCGATACTCAATTACAGCTAATTTTTTCAGAAGATTTATTCTTAAATTTACATTTTCATAACCTTTCCTTAAATCAAATAAACACATTTCACTTTAGATAAAAATATATCAATTTTGCAAAGCAAAACATTCCCATAAAATTGGGAATAGTGTCCCTTTTTCATGTATTAAAAGTTATGCTCATAAAAATAAAATACGTTCAGAATCCTAGCTGGTTATTACTGAAACTGTGCAGATATGGCAAAATTTAAAAAGAATACGCACTCCGATTTTTTCAAATTTATTCTCACTCTCGATCCTTTATCTAAGCTTATTTTTGCAAATCTTGGACTTGCCAGCATCAGCATATTTGCAATCATCACTTGGAATGTAATCAATCGTTTATCAACTCCTCATCTAACTATTGCTGCTGGAGATAAAATGGGAGAAAGCTATATCATTAGCGAAGCTATACAAAAAGTAGTTGAACGTAGATCAAATATCAAAATTATAGTCAAAGCAACTAGTGGTACAACAAAAAATATCCAGATGTTATTAGAAGGAAATGCCCAATTAGTAACGGCACAAGCAGATGTAACTTCTCAAAAAATTGGTACTTTGTCTAGCGATAAACCTATATTTTTAAATTACCACAAAAAACCCACAGCTAAAACTGTATCTGTATTATATAGAGACCTATTTCAGTTAGTTGTCAAAGATCCTCAGATTAATCAATTCGTTCAACTCAAAGGTAAAAGAATCGCTGTAACTGCCAGTGGCGGGCAATATGAGTCTTTTCTCAAAATAGCAGAACATTATGGTTTAAGCCAAAAAGACTTTAAAATTACAGGCTTAGATAGTAGCGGTAAACCTATTAATGGTTACAACGATAATACCGCAGATCAAGACTTTAATGAAAACAAAGCAGATGCGGTATTCCGAGTTCGAGCCGCAGGCAATAAATCCATCTCTAATTTTGTCAACAATTATCAGGGAAAATTATTACCGATAACACAGGCAGAAGCAATGAAAATTAAACAACCTGCCTTTGAAACTGCTATTATTCCCCAAGGAGCATACAGAGGTAATCCTCCCATGCCGACTACTAACTTGCCTACAGTAGCAATATCAAGATTGTTATTAGCAAGCGATCAAGTAGATGATCGCATAATTAGAGAATTAACACAAATTATATATGAATATCGCCAAGAAATAGCTAACGAAATTTCTCAAGAACACGCTGAAGTTAAACCATTAATTGCTGATATTAATCGCCCCAGTAGCACTAATGGTATTGATGTCTCTTTGCATCCTGGTGCTTTGGACTTTTATGAACGGGATAAACCCACATTTGTCCAAGAGAATGCTGACTATATAGCTCTATTATTAACAGCTTTTCTAATTTTAGTTGAATGGATTAAACAACTAAAGTTATGGATTGAAAGGAGTAAAAAAGATGAAGCTGATGAGTACCTGAAGTTAGCTATTAACTTAATGAAAGAAGACCAATACAAGCTTGAAGATAGGCAGAAAATGCTTGATAAAACCTTCAATGAAGCAGCTAAAGCCTTGGTGGATGAAAAAATTTCCCAAGAATCATTCCGAACTTTTAACGAAGCCTACAAAAATACTAGAGAAGCTATAGAAAGAGATAGACAAGTTTCTCAATTAGTTATTGAACAGAAGCAGAGAGAAAATTCTGCTAAATATATTAAGATAGTAGTCAAATTATTGCAACATCGCCAGCAAAATAAGGATTTATTGCAACAAAAGCTAGATCAAATTCTTGAACAGGTAGTAGGCGATTTGGTGTCAGAAAATATATCCCAAGAATCATTCCGAACTTTTGTCGAAGCTTATAAAGCTACAAGAGATGCAATTGATCGCAAAAATTAAAGACACTTTTTTTATCTTTTTGAAATGCTATGTGTTAGCGTTGGCGTAGTCTCTCGTGGAGAAGCTTATGCCTGCCAACCATTTTGGTAATATTTTTGTTTAAATGGAATAAATATCTTTACTGATACGGCTGTTTAAGCGCGAGCAAAATCTAAGTGTACGATTGTAAATTTATACCAATCTTTTTTTGAAAAATACCAAAATCATACATTACCTATAGATTCTGTAAGCATTATTATAAAGTTTGGATAAACTTCAGGGAAAATTAAGTGTATATCTGTACTAGCGTATTATTCAACCTGAGCTAGGGTAGGAGCAATTACACTCTCAACAACATCTAGACTCATCTATCGCCACAGCAAATTGCCTAATCAAGTCATAGACTGCATTGCATTATGGATACGCTTCCCACGACTATTCCTAAAATTCTGGTTGTAGATGACGATTTCAGCGTCCGAAATCTCGTTTACCGTTTTCTCAGTCGAAAATATCAAATAGAGTCAGCAGCAGACGGTAAAACGGCGCTGGCGTTGTTTGACCAATTCAACCCAGCATTGGTAATTCTAGATTGGAATTTGCCAGATGCCAATGGCTACAAACTTTGTCAAGAAATGCAGAGTCGGACAAATGTTTTAGTTTTGATACTCACTAGCCGGAATGATGAAGCGGATAAAATTAGGGTTCTGGCAGCAGGTGCAGATGACTTCATGACTAAACCATTTAGCTTGGCAGAAGTAGAAGTCAGAGTGGAAGCACTTTTAAGACGCATTCGTTATATCCATCCTAGTCAATCACAACGCCTCATTTTTAAACAGTTAGCAATTAATCCAGAAGGTAGAGAAGTAACGCTGAATGATAAACCCTTGGCTTTAACTGCTTTAGAGTTTAATATCTTACATTTTTTAGCCAGCCATCCTGGTCAGGCTTGGAGTCGTCCCCAACTAATTCAAAAAATTTGGGGTTGTGACTATGTAGGAGATGGAAGAGTGGTGGATGTGCATATTGGTCAGCTGCGTAAAAAAATGGAAGCTGATTCTAGTATGCCGGAATTTATTAAAACGGTGCGTGGTTATGGTTACAAGTTTGAACCACCTGAAGGTAGCAAAATTTAAATTTCCAATTTCCCAAGCAACACATTAAAAGATTAATGCTGTTTTTGCTTAAAAAATTGGTTGAAAATCTGAGTTTACTAAGGACTTTTTTGAGGCTTGGCTAGATTATTCGTGTTAATTTAGGATTTTGTATACTTGAGAAGGTCATAAATTGCGTTTTTACATCTATGTGTCCCTTTTAAGCAAAAACTCAAATTGTGACTTTGCGAAGTATAGCTAAATCTGGTCAGGGAATTTGTGTCTACTCCAGCCTCATAGGAATTTTGGATTTTGGATTTTGTTGTGAGTTTCGACAAGCTTAACTACTGCGTCAGTCTAACGATTTTTGTTGAATTTTCCCTCATTAAGTTATTTTAGAAATATAAAATATAGGCTCACTAGAATTTTTGAATATTAATTAAATTAAAGAAGTTAATGAAAATCACGGTAATGAGTTTTAACCTCCGCTATGACAAACCAGATCCGGGGGTACGTCAGTGGGAAAAACGTGTAGGTGCGATCGCATCTTTAATCCAACATTATCAACCGGATTTACTGGGTACACAGGAGGGTAAATCTCACCAACTGCTTGATTTACAAGCTCTTTTACCTGAATATAAATTTGTGGGGGGCGATCGCACTGGGACAGGACAAGGTGAACATTGTGCAGTTTTCTACAATCCCCAACGTCTAAAGCTTCAACAAACCCAAGATTTTTATCTCAGCGATACCCCAGAAATCCCTGGTAGCATCACTTGGGGAACCCGTTTACCACGCATGGCCACTTGGGCCAATTTTGAAGTGAGTCATCCTGGAATTTCTTTAACTATCGTTAATACCCATTTAGATCACGAAAATGCTAAAGCCAGAGAGTTAGGTGCAGCGTTAATTAGTCAACGTTTAGGTGAATTTCCCTTAGAACACTACCTGTTGCTCACAGGGGATTTTAACGCCAATCCCAGCACCCTAGCGCGTCAGATTTTTCTCTCACCCCTAGCTAATGGTAAAAAATTACAAGATGCTTTAGCAACCCTTTCCTTAGAACAACAGAAAACCTTTCACAATTTTACAGGTAAAGCGTGGGATGCCATAGATACTATATATTGCGATCGCTCTTTCCAAATAGAACAAGTTATTATTGACCCTCAACAGAGGGAAGCAGTTTGGCCTTCTGATCATTTTCCGGTAATTGCGAAATTAACTGTCCAGTAATTTAATCAAGCTGATTTAACGGTTACTCCTAACTGCAAGTTTTACTAATTATCCGCGATTATCTACGGTAATGAAGGGGGAGATCGCACTGTGCTAATTGATTTATTTCTGGTATAACTATAACAGTCTGTATTAATTGTCACAGTATTTCTAGCTAAGTCTTAAAACCTTATCATCTTATGACTTTTAACGAAAATTCTAGGGTAAAACTGCCATCAGTTCTACATTTACAGCGATTAGGTTATCAATACTTATCGCTGAAAAATATAGTTTATAATCCAGAAAATAATATTTTTACGGATATTTTTAACCAAAGTATAACTCGTATTAATCCTCATATTGAAGAGGGTGATATTACTCGTCTATTAGAAGAAATTCGCTTTTTACTAGAAAATGAAGATTTAGGTAATGGTTTTTATGAAAGATTAATAGAACAGTCAGGAGATAAAATTATAGACTTTACCAATTTTGAGAATAATCATTTTCATGTTGTTACAGAATTAATATATCAAAATGGTGATGAAGAATTTCGCCCTGATATTACTATTTTAATTAATGGTATACCATTGGCTTTTATAGAGGTCAAAAAACCAAATAATCAAGAGGGAATAATTGCCGAAATTAAGCGAATTAATACCAGATTTACTAATAAAAAGTTGAGGAGATTTGCGAATATTACGCAGTTGATGATATTCTCTAATAATATGGAATATGATCATGAATCTATTGAACCAATAGCTGGGGCTTTTTATGCTGCTCCCTCCTATACAAACCATGATTTTAATTATTTTAGAGAAGAAGAAAATCTTGATTTATCATTAATTTTACAACCAGAAAATGAAGAAATAGAGAATTTTATTCTTCAAGATAATAATTTACAGAGTATTAAAAATAATGCTGAATTTATTACTAATAAATCTCCCCATACACCCACCAATAGATTATTAACTTCTTTATTCAGTAAAGAGCGATTAAAGTTTATTTTAAGGTATGCGATCGCTCATGTCAAGGAAGCCAGTGGTTGGCAAAAACATATTATGCGCTATCCTCAAATTTTTGCGACTAAAGCCATTGAGAAAAAATTAGACCAAGGTTTAAAAAGTGGGATTATTTGGCATACTCAAGGTAGTGGTAAAACCGCTTTAGCTTTTTATAATGTCAAGGTTTTAAAAGACTATTTCCGATCTAAAAAAATTATTCCTAAATTTTACTTTATTGTAGATCGTATTGATTTATTAGAACAGGCTAAAAAAGAATTTACCAGTCGTGGTTTAATTGTGCATACTATAGACTCTAAAAATTCTTTTGCTAATGATATTAAATCTACAAGTGTAATTCATAACTTTTCTGGCAAATCAGAAATCACAGTGGTGAATATCCAAAAATTTAAAGATGATCCTGATGTGATCAAAACTCAAGATTATGATGTGAATATTCAGCGTATTTATTTCTTAGATGAAGTTCATCGCAGTTATAACCCTAAAGGGAGTTTTTTAGCAAATCTGAGTCAATCTGATCAAAATGCCATTAAAATTGGTTTAACGGGAACTCCTCTATTGGGTGATGATTATAATTCCAAAATGCTATTTGGTGACTATATTCATAAATATTATTATAATGCTTCCATTGCTGATGGTTATACATTAAGACTAATTCGAGAAGAAATTGAAACCAGTTATAAACTGATTTTACAAAAAGCCTTAGATGAAATTGAAGTATTACAAGGAGATATTGATAAAAAGTTGGTATTTTCCCATGCACAATATGTAAAACCATTATTAGATTACATTATTCATGATTTTGAAAATAGTCGCATTAGGTTTGATGATCATTCAATTGGTGCAATGGTGATTTGTGATAGTGCAGAACAAGCCAAGAAACTATATGAAGTTTTTCAAGAAAAAATTAAATCTGCAACTAATGCACAAAATGAAAACAGTAAAAATCATGTAAAAACCGCAGCTTTAATTCTCCATGATATAGCCACAAAGGAAGAACGTAAAAATTGGATTGAAGAATTTAAAGAAGGTAAGATTGATCTGTTATTTGTTTACAATATGTTATTAACTGGGTTTGATGCTAAACGGTTGAAAAAACTTTATTTAGGAAGATTAATCAAACGACATAATTTATTACAAGCATTAACACGCGTCAACCGTCCTTATAAAAATTTTCGCTATGGGTTTGTAGTAGATTTTGCGGATATTCGCAAAGAATTTGATGCTACAAATAAGGCTTATTTCGATGAATTACAAGCAGAATTAGGAGATGAATTAGAACATTATTCTCATCTGTTTAAATCTAAAGAAGAAATTGAGGCAGAAATTGAAGAAATTAAAGATGTTTTATTTCCTTATGATACTGTGAACGCGGAAATTTTCTCTCAACAAATTACCCAAATACATGATAGAGAAACCATTTTAGCCGTCAAAAAATCATTAGAAAATGCCAAAAGTCTATATAATTTAATTCGCTTAACAGGAAATTATGAACTTTTAGAAAAGGTCTTAACGGGTGACAAGGGGGTTGAAGATGAGATGTGGCAATAATTTGAGAAAAT
>NZ_JAYGGY010000013.1:0-77822 GCF_034931625.1 Anabaena cylindrica UHCC 0172 | reverse complement strand
CCACGCTACGCGAACAGTATGACATAAGTCCAGATTTCACCCGTTGGCAGTATAACTAGCTTCACCCGTATTATTTAATCCGTATCATTTAATTCATATTTATATTTCCGTGTAATCCTTAAATCTGTTGAATCCGTGATGGTTGTTGTTACACTTCATGTAAATCCTATAACGGGAAATGATACTAACTCTGGTTCCCGTTCAAGTCCAATCCATATTTATATTTCCGTGTAATCCTTAAATATATTGAATCCGCGATGGTTGTTGTTACACTCCATGTAAATCCTGTAACGGGAAATGATACTAACTCTGGTTCCCGTTCAAGTCCGTTCAAAACTATTACCCGTGCATTAAAAGTCACCTCGTCACCTGGAATTATTCAACTAGGACTGGGGACGTACAGTGCTGCTAGTGGTGAGGTGTTTCCTCTCATCATTCCTGCGGGGATGTTGGTGGTGGGAAATGAAGCTAACAAAGGTCAGAAAATGATCATTTCTGGGAGTGGGGAATATCAAAGTCCTAGCTTTGGGATGCAAAATATCGCTTTGTTATTGCTAGGTGATGCCAGTCTGTTGGGTGTGACTGTGACTAATGCCATTTCTAAAGGTACTGGTATTTGGATTGAATCAACAGCACCGACATTAGCTAATAATACATTCAGTCAATGTGGACGGGAAGGGATATTTATAACAGGTAATGCTAAACCTGCAATTTTAGATAATGTGTTTATAGAAAATGCTGCCAGTGGATTAATGATGGCGCGAAATAGCAAAGGGGAAGTGTTGCGGAATGTGTTTCAAAAAAACCCTCTGGGCATAGCCATTAGTGACTTTGCAGCCCCTCTGGTGGCAAATAATCAGTTGTCAGAAAACCGAATGGCGATCGCTCTTTCTCGTGATGCTAGTCCGGTGCTACGACGCAATTTGATTACCAAAAATACCCAAGGTGGTCTGTTAATTAATGGTAATGCAGTTGTTGATTTGGGCAGCGCCCAAGATCCGGCTGATAACATTTTTCGAGATCAGGGTGAATTTGATATCCAGAATTTATCATCTCAAAAAGTGATTTCTGTTGGCAACCAGTTGAATTCTAGCCAGATTAAGGGGTTGATAGAATTTATCGCTGCCACAGCCGATACTCCCAGTCAAGTAGGAATTAGTACTAGTTTTACTGATTTAGATGGGCATTGGGCAGCAGCTTTCGTACAAGCCTTAGTGAACAAAGGGTTTATCAGTGGCTTCCCCGATGGCACTTTTCAACCATCCACACCAATTACCCGCGCTCAATATGCTGCCCTAATTACCAAAACTTTTCAACTACCTGCGAGTAATCAAATTGATAGATTTCAAGATGTCAAAACCGACTTTTGGGCAGCCGCAGTCATAGCTAGTGCAGCGGATAAAGGTTTTTTGAGTGGCTTCCCCGATGGGTCATTTCGTCCAGGACAAAATTTAACTAAAGTTCAAGCTATAGTTTCCATTGTCAATGGGTTGAAATTCAACGGTGGTAATCCAAATGGATTAACAGTGTATAGCGATCGCGCTCAAATTCCCAGTTATGCTATTAATGCCGTGACTATGGCTACCCAAAAACTTTTAGTAGTCAATTACCCCCAACCAGAATTACTAGAACCATTAAGAGAAATTACCCGCGCTGAGGTAGCGGCCCTAATTTATCAGGCATTAGTTGCTAGAGGTGAGATTGAAGCCATACCTTCTCCCTACATTGTGCAACCAGAAACTGAGATTCCTTCCTTTTCTGACTTAGTGGGACATTGGGCAGAACCATTTATCCGGGCTTTAGTGAGTATGGACATCACTCAAGGTTTTGCTGATGGTAGTTATCAACCAGATAAACCCATGACTCGCGCCCAATATACGGCCTTAGTTGCGGCTGCTTTTAACCCCACACCCAAACGTCCAGCAACAGAATTTACTGATGTACCTGCCAGTTTTTGGGCGGCCAGCGCCATTCAAAAAGCAGCTAGTGGTGGTTTTGTGGGTGGATTTAGCGATCGCACTTTTCGTCCTGACCAAAATGTCCAAAGGCTACAGGTAATGGTTTCTTTGGTGAATGGACTGGGACTGCCAGCAGCTGATAGTAGTATTTTAATTGCCTACACAGACAGAAAATCTATTCCCGAATATGCCCAAACTGCGATCGCTGCTGCCACAGCACAGAAAATTGTGGTCAATTATCCAGACCCCAAGTTACTTGCACCCACAAGAGATGCCACACGCGCCGAAGTTGCAGCTATGATTTATCAGGCATTAGTTGCTCTCCAGCGTACCAAACCCATTAATTCACCCTATATAGTCATTAAGAATTAGGGTGCAGGGGGCAGAGTGCAGAGGGCAGGGGGCAGGGGGCAGGAGGCAGGAGGCAGGGAGCAGGGAGCAGGGAGCAGGGAGCAGGGGGAGATGATTTTCATTACCAATCACCAATCACCCATTACCCATTACCAAAGTAGATACTGAGTACATATAATGTTAAATTTATCTAGAACTGGAATTCTACTTTATTATTTTGCATAATAGCGATTGACAAGTAGAATGAGAAACACTGCCTATAAAATTTGCGGCTGATGAAAAAACTTTCATGTAGCTAAAAAGACGTTAGGCTAGACGCGATGGGTGAAAAATTTATACCTATTGCCTGGAACTAAAAGCCCCATGCTAACAACAGCCCCAGACACCTCTGCTGAATTGTCCGTGAACTTATTGATTCACTATAGTTTTGACCTCAATGGGTACAGTGCCAGTGAGTTAATTAACCGTTGGCGATCTGATTACCCGGCTGATTGGCTACATATAGCAGTAATTGAAGCTCTGTATCAAGGACGTTACAAAGCGATCTCGGTACAACAAATCTTAAACTTCTGGCTGCGACGAGGTCAGGTTATTTATCATTTCAATATGGAATTTGAACGCTTAATTTGCAGCAAATTCCCCGAAAAATTAACTAAAATATCTCCACCTGTATTACCATCTATCCCATCGCCTGTACCAATTGAGCCAATCAAGAATCATCATTTATTACCTGCTCATAGAAATTATTACCAAGAGAGTCACACCACATCCGGATACCTAGCAAATGGGGAGGAAGAAGGACGTGTTTTAACAACTCCCTCATTTAAAGTTGTTGCCGATACTAACAAGAGACATTTTGCCGCGTCCGTTAGCCAAAGGCTGATAGCTCAAGGGAGTCTGATTCCCAAACAACTGCCAAAACTGCTCCCAGGAAACGCCAATCATCCACCAATTGGACAGTTTACCCCGCAAAGGAGCGATCGCTCGGAATCATTCACATCTAAACTCAGAGCGATGACTGATGAAGAACCTGAATTTGCAGTGTAATTTGTGAGTACTGAGTACCGAGTACCGAGTACCGAGTACCGAGTATCTGACTGGGAATGCTATTATGGATGCTCCGCCTTCATTTGTTAAAGTAAAGGCAGAGCCTTGAGAATTCATTCCCATACAGAGTATGGGAACGAGATAAACGAGATAAATTATGGTTTAGCCTACGGTTGGCTCTATTACGAATTAATTCAAAGGCTCCATAAAAGCTCTCAAACCTTTACTACTGAAGATTTGAATCATTTCACTGGCATTATCTTGACTGTTAAAAATGCCTACTTGCATCACTTTACGACCTTGCCAGATTTTAGAAAAAGCATCTGGGACGACTGAACGGACTACTTGCCGTTGTGAGTCATTAGTTACTGGAACTACTACACGATAACGTACACCCTTGGCAGTATTGGTATAACTATTGGGGGGTGATATTTTGACTGAATTGCTAGGAAGCGATGCTTGAGGTGCTGTAAACTCAATCACTCCCGGCTCAATTCTGACATAATTTAATTGTGGTGTATCTGGTTGTGTTGGCAAAGCGCTGGGCTGGGAATTAGTTTTGCCACTAGATAAAACCACAGTAGGTTGGTTAAAACTTCGTGGGATGCTGGGAGCAGCAAACACTATTTCTGAATTTGTGGGTATTGTCTGTGCAGATAGAGAATTTAGTGCAGAATTCCTAACTATTGGTGCTGTTGCTGCTGTTCTAGCATTAAAGTCTACATTACCGATAATGCGATTTCTAGCCAGGTTATTGCCAGGAGCAGAAACTACTTGCTTGGCAGCTTTGGCGTTGATATCAGAGCGGCCATTATTCCGAAATTGGTTTCCACCTGGTTCTTGAGCATTTCCTAAATCGGGTGTAGCTTGGGCAATTACGACCAAACCATCTTCTTTACTGCCTTGAATAATATTATTCCGCAAAATTGGGCTGCTATTGGCTTGGACTATAACTCCTGATCTGTTGTCTTGAATTTGATTGCCTATAATTATCGGGGCAGCATTTTGAGCAATGTTAATGCCAAAACCAGTGTTTTGAAAGAAATTTTCCCGAATTTCGGGACGGGAATCACCAGAAACTGTGATTCCATTAGCACCATTGCTATTAAAATAATTTTTGCTAATAGTCGCAGTAGCATTACCGGCAATGGAAATTCCATCTTGGGTATTGCCAGTAAATGTATTTTCCTGAATTAGGGGATTGCTAGATTCAATCCATAAACCATAACCACGGCTATTGCTATTGGTGACTGTGACTCCACTTAATGCTGCTTGGTTTGCACCGACTATTGCGATGTTTTTACTGCCAAAGCTACGACTGAGGTATTCACCACCACCTATAATCTTCACACCTCTGCCTTGATTGCGAGTGTCTCCTTGAATAGATACACCCTGTTTCATGGTTATGGGAAATACTTCTCCGGTTTCGGGGCTGTATGTACCAGGAGAAAGCATGATGATAGTATCTGCTTGTGCCGTTCGTAAGGCTTGAGTAATCGTCTTCAGAGGAGCGTTTTCACTGCCATTACCCCCTTTGTCATTACCAATAGTGGGGTTAACAAACAGCAGGTTAGCTTGAGAAATTATTCTTTGATTGTCGAGTGTCTGTTCTGTTCTGATGGTAATCTGAGCAGTGGCTCTGCTAAAACTTATGTCTAAAAGTGCTATACTTGCAACTCCTAAGACAAAGCTCAAACTCAAAATTGAGGTAGGCAAAATTGAAGGTCTGGCTAGTTGAGGACAAATCAGCTTTGTGAACAGTCCATCTACTTGACGGTGTTGGCAAGATTTAGGGTGAAGCATTAACTTTGTATAACTCCTGTGAAACACAAAAGGAATTTTTATACTTTGAGATAGTAATATGACGATAATATTACCCATAAGTTTACCAAATGGCTATATTTCATACAAATTAATTAATTAGTAAATATTTAAAGATGCAGGTATTTAATAACCAGACTGGAGGTTTTATGATTGGACTGACAACGGAGTTGTTGTAATGGTCGAAGCCTACAGCCAAACACAGCAAACAAAAGAAGTGGTTTATCGGATTTTAGATGCCAACTTAGACCGCGCTCGTGAAGGATTACGAATTATTGAAGAATGGTGTCGTTTTGGGTTAAATGATGCCCATTTAGCCGGGGAATGCAAACGCTTACGTCAAGAGGTAGGTAACTGGCATACGGCGCAAATGAGAGCGGCACGAGATACACCTGGTGATCCTGGTACTGATTTAACCCATCCCCAAGAAGAACAAAGAAGCTCGATTACATCTTTGTTGCAAGCTAATTTTTGTCGTGTTCAAGAGGCACTGAGGGTGCTGGAGGAATATGGCAAACTGTATGATCCCAATATGGGGAGTACTTTTAAGCAGATGCGCTATCAGGTTTATACCCTGGAAAGTAATTTGATGGGTTATCAGCGTCATCAGTTATTATGGCGATCGCATTTATATTTGGTAACATCTCCAGTAGATAATTTGTTGGAGGTTGTGGAAGAGGCTCTCAAAGGTGGTTTAACGCTGGTACAGTATCGGGAAAAAACGGCTGATGATGTGATTCGTCTGGAACAAGCAACGCAATTAAGGCAGTTATGTCACAATTACGGTGCTTTGTTCATCATCAATGACCGGGTAGATTTGGCTTTAGCAGTAAATGCCGATGGTGTACATTTGGGACAACAAGATATACCCATTGCTATTGCCCGACAATTGCTGGGGACGCAGCGCATAATTGGCCGTTCTACCACAAATGCCCAAGAAATGCAAAAAGCGATCGCTGAAGGTGCAGATTATATTGGTGTGGGACCAGTGTATGAAACGCCCACAAAAGTAGGTAAAGCCGCAGCAGGTTTAGAATATGTAAGTTATGCAGCTAAAAATTGTGAGATTCCTTGGTTTGCAATTGGGGGGATAGATGCGAGTAATATTAATGATGTGATTGATGCCGGAGCGCAACGGGTAGCTGTAGTGCGATCGCTCATCCAATCGGAACAACCTACTTTAGTCACACAATATTTTATCTCTCAACTCCATCGAAAGGTAACAGGTGACAGATAATAGTGATTTAGAGGCCGGGTTTCCCCGCCCAATTACGAATTACGAATTATGAATTATCAAATAAGTTTACAAGTCAATGGGGAAACACAGAGTTGTGTATCCGAAACGTCGTTACCTGAATTACTTCAACAGTTGGGTTTTAATCCTCGGTTGGTAGCGGTGGAATATAATGGTGAAATCTTGCATCGTCAGTTTTGGTCAGAAACTAAAATCCAAAATAGCGATCGCTTGGAAGTAGTTACAATCGTTGGTGGGGGTTAGAAAGAAGGCAGGGAGTAGGGGGCAGGGGGCAGGGTGCAGGGGGCAGGGTGCAAGGGAAGATGATTGTTACCCATTACCCATTACCCATTACCCATTACCCATTACCCATTACCCATTACCCATTACCAGTTAATAATTCAACAAACAGGAATAACGAGACTCAGGTGCATATAACCAGCGGTGATAGGTTTTGCGTTTGGCTAATTCTTGTCCTTTGCGGCCGAATTTTTCCCGTAGTTGCTTGTCTTGACACAAACGTTTAAAGGCTTGCAAAACTTCATAACCAGAATCGGGATTTACCAATAGGCCATTTTCTTCATGGTGGACTGCATCTAAAATACTCCCTAACCGGGAGGCAATCACAGGTTTACCAAAGTACTCTGCTTCTAAGTAAACAATACCAAAGTTATCTATGCTTTTAGTATCGTCTTCCCACAAAGTCAGCATAGCAAAAACGTCACAAGCTGCATAATAACCCGCTAATTCTCGTTCAGGTACATATCCAGCAAAATGAACCCGTTTATCTACCCGTAAACGTTGAGCTTGAGATTTTAGCTGTTGTTCACAGGAGCCTTTACCACAAATTATGTAATGGACATCGACACCAACAGTTAATAGTAAAGGAATATTATCTATAACTCGGTCGAAGCTTTTATGTTTAACTAATCTACCAACAGAAAGAATGACAATTGCGGTTTCAGGAATATTATAAGTCTGACGTAGGCGAACACGTAAATCATCCAAATGACTAGGACTAGTGGGAGTACCAAATTTTTCTGGTCTCACAACTGGGTTAATTATATGAGTAGGTGTATCTAGGCGAAAAGTAGTTCTTAAAGTATCTCTAACATAGGAACTATTACAAACGATTCCTTCGGCTCGTTTGAGGGTAATTTTAAACAGCAAACGCCACAAGGGATTACGAGAAATACTAACCAAATCATTACCATGTAGGTAGATAAAAAAGCGAACAGGTAAGATATAGCTGAGTATTAACAAAGCTATAAAATCGTAACCATGACACCATTCAATGTAGCGGTAATGATAGCGAAAATATAGTTTAATAGCTAGTAATATTGAGCAAATAATATTAAAAACAGGCTTGAAGATGCTGCTCAATAAATTACCACCCCAGAAACTAAAATAAAGCCAACGATAAACTGGAAATTGTTGCTCTTGATCAAAAGTTTTATCTCCTGAGCAACCAGCAGCCAGTACAATCACTCTATCTGGGTCTTGTAAACAACGATTATAGACATATTCTCCAATTACAGCCTGTTGTGGCTGGAATATGCGGGAGATAACTAGGATGTCTGGGTAATCTGTTTTCTCCCGGAAATGTGTCCCTAGTAGTGAAATATGTTCCATGATTCAGGTTGATAAATAAACTTCAAATCCTTAAACTTAATTTCTTGATTTTTTATTATTGAATGCTCATCAGCAATGTAGAAAATGATAGCTGAATGTACTGAGCAATTTTTATTTGAAAATCAAATTTTTATCAGGATAAAATAGCGTGTAGTCAAGCTATAATGTCAATTTTTATCCTGAAGAGATATTGATTTTTAAATTGGCTTATACCTAAATTTGGATTAATAGTTTGTTCCCGAAATTTCAAACCATACTAACTATTCCAAATTGGTCTAAATTTTATGCTTGTCTGCCAATTACTGACCAAATAAATATTTTTACATGATGAACTTCCGCTAGATTTTATTACTGATATGCACCAGCAAATGTTCAAGGAATGCTGGGTAAAATACTAAATCTAGCTGCTACTAATAGTCTATCTTTAATATCATCTAAATTCATGCCAAATTGCCAGAAAATATCTGATAATTTGATACTCTAGACAATATATTTTCATGTTCAAATAATATTTTTTATCTTTTCATGATTACCTAAATAAAATTAATAGTACATCTTCTTCTGTTGTTTATTACCTAGATACACCAATGAATTCAATTGCATCTAACTATCTAGTAATTACTACTGTTGTAGACACTATTTGTTCTATTATTCATCATAAAAAATATCACCATCTGTATAATGCTCTCCTTGTACTGATATTTGTATTTAATATCTATTCTCTGGAGTGATAATTTAGCCGCAATGATTATTCAAACCCCCTTGCCAATATGTGCTGAATATTCTTTACCTATCCGGAAAAAAAATAGTTCCTATGCTAAAAAATTTAATTAGCAAAAATTTAACTACGTGTGTGTAAGTATGCGGTTAAAATTATTGCTAACAAGTATTTTGATACCCAAAAACGGTAATAATTAATTGATGCCAAAGTTCTGGGATTGCAAAGAAGATTCGCGGTACGGTTATCAACGCGAGAAATCCCCCCTCAGTTCACTGCCAAGCCAAGATAATAGGCGTTAGATTAGGTATATAGCTGAGAAAGACAGACTTGTTTGCCTGTAGCTACTATCACCTCAAAATTGTCAAACTTCTGGCAGTGATGGGAGAAATCTTAAAAATAGTGTTTTTCACCTGATTGATTATGCGTAAAAAATTACAACAAACCCTCAAACCACTGTTAAAAATTGCCTTTGTCCTGGGTCTGGTAATGGCTTTAGCACTTGGTAACGCTGATGGTGCATTAGCTGCACGCAGTGGTGGACGTATCGGGGGAGGTTCCTTTAGAATGCCTTCTAGCCGGACTTACACTCCACGCACCTACGCACCTGGTGGTGGTGGAAGATACTATCCTGGTGGCGGTTTTGGTGGTGGTTTTGGATTTCCGTTCCTACTTCCTTTGTGGGGTATTGGAGGAGGTTTTGGCGGATTGTTTGGGATTTTAATCTTTTTTGCGATCGCTAATTTCTTAGTCCAAAGTTTCCGCCGTGTCAGGACAGGAGAAGGTGAAGAAGTCGCCTATAGCAATAACCCCAGCGTTTCTGTCACCCGTCTACAAGTAGGTTTATTAGCACAAGCTAGAGGCTTACAAACCGAACTTAACCAAATTGCAGAAAAAGCTGATACCAATACCGCAGAAGGAAAAGCAGAAATTTTGCAAGAAGCAAGTTTAGCTTTACTGCGTCATCCTGAATATTGGGTATATGCCAGTAGTGGTAGCCAACAAGTGAAATTAAATGCCGCTGAATCACAATTTAACCGCTTGTCATTGGCTGAACGCAGCAAGTTTAGCGAAGAAACCCTTTCTAACGTCAACAACCAGCTAAAATCCGTTTTGGCTAAAGAGTTACCCGGTGAAGTAGATAATCCCACCCGTTTAATCAGTGAAGGGCCTGGAGAATATCTCATCGTCACCTTATTAGCTGCAACTTTGGGTAAATTTGAGATTCCCCAAATTAATAATGCTGATGATTTAAGTCGAGCTTTGCGACAAATTGGTAGTCTTCCTGGTGAGCAACTTTTAGCTCTTGAAGTATTGTGGACTCCCCAAGCAGATGGAGATACGTTAACTTCTGATGATTTGTTTGCTGAGTATCCTGATTTGAAGTTGGTGTAATTAATCTATAACCACAAACAAAAATGTAGGGGTTTTGCATAGTGCTTGACCCCTTTTTTATTATCTGATGATCAAACCTAAATACCAAAAGATTTTTAGCTTTGTTACCTTATCAATATTATTGTGAAAATCTCGCTAATAACTCCTGACGAGATAATTGTAGAAGTAAGGGAGTAAATTCTTCCCTAGTCATAATAATTAATTGATCGATAATTGTTGCTAATTCTGAATCAACTTCCCCAAAACGTACTTGCAATATACTTTCAATCATCGCGCGTCGTTCTCTTTCTATACCTTCTTGTTGTCCTTCTTGTCTTTCTTGTTTTTTAATCTCTTCTAATTGTTGTTGATAAATTTCTGATAATTTCATAATCAACTCCTGATCATCTTGATCAATATCTTGTTCTTGTCGTTGACGTGCAGATAATACAGCAATTAGGTCATGTACTAATTTTATGATATCCTCAAGCAATGGATTATTATTAGCTAGCGCTTCTAATTCTTCAATTGCTTGTCTTTGAACTTTCCCTTTTCCTAATACTCTCAAAAACAAAGTTTCTGGTGTACTAGGCAGTTGATGGATGACAATGATAGCGGTTTTAAATCCTGTTCCTAAAAAATAAATACCTTTTTCCCAGTTTTCTTCGTTTAAAGTAGCTTTAAAACTTTCTAGGATTTCTAGTGATGCTGTAGGGGTAAAAATCCATAATTGGGGTAATTCTGTTTCATTTATTCGTGTATTATTGCGGTTTGATTGACGTTCTAAGTCTGCATGAACGTCGAATAATTTACCCATACAACTGCGAATTTCACTTTTGCTGACGGCATTACGAAATGGCTCAAATATGGCATAATTTGTAGCCATTCTTCCTAGCAGTCCTAGTTTTTCTAGACTTTGTGTAGGTTGGGATGAAGGAATAAATAATACGTCGATTTGTCTGACTTCTGCTGTGATATCTTTGCTGGTTTCTACTTCTCCATAAGGTGTTAATAGCTCTGTAAAATATTGTTTAGCAAATTGATCATGTATAAAGCGAGTCATTTAATTTAATTAATAACTGAAATATAAAAATAACACTCTTTGGTGATCGCTATTTTATGAACAAATCGAAGTAAAATCTATTGTCCATTTCTATTGATTAAGATAGTTCTTCCTTATCAAGTCCAGCTTAACAAATTTAAAATCAGTTGTCAACCCCAAATCCTCCATCTTTTTGCGTTTATTCCAAAAGTTAAAAAAGCCGTTTTCAACTATTACCAAAAAGCAAAAAATATCAACCCTGCTACCCTTCCCTAAATATACTGCAAGCGTTTCATATTACCCTTCTCCATAGACGTGAAGCGGCTTCTCGAAGAGTACATCTCCTTGAAACAGAGAGATGCTTTGAACCTTATAAAAATATTTAATTTCTTGATCCTGTAAATCCTGATTCAGACATTTATTCCTCAGCTGAAAACACCACTCGAAAACCCGACATTCTCAAACCATCATCTGCTTCATTCCAAGTCCGACTCGCACTGCGACAAAGTTCAGCACTAAAATTCCAAGCACCACCGCGCAAAACCCGACGATGTTCATCACCACCAACATTCCATACACTACCATCTATAGGTGCGCCATCATAATTTTTATGCCAAGGGTCAGCACACCATTCCCAAACTAACCCGTGCATATCATACAACCCAAAGGCATTAGCTATCTTAAAATTGCCTACATTTGTGATTTCTTTGCGGAAATGGCTTCTTGGTTCCACAGCATAAAAATCACCACCATTACAGTTAATTAAATCAGAAGTAATCCTTTCCCCAAAATGAAAAGCAGTTGTAGTTCCTGCACGACAAGCATATTCCCATTCTGCTTCACTGGGTAAACGATAATTACGTCCGGTTTTCACCGATAACCGCAAACAAAATTCAACAGCTTCATACCAAGAAACATTTTCTATAGGGAAATTTGCACCTTTATATTTTGATGGGTTAGAGTCTAAAGCTTGTTGAATTTTTGGTAAAGCTGCTACTGCTTTCCATTGTGATTGAGTAATAGGATATTTCCCTATGAAAAAATTTTTAACCATAACTTGATGTTGAGGATATTCATCAGCATCAACTTCAAATTCTGGTGAACCCATCAAAAAACTACCACTAGGAATTGACACCATTTCTAAAGTGACATTTTTATTCAATTCTTCTGCAAAAAATTGAGCGTTACCTTTCTCACATTTAATTTCTCTTCCTGCGGTGTCTACAGTCACAATATCAAAATCAAAATTTTCTAAAGGTGGTAGGGGAACGATAACCTTAACTTTTGCTGGAGGTGTTTCGATTATCGGAGTAATTTTTAATGCCGCTGGTGCAAAAGTTTCGGCTTTTAAATCATTTAAAACCTCTGTCGCTGACTGATATCTATCACTGGGGAAATGTTGGAGTAATTTATCTAATATATTTTTTAATTCATCACTAATCGTAATACCTTTTTCCTCTAAACGTTCCTTCCATAACCATTTTGCATTCATGGGATTATAAAGAGGATCTTTAAGTCCATAGGTGTCTTGCATAGGTAAATCTTGAGTTAATAACCTCACACAAGTTACACCCAAAGCATATAAATCACTCGCATGACAAGCGAAACCTGCCATTTGTTCTGTTGGTGCATAACCTAAAGTATAAATAGCTGTAGCTTGTCTGGCTATACTGGTATGAGTAACTTGTTTTGCACCACCAAAGTCAATTAATACAGGTTTCTTATCTATATCTTGACGAATAATATTTTCAGGTTTGATATCCCGATGAATTACATTTTTTTGGTGAACAAAATCAAGTACTGGTAATAAATCAGCTAAAAGTTGGCGAATTTCTGTTTCGCTATAAGCCTGTTTTTGAACTTCTTCCAGGAGGGTTTTACCTATAATAAATTCCTGGACTAAATACAAACTAGCACCTTGTTCAAAGTAAGCTAATAAACGAGGAATTTGGGAATGATTTTCACCAAGTTCATATAATCTAAAAGCTTCTTCTTTGAAAAATTCGGCTGCTTTTGCGCGTTGTCCTGTTCCCTGAACTTGAGGAAAAAATTGCTTAATGACGCATGGTGCATTTAGTCTGTCTACGTCTTCTGCTGCGTAGGTTTTGCTAAACCCACCTTCACCTAATAACCGCAAAACACGGTAACGGTTTCTGAGTAGTTTTCCAAATGTACCATGTCCGCAAACGATGCAAAATTTACTGTAGTCAGGGTTGAAGGGGTTGGAACAATTGGGATTTTGGCAAATTTGCATGGTGGAGGGGAAGATAGCATCTTTTCCAAAGTCGTCCCCAATATTATCTAATTGAAAAAAGATATTTAGGTCAGCAAACAAGGATATCTATCTATGTCCTGACATTAGCTAATTACGGTAATAAAAGTGAAGAGAATATGTTGATTTATCTATTTTGTTGGGGAGCTTATAAATCTGTATATATGGGCGCACAGATTTCCATTATATAGTTCACAATAGAAGATTTTGGGAACTTTGTCAAGTGTTTGGTTGAGAATTTTCTCGCAGAGGCGCAGAGAGAATTAAGAGAGATTTTGAAAATAGATAAATATGGTGTGTTAGGAAGAGTTAACACACTCACTAATTACTCGGTTTCAGCTTTTTTCTGGTTGGTTACGGGGTGGTATAAGTCGTCCTTGATAGAATTGTTTTTCTAGGTTGTTTAGTTTCCACCATGCTAACCCTAATGCTAGAGGTGTTACTGTCTCAATGACGACTGTTAAAATTGATGTTGTGTGTAAGAAAAATGCTAAGATTGGACTACTTGCTAAAGCTAATAATGCTATACTTACACACCATAATTTTAATAGCTGAATATTAGCTAGGGCTTTTCTACAACTAGCACATTTTTCGGTATGGGAATGATACCTTTCTAGTAGTGCGTCTTTTGGTAATGGTGGGGGGAATGGTTGTCCGGGAAATGGTTCGGCGTTGTATTGGTTGACCCACTGACGCAGTTCAAATACAAAACTATCGGCTTTGGTAGCTAGGTAAAATGCTTTAGTAAAATTATTACTACCTCCTTTTGCTTCTAGATAACGCTCTTGGTAATGTAGAAAAATTTGATCATCTTCTAAAACGCCATTTTGTCCAAGATGATAGTACCAACGGGGTCTAAGTTTAATAAATATACCCGGAATCTTGGAGGAAAATTTGAAAGGGAAGCGAGCAATTAAACGACATTCACCTTTGCGAATTGGTGTGGCATAAACAACGGTTAAAATTCTACCTTTTGGGGAGTTAATATCATGCCATATCAAAGTGGGGGCGATGAAAGTTGTGGATAATTCTCCCGTTTGTGATGATTTTAAACCTTGCTTCCATATACCTTTAAACCCGTGTTTTCCTGAGTTAATTACTTCTAGTTCTAAAGGTGCGGCGTTGGCGCGATTTCCGACTGTGCGATGATGGGTAAAGGCGACGTGGCTGGGGTCGAGAATGTTTTCTAATAGTGTCAGAGCATCATAAGGAACATCTCTAAATGTGTTGATCATCACCCATCCTTCTGGTGATTCTTCTATTGGTTCTATAACTGGAACTTTGGTTTTAGCAGCGTTTTCTGGGTTGCCGACGTAAACAAATAATAGCCCTTGTTTGGTAGTTGTGGGTAAGGTTGATGCACAGGCGCGTTGAGATGTTTCAGCTTGATTACCTACTGCTTGTTGGGGAATAATTTGACAAGTTCCATCTCCTGAAAATGCCCAACCATGATAAGGACATTCTAAGAGTCCATTTTGATTAATTCTACCTTCGGAAAGCCTTGCTAAACGATGGGGACATTGGTCTATAAATGTTTGCCAAGATTGGGTTTGTTTGTCCCACCAAATAACGATATCTTTGCCTAAGAGGGTAAAGGGTGTGGGTTGGGTTTTATCTAAGTCTTGAAGGTAGTGAATTGGATACCAGGCTTCTTGGTATTGAAAATGATCGGGGTTATTGCCACCGGGGAATATTTCTTCTGGAAGATTATTTATATTTGGGTTGGTTTCTAGCATTTTTTTTAGGTAATTACAAATTACAAATGTCAGGATTCTCTATCTAAAATAGAGAATGGAGAAGAAATAAAATTTTGAGGATGATGTTTGATATGTTTGTTAAGGTCTTGAATCTGTTAATTTCTGACTTACAAATTATTTTGCTTGTCTCCAGAAATACGAATTAATTCAGCTATGACAGCGACGGTGGCGGTTACGGAAATTAACATGACGCTAAGGGCGTTAATATCAGGTTTGACTCCGGTTCTGATACGACTAAATATTTCCATTGGTAGGGTGCTGGAACCACTGCCTGCGGTAAAGCTGGAGATGAGAAAGTCGTCTAAACTGAGGACAAAGGCGAGTAGACAGCCGGAGACAATTCCAGGCATTAATTGAGGTAGGACGACTTTGATGAAGGCTTGAATGGGTGTTGCACCTAAATCTAGCGCGGCTTCTTCGAGGTGGGGGTCTAGGTTACTGAGTCTAGCAGAAACGACTAGGGCGATGTAGGAGAGACAGAAAACTATGTGGGCGGCTATGATTGTCCAGATGCTGAGGGGAATGGCAAAGGCGGCTAAACAGACTAGAGTAGCAACTGCGATCGCAATATCGGGTATTAATAATGGTAGATAAGATATACCGCGATACAATTTTTTACCAGGAAACTCATACCGCGCTAACCCTACAGCCATTAAGGTTCCTAAGACGGCAGCAACTGTGACTGCGCTAAAGGCAACGAATAAACTGTTATTTAAAGCCGATAAAATGCGATCGTCGTTAAACAGTTTTTGATACCATTCCCAGGTGAAACCCTGCCAAGTTGCACTGTAAGGTGATTTGTTGAAGCTATAAAAGCTTAGTACCAAGATAGGTAGGTACATGAATACAAATATCAGTAGTGAGAAAACTCCCAGCCATTCAATAGACTTTTTGTCATTTGAGTTAGGAATATTCATGTTTATATTTAACTTTAATATTTATTGTATTATATTATACGTTTTTTCTTAAAAAAGTCAAGGTTTTGACGGTGATGCTACAGAATTAATAGGTAATTTAGCAAACTGAGAATTAGATAAGACCCAGTAGATTTCATCTGCTAAAGAGATGTATATGTAACATATCTACACTGGTTGGTAGTAGTGGTTGGCTGATTAATTAAATAGAAAATGATCAATTATTATGATTCGGGGTACAAATTTTTCAACCTCAACTCAGACTTAAATACATAAAAAATCCCTCTATATATTCAGGACTTAGGCAATTGGCTTGCTTTGTAGGGTGTGTCGGACCTTATTATCAACAGATTTGTGATATCTGACGCACCTGTAAAAGATATTAAATGTGGCACGCAGCTTTAGTCCTGATATTGAAAGATAAGAAATTGCATATTTTGGGATAATATGGGTTTTTCGGGTTTTTCTGTTAGTTAATTGCCCATTTTAGAGATACTAAATTTAGTTGTAAAATCTTAATTTATGTCTTTTGATGAGGCTTAAATCATTACCTAAGATAGACAAAAAATATCAGAATAACAGCATAAAATTTTGAAGCAATTATATATGTAGTTGGTGTTTGAAGTGATTTACTGCTATAGTTAATCGCTGGGCATTAATTCCAAATTAAATAATAAACACCACTAATTGTAATTCTACTTTTTAGGAGACTGACATGAAAATTGCTCAAATTGCTCCATTGTGGGAGAGAGTACCGCCTCCAGCTTATGGTGGTATAGAATTGGTAGTGGGATTATTAACTGACGAATTAGTCCGAAAAGGGCATGAAGTGACGTTATTTGCATCAGGTGATTCTCTCACTTTGGCGAAGTTAATATCAGTTCATCCTCGTGCTTTAAGACTTGATAAAACTGTCAAAGATTGCAGTATTTATGAATCGCTACAACTAGCTTCAGTATATGAACGAGCAGCGGAGTTTGATATCATTCACTCCCATATGGGACATAGCCCCCTAGCGTATGCAAATCTGGTAAAAACTCCGACAGTTCACACCTTACATGGAATTTTTACGCCCGATAATGAAAAAATATTTAGCTATGCCAAAAAGCAGCCTTATGTTAGTATTTCCAATTCCCAAAGAGAACCCAGTTTAGAATTAAATTATGTAGCTACAGTTTACAATGGGATTGATGTTAGTAGTTATGAATTTTATGCTCAACCAACAGATCCACCTTATTTAGCATTTGTAGGTAGAATATCTCCAGAAAAGGGGCCACATTTAGCTATTGAGATTGCTAAAAAATCTGGTTGGCAGTTGAAAATAGCGGGTAAAGTAGATGTGGTGGATATAGAGTATTTTGAAACGCAAATCAAACCGCAGATTGACGGAAAGCAAATCCAATATTTAGGTGAAGCAAATCATGTACAAAAAAATGTGATCATGGGAGGTGCAGTAGCCACTTTATTTCCTATTACTTGGCGAGAACCTTTTGGGTTAGTAATGATAGAGTCAATGGCTGCGGGTACTCCAGTGATTGCAATGCGAATGGGTTCAACACCAGAAATAATTTCTGATGGTGAGACTGGTTTCCTTTGTAATAATACACAAGAATGTATTAATGCTATTGACAAGATAGATAGATTAAACCGTTATACTTGTCGGCATTATGCAGAAAACCGATTTAGTTTACAGCAAATGACTAATGGCTATGAGGCGCTTTACCAGCAAATTATCGGCGAAAAAATTGCTCAACAAAATGGACATTTACGTCCTGTTTTAGTTTAGTTAAACTTAGATCGAATAGTCTCAATGCGTTGGCGATTTACTCCTAAATCACTCTGACCTAAGCGAGAAGCTGAACGCACATGGATGATGTTAGAGTTACGGTCGAGATAAAATTCTACATCATCTACAAATCCCATTAAAGCACTTTTGAATTCTGCGTATAAATAATCCTCAGTTTCAGTAATTATCGTCGTTCTCGGTAAAGATTGGATAATACCTTTGAGTTTAGATAATGCTTCTGCTGGAGTGGATGTGAAACTCAGAGGTGCAATTTTGTGGAGTGAATCTGAATCTGATGCTTGACTAGAAACACAGTTAGGGCTAGAGGGACAAGGTGCTAGTTTACCGTCTTGAACGCCTAAATTGTTTGGTCGTTTACCTGCAAATATCATGGGGTTAAGTAGGGGTAAAATAATAATGATGATGCTAAGAAAGATTAAAGCTAAAAAGCTTCTTCTTGTTTGTTTAATCCACACGTAAAATGTTAATTTTTACCATGAGGTTGGTAATTCTATTATAAATTACGGTGGTTAATTTTTAATTAAATTTAGGACGTGGAGATATCTGGGGGTGGCATGGCGTGATCTTTTCCATTTTGACTCATGACGCGATCGCTTTATCATGCAATTAATATTGAATCTCAAAGAAATTATATGACATCCACCATTGCCATCAATGATAGTCAGCGTCTAGCGATCGCACCCCTAGAAGTCCCCAACCGTCTCTTACTTGGCCCTGGCCCCTCCAACGCCCATCCAGCCGTCTTACAGGCGATGAATAACACACCTATAGGGCATTTAGATCCGGCATTTTTAGCCCTAATGGATGAAATTCAATCTCTGCTACGCTATGTATGGCAAACCGAAAACCCCCATACTATCGCCGTCAGTGGCACTGGTACAGCCGCAATGGAAGCTACCCTAGCGAATACTGTAGAACCAGGGGATGTCGTCTTAATTGGTGTATCTGGTTATTTCGGCAACCGCTTAGTAGATATGGCGGGAAGATATGGCGCAGATGTCCGCACTATTACCAAACCTTGGGGACAAGTTTTCAATTTAGATGAAATTAGTACGGCAGTAGAAACCCATAAACCGGCAATTTTAGCTTTAGTTCATGCGGAAACATCCACCGGCGCACGTCAACCCTTGGAAGAGGTGGGTGAATTGTGCCGCAAACATGGCACATTGCTGTTAGTGGATACGGTGACAAGTTTAGGTGGTGTTCCCATCTTTTTAGATGAGTGGGGAGTTGATTTGGCTTATAGCTGTAGTCAAAAGGGTTTAGGTTGTTCTCCTGGTGCTTCCCCCTTTACCATGAGTACAAGGGCAATGGAGAAATTGCAGAAGCGTGAGACGAAAGTTGCCAACTGGTATTTGGATATGTTGTTGCTGGGGAAATATTGGGGAAGCGATCGCACATATCACCATACTGCCCCGGTTAATTTATATTATGGTTTACGGGAAGCTTTGCGTTTGGTAGCAGAAGAAGGTTTAGCACATTGCTGGCAACGTCATCAAAAGAATGTCGAATATCTGTGGGAAAGCTTGGAAAGCATTGGTTTAAAAATGCACGTTGCCAAGGAATATCGGCTACCAACTTTAACTACTGTTTGCATTCCTGAAGGTGTAGATGGAAAGGCTATTGCCAAGCAGTTATTACTTGAGCATAACATTGAAGTTGGTGGCGGTTTGGGAGAATTAGCTGGTAAGGTTTGGCGTGTGGGTTTGATGGGTTTTAATAGTCGTCCTGAAAGTGTGGATAAGTTGGTTGCAGCTTTGAAAGAGGTTTTAGGTAAATAGGGTTGTTGTATTTGGGTGCGTTAGCTGTGAGTTAGCGCACCTGGTAAATGAGAGAATGGGGGTGAGATCATTCTACTCTTAATCTATCTTTATTTGTGATGACCACTAAACCACCTCTCAATAAACTACGTGCAGCAATAGCTGATGCTTTAGCTGAAGAAAAATCTTACAATCTGCCAAAAGTTTGTGAGGAGTTCGGTCTATCTCCTGGTACTGATGAAGAGGCACACTCTAGCAAAAGAGTTTATGTTAATAAACGTCTGATTGGAAAATCCGATGAGTTTTTAATTAATTTAGCACAGAGAGTATTAAAAGATTATTCTTCAGAAGAACTTCGCAACATACTTACCCAATTTATATCAGGTAATTTTCAAATATCTTTAATTAACCGAAAAAATATATTAGATGAGTTAATTATAAAATCTGAAGTATTAGCTATACATGGAAAATTAGATTTAATTGACTTTCTCAAACGTATCTGGTCATTAGATACAATGCCACCTAGCGACAAATATTTTAAATCGGCAACACAAGAAATTACACAGCGTATGGTTATGACCCATGAATGGGACTACCATCACTTGTTCAATAGTTATTTAGGCTTAACAGATAGTTCCGACGAAATTTTATTTCGATTTATAGAGGAAGTTACTCATCCATTAGTACAAGAATTAGAGATTCAAAAATTTCTAGTTAATCTCATAAATAATCATTTAGTTAAAGATGGTTATCGCTTAGAAGCAAAAGAAGAGATATCAGGACTTCCAATTTACAAAGTAGTTAAGATTGGATCAGGTGTTAGTGGTAACATAAAAAACTTAATCTTTGCAGCAAATGGACCCAAACCAGAATTAATACTCGAAGACTCTATCAACAATGATATTCGTATTGTTAAAAATGAAAATTTTTGTCTTATTTATGACCAACCTATTCCTATCTCTGGATTATTTTGGAAAGACTTAGTTTCTTGGTGGGCAAAAAAATTAAATGATGAATGTCCTACTATAGAAACAGAGCGATCACTTTATAAGCGTTTAGTAAGTTCTTTAGCTTCCTCACCTGAAAAATTATTATTTTATACGTATTATAAAAAATTGCGGCATACTCCCGGTGAATTTTTGCCCGCCTTGATACCTCAAGTTTATTTACACTATGATCCATACACTTTAAGGGAATTAAAGGAAAAAAGAATACCAAGACAAAGAATGGACTTTTTAATCCTCTTTTCTCATCAGGAAAGAGTAGTAATAGAGGTTGATGGTAAACAACATTATGCTGATGATGATGATATTGCAAAGCCTAAAAAATATGCTGAAATGGTTGCTGAAGATCGCAAACTGAAACTAGCTGGTTATGAAATATATAGATTTGGAGGATACGAATTACAAGGAGAGTCTGGCAAAGATTTAGTCGATATATTTTTTGATAAACTTATCCAAAAATATATTAATAGAAGTAAATTCTGACCATACACCATACCCCAGTTATTTAATATTGGATTTTATAGAAGGTAAACCAATTCATGTTGTATTTTCCTATGATGAAGCTACAGATACAGGATATGTAGTAACGGCTTATATTCCTGATGCTAATATTTGGTTAGATGGGTTTACAACTAGGAGACTAAGATGATGAAATGCGTAATTTGTAAGCATGGAGAAACCAAGCCAGTTTTAGTAATTGTGACATTAGAAAGAGATGAATGTATTATTGTCTTGAAAAAAGTTCCAGCAGAAATTTGTGATAACTGTGGTGAATATTATTTAAGCGATACAGTTACCGAACAGGTCTTAGAAAAAGCAGAATTAGCTATTAATAATGGAGCAAAATTAGAGATTATTAGATACGCGGCTTAGTGTTTTTATTGATTAATTTTTGTGTCTTATATCTAGACTTGTAAGCTGTAAAATATAACTGTCTGAATCAGGATTTACAGGATTTAAGGATTTGCAGGATGAAGAAAAACAACTAACATTCAGAATCTGGAATTGGACAAAATAGTTTTTTATACAAAATCCTGTTCGTCCTTTAATCTTGATAGCGTACCCTACTGGAAGCAAGCCACACTTAGTGTGCCGTAAGCCATAAAATCCTGATTCTGACTATGAAAAAAAACTCTCATAATCGTCATGACTACCAATCCAGAACCATGTAACTGTATCACCATCCAAAACCCCAATTGCTCGATAATTGCGAGTTATTCTGACAGACCAAATATTTTCCTGATTATTTATACATTTGAAATGTAAAGATGGATGAAAATGATTTTCTCTCCATAACCGATAAGCTTTTCTCGCGCTTTGTCTAACTTGCTTGTCAAGAGACTGATATTCATGCCAAAAAGAAGGAAGAGTTGCGGACTTCATAATTTGTCGTAGTCCATTGGCTTTGCAAGTCCTTCTGCTATATCTCTTTTAGCACGTTGAGCAGATGCAATCAATGTTTGTTGAGTTTTTTTAAATGAATTATCCCATTTTAATTCATCTTGTAAATCTTCCAGGTATTCTCGAAGATGTTCTACAACTTTGTCTTGTACATCTTCAGATAAAGATTCCATCATTTGAATTACAGTGGTAATTGCTGGAGATGACATAAAAAATTTCCTTTTCAACTATATCAGTTTATTTTACTAAAAAACTCAATTGTAAATCCTGATTCTGACATTTAAGGGATTCCCGCTTGTTGAAAAATTTGTTGAGGTGTAATTTCCAATCCTGGAAAAAGAGCATCTTCTAAACTATTTGTACCTCTTTTTGTTTGCGGGCGTGCATCAGGATAGAAAATAGTCACAGTTTTAGCTTTTGCATCTACAACCCAAACTCTCATGACACCAGCATCAAGATAATCTGTAGCTTTTGCACTCATTTCTCCAAAAGATTGGTCAGGTGATATAATTTCAATCGCCAAATCTGGGGGAATAGGACAAGCTTCATTCTCAATTACATCACTCGAAAAACGCGAATAAGAGATATAAAGTAAGTCTGGAACAGGAACCCAATCTCGACCATCACGTTTTAAAGTCACTGCCCATTCTATCCCAACCTCACCTTGATTTTGCGCCCATTGAGTAAGGAGCAGACACAACGCAATAGTTAATCGTGAGTGAAATCTTTTTGGTGATATTTTGGGTTTGGCTTGGCCGTTAATTAATTCGTAGGTAATATCCTCTTCTGGAAGAGCAAAGAATTCTTGTAGTGTAAGTTGATGTTTAACAGAAACCATAGCTAGTTTATCCTTGACAAGGATGCTATTTTATAGATGAAAACATCTCTAGCTTATTGTCCTAAAAAACCAGCAAGCAGCAGGGGTATGAGTATCAAAGTAGAAGCAATCAAAACCAGGGTGGCTGGATCAATTTTAATATGGTTTTTCTGTGGATCTCGCATTTGATACCATTCCCAAAAATAGCTACTTAAACTCATTTTAAATTATTCATAACTCTTTTGTGCAACTTCATGAGTTGAGAAATGTGAAGCAGTCATAAGTTATTTTTTCCCAGGTAGTTTAGTACCCATTTCCGTTAAGGCAGAGAAGATGAGATAGGCAATCAGTAAACCCGCACCTGCGAAAAAAGCCAGTAAATCGTTATTCATGACCCTAAATTTAATCAAACGCTACACGTAGCTAGTATACAGCAGTAATACTATTTGAGAAGTCAGAGATATATCTTCTGTGGGCTATCTTAATAAAGAATTATACAATTTATTTATATTTTACTCAGTGATACTCACAAGATCCTCAAATTTTTTGTTTAAGGTTGGAGGTGTTAGAAAGAAGCTGAAAGTTCGAGCAATACCTCAGAAATTGATATTTAATGGAGATTGACAATGATTAAGTTGCTTGTGGGAATACTTGTTTTTGTTATTAATACGGTTTATCGCGATCGCCCTTATCCTCGCTTCTATGTCCTGGAAACCGTTGCACGAGTCCCTTATTTTTCCTATCTCTCTGTTCTGCACCTCTACGAAACACTGGGAATTTGGCGGAAAGCCGATTGGCTAAAAGTGCATTTTGCCGAATCCTGGAATGAGTTGCATCACCTGTTGATCATGGAATCTTTGGGAGGTTCACAATTTTGGGGCGATCGCATATTAGCAAGAACAACCGCACTAATTTATTACTGGATTATAGTTGCGCTCTATATTGTCTCTCCTAGTTCTGCTTATAATTTCATGGAATTGGTAGAAAATCATGCTTATGAAAGTTACCAAAAATTCTTGACAGAAAACGAAGCCGAATTGAAATTAAAACCTGCCCCAGCAGTAGCAATTAGCTACTATCGTGATGGTGATTTGTATATGTTTGATGAGTTTCAAACTGCTAACTCACCAGAAACACGCCGTCCAAAAGTTGATAATCTTTATGATGTCTTTGTGGCCATTCGTGACGATGAAATGGAACACGTCAAAACAATGGTTGTTTGTCAACAAACAAATGCTCAACTCACGTTTAAGAGTCCTCACGCTCTTCCCCAATCTGATATTAATGATAGTGAAGTTTTATCTACTCACTAGTCTAAAATAACGATATAAAAAATAATAACTTCGATTTTTAAAGAGATCGGAGTTATTATTTGTAACTCTATTTTATTTAATTTTATGAAAAATTGCATATTTTTTTATTAGAAAAACCGGCATTAGTGAATAAAGGTATGAATTTTTCTCACGCAGAGGCGCAGAATCCCAGAGAGGAAGAGTTTAAGAGATGGAATTTTTGATTTTCATACTTCAATTCAGCAAAGCCGAAAAACCAATTTATAAACTACATACAGTAGAATTCAGGAGACGCTACGCAGACCTTTAAGAGTAGAGCAGTATTTGACAAGTAGTGAAGACTTTAAATATATTTAAGCTTAATTAGCAAGCAACCAAAATTTGCATCCAGGTAACGAAAGAGCAAAGCCTAGTGATATTACTTTGATTAAAAGTGTACATCGTGCATAATTTCCCGGATAATGTTCTTATTTTAAGACAATAGGTAATTATAAGCATAAATAAATCTATGCTCTGAAACAAGCACACATTGATGCTCCAGCATATATTGTTGCAGTTTCAGGTTGAAAAACCATAATTCATATCCTTCTAGAGAATATGAACTGTGAACCAATTAGGGAGTTACAAAGCATGAAACAACTAATAAATAGCTCTACCAAATTGAACTTAAGTTCAATCAGCAGTATGAAAATTTGGCAACGATTTCTGGGATCTTCGATAATATTTGCTGGGCTGATCTGTTTAACAGGTGGTGGTGCTTATTATTTATATCAAGCTGAAATAGCTGCGGAAAAAACTCATAAAAAAACGGCACAGGCACTTACTATTACTGATGGTCTAGAAAAATCTCTCAAAGATCAAGCTCTCATACTCAAAGATTTTGTAGTTTTAGACCACAACGCTACAAGCATGATGGAATATCAGCGAATCAGGTCTAATTTTATAATTGATCTTGATAAGTTAGAACTATTGATTAACAAAACATCAGAGTTATTGGTTGTACGTCGTCGTCATGATTTTTTGACGCGTTTAGTAAATGAGCTAGATGGCAATATAAATACTTTAGTAATATCGCAGGAGGATGTACAAGCAATTAAATCTTATATACAAGATATTGATTTTTATTTAAATATCATTTCTCAAAATGCTCAAAAACAGGATGATATAGCAAGTAAAAAAGTTGTAAAGATCAGGACAATTAATGCTAACTTTATATTCGCTGGCATTTTGAGTATATTGTTAGTATTCTTAGCCCAATTTATTATTATAATAATTCCAGTTATTCGCTCACTTCATCAACTTCAAATTGGAGTAGCAAAAATTAGTGCAGGAAACTTAAGTTATCATTTAGATATTCAAACTAATGATGAAATCGAACAATTAGCGAATGATTTTAATCAAATGACGTTGAAATTAAGTAATTTTTATCAGTCGCTAGAATCTAGAGTTACCGAAAGAACATCTGAGCTTTTTCAAGTTAATCAGGATCTAGAAAATGAAATTATTGATAGACGTAATACAGAAATTGAGCTCAAAAAATCTCAGCTACAGTTAACACAAAAAGCCGAAGAACTTGAACAAACACTAAAAAAACTTCAGCAAACTCAAATTCAATTAATTCAAACTGAGAAAATGTCAAGTTTAGGACAGTTAGTAGCTGGTGTAGCTCATGAAATTAATAATCCAATAAACTTTATACATGGAAATATTCAGCCATTTCATGAATATTTGCAAAACTTAATCGAATTAATATATTTATATCAAAAATATTATCCTCAACCAGTTGATGAGATTCAATATTATATTGAAGACATAGATTTACGCTTTATTCTTCAAGATTCTACTAAACTAATTTCTTCTCTGGAAATAGGAACTAAAAGAATTCGTGAAATTGTTGTATCGTTGAGGAATTTCTCTCGACTAGACGAAGCTGAAATGAAAGAAGTAAATATCCATGAAGGTATTAATAACACTCTATTGATCCTCCAGCATAGAACTAAAGCAACACCAGAATCTGCTGAAATTGAAATTATTAAAGACTATAGTGATTTGCCATTAATTGAATGTTATGCAGGTCAGCTAAATCAGGTATTTATGAATATATTAAGTAATGCAATTGATGCTTTGGAAGAGTATAATAATCCACATTATATTCAAGAACAAAATACTAACTATAAAAAAATTCATATTCAAACAAAAGTTATCAAAAAAGATCGTATTGCTATTCATATCACAGACAACGGTATGGGAATTCCTGAAGCAAGTCGTAATCGGATATTTGATCCTTTTTTCACAACAAAAGCAGTTGGTAAAGGAACAGGACTTGGTTTATCAATCAGCTATCAAATTGTGACTGCAAAGCATAAAGGTAATTTGCGATGTATTACTAAATCTGGGAAGGGAACAGAATTTATTATTGAGTTGCCAATTAAGCAGAATTATTAATTGCTATAAATGGGAATTATAGAATTATATATAATAGATATCTCCGGTAATGTAGAGACATTCCATGGAACGTCTCTACAGGGGTTTCAGATCACGCATATTTAATTTTTGGAGATGTCTAATTTATTTATGATTTAAAAATAAAGCTGAAAGTTTCTATGAAATTAATCCACCCCCTGTCAGATTTTATTAACTCTAATTCCACAATTCTCTCCACACCTCCCAGCTATTATTACGAAGGGAAATGTCCTCAAACTGGGGAACTGCTGAGACTACCTCGCACCCCTTTAGCTGAAGCTATAGCTGAGGGTTTAATGCAGCAACTTCAGCAAAATCACCTTTATTTCTCTGAAGGTAAAATGTATGGGATATTACTAGTTGAATTATCTAATGGTGAACAAGGGGTAATTAAAGCCTTTTCCGGTTTATTACATGGTTGTAGTGTGCATGAGGGTTGGGTTCCACCTATTCCGGGACGTGAAGAAATTGCACTAGCAGAAGCCAATACTTTAGCTGAGTTAGAAGCAATTAAACAAGAAATAATTCATCTGCAACACCTTCCAGAACGAGAACAATATGAAACATTATTGACTGAGTTTAAACAGCAGTTAGAAATAATGAGTTGCCAACATAGCCAAAGTAAAAAACAACGACAGGAAAAACGTCAGCAATGCGGTGACAAATTGACAAGAGAAGTTCTTGAAGAACTGGAAGCAGAAAGCCGTCAACATGGGATTGAGCGAAAATACTTCAAACGTCATCAAAATGAAGTTTTGCAACCATTTCAGCAGGTTATAAATGTTGCAGATGACAGAATTAGGGAACTAAAACAACAACGAAAAGAATTATCTCGGCAATTACAAACACAGATGCACGCTGTTTATAGCTTAACTAATTTTCATGGAAAATCCCTATCTTTACAGCAATTACTACTAGGAAGAATACCTACAGGTACAGGAGATTGTTGCGCTCCTAAGTTGTTGCATTATGCTGCAACTCATGGACTAAAACCCCTGGCAATGGCTGAATTTTGGTGGGGTAAGTCTTCAGTACAAGATAAAATTCAGGGACAATTTTATGGTGCTTGTGCAGAAAGATGTCAGCCATTAATGGGGTTTTTATTATCAGGCAAATCTAATTCTATTCCTCAATTTTCAATCAAAAAAGAAGAAGTTATTAACTCTATTGGTGAATGGGTTATTTATGAAGATAAATGGTTGATTGCTGTGAATAAATCACCAGGGTTGTTATCTGTACCTGGACGTTATTCTTATAACCAAGATAGTGTTTTGAGCCGATTGAGGAATTTGTATGATATGGAATTGATGACGGTACATCGTTTAGATCAAGATACTTCTGGTATTTTGTTATTAGCTAAGAATTTATTTACCTATTCTCAACTAAGTAAACAATTTGAAAACCGGCAAATTAATAAAGTTTATGAAGCTATACTTGCAGGTTCCCTCGCTATAGCAGAAGGTGTTATTGATTTACCATTATGGAAAAATCCTGAACAGAGTTTTTATCAGAAAGTTGATTTAGAACGGGGTAAACCTAGCTTAACGCGCTTCCGAGTTATGGGAAAAGCAGGTGACTATACCCGTGTAGAATTTATCCCTCTGACAGGACGTACCCATCAATTAAGGGTTCATGCTGCTGATCTGCGAGGATTGGGTATAGCTATTTTGGGCGATCGCTTGTATGGTTGTAATATTGATGCCTGTAGACTATATCTGCACGCGAGAGAACTGAGTTTTTATCATCCCCATTTAGATGAAACTATTCATTTACAGACAAAAACGCCATTTTAATTTGTTGGGGTTGGTAATTGGTAATTTTTTTTCCTGGGAATACTCCAAGAGGATGTTTTAAAAGTTTTCGGCTGATGTATGAGAAACTTTAGATTCTCCTAAATCCTCCTTAAAAGGAGGACTTTGAGAAGTTTATTCCCCTATTAAAAAGGGGTTAGGAGGGATCTTGATACAACTTTAAACTTCTAAAACATTCTCTTAAGGAAATATCGTCAACCACATTTAAATTATGTTCTGAGGTTGGGGTTGAGTTATTGCAATTTTACCGCAGCACGTTGTAAAGGTAAAACTTCTTCTAAACTCAATTCATGGTCAGTAGTAAGATGACTACTACAACAAATTGTACTAAAGAAAATAGGCTTGCCAACAACTTCTGAAAAATGCTTTTCTAGCAATAATCGGGAGGTGATATCACCTAATAATTCACCTATATCTTTTGTTAATTGGTCTTGATCATCTCGGTGAACCATTCTAAACTTAAACTTGGGTTCTCCAACTAAATTTTTAATTGCAGAATCAAATTCATGTGCTTTACCTTGAACATAAGCAAAAGCTTGTTCTTCTAAAAACTTCCAAGCTTCTGGAAAAATCTCCTGGATTTTTTCTAGATGATTTTCCGTTTGGTAGACCAAAGTTGCAGTTTTACAATCCATATATTGATGTATTTGGTTGGGAAATAAACCCGATTACTTCTGTAATCTCAACAGAAGCAGTAAAATTTTTTGCCTATATCCTTAAAATTATGGACATAAGGTGATAATAAAACTGTTACATAAAATACAAAATATCTAGAAATTATGGCAAATAGAACAAATAAGGTGTTGCTGAATTGGAGTATAAAAATCAACAATTCCCTGACTTTAAATCAGCAATATCAAAAATAAGCTAACATTGAACGCAAATTAATTGGAATTGCTAGAGTGAGGATTTATGAGTTCTGCACAGATGGAAATTATTATTGGTTGGCTATATCCTAAATTAATGAGTACCTATGGCGATCGCGGAAATGTTATAACTATAGAACGCCGCATCCAATGGCGGGACTATGATGTGACCGTTTTACCCCTTGACCAAAACTCCACTGCAAATGATATAAAATCAGTAGATGTGATCGTCGGTGGAGGCGCACAAGACCGTCAGCAAGAGATCGTTATGCGCGACTTGCAAGGTGCAAAAGCTGACGCAATGCGGGAAAAAATTGAAAATGGCACACCGGGAGTTTTTACCTGTGGTTCTCCCCAACTGCTGGGAAATTATTATGAACCAGCCTTTGGGAAAAGAATTGAAGGTTTAGGAATACTCGATTTAGTTTCCATTCACCCTGGTGAAAATACTAAACGCTGCATAGGTAATTTAGTTATAGAAGTTACAGCATCACGCCTAGCCCAAGAACTCGAAGCAATGACAGGGACAAAACCTTATCTAGTCGGCTTTGAAAATCACGGTGGACGCACCAAATTAGGGAAAGTGGAAGCTTTGGGGCGTGTGGTATACGGTTTAGGTAATAATGGTGAAGATGGCACAGAAGGTGCTTTTTATCAAAATGCGATCGCTACATATTCTCACGGGCCATTACTACCGAAAAATCCCTTTGTTGCAGACTGGTTAATTCAAACAGCCTTGCGGTTAAAATATCAACAAGAAATCAAACTTTCACCTTTAGATGATACCTTGGCAATGCAAGGAAGAGAAGCGATGTTTAAGCGGTTGAAGGTTAGTAGGTAGTACTGAGTTGTGAGTACCGAGTGCTGAGTACCGAGTGCTGGGTTGTGAGTTGTGAGTTATGAGTTATGAGTTATGAGTTATGAGTTGTGAGTTATGAGTGCTGAGTTATGAGTTGTGAGTGCTGAGTTGTGAGTTGTGAGTTGTGAGTTATGAGTGCTGAGTTGTGAGTGCTGAGTTGTGAGTAATTAGGAATTATTCTGGTTTTGCAACAAAGGACGCACAATCAAATACCCAGCACCAAAACCAGTGATCATCATCAACACAATCGTCATGATTAACCACCAACCATTAAGCCCTTTCAACTCTGACTCTGGAGTGGGATAATAGTGTACCTCTTGTTCTTCAACAAACACTGTTTCTGATACCGGAAAATTCATATCCATGATAGGTACAGAAAACTCCTCTCGTCGGCTTTTGCTAGGTGGAACTTTTGTAACTGCGGGTGGACGAGGACGAGAAGCCTGTTGACGTGGAGGTGCAGCTGTAACTGGGGGCTGACTTACCTGTTTTAGTTCAGTATTAATACGTGGCTTTGGTTCAGCAATAGGTATATTAGAAGATTCAACCAAATTTTGCAGGTGATTAAAAGCCTGAATAACTTTAGTAATTTCTTGACGCAGAAGTTGATTTTCTTGGCTTAACTTTTGATTGTGGGTAGTAACTACATCTAACTTTGATTGTATTGCTTGTAACTCCGTTGCTAATTCCCGGTACACATGAAGGGGTACAGAGGGGGAATAACTGGGAGTAGGTGGTTGACGGTGAACATGACCTGTAGTTGTTCGCATTGGGAATATTATATAAAAATAAGGACTTTAGATTAACAAAATATACTATCAGCGTAAAGGTATCCCGGAGACTATAATCCAAAAACTCTTTGATGGTAATTGTTTAAGTTTGAGTCTATTTCTAAACGTCGCTTTTTTGCAACAACGGGAAAAAGTGTCCTACAGGCCCTTGTCCTTTACCAATATCAAGAGAGTAGGTGAGTGCAGTTGTTACATATTCTTTTGCGTGTTGGACTGCTGTCCATAAATCTTTGCCTAAAGCTAGATTAGCAGCGATCGCAGCTGATAGAGTACAACCAGTACCATGAGTGTTTTTTGTCTCTACCTGTTGCGTCGTTAAAGTCTCCAACTTTTCCCCGTCAAACCAAATATCCACCCCTCGCAAATTTCCAGACATTCCCCCACCTTTAACCAAAACAGCCTTATTTCCTAATTTTTGATGGATGATTTGGGCGGCAACCTGCATATCTTCTAGGGAATCAATCTGTACCCCGCTTAAAATCTGTGCTTCATAACGATTTGGTGTAATTATAACCGCTTGAGGAATAAGTTCATGACTGAGAATTTGCACAGCATCATCATCAATCAACTGCGCCCCTGTGCGTGATACCATGACTGGATCAACTACTAAGTTATTAATTTCGCAAACTTTTACTTGCTGGGCTACAGCCGAGATAATTTCCTGGTTAAGTAACATTCCCGTTTTCGCAGCTTGGACACCAATATCTGCAACTACCGCCTGAATTTGCGCCACCACAGCCTCTGAAGGCATTGCATCAACCCGTAACACACCGAGAGTATTTTGGGCTGTAATGCAAGTAATAGCACTTGTACCATGAACACAATGAAAAGCAAAAGTTCTTAAATCACTTTGAATTCCTGCACCACCACCACTATCCGAACCGGCAATAGTTAAAGCAACAGGAGTGAAAGTTGTGTTTGTTGTCATTATGATAGATTCTAAATATTAAAATACATATATATTACTGTTTTATGTCCAATCAATCTCCAGATGAGGAAATTGCATTTTTACGTCAACGTGTTGCTGAACTTGAGAAAATATTAGAACATCATCATCAATTACAACAAGAGCTAGAAGAATGTAAACAAGCCAAGGCCGTATTAGAAAAAGATTTACAAGATACGGAAGAACAATCTTCACTACTTAAAATGATCATGGAGGAAACCCTTGATTGGATATTTGTCAAAGATCAAAATTATCGTTATCTTCTAGTTAATGTAACCGTAGCTACTTCTCTTGGTCACACAATTGAAGAAATTATTGGTAAAAATGATTTAGAAATCGGTGTTTCCGAAGAAATAGTATTTGGCAATCCTGATAAAAAAATTCGTGGGTTTCGCACAGACGATAAACTGGTTCTATCCGGTGAAACAATTCATAATCCTTATGATCCTGTACCTGGTTATGATGGTAATTTATATATTTTAGATACACATAAAATACCTTTACGTAATAGTAAAGGAGAAATTTTTGCTATGCTAGGTGTAAGTCGAGATATTACTGATCGTCATCGAGCCGAGGAAGAATTACGAGAATCAGAAACTCAACTTAGACAGCAAACATTAGAATTAGAAGCTACTTTACAAAAACTACAATACACCCAATCTCAACTTATTCAAAGTGAAAAGATGTCTTCTTTAGGTCAATTAGTAGCAGGAGTTGCCCATGAAATTAATAATCCGGCTAACTTTATTTTTGGCAACCTTATTCATGCGGATAAATATACCCAAGATTTATTAAAATTATTAGAACTTTATCAGATTAATTATCCACATCCAGTTAATGAAATCCATGAGCAAGCCAAACTTATAGAACTAGATTTTTTGCAAGAAGACTTACCAAATCTCATCTCTTCTATGACAATTGGTACAGAACGTATTCAGCAAATTGTTGATTGTCTGCGGACATTTTCCCATCTTGATCAAGCTGAGTTAAAGCCTACTAATATTCATGACGGTATTAATAGCGCATTGATGCTTTTGAAACATCGGTTAAATAATCAGCCGCATATTTCCAGAATTCAAGTCATTAAAGAATATAGTGATTTGCCATTAATTGAGTGTTTCCCAGGACAACTCAATCAAGTATTTATGAATATTTTAATTAATGCTATAGATGCTTTGGAAGGAATAGGAATTCAAAACGCTATATTACCCATTCCCGAACCCAAAATTCACATTTCTACTCATGTATCTAATTCTGATTATATCACTATTCGCATTGCTGATAATGGTTTGGGAATGTCAGCAGAAATACAACAAAAAGTATTTGATCCTTTCTACACGACAAAACCAGTTGGTAAAGGTACAGGATTAGGTTTATATATCAGCTATCAGATTATTAATGAACAACATAACGGTTCATTAAAATGTATTTCTTCTCCTGAAAAAGGATCAGAGTTTGTGATTGAAATTCCTATTCGTCAAACATCCTCTAAATCTTCAATTTAAACTTCTGACTTTTCTTATATTTTGTAGCCTCATATTTTCAGTAAGCCCAAATTAGCAAAATGGTTTGCACCACAAGAAACTTTTGGGTATTTTTTTACTTGGAAGTCTCTAACTCGCTAGAAGCATCGAATACTCCAAATAAAGCTCGATTTCCACTGCTAGAAAGTCACTAAACTGATCATGGATTTTAACAAAATAAGGCTCTTTCTGCCCTTCACAATATGAGTAAGTTGGTGGGTTATCACCTTCTGAAAGCCTGAAAAAGCTAAACTGATAGCCCTGGTGCATGAAAAATACAAAAGCATCCTCTGGTAAAGCTTGAGGAAAATCATTTTCTACTAAAAGTTGTTTAGCCCATTCTTGAATTTGTGGTAAATGCTGGTAGAAACAATCTGAACCACGCAGAAACTTACCTGCTCCATTCCCCATCATCTTCAGAAAGTCTTTGTAAGTGCTGGGCAGAATAATACCTTGTTGTTGTTCAAGCTGAATTATTTCTAAATCCGAACATGAGACACACTGATTCCCTTCAAAAATAAGTCTAAGTGGTTTGGGTAAATTACAAATTGACATTTCTACTGACTCCTTTATGCAATGTTTCCTGGTTGCAAATTCTTCAATGTCTTCTGTAAAAATTTACCCCATTCTGCTGCTAAGGGAATTTCTGTAAACGGCACGCGAATTGATTTATCGGCAGTCAATAAAAACTCTAATTCAATTTTTCGACCTTTTTGGGGTGGATTTTCTATATCTGCCGAATTACCATTTACCAAAAAGCGGATTTCTTGAACATTCAATAAAGAAAAAGTTTCTAATGCAATTGGTCCTTTAGTTGTAGGTTTTCCCCAAGTGATATCATTACCTTTTTGAGCTAATACTGCATAGATATCATATTTAGCTCGTTCAAACTGTTCTGCCCAGATTCGATAAGCTTCAAGTTTCTTAAATTCCTGTGAACCTTGCCATGCTAACCAGAAAAATGCCACTAATAAAGGCAACCATAAAAGACCACGTTCCATAATTCGTAATTCTTAATTTTTTCTAGTCTCTATTTTCCCAAAAATACCATGAGATGAGTTATCGTAGTGAGCAAACTGACAAGAAGCGGTGATGAAAAAATTTATATTATTGTGCTTATTTGTCATCGGTCTAACTGCGGCTGTGTTTGGGTTTCTGAATTTTCAGGGACTAGCAGCTAAAGGTGACTTTGAGACAATTTTGCTGGATTTTCGGGAAGATATTGCAGAAACTGTCATTCAGAAAGATTTGCAAGCGATCGCACAACAATACAATGTTACACCCCAACTGGATAATAAATATTCAGCGGCTGACAATGTGTATATTATCAAAGGCGATCGCACCAGGCTCAAAGAATTACGAAAATCTCCTTATGCTAAAGTTACAGAATTCATCGAGCCAAATTACATTTACAGGACAGTTCCCGAAGGGAAAATTGCTGGTTTAGCAGGACTCCCAGACGATAATCAAAATACCAATCCTTCATTAGTTGGTCCCAATGACCAATATTACAGCAAGCAGTGGAACCTGCATAAAATTGGTGTAGAAGGCGCTTGGACTCGGACTAAAGGTAGCGGAATTACAGTAGCCGTCATTGACACCGGCATTACTCAGGTACGCGACTTAGCTGAGACAAAATTTGTCAAAGGCTACGACTTTGTTAACGACAAAGAACAAGCCAAAGACGATAACGGACATGGAACCCATGTCGCCGGTACAGTCGCCCAATCCACTAACAATCAATATGGTGTCGCTGGAGTCGCCTACGAAGCCAGTCTCATGCCCTTAAAAGTGTTAAGTGCGTCCGGGAGTGGAACAGTTGCAGACATCGCCGAAGCCATCAAATTTGCTGCCGATAATGGTGCAGATGTGATTAATATGAGCTTAGGTGGTGGTGGTGCAAGCCAACTCATGGAAGATGCAATTGAATACGCCTATAAAAAAGGTGTAGTTATTATTGCCGCCGCAGGAAATGAAAGTACTGATGGCGCTAGTTATCCAGCCCGTTATCTCCATGTTATCGGCGTTTCTGCCATTGGCCCAGACGGAGAAAAAGCATCCTATTCTAACTATGGTGCTGGTGTCGATATATCTGCCCCTGGTGGTAGTGAAACTGGGACAATTCTCCAAGAAACCATCAACGAAAATGGTGAAGGCGTATTTTTGGGACTCCAAGGTACAAGTATGGCTTCTCCCCACGTTGCGGGTGTAGCAGCATTAATTAAAGCTGAGGGAGTTAAAGAACCAGATCAAATTTTAAAAGTCCTACAACAGTCAGCCAGAGTTATTCAAGATGATGGTTTGAACTATTATGGTGCTGGACAACTCAACGCTGAAGCAGCAGTAAAATTAGCCAGCGAAGGACAAATTAGTTTTCCCGATTTCTTCCGGTGGTTGCGGGATAACGGCTATATCAACCCTGGTTTTTGGATAGATGGTGGTGCGATCGCACTATTACCTAAAATATTAATGGTAGTAGGTTCCTATCTCCTTGCTTGGTTTCTACGGGTTTACTTCCCCTTCGCTTGGAGTTGGTCTTTATCCAGTGGCTTAATATTTGGTAGTTCTGGCTTATTCTTCCTCAAAGGATTGTATATCTTCGACCTTCCCCAATGGCCTTTCCGAGTTTTGGGTAGTTCCATTCCCGAACTAGGTAACAGCTTACAAGGAACAGGCGCTTTAAATCCTCTCTTTGCCAGCGTCCTAATTCCCATTGTTTTGATAGTATTACTATTAGGACATCCCAATTGGAAATGGTTTGCCATTGGTTCTAGTCTGGGAGTAGCAGCTTGTTTAACAATTAGCGCCATTTATGATCCCGCTGTTTGGGGATTAGGAGATGGTAACATAGCCCGTATTTTCCTTATTGTTAATGCTTTACTTTGTTACGGACTCGTGCGTTTAGCATTAAAAGACGAAAAACAAACAGCTTAAATAATTAGGTAATGGGAAAGATTTTTTCCTATTACCTATTACCAGTCAACCGATTACAAATTCCTAATTATGACTATTACAGTAACAGGAAAAATTGAACGTCGCAATATTGGACTTGGCGCTTGGGCATTTGTTACAGATGAAGGCGTTACTTATGAAATTCCCAAAAGCACTGATAAAAACTTACTCAAGTCAGGACAAACAGCCAAAATCACAGGAAAAGTGCGCGAAGATATCATGACAACGGCAATGATAGGTTCTGTTTTAGAAGTTCATTCTTTTGAGTTGATAACATAATTTTGTTCTCAGAAGTGGCTTAGGCCACGCTACGTGAACAGGAGTCTAAATCAGGGTGCTTGATTTTATAAAATGCTATAATTATGAATTAGAATTGTAAAACAATTCCTTTATTGTTAGGAGATGAAATCATGACTCAAGGTATTAACCAGCAATCAAATTATCAAAAATTAACAGAAATTGTCAACAATTTGATTGACAATAATCATCTTTATCAAGAAAATTTAGATGGACAGAAAATGATTGAAGTTATGAAAAATACCTTTGATCCCGGAAAAGTTGTTGATGTGAATAGTATTTCTGAGGAAGAATTAAGGAAACGTATTAAAAGAATTTTGTCTTTGCATTTAGTATCAGGAATGCTAAATGATTTTACTCCAGAGCAAATGAGACTTTTTGATGAATCTGTAAAACGTGGTGGGTAAATGGGTTATTTACTAGATACGAATATTGTTTCAGCTTCACTCAAACAGAATGTCACTATCAACTTAAAACTAGAAGAAGTAGGTAGTTTAGAAATAGACATTTTGATTAGCGGAGTAACTTATTATGAAGTTCAAAGGGGAATTTTGAGAAGCAATGCTACTAAAAAATTAGCTTTGTTTGCACAATTTTGTCAAGATTATCCGATTTTGTTCTTAGATGATCTGAGAATATTTCAGAAGGCATCGGAAATTCATGCTGATTTAACTAATAGAGGTAAAATAATTCAAGATGCAGATATTTTGATTGCTGCTACTGCGATTATTCATAATTTAATTTTAGTTTCTCACGATTCTGATTTAACTAGGGTTAATGATTTACAGTTAGAAAATTGGTTAGTTTCTTAGTTTATTTTTTATAAAATGTTAGTTTAGGTTGATGCAAAAAAAAATCAACAAATTAACATTATGAATGATTTTATTCAACGTAACGAGGAAGGAATATATTATGAAGAAGAGTGAACAATTGATCGGATGATGCAAAACTCTGATTTTCAAGCAAAATTTGAATCAGGATATGAGGAATTTTTACTATCTGAATTCTTAATATCTATAATGGAAAATGATAATATTGCTGTTGAACAATTAGCTAAACAAGTTAATCTTTCTCCTGCTGTTATTCAAGATATTTGCGCTGGGAAGCCAGGGGAAACGCATCTTATCAATAAGGACGATTAAATCTCAATAATGACCACAATATTCGCATTAATAACCACTTATTGACAATAATTTAATCCATCACTATGACCATAAAAAAATCAATCAAACGATAAATTGGGATTTATTGGTTTATACATTAAAACGGTATTTTGTCAATAAAATTTAGATGCGTTTCCCCTGAAAGCCCCCTTCTTAAGGGGGGTTAGGATGATCATCTATAATCCTGACTTTGAATACTTCGCAACTTCGCCGCATCACGCATACCATAATCAGCACGAGTGAAGCGATTTAACTGCATTTCAAAAAACTCACGATTTGCCTGTAAATGCTTGGGATTTGGATCATCTAGTGGATATAAAAGCGCAGTTCTTAAAGCTTGAATTACCGCAGACGTAACATTATACATTGAACGTTGGAAAGTCACACCCAACTGAATCAAGATATCATCTTCACCCCGACAATGTTTTTTATAATAATCAACAAGATATTCAGGGAGAAAATGCAACATATCCTGCATTAATAATGTGGGAGGAATACCCGCAGTTCCTACAGGGAAAACATCAGCATAAAGAATGCCATAATGAAAATCTTTTTGGTCATCTGGGACTTGTTTTGCTTGGGCATTATATGATTTTGTCCCTCTAAATGGTGCAGTTCGGTAAAACACAGCTTCTACATAAGGTAAAGCGGCTTCATATAACCAAGTAAAACCTTTAGATTTAGGGATAATCTCATAACATTCACCATCAACATAAAGATGATGATAAATGGGACGACCGGCAATGGCAAAGATACCATTAATCAAGAAATTCATGGCATCGGGAACACCTTTAAAACCGCCTTCATCGTAAATATCCGACATTTCAAAAAATACCGGTGCCATCACTTCCCAAAAAAGTCCTAAGTTGGAGTAATAGGACATCATTCGACACTGTTCCAAAAACATATCTGGAAACAGTTTATAAAGTCCCAACATGGCCGGATTTTTTTTGAAGTAGGCTTTAATGGCTTTATCAGCATTAGCTTTATATTCTTCCGAATCTAAATAAGCATCAAATTGGTTAACAGGGGCATACATTTGACGATGCCACAACATTGCCTGCATACAAGCTTCTGCAAATTCCATGTTGATTCTATCATGGAATAAATGATGCAGGATTTTTGGCATTTTGCGAGTTTCGCCTTTTTCCATAAATGCCAAAAGTTCAGGATGTGCTGTAGCGACACCACGCCAAATTCTTAAATCAGCATCATCACCTGCATAATGGTTATGCAGGTCTAAATATTCTTGAGGTAAGAAGTATTTAAAGGCTGGAAGAGGATTTAAAAATACTCTTTCGGCAATATAAAGCAAGTCTCGCCAATAGAAGTCCATCGGTACGGCGTAAGCTTTATAAATACCGATGATTTGCATTAAGTTTTCCGGCGTATCTGGCAGCATGGAACCACCAGCTTCGAGACGATGAATTACTTCTGCAAATTCGTGGTTTGATGGAGGTAGTACTGTGGTTGGTTTATCGGATATTTGTACCATTTTGGTTAACTTAAGAAGTAGGACTATTTTGTAAATTTTGGTTTAAAGTTTGAGAAATTTTTAAGGCGTGAAAAGGGAATCTCTAGTCAGAGAATAGGAACGAGATAAACTCCTTCTTAAATTACTTTAATGCCACTTTAACCCGTGCAAAAAGTTGGGGTAGATATGTATAAAATCGCTCATTCCGCAGGGACATTGCATCTATGCTACAGCTACCACAGTGTTGTTCAGGGGGAGGAACTGCAACCGACTGTACAACTGCGTCCGAAACACCAGCCCAAGGTAAGTGTCCGAGAGGAGCTTGCAGTGAATAATTGAGTTCGGATTCATTCAGCCAGTCGCTGCTGATATAATCATTTTCAGTGCGAGGAGCTTGGAGTTTCCAACCGACGCGATCGCGAAAGGTATTGACGGCAGTTTCGGAATTTTTGGGATGAGCTGCTATGATTTTTTGCCAAATCTTTGCTTGGACACTGAGTCCAAACCGTCCGCTACTAGCTACTAACCAGGCTCGATCAATCTCTTGAATCAAATCTAGGGGTATAGTAGCAGCGTTAGCTGCAAACGGGTCTTGTTCAGGTAACAAGAGACGACGGGTTTCTTTGTCGGCAGCACTCCAGTTTTGAGAATTGAGGAACTGCTGAAGTTTTGCGGTTGCTTTGGATGTGCTTGCTCCATTACTAGCAGGATTTTTCTGAGATTCAACAGTACGTGGCATGATTACCACTGCACCCAAAGTAGTCAGAGAAATTGTTGTGAAGAGAGAAAGAAATAATTTGTAGTGAAATTTCGCCACTATCTGTGATTTCCTTATTTGTTATCAAAGACTTAGAAATGATCAATACCTCCGCCAATTTACAAAATATAGGGTTGAAAGCCAATAAGATCGTTACGAGATAAATAGGTTTTCAGGATTTTGGCACGTTTCCATAGTCTATAACCTGTATGGGAACAAGGTAAACTCATTCTTAAATTACTTCAATACCACTTGTGAAATTACGGTTTTTTCAGGGGTAGGAATAGCAGCTACCATTGCTGTAGTTGTAGTTTCACTCCAACGCACTAACCAGGTGGGTTGTATTCCTAAAAAAACAATAAGGGAGGCTAATATTAATGCGGGTATTTTTTCTGCCCAAATAACTCTAGGATAATAGGCTAAGTCGTTGTTGAGTCTGCCAAAACAGGTACGATTGAGAAGAATAACGAAGTAAACCGCAGTTAAACCGGAGGAAGCTACGCATAGTAATGTCGGTAGAGGGAAGGTAGCAAAACTGCCTTGGAAAACGATAAATTCAGCAATAAAGCCTGTTAAACCAGGAATACCTGCGCTGGCCATGCCACCAAGAACTAGTAAGGCACTGATGAGAGGTAAACCGCGTATGGGACTCATTAGTCCGTTGAGTTTATCTAATTCTCTTGTACCAACTTTAGTTTCAATAACTCCGACTAAATGAAAGAGGATAGCGAGAATAATTCCGTGACTGAACATTTGCGCCACTGCACCAACTAAAGCTAGGTTGGTACTGGAGGCTGCTGCTAGGAGAATATAACCCATGTGTCCGATGGAACTATATGCTACCATGCGTTTGATGTCTTTTTGCGCGATCGCTATTACTGACCCATAAATTGCAGTGATAGCACCCCAAATGGCTAATGTTGGTGCAACCATATTCCAAGCTTGGGGAAATAAACCAAACCCAAACCGTAATAGTCCATAAGTTCCTAATTTTGCTAATACTCCACCTAATAAAATGGCAATAGGTGCAGAAGCTTCAACGTAAGCATCAGGTAGCCAGGTATGGAAAGGAATTAAGGGAATTTTGATGCCAAAACCTAAAATTATTCCTATTAACAATAACAATTGCATTCCAGCAGAAATGTTCTGGGTAGAAACTGCATTTAAGGCAAAACTATGAGAACCACTTAACCATACTATGCCCAAAAATGTCGCCAGAATTAACGCCCCGGAAACTGCCGTATAAATCAGAAATTTCATCCCTGCATAGGCTCGTTTTTCCCCTCCCCAAATAGAAATTAATAAATAAAAGGGGATTAATTCAAGTTCATAGAACAGGAAGAAAAGTAGTAAGTTTTGGGCTAAAAATGCACCTGCAACACCACCACTAACTAATAAAACCATTGAGTAAAAAAGTCGGGGGCGTTCGGTATCTTGACTACTGCTGTAAATAGATATCCAAGTTAATAAGCTATTTAATACCAACATTAGTATTGATAATCCATCAACTCCTAAGTGATAACTCAAACCCAAAGTTTCATTCCAAGGTAGATATTCTTGAAACTGCATTCCTGGATTGTTAATATCAAATTTCAGCAGAATGAAAATATTCCACAGTAGAACTAAAAACGCCAGGGTTAAAGATACTAGTCTAGTTTTCGTTTTAGAAATAACCGTATCTGGTGAAAATCCGATAATTGCCGCGCCAATAATTGGCACCCAAATTAAAACACTTAGCATAATTGGTAATTGGTAATTGGTAATTGGTAATTGGTAATTGGTGATTGGTAAGAGGTGATTGGTAAGAGGTGATTCTGTTATATGAAAAAACCTCTTCTCAATTTATTCAAGAAAACTAACTAACTAAGCTGACTATACCAGTGTCTAAGTCGTAGTAACCGCCAACTATTTTGAGTTTATTGGCATTGATTAATTCAGATAGAACTTGTGATGTTTTCAAGTTCTCAATTTGTACCAGAATATTAGCTTTGCTGGCATTCTCTAATTTATCTCCTGGTTGTCCTTTAGATTTTTCTACTCCGGGTTTAATCGCTTCTATTAATTTACCAATTTGCCCTGGTACTTCTTCACCTTTAAGAGTAGCAGTTACAGCACCACATCTTTCATGTCCCAGTACAAGAATGACTTTTGCACCTAATACTAAGCTGCCATATTCTAAACTACCAATTCCTTCTGGAATAGCAATATTACCAGCAACACGACAGACAAATAAATCACCTAATCCTTGGTCAAAAATAATTTCTGATGGCACTCTAGAATCTGCACAACCAAGGATAGAAGCAAAAGGTTTTTGACCTTTTGCAACTTCTAATAAGCGTGAATAACTTTGGTTTCCATAGCGACGTTTTCTGTTGGCAAATCTATTATTACCATCCAGTAATGCTTTGAGTGCTTCGTCAGGGGTAGTAATATTTTGAGCGGTGGCTACTTCAGGCGTAACTACATTGGAAGCTACACTTAAAGCAACTCCTGCACCAATTACACCTGTACCTAGTTGGAGTAAATTTCGGCGAGAAAGATAGTTTTTTTGCTGTTTGCTGCTCATTGATTTGTTCTCACAATTGTCAAGAGGTTTTTCTTATTCTAGATGTTTAGAGACATCTAAGACATAGAGATTTAAAAAATTAAATCAATGAACTGAAACCTCCAGAATGGCCATGTCATCCATGCACCTAAAATGCTAACTCCTAACAAAATTGTGAAGGCATAAAATTGAGTTTGTCCATTAGTGCTGTATTTTAAACCTTCGCCACCCAACAGGGAAAATAAACCCACAAAATTGACGATACCATCAACTACGAAGCGATCAAGCATATCGGCAAATTTGGAAAGTTGAGCAACTCCAAAAATTATAGTTACTTTGTAAAGTTTGGGTGTATAAAAGTCGTAAGCTAGTAAATTTTGTAAACCTTGCCAGGGCAAGCGTATTGGTTTGGCTATGTTACCTAAATAAATGACACCACCAATACTGCATCCAAAGATACTCGACCAAATTAAAAGCAGTACTACATCTTTATTCAAGATTGCCCAATTAGGTAACAAAGATAAACTTTGTAACACTAAAGGCAGATGTAAAACAAAGCCGAATAAAACCATCATTGGTAAAACCATCAACCAGATAACTTCGGGGGAACGTTCACTCATTTGTTTGGCTTTACCACCAAAAATTAAACCGAATTCTCTAGTTAAACTAAAAGCAGTTAAGCCATTGACAGCAATAATAATTCCGACTAACCAAGGTTGAGTTTCCCATAACCCATCAGCTAATTTTACTAATGCCCAAAAACTGCCTAAAGGTGGGAACCCAATTAATCCCAATGTACCTACAATAAATGCTAAACCAGAAATGGGACGACGTGACCATAAACCACCGAGTTGGGTAACATCTTGGGTGATATTGTTTAAGATGATGCTTCCAGTACTCATGACTAAAAGTGCAGCAGATAAAGCATGAGTGAGGACTAACAATAATGCGGCTTCGTCTTGTTGTGTGCCTACGGCGATAAATACTAATCCCATGTAAGCACTGACAGAATAAGATAAACAGCGTTTGATGTCAATTTGAGCGATCGCTATTAATGAACCTCCAATAGCTGTCACCGCACCAATACCTACCATTGCGGAAGAAGCCACAGGGGATAAACTCAACACAGGTTGCAATTTAATCAATACCCATGCACCACTAGCTACTACCACTGAGTTCCGCAAAATGGTACTAGGAATAGGCCCTTCCATCGCTTCATCTAACCACAAATGCAAAGGAAATTGGGCGCATTTACCCATTGGCCCAGCAATTAAAGCTAAACAAACTAAGGTAATAATTGTCGGGTCTACTTTTGCCGTTTGCGCCCATATTGTTAAGTCTTGATAATCCCAAGTTCCGGCTAAAGTCCATAGTCCCAAAACTCCCATTAGCAAGAATAAGTCACCAACCCGTTTGGTTAAAAATGCATCTCGCGCACCAGTCACAACCAGAGGTTGACTAAACCATAAACCCACTAATAGATAAGTTCCCAGGGTAAGAATTTCTAGAATTGCATAACTGAAAAACAGGTTATTACATAAAGCTAATGCACACAAACCAGCTTCAAATAATCCTAATAAAGAATAAAACCTTCCCCAACCCCAGTCCCTTTCCATGTAGCCCACAGCATATACTTGGGCAAGGAAATTTAAACCGGTAATGATAATTAATGCACCAACACTAATAGAAGACAGTTCTAAATTAATAGTTAGATCTAATCCAACTGTGGATAACCAAGGTATCAATACTTCTTTTGCTGGATGATTCCAGGTAGCGGTAAATGCCAAGACAGAATGCAAAAGAGAGAAGAACGTCATAATTAAATTGACGTAACCTGCCGGTCTTGATCCTGTACGACGAATAATTCCCGGCGACCAAGGTAAGGCTAAAATACCTCCTAATAAAGCATAGCAAGGGACCAACCAAACGGTCTCTAGCAGTGACTCAAACATGAATTTACCTCTATATTTGTATGAAAAAATCCTGACAGAGCATCATTTACCGTTGATCCCTGTAGTTTCTTGTGATGAAATTAAGACAATTTATCTTTGCTTAATATTTATGAGATATAGCTTACCGTTATTTTTACCAAAAATGAATTAGTTGATTAGATAAATTAACGATATGTACTCTAATTTATTCTTATAGTTATATGGATTGGATTATCTAATCAAGAACATTGATTTAAATCTATGCCATATTCTGAACGCCTCAACCAGTAGGGGCAGGGTCTCCCCGCCCAGTTGATGATGCAGAACAAGACTGTTCCCAAGTGAGCTTTTTCTCCACGGTTTGCTGTTCACCAGGTGGGACTGTACGCTCATCCATAAAGTAAATGTTGAATTTCTCTAGTTTTTCGCTGCCTTGGTGTTGAGTGTTCCAAACGCGACAGAGATATTTGCCATAAAAAGGATAAAGCTTTTTACCAACTGCTCGATTGAGATTAATAAAGTAAGTGCGCCATTGCATATTGTGATAAATAGCGCTTCTGACAACCAAGCTAGGTTTATCCCAATTCACAGCACTCCCATCTCGGAAAATATCCACTTCGCTGCCATTTTCCAGACTACCAGGAATTATATGCCAGCCATCATCTCTAGGTGGCGCAGGTGCAAAAATACTCCAAGATTGATCAAGTCGTGTAACTCGGCCAATAACTTCTGTATTTTGCCAGATTTTCCGCTTGAATAAATCAGGAGCATAACTACTGATATTCCAGATAAAAGCGTAGATTAACAGTACCACAGCCAAAATATTCAAAAACCGGGATTTACGAACTTCCAGAGGACGGAATTTCAGAGGTTTGGTGAAATTACCAGCGAATTTACGGTTAGATGCGATCGCTTCATAAAACTTTGTCCCCCCTGCCATTACAGGCTTCCAAGTCAACACCGGCACTAAAAACTTAAATATCGGCGACAAGCTCACCACATAAGCAATGCCTTTAAATTTAAAATATCGCTTTCCTTGCCAATCTTCAATTACCCAAGAATTATGAGCTTCCATATCAGCACAGATATCTGGGTATTCCTGCGCCATTAATAATGGTGTCTCCGGCAAAATCAACAGCGTTCTTAATATATGCACTACTTTTTTACAAAACCCACAATCAGCATCAAAATAAATTTTTAAACCTTGACGTGCTGGTGTTTGTAAATGCCTTTCCAAATAATTCCAAAAAGAACTGGGGAGGAATGCTAACCAACTAAAAATACTCAAAAATGGGAAAATACCGATATTTAAAGTTAAGGCAAATCCGGCATGAAGACCGATAAAAGTGATAACTGCACCCAATCGAAACCAGCTATTCCGAGAAGGAATGAATATCATCAATGGTCCAATCCATTCCAACACCAAAGTAATTTTAGTGAAGACATTTAAAATCGGCTGAAAATTGAGGAGAAAATGACCAAAAGGAGTGACATATTGGTCAAAACTCAAAGCATAATAAACCGCACTACCATCAACCCAAATGGGACTTTTAGTTTTAATTGCAGCGGAGAAGATATAGATAAAGCACTGCTGACACATGAGAGCGAAAGTAGCACCGGAAAATACTCGTTCTGGCAACTTGTGGCTAGAAGTGTTGAGCGCACTATCCAGGGAATAACAAGCTCCTAACGGCAGGAACATAGCCCAAAACATGAGAGCGCGGAGGACATCATCCGCTGCAAAAATCAGGGCTGGATTGCGATTGTGGAGGGATATCAGCAATACCCAGGAAGCAATGACAGCAACTCTTGTGCGATAACCCACCAACATCAAAAACGCCATCAAAGTTGCGATCGCAAATAATAGTACCTGAAAAATCGGTTCACCGCTAATGGCGTGTAAAGACCAATATCCAGTTTTAGCGATTTCCTTGAGTAAAGTCCGGGGAAGTACGCCGATATCAGTATAGTGGGCGGTAATATCTCTAAAGCGAGTAAATAAGTCTGTGAGGATGATTAAGGAGATACCGATGCGAAAAACTGCAAGCGATCGTAAATCTAGTCCTAAAATAGTTTCTAGATTTTTTCCCCAAGATGTTTTTGATGTTTGTTTGTGAATGGACATAATTTTTTTAATAAACCGCGAAGGAAGAAATATAAGTATTTTTTTTAGTTAGGAAGATAGGAGGGATGATTTTTATCACGCAGAGGCGCAGAGACACAGAGAGGATAAAGAGTTTGAGATTTCATCCTGATTCAGCAACACCTATTTTCTTTTTAGCAGTTTTTTCATACCTCCTACTATCCACCTTTTAGCTACTTGAAGTTTATGTTTTAGGGTTGGTAAACGTTGAATATACACTCCTTTGCGAATAATGCGAGCTAGATTACCATCTAAGGTGATCCCAAAGCTATGAACTACAGCATTCTTAATACCTAAAGTCAGCATTTCTCCCAGGTGTAAATAGCTAAATGATTTTAATTTACGTCCTGTGATTTTTGCCCAGATATTACGAGCCGCACAGGGAGCTTGTTGAAAAGCTGCTTGGGCTGTAGCAGGAGATTCATTACCTTGAATATCTCTAATTTCTGCCAAATCTCCTAATACAAATACATTTGGATATTCTGCTAGTTGCAAAGTTGGTGTAGCAATTAATTGTCCTTGTTGATTATGTTGACATTTTAGGTTTTTTACCCATTCAATTGATTGATTTCCTCCTGTCCATAAAACTAAATCTGTCTTGAATTCATGAGTTTTACCTTGATGATTAATAATAATCGCATCAGATTTTATAGCTTCGATATTGGTGTCCAATTCTATTTGCACACCCCGTTTCAATAAAGCCCTATATGAGGCAGTACGACTACCTTTAGAGAAAGTTTTAAGTATGTTATTTCCTCGGTCAATTAAACGAATTTCCCCGCGTTTTTTGAGTCTATCTGCCAATTTACAAGCTATTTCCACACCATTAGCACCTGCTCCAGCGATCGCTATTCTAATTAATGGTATATTTGATGCTTCCAAAAACCGTAACTGTTTTTTCAAATATTCAGCATCAGCCAAAGTGCGAAAGGTGCGAGCATATTTTGTTGCTCCTGGAACTACATCTAACCTTGTTTCTTTGCCAACAGCTAACACTAAATAATCATAAGTTAGTATTTCTCCATTTTGCAAATTTACCAATTGGTTTTCTAAGTCAACGCTTTGAATTTCTGCCTGATGAAATTGAGCTTGACTATCTGAGAGTAATTTTTTATAAGCTGGGGCAATTTCACTATTATGTAATTCTCCTGTTACCACTTCATAGAGTAGGGGAGTAAACAAAAAAAGCTCTCGTTTTTCAATTAAAATAATCTCATAATTAGGCTGACGAATTTGAGAAAATTTTCCTAATTCTAAAGCCGTATATAGCCCACCAAACCCACCACCTAAAATGCAAATCCGCACCGGATATGATTGTTTTATCTTACGTTTTTGAGGATTTTTGTCCTTTATTTCATACATGATTTATAATTCCGTCTTTTTTTATTGCACGCAGAGATACAGATGAAAATAGAAATTTTTTATTTAAATTGTATGAGGTATATCATAGCCTCCTCATCGCTTGCGGTGAACCAGCGCTGTAGGCGGGTTTCCCACCGTAGGGGGAGGGGGTTGGGGTTCTTGTAACTCATAATATCGGGAAGTGCTGTAATTACGAACTATATTTACAGCTTTCAACTGTTCCACGAGGTCACTTGTGCGAGTCCGGCGACCATCAGGATTAAGATGATAATGAGTATCAGCAAATAAACTAGAATCTTTTTTAACGTTTAAGGTTTGTTTGTCATAAAGTACAGGAGCAATTTTGCCCAAATCTTCTGCTGTCTTGCGGATATTATTGAGGGTTTTAGTATCAGTACTGCCATAAATCCAAGAAAGCCCTAATATCAAAGTTGCTCCCTTGGCTTCAACTTCTTGTTTAAATTGTTGAATCCGTTTGAGAGAATGAGGAGAAACGCTATCATTGATTTTCAATTCCCACCATTCGCTTTTAGTCCGTTTTTTCATGACTGTTGGATCACCTTTGGCTGTAATTGGGTCAGAATAATAGCCTGTTAAATGACCTTTTTCTAGCAAATCTAAAGATGATTTAGTGGCGGCGCGTAAGGAGGGTATACCTAATAACATCAAGTCTTGGGCTAGTTGCTTGGAGGGTACATTTCCTAAACCGGGTTTACCGATAGCAACACCAAATTGACCGGAGCGATCGCCCCATCCGTCTTTATCTAGTAACAATAAATATTCGGGAATAAGAATGACAATATCGTCTTTTTTGATGACATCGGCAACACTAGGCAAAATTACATCTAAACCGATTGGTCCATCTGTGGCTATGTTGAGGGTGGGGATTCCCAATTTTTGTTGTATTAGACCTGCATCTACTGTGTAGTGAGCGCCAGAGCCACCAACGATGAGAATCCGCTGGGGTGCTTGTACTTCCTTAGCTATAGCCATTTTTTGCTCATACATCATCCGCAACCAGCTAAGTTCACCACCATAACGGGCATTGTAGAAATAACCAACACCCCAAGTTAAAGTAGCGATCGCAAACCAACTAGAAAATCTAAGAAACTTTTTCATAACAGGTGACAGTTAAGACTAAAGGGTTTTAACTGATAACAAAATCTAGAACTCGAAGTAAATAAACGGAGAAGGTGTATTAGCTGCGAACAAAATAGTCAGCACTAAAAGCGCTCTCGATACCCAAGGAGAAATCAATAAATCATAGTCAGTTTCTCCTTGTCGCCAAACTCCTATTTGTTCCATCATTAATAATCCTATTGACAGTACTAAGGTTAATCCCAAAGCTACTGCTCCATTCCCATTAAAGAATGTCAAAGCTTCACCTAAATTAGATAAAGAATAATTCCCAGGATTTACCAAAACTTTCAGCTTTTCCACTAACCGCAAAGTATTGGTTTCCATAAAAAACAGACATCCTAAGATGATAGATCCAAAGGTCAAAGCCCAGGAAATGAACTGAGGCATGAGGAACTTTTGCTGTCCTAAAAATTTATAAAAAGGTCTGCCGGCATAACGCAGTACTAACAGCAGTAGTCCATGATAAGCTCCCCAAATAATGAAGTTCCAGGCTGCTCCGTGCCAAAAACCAGAGAGGGTAAATGTAATAAATAGATAGAATGGGGCTAACTTCATGTTTTTACCCATTAAAGGCAGAAAAACATAGTCCCGAAACCAAGTGCTGAGGGTGACGTGCCACCTACGCCAAAACTCATTAATACTCTGGGAAGTATAGGGAGCGAGAAAGTTAAGGGTTAAGTTAATACCTAAAATTTTGGCTAACCCCAGGGCAATAAAACTATATCCACCAAAATCAAAATAAATTTGTAGAGTAAATAAAAAGGCAAAAAACCAGACTAACCAAGGGTTTTCAACTTGATCTAATTTGATGTATGGTGAAATATTGTCTGCCAGGACAAATTTCATAAATAGTCCTAGAGACAACCAACGAAAACTAGATTCAAGGTTATCAAGTGTAAATTTGAACTGAAAGTTTTCAATCTGCGGAAATAAGTCGCTCCGACGTTCAATTGGCCCTGCGACAACTTGAGGGAAAAAGGAAACAAAGTTGACGTAATCTAAAGCTGCAATTGGTTGTTTTTTGGCACTCTTGTAGGAATCAACCACAAATGCCACCATCTGGAAAGTATAAAACGACAATCCAGGAGGGATTGAACCCATACCAGGAATAGAGCGTGATTGCCAATTTGCTGCCAATCCTGGTATGACTAAGCCCAAAACATCTTCGACAAAAAAGTTCAGATATTTGAAATAGGCCAGAATAGCGATATCAATCACAACTACAATTGTAGCGATCGCTTTGGCTGTCCATTTTTCTTGCCTCAACATCAACCACACCATCACGTAGTTGAAAATAATTTCGCAAATAAAGATGACAAAACTAGATTTAGAGGCGTTGAGAAACAAGAACAACGACATTGATACCAAGCCAACCGTGTCGAAAATACCTCTCCACAGGTTCAAAGACTTGGCAATATAACGGACTGTAAAATAAGGGATGCCAAATAGCAGTAACACCCACCAGAAGGAAAACTCTGAAAAATTCAATTCACCTTGCCTCCAGTTTGTGAAATGTTTAATTGGTAATTGGTAATTGGTAATTGGTAATTGGTAATTGGTAATTGGTAGAAGTTTTTCCAATCACCAATCTCTAGCATCAGCTACCACTGATTTTGCTCCAAATTCCACCCCAGCCTTTGCCTTGGATAGTTGTTTCTTCTTTTGGTTTGCTGGCAACAGTGGCTGGTTTAGCAACAGTGGTTGCGGCAGGTAATACACTCAATTCATTGACTAAATATTGAGCAGCTTTTTCAATAGTTGGATAGTCCCAAAGTAAAGTGGAAGGCAGTTCTGCATCTAACCAATCTTCCATATCACCAACAATTGTGACCGAATCAATGGAGTCTAAACCATAGCGAGTCAAAGGTTCAGTAACTTTGATAGTTTGAGCATTGATACCCAGTTGCGTGGCAATCTGATTAACTAACCATCCTTGGATAGTATCAACAGCATTCAGAGTATTAAGCTTGGAGTTGGAGTTTTGGACTTGCATCATTGGTAGTTTCCTGTTGTGTAGAATTTGCTAGTTGGAAGGGAACGATGGAAAACATCTGGTTTTGGGTGTACAAGTCGATCAACTGTTGGGTGACAGCCCCGTCGTCGATTCGTCCAGGCAATGCTTTGGCAGGACGAAATGTTAGCAGCAGTTTACGCAAGCTAAGTGCCAACCATTCTCCGTTAGCAAAGAAGTATCCCAGATGATTGCGGTTATGAAGCCACGTATGCACACAAGCAGCTGCTACGTGCATAGTGCAGTATTGTTTCGCCATATCGAATAATTCTGGCGATTGCTCATGCCCAAACTGGAAGGTAGAAGTTGTAATCTGCTCATCAAGAGTGTTTAACTCTTCCCCAACTATGTTGGTGAGGGTGATGATTTGGTACAGAATGTCTGGGTTGAGATTTGAGTCTGCTTTGAGCTTCTCCAGGGATATCAGAGCCAGGTTTAGCCCTTGGAGTACATCGTCACCGCCCCGATTGACCAATTCCAATTTTTTGCCGTCAAAGGGGGGTAAAGGCTGTGTTAGGTCAAAAGTTTTAACTAGACGTGTTTGTAGTGTGTCTAGATTGCATCCAGCATTTCTAGCGCGAGATTTAGCTAACTGCCGCAGTTGCAAAAGTAGGGCATGGAGATTAACGACGGTACTGCCATCAAACATACTAATAATGGCGTTATCCCGCAAAACTTTTTGGAAAATCCCCCAGTCATGTGCTTCCCGCATATAGAAGCGTGAACCTAAAACGACGGAGACATTCTGCACCGTTGTTTCCAGGGTGGTAGTAACGAAGTATTTAACGACTGCTGACCAAACGCTAATTTGCTCTGGCATGGTGTTAAATCCCCGCGCAACCCCGATGGTGGCACAGTCACAAATGAGGATATCCAAAAACGCATCGGTAAGAGTGCGTTGGGGTTGGGGCATATCAAAGACTGTTTTGCCATATAGTTTGCGTTTTAGGGCAAATTTGAGGGTAGTACGTAGGGCTGTATCTGCTGCTCCTTGGGAAAAGGCTGCACATAAAGCTCTGGTGATTTGGAAGCCTTTGAGTGCTAGTTCTAGTCCTGCACCTTCTGCTCCTAACCGCATGGATTCTGGAATAAAGCAGTTCTCGAAACGAATCCCACTCATATCAGAACCACGTACTCCGTGAGTGAGGATTTTTGGGAGGTGGCTATAGTTGGCTTGGTCAATTTTGCTCTTTTCTACCATGAACAAGGAAAGGCTTCTTGCTCCTCCTTCTTCGTCGGTTCTGCCTAGTACGAAAGCAATTCCAGAAATGGTGGCACGATTAATTGGCCATTTCTCCCCATTGAGGATGTAGCCTCCGGGAACTTTTTTGGCCTGCATATCTCCACCCAGGAGGTCGCTACCATGTGCTTTTTCTGAATAGGCTAGACACATAGTACCGTTGGCTTCTTTCATGAAGCTGGATAGGGTTTGCTTTTGCTCGTCAGTTCCTGCCATCCATACCAAGTAGGACCAAAACATGGTGGTGAATGCGATCGCTGCTGTTTGATCTCGCCGTGAAAGCACCCTCACAAAGGAGATAAACTCGTCAAAGCCAGTAAATTCACCACCGCATTCTGTGGGGATGTAATAGTGTTGGAGTTTCCAGTTATAAAGCCAGTTAATAATTTCGTGGGGAAACTCTTCCTTTTCATCCAGGTCTATCACCTGTTTGAAGGACATCATCTTATCTGGGTTGCCAGGGTCGCCTAAATCCTTTTCTAGTGCTTCGGCAACCCAAAATTGCTTGAGTGGCTGCATGGTTTTCTCCTTAGTGGGTAACTTGATCCAGCAAGGAATCGACTTCCTGTGATAGTTGTCGGTAGCTGGCACTGAATTTAGGGTTTTCGCTCCAGTCAGCTAAAACACCCAATTCACCTGTGAGGAAACTGGCTTTACAAGCACGACGCTGAATCTTGCCACTGGATGTTTTGAGGACGTTACCTGGCTTGGCTAAGACAATGGCATAAACTTGCAGTTCATGAATTTCGGCGATCGCTTGTCGAATACTGTTAATTAGCTCATCGGCTACAAACTCTTCAGAATTGCGTTTAATTTCCTGCACTATTACCAGTCGCTCTACCGCATCCACATCTATAGAAAAGGCTGCACCGTAGTCTGGACGCAGGGCGGGATGAATTTGCTGTACTGTCCATTCCAAGTCTTGGGGATAGTGGTTAGTACCCCTGATAATGATCAAGTCTTTGATCCTGCCCGTGATGAATAACTCACCACCTTTGATAAAACCTAAATCACCAGTTCGTAGGAATGGACCCTCTTTTGTATCGGCAGTATAGGCACGGAAGGTACTCTCGCTCTCTGCTGGACGATGCCAATAACCCCCAGCCACACTAGGATCAGATACCCAAACCTCACCCACCTCATCGGGTAGACAACGAGTTAAGGTATCGGGATTTGCGATCGCTACTTTGGTATCACACACCAACTGACCACATCCAGGAATAGCCCGCACACCATCACCCCAAGCACTGGCTTCGACAATCTTATTTTTCTCAATTTCCGACGTTTTTACCAGACAAAGTACAGGTGCTTCTTCTCTAGGACTCGTTGACACCAGCAATGTATCCTCTGCCAATCCATAAGCGGGAGCAAAGCTTTCCCAACGGAATCCACAAGGTGCAAACTTCTCAAAAAACTCTGCCAACACTCTAGGATTAATCGGTTCTGCCGCATTACCCGCTGCTACCCAACTGCTAAGATCAAGACCTTCCATTTGTAATTCGGTAACACGTCCGACACACTGCTCATAAGCAAAGTTAGGAGCCTGACTATGAGTACCCCGATAGCGAGAAATAGCTTGGAGCCAGCGAATCGGCTGTTTGATAAAAGCTAAAGGAGACATAACATAGCAAGGATGACCATTGTAGAGTGGCTCAGTCAATCCTTCCACCAGTCCGTAATCATGGAAGTAAGGCATCCAAGTGATAGAAACACTCTCTGCATCATAGCCACAAGCTTTTTGCAGATAGCCACAGTGGTGCATGATGTTGTGGTGGCTGATCATCACCCCTTTCGGTGTGGAAGTCGAACCCGATGTATATTGCAGATATGCCAGGGTATCTGGACTCACTTGAGGATCTTGCCACTGTTCCGCCATTTTCAGATCAATATCTTCAGTGGCTATCCATTGCATCTGCTCAAACTCTGGAAAATCTAATTCTGCCTCTTGCAAGATAGTGAGAAAACGTTGATTAGTTAAAGCAAAAGCCGCATTCGCATCTTTCACTATCGCCCTTAACCGAGGCAATGCTCGCTTCAACCTACCCGCATCAGGCGGTGGCACAGGTATAGCTATCACCCCACCATAGAGACTACCCAAAAAAGCCGCTATGACATCCAATCCTTGAGGATAAAGCAATAATGCCCGCTGCCCTTTGGCATTGTGTTGCTGCAACAGTGCGCCAATGGCACGGGCTTGGAGGTCAAGTTCTCCATAGGTTAACTTGCTTCCCTCTTTTTTTCCATCAATCAGAAACCTATAGGCGAGTTTGTCAACTTCATGGGTAGCACGCCAGCGCAGTAATTCTATCAAGGTAGAGGCGTTTGTCATTGGCAAATTTTGGGTAGAGGGGCATTGATTCATTTGGCAACACCATACAGAGTAGGGTGATCTGAATCTATGGCTCTACACATATCTCATCTGTACGGAGTAAATCTGTATAGCCATGTGTTTGATGGAATTTTTCTATCTCCACACTTAATCGTGACACATACAAGCAATTTAGTTAAATGCCTATCCGTATTTTTACTAAATCAATAAACTCAACCTTTCTTAACATCCGTTAATTCACTAGTTTTGAACTGGCCAAAGAATTGTTTCTGAAGAGGTTTGCCTTTTTAATCAGTGTAAATACGAGATAATAATAACGATTCTCTTTATGAATTTTCTATGAATTTTTTTTTGAGTAGAAAATTGTTGCCCTTATTATGCTTTGAGGGTTTTAACTACTTAGTCGAATTTTTACCTGAGAGACCACTTGTACTCACTTCAGGGTTTCTCATCTGGTAAAAACAATTGTTTAGTGACCTATTCCAAACCCCATAGTTAAAACTAGTACCGTGCGGCGTAAGTGAATGAACCATTTTCAAGCCTTGTAATCAATCAAACTTTCGTAGCTTTTAATGGTCATCCTATTTACGCTGTGTTGTACTAGTGGTCTGTCAATAACTAATTGACGGGTAAATAATTCTTCCTTCTTCCTTCACGTTCTTCGCGTCTATACCTACGGTACGCTACGCGAACGCGGTTCGTTTCTTCTTTATTCGTCAAAATATATTTGACAGACTACTAGTACAGCACGGCATAAATAAACCAACTATTCTAAATCTCCGACAATCCTATGCTGTCTTACTTTTGATTTCCGCCCTGCGGTACTAGGCTGCCGACGAGAGCGTTAATTGTGGAAAAATTATTAAGAACCCTATTTATATATCACGGCAATCATTCTGAAGTCATAGCTTCATCCCAAAATGGAGTGAAAGCGATTTAGGAACGGGGTTCTGTTTTTGGCAGACAACATGGTTAACCTGGGACTTTCTAGCCGGCGGTAATTAGGCTAAAATATTGCAACAGCCCCAGCCTGTTAGCAAATGGTTATATGCAGCTTGTCTTTGCCAACAAAAAACCCCCAGTAGGTATTAACCAGCTAGGGGAGATTAGTTATCAGGGTGCATCTACCAATTTAATTTTCTCAGGTGCTTCACCATCATCCGGATAAATTTCTCCTCCAGAAGTTTGTTTCTGTTTCTGAATCAAAAACTCTCAGTGAGTGTTAGTCAGCTAGAGGAAGTTAGTTATCAGGGTGAATATAGCAACTAACTGTTATTTTTAAATCTACTGGCTACGGATAAATTTTTCAGAGATAGGTGTAGTATGATTGTTGCTATACTGCAAACGGGTCAAACTTGGACTTATGTCATACTGACCGTAACGTAGTGCAGGGAAGTATCTCGGAGATTCTTCACTTCGTACCCTACGGGAAGCAAGCTACAGAATGACACTTTTAACCCGTTTTTAGTATAACTACAAAAAACCCCTAGCGGGTGTTAGCCTACCAGGGGAAATTAGTTATCAGGGTGCATCTACCAGTTTAATTTTCTCAGGTTTCACACCGTACTCCGGATAAATCTTTGAGAATCAGGGTTGTATTACATTACAAAACTTTAGTTGATTTATAGTCAGACATAGGCTATTTTAGGCATAAATAAACATCTTTACGCCTTCATAGTCGATAAACTAAGTCAATGTCTTGGTGAAATTCTAGCAATTAAGAAATAAACCCTGATATCTTTGTCTATGGTTTTATGAACTATGATTGGTAGTAGCTACAAAAAACCCCCAGTGGTGTTAGCCAGCTAGGGGAAGTTAGTTATCAGGGTGCATCTACTAATTAAATGTTCTCAGGTTTAATGTTATCTCCGGATCAATTCAGGTGCATGATTGTTTTTGTTTATGACTAAAAAAAACCCCCAGTGGGTGTTAGCCAGCTAGGGGAAGTTAGTTATCAGGGTGCATCTACTAATTAAATGTTCTCAGGTTTAATGTTGTCTCCGGAAAAATTTGGTGGCGTTTCAATCATTAATATTTGCCAACCACATAAAAAACCCCCAGTGAGTATTAATCAGCTAGGGGAAGTTAGTTATCAGGGTGCATCTACTAATCCAATGTTCTCAGATTTAATGTTATCTCCGGAAAAATTTGATGGCGTTTCAATTATTGATATTCACCAACTACATAAAAAACCCCCAGTGAGTGTTAATCAGCTAGGGGAAGTTAGTTATCAGGGTGCATCTACTAATCCAATGTTCTCAGGTTTAATGTTATCTCCGGAAAAATTTGGTGGCGTTTCAATTATTGATATTCACCAACCACATAAAAACCCCCCAGTGGTGTTAGCCAACTAGGGGAAATTAATTATCAGGGTGCATCTACCATTTAAACGTTCTTGTTTATCTAACTATGCTCCGGATAAATTCAACCAAATCGGGCTATTACTTACGGAAAAAAAATCCTGTGGCTAATAGTTGGTTAGGGAAGTTATTTATCAGAATTTGATCTACTGATAGTTTGAGAAGAAATTCTTGGGTCAAAGATTGCTTTTTTTGCCAAAATTAAAAAGAAAACCCCCGGCGGGTGTTAGCCTACCAGGGGAGTTGAAGATCAAGGTGCATCTACCATTAAAGTGTTCTAGTCTGAAGTAATCCAATCCGGATAAAGTTGTTCGTGCAAAAAAGGCGAAACAACACAAAATCAGAAACATTCCTTGGCAATATGCTTCTAAAGTATCAGCTAGAGGGAAAAAGGACTAGAAAATTTTTACGGTTCAAACCGGATTTAGGAGGCAAACAGGAGAAGTTGTGACCCAGGAATTTCACATTTCCGTAACCCCAGTAGGGCAGAATGACTACTTGGTGCGGACGGAACAAGTCGCACCTGGGGTGCCATTGGCAGAGGAACTGGTAACTTGGCCTGTGGCCGAGTGGTTAGTGGCAGCAGGACATTTAATGAATGACCCTTTACAGTTAGTGCTACAGGGGGATGCTGCAACGCAGTCTGCCGCAGGCATCGCTAGAAACTCTGTAAACTTGGTGGCATTGGGTCAACAATTGTATAATGCTCTGTTTCAAGGCACTCTGAGAGATAGTTGGATTACTGCCCAAGGTATTGCCCAGAATCAGCAGCAGGTGCTGCGTTTGCGTTTAGGACTTAAAGATAATAAGTTGGCGCGTTTGCCTTGGGAAGTGATGCACGCAGGCGATCGCCCTCTGGCTACTGGGCCATATATCGCTTTTTCTCGTTACCAAAGTGGAATTCCGGCAACATCAAGACTAGCAACTCGCAATATCCCCACGCTACAGGAAGATAGCGGGGTAAAGGTGTTGATGGTTATTTCTTCCCCCACTGATCAAGTGCGTCTTGATTTGCTCAAACAAGAAGCGATTAACTTACAAGCCGAATTACATCGCCAAAACCCCCGAACCACTGAAAATGGAAATTATCTTCCAGAAATTGAACTAACGCTCCTTGATCAACCAGGAAGGGAAGAGTTAACCCAAGCTCTAGAACAGGGACGATATCACGTTCTGCATTACTCTGGTCATAGTAACTTGGGGGCTAATGGAGGAGAAATTTATTTAGTCAGCAGAAGAACTGGCTTAACAGAAACCCTCAGCGGTGATGATTTAGCAGGGTTGCTGGTGAATAATAATATTCAAATGGCAGTATTTAACTCTTGTTTGGGAGCATACAGAGCTAAGTCTGATACATCTGGAGAGACAGGGGAACGTAACCTAACTGAAAGTTTGGTGAAAAGGGGTTTGAGAAGCGTTTTGGCAATGTCAGAACGGATTCCCGATGAAGTGGCGCTGACGTTAACGCAATTGTTTTACCGTAATTTAAGTCAGGGCTATCCCCTAGATTTGTGTGTGAGTCGGGTACGTCAAGGCTTAATTTCGGCCTATGGTTCTCACCAGATGTACTGGGCGTTACCAATGCTGTATCTACAGCGGGAATTTGAAGGTTTTCTGTCTCCGCAAATTGGTTTGTCTGCAAATGCGGAATTGTTCAATGAATATCACTCGCCGGTGGGAACATCAGTTAATTCGATGTATGCTGCTGTGACAGATGATGCCCAGATGGCTTTAAATTTTGAGGATATGATGCCCTCAGGTTTAGCACGGGATGCATCTGAGCTAGATTGGCTAGGGGATGATACTTGGGGGGATCTTTTAGATGAAATTGAGTATGATCAACCTGGTTATGATGAAGATTCGGCAATTGTTTCCGATTTGTTTCGTCAGTTAGGTAATCCACAAGTTTCTACTGAAGAAACTTCCATGAAGGCGGAACTAGAGCAACCTGTACGAGAAAATGATCACCAGGAAAAGCAGCCTTCAGAGGTAGAAGAAAATTTAGATTTATGGGGAGATAGTGTCACAGAAACAGCGTCAACTACGCCAATTGTTGAAGGTAATCAGGAAAACTTTCAACAACCCCCATTACCACTAATTCATCTACCACGTCGCCGTCGTCTATTATGGCCAATCCTTGGGCTTGTAGGTGCAGGACTGGCAATTCTGATGGGTGTGATGTGGTGGCAATATCGACCGTCAGTGATCGGCAAAATCCCGCCGATTCCTACCGATAATTTTGCTAACCGCAAATTAGAACCCATTAATCTACAAACATCAGCTACAGGAATTGTCACTGCTACGGCTACAGAACAATTGAGTCAAGGTAATTTAAAATCAGGGTTAGAGGCTGTAGATGAATTACTGAATCGTGGCGCTTTGAAATCAGCAGAAACTGCTTTAGCTTTGATTCCTACTAAGCAAACTGAAGATCCATCTGTCAACTTTTTACGGGGACGCTTGGCTTGGCAATTTGCTCAAACCAGAGATAACAAATACAGTTTTGATGATGCTCGTCGTTACTGGGAAATTGCAGTGCGAGATCGACCGGATTCTGTGTTGTATAATAATGCTTTGGGATTTGCTTACTATGCAGAGGGAAATTTAAATCGCGCTAATGATGCTTGGTTCAAGGCTTTGAATTTGTCACTCAATCCCCAGAATACAAATTTGACAGAAGCAGAATCTCCCAATCCGATTATGCCACCAGCGGCTTTAACTTCTTATGCGGGGTTAGCTTTAGGTTTATATAAATCTGTAAATAATCAACCTGTTGCTAGACAAGGGCAATATCTTAAAGAAGCAATTAAACTGCGTCAAACAGTTATTGAGAATGAACCGGCAAAGTTTACAGTCGATAAATTGGCTCAAAATTGGCTGTGGACAGAAAAAGCGATCGCAGATTGGCGATCGCTCCTTCAGGAACAAAGCCAGTAAGTAAGGTCTAGACACCTGAGCAGTGGTGAAATACAATACATCAAACTCAAGTTAAACGGTAGCTCTATAGTTACAGCTTTAGACAACTAATCTGGTTAGATATATAAACGATGCTCTTAGAAGTCAGGAATTGCAAAAAATGAGAAAAGTAGAAGCTATTATCCGTCCATTTAAGTTGGATGAGGTAAAAATTGCCTTGGTTAATGCGGGAATTGTGGGAATGACAATTTCTGAAGTCCGTGGTTTTGGACGACAAAAAGGTCAAACTGAACGCTACCGGGGTTCGGAATACACGGTTGAGTTTCTACAAAAACTCAAGGTGGAAATCGTAGTTGAAGATTCCCAAGTGGATATGGTGGTTGATAAAATTATCTCAGCCGCCCGGACTGGAGAAATTGGTGATGGTAAGATTTTCATCTCTCCTATTGAGCAAGTTATCCGTATTCGTACTGGGGAAAAGAATACGGAAGCAGTGTAAGTACTGTAAGCGGTAGCGGGGCATTTAGCCTGTGCTGAGTATTAAAATAGTGGGCGTTGTTGAATTAGAGGATGAGGTATTATCAAGATTTTTCTTCATCTCTAACATCAGCAGCGCCTTTTGTAGAACGAGAATAAAGATAGTTCGGTTCATTCATCTGAAAATCGCCATAATAACCAATCTAATTTTTTACCTGTTGCGCCAAAGATTCTAAAATTGCGATCGCTTTGCTCGCCGTAGGAATCGCATCACCAGTTAAGCTATAAGTCTCAAATGTATTAGCTGGTAGTTGATAGGCTTAAATTACAGATTGGAGTAAAACCATGCCAGCTTCTCCACTACTTTACTGTTGAGTACCGATGAGATCGCATAATGCTATGGAAAATCAGGGGGTGAATTTGGAAACCAATCTCCCAAACCACCATTTTTCGCATTGTGTGGCATCTAAGTCCGCTTTGGGTACTTATTCAGCAAATCCTACTTAGAGCTTGCTGAGTAAAGCTAGAATCGATTCTCAATAAGGGTTTCGCGGGTTTTGAGAACAAAAAAGTGCAAGGCTATGGCATTTAGAGCCTCAAAATCCTTGCATTTCTATGGAAAATCAAGGGGTAAATTTGAAAACCAATCTCCCAAACCACCATTTTTCGCACTGTGTGGCATCTAGGTTCGATTTGGGTACTTATTCAGCAAACCCTACTTATATTTTCAATAATCAAACCGGATTCCTATATCAAGCTTCTTCGTTACACAAATTGGGTTTTAGGGATTAATCAATCGGTATTTTATATAGCCGGAATTACGTCGTACCATTTACCTGGTGTGTATTCTCTAATTACAGGAATATCAGATCCAAAACCTACCTGTAAAGTCAGGAAAAACTCACCATCAACTGAGCCAGTCTTGGCCAATGCACCTACCCGATCAAATACCCATCTGGATTGGCTAGTAAATTTACCCTGAATTTTATTACCTTGTTTCATTAAGGTTCCTTGACTTTGAATTCCTACTTTAATCAAAGCGTCTTTAACTAAATGAGTAAATTGCTCCCCAATCATTCTTGATGAGTTTGGAGCATACGTTCTTGGTATAATTTTCGTTACTGTGAAGGAAATAGGAACACCATCAACTAAAAGAGAATTAAGAGATATTTCTGCTTGTCTACCTTCAATTTCTAGAGTAATTTTTTGAGTAGACGAATCATAGCCACCAGTTACTTGACTAACCCCTATTCCAGTAGGTACAACAGCAGGATAATCACTGCGTATAATTCGACCTGATCCACTTACCACTTTAAGAAAGTTTGATGAATTTGAGGCAATAGACTCGGTAGGTAAACCTAAAGCAGCACGATCAGAGGCTATTTGATAGCCTATACTATTGCTAACTCTTTCGGAAATATTGGGTGAAGACCAATTATTAGGATTTAAAAAATCCTGCATTTCAGGACTTCGGGCTATATCATTGGTATCAATTGGTGTAATTGTATCTTGCGGATAAGCATATCTTTCTCCAGCTTTGATGCGTCTCCCCCCTGGATTTCTGGCTGATTTCGCTAGGATGTCTCCTGCCAAAACATCAATAACAATACCATTGCCAGTGTTACGAGTTTGAATAGTTGTTGCTCCTATACCTGGAACAGCTACAACTTCATCATCAGCTTGAGCTTTCAATAAATTTTTGAGATTTTGCCCTAAATTAAAAGGTTTTATCAGAGGAAATATACTATGCGAATCTTTATTAGGTCCTACAGTTATACCCTGATTACAAGCTCTATCTTGGTTTTCTCCTTGAGATCGCCATGCAATTGTAAAACCGCCTTTAGCTCGACAAGGAAATCTATATTCAGATGACATAGGACTAGGAATAGTACTAATTAATAAACCAGCATATTCCCAAATTTGTCCGACTACAAACGCAAAGCTGGCTTGAGAACTTTTATCTCCAGGTACATAGAGAATATCATTGTAACTTTCTAATATGTTGCGTTCTCCTTGGCGTACAGATTTAACCTTGCGATTAGTTCCCTGGCGTATATATAAATTATCCCCTTTGGGTTTGACTACTATCGCAATTGAAGGATCTTCAGCCCCATAGCTGGGCAAACTATTTATCAATAAATATGAAGGTGTTAATATTGTTGATAAAATGAGAATTAACTGCTTTAAAATATATCTTGGATAGTTCATGGTTTTTGCACTACTATTATTTCACTTTGTTTATATTTTTAAGGCGTTGTTGTTGCTGGTATAGGTGCTACATGACAGCTATTAATTCGGTCAATAGGAATATTATAAGGGTAGACAAATACTAAATTTATCAGCGTTTTTCCACCTAATTCCCGACATACAGGTTCTTCATAGTAAGATTGAGATCCATACCATCCACAACGGTTAGCCGTTGAACGTCGCCACATTTCTTCAATAGCTTTGATAATTTCGCAAGGCATTCTCTCTGCCTCATCTTTGTTTTCAATTAAACCACTGTTGTTCAAGTCTGCTGCTACACCGAAGCGTCGCAAGAGGATAGCATAACTTGTCCGCAAAGCACCTTCTGTATACTGTTCTTCAAAGTCAGTGTATTTTAAGTTTTGGTCATCTTTCAGTTTTCCAAATTGTCCCTGTTTGAGTTGTGCTTCTAGTTGAGGTAGCCGAAATTTTTGAATGACTTCGCCTAGAGATTTTTGCGATTTTTGGGATATTTCTTGCAATTTTTGCTGATTTTCCGATGTTAGACTGATAGAGTTGGCTTTTACTTGGTTGAGAAGTTTGTTGCTTTCTGTTAAAATTTTGCGGTAGTAGGCGATCGCTTTATCCACATCTCCAGACTGGACGCGCTGGTCAGCAATTTTCAAAAATTCAGGTAAATTTGTTAGTAGTTCTGGAGTGCTTACGTCACTATTAATAGAGACATTTTCAATAATTTGAACAGACTGTTGGCGTTGCCACCAAGCAAAACTGCCAGAAACTACAATAACTATTAAAGAAGCAATAGTAAATCCTGCGGTAACTTGAGCCGCTTGGCGCGCTTTTCTCTCCTGTTGTAGTTCTCGCTGTTGTCGTTCTTCCTCCTGTTGTTGAAGGTGATCGCGTAACTCTGCACTTGTTTTAATAAAAACTCGTTCAGATGAGCTAATTTCTTCTAGACGTTGCTGCAACCAACTTTCTGCTTCTGATAATGCTACTCCTCGCAACAAAGCACTATCATCATTATCAATAAACTCCCACTGACGCATTGCTGCCTTTAGCCGCTCTTGCCAAACGCGAAAAGCACGATTATCCTCTATCCATCCTTGCAAATTGGACCAAGCTCTAATCAAAGCTTCATGCACGATTTCTACTGTATCTATTCGATCTTTCGTATTACTAACTACTAAACGTTCATTAGCTAGACGAGTAACTAAATCCCAATTTTCTTCTCCTACTTCAGCGCGAGTTGCTAATCGCTTGGTGTCTTCTGTTCCTTCCCCCGGAAGCACCAATTGAATAAAAATGCGCCGGACTTTTTCCTTATCTTTGTTTGTTAAGTTGCCATATTTTTCATCAGCATGACGAGCTAATGCACCTTCTACTTCACCAATTTCTTCATAGATTTTGTGGCTTAAATGTTTACCCGTTCGCTTGTTCCACAACTGTGTCAAAGCAAACTCTAGCAAAGGTAAATTTCCCGGTTGATCTTCTACATCTTTAAGAATGCGTTTTACTAGTCCCGTATCAAATGTAATTCCTACTTTTTGGGCAGGTTTTTCAATGACTTCTGTTAGTTCCTCCCGATTCATCGCTCCGAGTTTCACGTCAGCATTCTGCAAGACATCAGCAAAGGGACGATAGGAGAGAGCATTTCCCAAAAAATCTGCCCGCATTGTTGTCACCAAAACTGTAGCTGATGAAGACAGAGAAGTCGCAGTTTCTAAACTGACTAATAAGCAGTCTAGAAACTTACAGCGAATTTCCTGATTGTTACAGAGAGTATAAATTTCTTCAAATTGGTCAGCAATTAGTAGCACCCGATGATTAGGGTGATTTTGTCGAATTGTAATAAAAACATCAGATAGAAGAACAGAGCCATCTTGCAAGTAATTAGCTAACTTTCGCGCTTGGGCAATTTGTTCGGTTTGATCTAATCGGGGTGTATAAAGAGAAACAAGAGCTAAAGCTAAAGCATGAAAAGGATCTGAACCAGGACGGAAGTGAGTAAACTGCCAATGACCCTCTTTTTGTAACTTAGGGACTAATCCAGCTAATACCACTGAAGATTTACCGCTTCCTGATGCACCTAGCACGTGAATAAAATTATTGGTTTTAGTTGCACTATAAAGTTTTTCTATGAATGTTTCACGCCCAAAAAAAACATCCGCATCATTAGGTCCAAAATGAAACAAACCACGATAAGGACAAGGGATATTTTTATCAACAGCGTCCGTAGAATCAGAAGAAACTAATCTTGCTTCTTCCCAATAGTAGTAGTTGGTAATGGTGATAGTTGCATCGCCAGTCGCTGAGGTAGCAGCGATTTCAGCCCCTGTAACCCTTTGTTGGATCTTGCCTTGCTCAGACATGACAGCTACCCTGATTAATTAAGTTACAGTTTCAGTCCTCCTTTGATGTGCCTTTTTCCGTGATACCACTGATACTTGCATTACCAGAACCAGAAGTAGCGGCATATTTGACATTACTGATATTTTGGTTAATAGTCTGCTGTCCACCGGGCTGTTCTTTGACTTGATTGAGTAAGTTTTCAGCTAACTTAATAATTTCCTCATTCTTATCAAGTTTATCAAGCCCTGATTCTAGTAACTCATCTTCCAAAAGAGCTTTCGTCTTTTCTGGTTTATGTTCAAATTTATCCAAAATTGTTGAGGAATCGGCTTTTCCTTGCTCTGCAAACTTCTTCTTAATCAACGTTTTCAAACCCTGATAGGCATCTTTAACGGCTGTTCCTGCTGTTTCCTTACTAGCTGCGATCGCACCGGCACCCAAAGCAGCAATAATTAGAGAAATAGCTTCCATAGTTAATCATCAATAATTTGTAACAGCGAAAATACTTATCTTCGATACCTAGACTATTATACAATGTGTAACTTGTTTTTTATTCCCTAATTAAAAACTTTATTATTTGTAATCAAACTCTGTAAAAAGAGAATAGTTAGTTAAACTGGGAATGGCTAAAACCGCTGTTTTTGCGTGACAGTTTTTTTTACCCCACATTCCGCAGGTGTTTTTTGAATTTTCGGAATTATCCATAACCCAATGATAACAAGGCTTTCAGGCAATGACATGCAATTCTATATTAGGGCGATGCCTTCGGCGCGGCGTAGCCATCGCATCTCTATCTCAAGCTCAAATCAAGCTTATTGAGAATACTGTCAATAAATTAGTTGGTTTGAGATTAAATTCATTGAATACCGACCTAGATGGCAAAAAGTATGAAGTGGTTATTATGATTGGGTTTTAGCTGTTTTATGAAATTCTTTTTTTGACAAAATAACCTGCTAGGGAAAATATTTTGAGTATATTTACTCATGCTGAATGTGGGTTTTACAACTGAAAAATAGGTAATATCCAGAGTAGTGATATTAACCGCAGTAGTGTGAATTATACTCCGGGAGAAAGTAGAAATTCTGAGTCGATCTCCCGTAACCTCAGTCATCCTTATTACTGGTCTCCTTTTATCTTGATTGGTAATGGGTTGTAGATCGCAAATAGCAGGAATATCACAACTGAAACGAAGCCGTCAAAGCCACTGCTAGAGCATCTGCGGCATCATCTGGCCTAGGAATTTCATCTAAATCTAACTCCCGCATCACAGCATCTTGGACTTCTGCTTTATCTGCGTTACCATAATTTGTTAAAGCTTGCTTAATTTGAGCAGGGGTAAATTCCACATAAGGAAGCTTGCACTGTCCCAGAACTAACATTAATACACCCCTAGCCTGGGCAACAACGATAGTATTTGCCATACGATAGAAGAATAGTTTTTCAATTGCCACCAAATCTGGTTGCAACTCCTCCATTAGGGTGTGTAGATCGTCATATAAAATACATAACCGTTGTGACATTTCAGTATTGGCAGAAGTCCTAATTACACCAAAATCGATCATTTTTACAGTGGTGTCTTGTACTTTACCTTCACTTTGTTGCCAAGTTATTGCCCCAAACCCTAAAATTGCTAGTCCTGGATCTAATCCTAAAATTCGCTTTTCCATAAAATTCATCTTTACAGATTTAGGGTGTGTTTGTATACAAAATAATCACAAGTGGAAATGTTTCTAATTTTATGAAACATCCTCACAACAAGCGTTACCAAGCCAAAACTGAAAATTCCGACCTAGTAAGAAAGGTAATATTGGTAACTTTAAAGATTTGCTCTAAATATAAAGGAATTGAGAAATATCATGGTTCCAGCCTTGGTCTTAAAACCAGGTGGTGTACATTTTCTGTTAAACATTGTTTGTACCACTGTTCCCTATTAGGTATGTCAATCGGTTTTCTCAGACAAGCCCTCAACACCCTACAACTACAGTCGCACAGCCGCACTTCCCACCGGGTTAACCAGTGGTTTAAGTGGCTATCCCCTGGAATATCGGTGAAACGCTGGTTCTTAATCAGTGTTGGGGGTGTTTTTTTAGCAAGTTTGGGGTTGGCTATTTGGATTAAGCTCACTCCCATTTTTTGGGCGATAGAATTGCTGAAGGGTTTTCTGGGATTCCTCGCCAATATTTTACCCAACTACGTTAGCGGTCCTTTGGTTTTACTGTTCGGTGTGTTGTTAGTGTTGTGGGGACAATCCCGCACAGTCGGTTCAATTACTGAAGTTTTAAGGCCACAAGGCGATGATGAAGAACTGATAGATGTGCTGTTAGCCCATCGTCGCTTGTACCGGGGTCCAAAAATTGTTGTAGTTGGTGGTGGGACTGGACTTTCTACTTTACTCAGAGGTTTAAAAACCTATAGTGCTAATATTACTGCCATTGTTACCGTAGCTGATGATGGTGGTTCTTCTGGCAGGTTGCGCCAAGAATTTGGTGTTTTACCTCCTGGGGATATTCGCAACTGCTTGGCTGCACTAGCAGATGAGGAAAAGTTATTAACAGAATTGTTTCAATATCGGTTTCGGGCTGGGGATGGTTTGACTGGTCACAGTTTTGGTAATTTGTTTTTAACTGCCATGACTGATATTACTGGGGATTTAGAACAGGCTGTTGCGGCTAGTTCCAAAGTATTAGCAGTGAGAGGACAAGTTTTACCAGCTACCCTCAGTGATGTGCGTCTCTGGGCAGAATTGACAGATGGACGGCGGATTGAGGGGGAGTCTAGTATTCCCAAAGCTGGGGGAAAAATTGTCAAAATTGGCTGTATTCCTGAAAATCCACCAGCCTTACCCGCAGCAATTAAGGCAATTAAAGATGCTGATTATATTATTATTGGGCCGGGTAGTCTTTATACTAGCTTAATACCGAATATGTTAGTTCCAGAAATTGCGGATGCGATCGCAGAAAAAAATATTCCCCGCATCTATATCTGCAATATCATGACCCAGCCAGGAGAAACTGACAGTTACACAGTTGGCGAACACATTCAGGCTATAGATGCCGCTTGTGGTAACAGAAGGCTTTTTGATGCCGTATTAGTACATAAAAAAACACCCTCTGCCCAAGCACTTATCCGCTATGCCCAACAAAATTCTCATCCTGTTTTCTTAGATCGTGAAGTTATCAGCCAATTAGGTCGGCGTATTATCCCCGCTAACATCATCTATGAAGATGAAAATGGTGCAGTTCGCCATGATCCGCAGAAATTAGCTAAGGTTTTACTAAAATGGTACAGTGGGGCGCATCAGGGGAGATGAGGAGGCAGGAGGCAGGAGGCAGGGGGCAGGGTGCAGGGGGCAGGAGGCAGGGGAGATAAATAACCCAATGACTAATGACTAATGACTAATGACTAATGACTAATGACTAATGACTAATGACTAAAATTTTCCTTTCTGATACAGAGGCAACACAGAGATTAGGTATTACCCTAGGGGAAAACCTGACTGCTGGAAGTGTCATTTTACTAGAAGGTGATTTAGGTGCAGGTAAAACTACCTTAGTCCAGGGTATTGGTAAGGGTTTGGGAATAACTGAATCTATTGTCAGTCCTACTTTTACCCTGATTAATGAGTACACCGAAGGGCGCATTCCCCTTTATCACTTAGATTTGTATCGCCTCGAATCTCAAGAAGTGACAGGCTTGAATTTAGAAAGTTACTGGGAAGGCATGGAAGTTATACCGGGAATTGTTGCCATTGAGTGGGCAGAACGAATGCCATATCTACCAGATAGTTATTTCAAGGTATCTTTAACCTATGGTGAAAATGGCACTCGTCAAGCGGAAATTACTCCTGTAAACTGTACGTTAAATTGTTTACAAGAATGTTAAAGCTTGACCGCGAATTTCCGTATTTACCTGCCCTTGATCATAGACAATCTCACCACCGACAATTGTTGTGACAGGCCAACCAGTCAGGTTCCAACCTTCAAAGGGACTCCAACCGCACTTGCTTAAAACTTCTTCACGTTTAACTTCACGGTAGTTGTTTAAATCCACCAGCACTAAATCAGCATCGTAACCAGGGGTAATTTCTCCCTTATTAGGAATACCATAAGCCACAGCCACAGCCTTAGACATCCAATTAGCGACTTGGGCAACAGTACATTTTCCTTCCATAGCAGCCGTTAACATTAAAGGTAGGGAAGTTTCTACACCAGGCATTCCAGAAGGGGTATTGGGATAAGGTTGAGCTTTTTCTTCCAAGGTGTGTGGTGCGTGGTCTGTAGCGATGAAGTCAATGATGCCATCACGTAAAGCTTGCCATAGTATTTCATTATCGTGGGGCGATCGCAATGGTGGATTCATCTGTGCTAAAGTCCCAATGGTTTCATAAGCACTGGTATTTAACATCAAATGTTGTGGTGTCACCTCTGCCGTTACCCAACTCGGTTTATCCTCACGCAGCAACTCCGCCTCCTCAGCCGTTGACATATGGAGAATATGTAACCGTCGTTGGTATTTTTTAGAAAGTTTTAATGCCAGTTGGGTTGCTAACAGTGCAGCTTGATTATCTTGAATTTGGGAATGAACAGCAGGATCATGGACTCCAGCGAACTCTAGACGGCGTTGCTTGATTCTCTCTTGGTCTTCAGCATGAACAGCAATCAACCTATCTCCCTGGGCAAAAATCGCCTCTAGCAGCCCTTCTTGGTCAACTAGCAACTGCCCATGCATCGATCCCATAAAAATCTTAATTCCCGGTGTCGGCTTTGCCAAAAGTAATTCTGCTAAATTATCAGCCGTCGCCCCAATAAAAAAGCCATAATTAACTAAGCACTTATCGGCAGCACGTCGTAACTTGTCATCCAAAGCTGACTGGCTAATCGTCAAAGGTTTTGTATTCGGCATTTCTAAAAAGGAGGTGACTCCCCCTTTAGCACAAGCACAACTAGCAGTAAACAAGTCTTCCTTGTACTCTAGTCCCGGTTCCCGGAAATGTACCTGTGGATCAATCACTCCAGGCAACAAAGTTAACCCTTGTGCGTCAATCTCTAGAGTTGATGTAGCATGAGCAATTTGAGTCCCTACCTCGACTATTTGCCGTCCAGCCGTCAGCACGTCCCCAATCATCAACTCACCATTGGGTAGAATTAGGCGTGCTTGGCGAATCAGTAAACTTTTTGGAGATGACATGGATTTAACAGCGTTAGGTATAGAGATTCATTGATAATAGATAAATTTATCTCCCAGGTAAACTTTTTATGCTTTATTCGGAATGCTTTATCTGGCGATAGTTTTACTAAACACGCTCCCCAAATACCATATTAATTAGGAAAATATGCTTCTCTAGTTAAGATAATAAATAAAGTTTCCCCCCAATGAGTTAAGTACTTGCTTCTTACCCTAAAATTTAAGTAATTTCATGCAAAATCAAGTGTCTGATAACAAGTCTAGTCCACAACCTGATAACTCCTGGATCTTAGAGCTAGGTAAAACGATTATCTTGAGCGTCTTTCTTGCTCTAGGAATTCGTACCTTTGTCGCTGAAGCACGTTGGATTCCCTCTGGATCAATGGAACCGACGCTGCATGGTGTACCAGACCAATGGAAGGCAGACAAGATTATTGTTGATAAGGTGAAGTATAAATTTACTACTCCTGAACGGGGAGACATAGTAGTATTTTCACCAACAGAGGAACTACAAAAAGAACAGTACCAGGATGCCTTTATTAAGCGAATTATCGGTTTACCTGGAGAAAAAGTAGAACTTAGGGACGGCAAAGTCTATATTAATAACAACCCTCTCCAAGAAAATAAATATTTATCCCCTTCTGTACGTACAGTTGTCGATGTTTGCACATCAGGACCACAACCTCCCTTTTTAGCTACACCTGAAACCATACCACCCAACTCATACTTAGTGTTAGGTGACAACCGTGGGAGTAGTTATGATGGTCGTTGTTGGGGACTAGTTCCTCAGAAAAATATTATTGGTCGTGCTGTAATCAGATTCTGGCCGCTCAATAATATCGGGGCGCTAGACAAGTCACCTTTGTATCCCACTTCCAATCCTTAAACCTACATTCCGCTATATCTATAAGCTATAGCGGTGAAAATAATTATAGAACTACTATTTAGGGTTTGCTGATAGCGTGGCGTGGCGTAAGCCATTGATTTTTGTTGGCATAGACTGCACTTTGCGCTTACAGACACGTAGAGTGGATATAGCTAAGTACAAGTTTCAACCTGGGAGTCTTCTGTTGTACAAAGTAAAATTTCATGATTAGAAAAATTCACCATCTTCCCAAAGTTATAACGAAACGTTTCACAAAGTCATACTATCACCAAGCTGGAACTTTACCAGGTACAATCATCATTGATGAAAATGCTGAACAACCAAATATTATTTTGATTGACTATAACCAAGCGACTTTAATTCGTGAACAAATAACTAACCCAGAAGATTGCGCCAATTATTTGGATACAGAATCTGTTTCTTGGGTAGATGTACAAGGTTTAGGTAATAAAGATATTTTAGAACGATTGGGTAAAGTGTTTGATTTACATCCTCTAGTTTTAGAAGATGTGGTCAATATGGTAGAGCGACCAAAAATAGAAGATTATGAAGACCAGTTAGTGATCATTGCTCGCATGGTAATACCAAAAGAACGAGGCTATGGTTTTTATAGTGAACAAGTAAGTTTAGTTTTGGGTCAACATTATTTACTCACTATTCAAGAAGAACCAGAATATGATTGTTTTGAAGGGGTAAGAACGCGCATTACTAAAGGTAAAGGCATAATTCGCAAACAAGGATCAGATTATTTAGCTTATTCTTTATTAGATGCAATTATTGATGGGTTTTTTCCAATTTTAGAACTTTATGGAGAGCATATTGAAGAATTAGAGGAAGAAGTAATAGTCAAGCCTACTCCACAAACCTTACAAAAAATATATCAAATCCGGCGAGAATTATTACAGTTACGTCGAGCAATTTGGCCTCAACGGGATACAATTAATTTTTTGATTAGAGATAGCAGTGAACTGATTAGCGATGAAGTAAGAATCTATCTGCGAGACTGTTACGATCATGCTTTACAAGTCATGGATATGGTAGAAACTTACCGAGAATTAGCATCTGGATTAATGGATGTCTATCTTTCAGCAGTCAGTAATAAAATGAATGAAATCATGAAATTCTTAACAGTGGTTTCATCAATTTTTATTCCCTTAACTTTTGTAGCTGGAATTTATGGCATGAATTTCAATACAGAAAAATCTCCATACAATATGCCTGAACTGAATTGGTATTGGGGCTATCCATTGTGCTTGGGGTTAATGGGCGTAATTGCCTGTGGGTTAATATTCTTTTTTTGGCAACGAGGTTGGCTTTCAAATGCAGTAAAGATGAAACGAGATTAAAAATAATTAATTGGTAATTAAAGAAAAATATTCAAAAATATTCAGAGGGAGTTTGTATTTGGGTTTATGGCAGTACAAAATAGCGATCAAAATCTCATTGTTTTGACGGTTTATATTCTGGGAGTGTATTACATATTCAATCAAATGATTGAATCTATTGATGATATGGTGATGCTAAATTTTGAAAAAGGTATCGTTGATCAGCAATTGAAAGAGCAAAATCTCCAAGACCAAGTAGGAATTTCTTTTAAAACTGGCACATATTCTTTAGAAAAGCTGAAAGATGATTTAAAAGAGATGTCTATGAGTATTGAGAATAAGTCAGAAAGTTTAGCTGTATACGTTGACTGGGATAATAGCTCTTGGGTGGTTGAACATACTAAACAATCCCGCCGTGTAATTCGCAAATCACCAGACTTAATCCGCGATTTAGCAATACCACAAGTTCCTACTATCATTGCTCCTAAAAAGACAATTTCTGAGACTATTACCGCAGAAGATGTTTTACAACGAGATAAAGATACGGGAACATATAAAACAGGTTCACCATTAATTAATATAGTTGGGCTAAAGGGTCAGAAGCCTTTCAAGAGTTTGTACAAAGATTTTATGGATGGTAAAAAAAAGGTGGAATTTTCTCTCCAACTAGTGCTAAGGATATCTGAGTTGCGTGTCGGTTTAGCGCCTGGTGTGAATGTTCCACCGATATCAATTATTAATTGTCCATTCACTATCGAGAAACTACATTGGAGTTATGCCCTACCTTGGAATAAAAAGAAGTCTTAATCATCCGGACATAAGGGGCTATCAAGGCTTAAACTGGATGTAGGGGATAGTAGGCGCAGGCAGTTGCAGATCAGTTGTAATGACTGGTTTGAGGAAAGTCCGGACTCCCGAAAGACCAAACTTGCTGGATAACGTCCAGTGCGAGCGATCGTGAGGATAGTGCCACAGAAAGATACCGCCAATTTCAGTTCTGAGTAATGAGTTCTGAGTCCTGAGTCAAAAACTCAGATTTGGTAAGGGTGCAAAGGTGCGGTAAGAGCGCACCAGCAACGTCGAGAGGCGTTGGCTCGGTAAACCCCGGTTGGGAGCAAGGCCGGAGGAACTATGGTTGGTCTTTTTCCAGTTCCGCAAGTAAAGAGCCGCTAGAGGCGTTTGGTAACAAGCGTCCCAGATAGATAACTGCCCTCGCAAGAGAACAGAACCCGGCTTATGTCCTACTCTCTTCTTAAACGGACTGTGGATGTTTTATTTCCATAGTTCGTTTTTTATGGCGAAGGTATTGGAATAACTCAGACATTTTCAGGGAATTTGTATAAGATAGACTGATTAACAACCAATTAATCTGAAAAGGTCATTTGGGTTGTTTCTCTTGTTACAAAGTCTTTAAAGTAAATGAACAAAAAATTCGTTTTGGCCTTGCTTTCTAGCCCTGTCCTTTTTATGTCTATACTATCTACGGTCATGATAGCTAGACCTGTTCACGCTGGTCAAACGGTTATCCCTGTAGGTACTCATCTATCTTGCGTCCGTTCTAACCATTCAGCAACACCACGACAGGTATGTATACAGGTAGATAATGCTACTGTATCGACAGCTAAACCAACCATGCAATTAGCTCAAGTTCAAGGGGAGGAAAATCAAACTAATAAAAATCAGCCAGATGAATTAGAATTCACAGAAGCAGAAAGCGATGAGGCTATCAAGTTGTTTGGCTGTGACTGTCCAGCTTGCATCAGTTCTGTGCGTCAATTACATGGTTTAGCACCTTTACCAGTGTAGTTTGATAAACCATATTTATAGATACCTGAACTGCTAACAGAAATACAAGTAATACTTATTTACGCAAAAGTGTTTTTTCTTGAGTAATTCTTCTGCGTTGTCATCGAATACTCAAAGCAGGTTTTGGGATTTAGTACGAATAGGAGAGGCCAGAGAAATGCCTCTCTGGCTCTTAACTGCAAAACTCTCAACAATCAATCGTTGAATGTAGGGCAGTTGGGAACTAAAGCCTAGATACGGCCTATATTGTGTAGTCCTAAGATGATCCCTACTCCCAAGATATGACCAAAAGCGGTAGTTGCGAGTATAGCAGGTAAGCCAAAACCGCCAAAGAAATTGGGGGCTGGTGCTGCGGGTTCTGCACTAGGATACTGGATTGTAAATTTGCCGAAAGCGATCGCAATAATGTTGGCAATAATCATGATGATACCAACAGTAGGACTCCATTCTAGGGGTGCGGGTACAACAGCGAGTAAAGTTGATGTCAACACCGGGTTTGCTCCTGAAATTTTTGCTGGACAATATGCTCTTAAAGTTTCCTCATAAAAGTGAATATAAATCTCAAATTTGCAGCAATTTTTAATATTTTGTCTAAATACTTCATATAAAGCGCCACCTTATGAAAAGTGAATTTTAAGCGATAATTGCTAAAATCGTCACAGCTTCTGCACTAAGTTTTGCGTCAAACTTAGATTTAGGTGCTATGAAGACTACGAAGACCACATCCATAAGACGTAGCTTGCTTCCCGTAAGGTACAAAATATTTTTTCTGGTTACACGAGTTGCATGATGATGTTATTATGAATGTGTAAATACGGTAAGGTTGACACCATAATTTCGATAGCTATGAAGACCGAGGCAATTTCCATTGAATTGGGAAGTCTACATTTTACCATTAGGGTTCAGTGTAGATAGTTCACACTAAAGTTAAGACTCATAATTTATTGAATTTACTATGTCCTCAAGTCTTGATTCTTTACCACCAGCACTATCTAAAATCGTTCAACGCTTCCAACGCGCTGCTGAACCAAAGCGGCGTTATGAGCAATTAATCTGGTATGCTCAGAAACTGCCAGAGTTTCCCGAAGTTGATAAAAAACCCGAAAATAAAGTTCCTGGTTGTGTCTCACAGGTATACGTGACTGCATCGCTGGATGATGGTAAAGTAGTATTCCAAGGCGATTCTGATTCCCAGCTAACTAAGGGATTATTGGCACTGTTGATAGAAGGATTAAACGGACTAGCACCAACACAAATTGTCCAATTAACGCCTGATTTCATTCAAGCCACAGGTTTAAACGTTAGTCTGACACCCTCCCGCGCTAATGGTTTTTACAATATTTTCAAAACCATGCAGAAAAAAGCTTTGGAATGTAAGTTAGAAAATTAGGGACTGGGGAAATGGGGAGGAATTAGTAATTACACATTACGAATTAAATCAAGATGTCTACCCATTTATTAACAAAACCTGCTGCCACTGTATTTGGTGGTGAAGTTAAAGAATTTCTCTGGAATTGGGAAAACCAGCAATTGCGGGTAATTTATGAAACTATAGGACAAGGTTCACCGCTTTTATTACTTCCTGCTTTTAGTAGTGTTTCCACACGGGGGGAAGTGGGGGAACTCGCTCAATTACTTGCTTCCCATTTTCAAGTTACTGCTTTTGACTGGCCAGGTTTTGGAGAATCTGACCGACTGAGTTTAGATTACAACCCAGCAATATATCAGCAATTTTTGGCAAATTTCGTTAAATCTGTTTTTGATCAAGGAATTAGTGTAGTTGCATCTGGTCATGCTGCTGGTTATGTCCTGCAACTAGCTGTAACACAACCAAATACTTTCTCACGGATTGTGTTGGTAGCACCAACTTGGAGAGGTCCTCTACCGACAATGGGAGCAAATGCAAATATAGCTGCTATGGTCAGGGGGTTGGTGCGATCGCCCATTATCGGTCAAGCACTCTATAAACTCAACACCACCCCATCTTTTTTAAGTTGGATGTACAGCCGTCACGTTTTCACTGATACAGCAAAACTTACACCCGACTTCATCACCGAAAAATGGCAACTTACCCAACAACCAAACGCCAGATTTGCGTCTGCGGCCTTTGTTACTGGAAATATTGATACTATCCATAGTCAAACAGAGTTTTTATCCCTAGTACAGTCCTTATCTGCCCCACTGATGGCAGTAATTGGCGAATCTAGCCCCCCCAAATCACGCCAAGAAATGGACGCATTAGCGGCTTTACCAGGAGTTAACAGCATTGTTGTTCCTGGTTCTCTGGGAGTGCATGAAGAATACCCAGCAAGAGTTTTTGAAGTAATATTACCATTTTTATTTAAGTAGGTTGGCGTTAAAAATCTGGATATTAAATTAATTGAAAGCATTCAGTAAAAGCGATTCCTGCGGAGCGCTGAGTGCAAGGCACACGCTACGCGAACGCGATCGCATCCCCACACCCCAAACAGCGATACCTCAAGTAATTATACAGTAACTCTTTCCTGTGTTAGTTGAGGATTTGATTCAGTAAATTTTTCTTGATTTATCTCCTCTCTTGTAGCATTTTCACTATTACAAAATTGCTCAAATAATTCAAAAAAGTTATTTAGTGCATCTCTTTCATCAGCAGAATAAAAAAGAATAATACTATCCCATCCATGTGATGAACTAATTTTAAATCTTGTCTGTACCCATTCTTGGAATTGATTAAATTCTAGCTCTTGTTGAGTTGGTGGTAAACCTAAATCTGATCTAGAACCCATATATCCATCTAAAAAAGCTCTTAGTCGAGTAATCGAACATTGACCTAAAAACATTCCTGGTCTTTGTTTAATCCTTTGGAGCATTTCATAGAAATATTCATCGGGAATTATAGTAATACTATGATGATTTTTTTCCATAATCTTTAACTCCTAAAAAGTTTCTTCTGTGATTTGGAACTGCTGGCGGTTATACAGTTTATTATAAAACAGTAAGTTGGCTAACCATTGATTTCTGGTGATTCCATCAGGATGATGATTATCAAATATCATTTCTATTCCATCTATTATAATCATAATGCCTTGATGACGACCATTAATAGAGATTGCATCCTCAGAAACACTTTCATCATAGATATAACTATCGCGTCCTATTGCTGCTCCAGTATATAGTTTTATCCGCTTACCCGAAATTCTCTGTGATACCAAGTAATCTTGGATAGCTTGAGCGCATTCAACACATTCCAGATTCTTATATTTGGCTATAATTTCTTTAAGTTTGTAGATTTGCTCAATACTAATTGAAATCAAGTTTTCTCCTAGGTAGTCAAAGATAAGTGGTTATTTTATCACTAAAGCTATCGCACCCCCACATCCCCAAAAGCCACATCCTCAACAAGCGATTCCTAGGTCGCGCTTCGCTATCGCATCCCACACATCCCCAAAAAGCGATCGCTTATCCATAGTGTATATACTCGGCAAGGGCATAAATTGAGGATAGAAAAGAAAAAAGTGGTATAAAATA
>NZ_JAYGGY010000012.1:25757-80751 GCF_034931625.1 Anabaena cylindrica UHCC 0172 | reverse complement strand
TACGTTACGGTCAGTATGACATAAGTCCAAGTTTGACCCGTTTGCAGTATAAAATAAGATTGCGATTTAATGAGTTGCGGCAAAACTATGACTTCACGCCAGGATTTCATCACAAAAATAGGTTTCAATGGATTAAAAGAGTATTAGTTTTCTTAGCTGATTGGCGTTGCTAGTGATAAAATTCACAATATGTATTTTGATTCCATACTTGATGCTTTTTTGCGTTTGGGGACATGACTGCGCGATAATGCAGATTTCCCGTCAGATTAAGACTATTTTTGCTGAAATTCCGATTCAGCTTGATTTCAATGATGTTGTTTATACCGGATTTTGTGAAAAAACAACCGTAAAAATGTTCCTATAACTATACTTGCGCTACAAATACAATTTTACTTGGGATACAAATATCATGACTTCTGCTACTGAAACGCCAGTTAGCTCTGGCTCAAAATTGCAATTAAACCAAGATTCTCAACATAGGCTAAATAACGATCCTCTTCAAAAATCTCAGGGTGTATATGTAACGGTACATGGTCATTTTTACCAGCCACCAAGAGAAAATCCTTATTTGGATGCAATTGAACGCCAACCAAGTGCGGCACCTTTCCATGATTGGAATGAACGCATTCATTGGGAATGCTATCGCCCCAATGCCTTTGCCAGAGTCTTAAATGACCGCAATGAATTGGTGGGGATCGTCAATAATTATGAATACATGAGCTTTAACATCGGCCCAACGCTGATGTCATGGTTGGAGCGTTACGATACGGAAGTTTATGAGCGAATTTTGGAGGCTGATGCTAAGAGTAGTGAAAGATTGCATGGTCATGGGAATGCGATCGCTCAAGTATATAATCACATCATCATGCCTTTGGCTAATGAACGGGATAAACATACCCAAATTCGCTGGGGTAAAGAAGATTTCAAATCCAGATTTGGACGTGAACCCGAAGGGATATGGCTGGCTGAAACGGCTGTAGATTATGCCACTCTAGCAGCTTTAGTTGCAGAAGGAATTCGCTTTATTGTCCTCGCACCATCTCAAGCCCAACGTTGTCGTCCTCTAGGAACTCAAGACGATCCCCAACCTCAATGGCATGAAGTAGGCGGTAGTCAAATTGATCCCACTCGCCCATATCGTTGTTATTTAAAACCATCTCTGAGTATTGCTTCTTCTCCTCTGAGTTCAAATAACGCGACTAACTCAGATAAAACAGAAGGTCTACCTTATATTGATATCTTCTTCTACGACGGACCGATTTCGCGGGATATGGGTTTTAGTGATGTGGTTTATAATTCCCATCACTTTGCAGGTAGGGTTGGTGCAGCAGTGCGCGGGGATCATCGTCAGTCCCAATTAATTTCTGTGGCCACAGATGGGGAAACCTTTGGACATCACAAAAAGGGAACCGAGAAAACTTTAGCCTATGCCTTTATTGACGAGTTTCCCCGTCATGGTTGGACAGTGACAAACTTTGCTCACTATTTGAGTTTAAATTCTCCTAGTTGGGAAGTGGAATTAAAGTCAATTACAGCTTGGAGTTGCGCCCACGGAGTAGATAGATGGCAGGATGATTGTGGTTGTGGTGGAGAAGGCGGTGTCTGGCATCAACAATGGCGACGACCGTTGCGGAATGCTTTAAACTGGCTACGGGATCAGTTAATTGAGGTGTATGAGGAACATGGGGCTAAATTATTTCGTGATCCCTGGTTAGCAAGGGATGAATATATTCAAGTTTTGCGCGATCGCTCTACTGCCAATGTGACTCGTTTTCTATCCCACCATCAAACCCACAAACTGACAGCTTTAGAACAAGTAGATGCTCTGCGGTTACTAGAAATGCAGCGTCATGCTTTGTTCATGTTTACCAGTTGCGGCTGGTTTTTTGAAGAAATATCCCGCCCCGAAGGAACGCAGATTCTCCGTTATGCCTCCCGTGCTTTAGAATTAGCTGGAGATGTAGCTGGTGTACAGCTAGAAAAAGATTTCCTCAAACATTTGGGTTTAGCCCCTAGTAACGTAGAATCCTTTAAGGATGGCGCAGAAATTTATCGTCAGTCGGTACTAACTGCCCAAATTGGTTTTAAACAAGTTGCTGCTCATTACGCTATTACTTCTCTGTTTAACAATCACACCAATGCGCCTACAGTACAAAGTGATAATCAAAACATCCTGACTTACCAAAAGCAAGTTTATTGCTATACAGCCCATGAGTTAGATTATCAAATGCAACGTATGGGCGCGTTGACTATGGCAGTAGGACAGTTGAAGCTGGTATCAGATATTACTTGGGAGAGTGCAAATTTAGTCTTTGCGGTTCTGCATTTAGGGGGTTGGGATTTCCATTGCTGCATTCAAACATTTACAGGCAGACGTGATTACACCCTCTTGAAAGAAAAGCTATTCGCATCACTGCAACAAGCAAGTGCGGCTCACTCGATTTTGGTGATGACACAGCTACTTGGGGATGAAGCCTTTAGTCTACAGAATCTATTTGCAGAAGAACGCCACCGAATTATGCGGTTGTTAAGTCAGGAAACCCTAACAAGATTAGACCAATTATATACCCAGACATATCGTGAAAATTACGGTGTGATTATGGCGTTTCATCGGGATGAGTTAGAAGTTCCCCAAGAATTGCAAGTAGCAGCAGAGATTGCTTTAGGTTATCGCTGCATGATGACATTACGCTCCCTAGATCAAGATATTACCGAACCGCAATTAAGTTGGAATCATATCTTAGAATTAGAAGCGATCGCGACTGAAACTCAAAATCTGCGTTGTCAGCTAAATATACCAGAAGGTAAGCAGATATTAGAACAGTTAATTGTGCGCTTTCTAGGACAACTACTGCACGATGCTAATGGTTCTTTTGGTACAGATATCCAACGTTTAGAAAAACTCATTGATGTCGGTTATCAACTAAATCTAGGTATTTCTTTGGAAAAATCCCAAGAACTCTACTTTAGCTATTTGCATAGTCAAATTGTCCCCCTGTGTCTTAGCAACGTTAACAATCCAGTCGAAGCTAATCAGTGTAGTCAGTTGCTAAAATTAGGACAAAAATTAGCCGTTGATATGAGTATGTTTTTTAAACCGTTGGCTTAGGACTGAAAGATTAACTGAGATGGGAATGATACCAAAACATAAATTCTTCCCATCCCTTTCGTAACTAGGAGTTGCTGATAGCGTGGCGTAAGCCATAAAAGTTATACTGCAAACGGGTCAAACTTGGACTTATGTCATACTGACCGTAACGTAGTGCAGGGAAGTATCTCGGAGATTCTAGAGCCTACGGCACGCTACGCGAACACTTCGTTCAGAATGACACTTTTAACCCGTTTTTAGTATATCTGTAAGGGTCAGGAGTCAGGAATCAGGAATCAGGAATCAGGAGTCAGGAGTCAGGAGTCAGGAGTCAAAAATTTTAGACTTGCTTCTAATTCGTAATTAATTGAGTTAATTACGAATTAGAATTAAATCAAAAATCTAAACTTACCCAGTCTGGTTGACGATAATAGTGTGTCATGTGATCAAATTTCCGCAATTCAACTCTATTGATTAAAATTTCTGGGAAATTTAATAGCCATTGTTGATTTAACTCAGACAACATAGTACTGAGTTTTGTGCGGTCTAATTCTGTGGGAATTTCTCCAAAATAGCCTAATGTAATATGGGCTGTAAAGTTATAATGTTGCTCAATTCCCAAGCCCATTAATTTACGATTTTGATAAATTAGTCGGCGGAGTTGAATAATCTCTTCATAGCTGCGCTCATCTTTGGGTATTAAACAAACACCCACAGCCCTTGGCATGACGATCAGTCCCAGCAGTTGCCAAGAAATTGGATTATTTGCCTTTGTCATGGATTCTTGATACTGTTGAAACAAGTCACCTAGACAAGAGTTTAGTTCTTCGGCAAATTGGGGATTTTTTTCAGTGGCATGAACGAAGGCATGATCCCAGATTAGGTCGGCTACGGTGACATGAAAGCTGGCGGGTGGGACAGGTACAATCAAATCACAGTTAACTGGTAATTCTAAAAGCGATCGCTGATAAGACTCTATTTGGCTGTAAAAAGCAGCGTTTTCTGTATCCTCTCCCGCAGGTGGAGTAATCAGCGTATAGCCAGGAAAAGGTGCTGGTTCTCTGATTCCAGAATTTGGCTGAAATTTAGAAGATTCCTGGATGTGCTGAACTTGGGATCTGTAAGCTTCTGGTAGCGTCATGCGTGCTACCCGATTTAAATAGGTTTGGTAGTTGTCGTCCAATCTTCATTGCCTCGCGATCTCTTGATAGATTGTAGGGAAAATTAGACCATTTTGGGTTTTTGATTTTGGTTGTGTTCGGGGGGGTTTATTTATGCCAATCTATGTTTACTGGGGTGAGGATGATTTTGCGATTGAAAAAGCGGTGGCTGTTTTGCGCGATCGCATTCTTGATCCCCTCTGGACTAGTTTTAATTATACCGCCTTCCCCCCAGATCAACCCGATGCTATCATTCAGGCTTTAAATCAAGTCATGACACCCACCTTTGGCGCAGGTGGACGGTTAGTTTGGTTGATTAATACCACTCTGTGTCAACAGTGTCCAGAGAATGTCCTAGGGGAATTACAACGCACTTTAGCCGTAATTCCTGAAGACTCATTTTTATTGCTTACCAGCCGAAATAAGCCGGATGAACGCCTCAAAGCTACAAAATTTTTGAAACAATTCGCTAAGGAGTTCCGGGAATTTTCCCTCATTCCCCCTTGGAAAACGGAATTATTGGTGCAAGCTGTCAATCAAGCGGCTCAAACTGTGGGTGTGAAACTAACTTCCCAAACTGCGGAACTGTTGGCGGAATCTATAGGTAACGATACAAGGCTTCTCTACACGGAAATGGAGAAACTGCGGCTTTTTACTGAAGGTAGCAATAAATCTTTAGACGTAAAAACCGTATCTCAGCTAGTCAGAAATACTACTCAAAATACCTTACAATTAGCAGCAGCCATTAGAACCGGAGATACAGCTAAAGCTTTAGGGATTATTGCTGATTTGATGAATGCCTCTGAACCTGGGTTGCGGATAGTTGCCACTTTAATTGGTCAGTTTCGTACTTGGCTATGGGTAAAGATTATGATGGAAGGTGGAGAGCGAAATCCTCAAGCGATCGCAAAAGCTGCCGAAATTGCTAACCCCAAACGGATCTATTTTTTACAACAAGAGGTTAATTCTCTTTCTGTACAACAATTAATCTCATCTTTACCTCTACTACTAGAATTAGAAGTTAGCCTTAAACAAGGAGCCTCAGAAACCTCAATACTCCAAACTAAAATTATCGAACTTTGTCAAGTATGTCAAAGAAGGTAAGTAAAAATTTAGCTGATTTCAGGTTTACTGGAACTTCTTCTTCCTAAAATAATTCAAATCCACTATCATACCTCTAACATATATTCTGTGTCATCTATCGTATGCAGGAAAATTACTTTGTCCTTTTCCGAACACAAATCAGACAAGTACTGTCTCAGTCCTTGGTACTTGCAACTCTGACTACTGGTATAATTATTAGCACTTTGGGATTGAGTGCCAAAGCTGATGCTCAAACCTTGACAGTTAACAATACAGAAATTACCAAGTATGCCGAATCTGTATTAGCAATGGAACCAAAACGGCAGCAAGCCTTTGAGGAAATTAAAAAACTAATTGGTGGAAAAGAAATTCCCACAATTGTTTGCAACGAACCCAACAGTATGAACTCCCTACCCAACAAGGCCAAGGATATAGCAGTTAATTATTGCAACGATTCTCAAAAAATTGTTGAAGAAAATGGCTTAAAGATTGACCGCTTCAATAAAATTACTGTAGAACTGCAAACTAACAGTGCTTTAAAACAACAGGTATATAATACTCTACTACGTTTACAGAAAGTCTCCGATCCTAAGTCGGGTGCTTCTGCTCCTTAGCCATCATTTATGTATGAGGATGGGCTTTATTTACCAATGTAGAGACGTTCCATACAACGTCTCTAGTGTATTTATTTGGTGCTATCTAAGCAAGTTAAACTCAGAACAGAAAGCAGAGAAAGAAGGCATTATCGCCATCGTTAACGATCTTATCTGTTTGGGTCTTTCTTTTCTTTTTTGTCCTTGGCATCTTTTTTAGGCTTTTTAGTTTCTTTATTACTTTTATGTTCTTTTGACATCAGTTTTATCCAATGAGGTTGACTTAAGTAGGTGGGTACAAAAAACACAACTATCTTCAGAAGGATAAAGGGAAAGGGAAAAAAGAAAAACCTTTACCTTTTAACCTTTCCTCTACAAAACTTTACATAGTTCCGTTTAATCTCTCCAATTTACTTAATTGAAGCATACACAAACTATCATTAAACCCAAGGATTTCGTATCTTTAACAAAACTGGAGCCATGAGCCATGATTTTGAATGCTCTAAAACCGTTGACCTATGCCAATATGCACTCGGCTATCTCCTTGGTCATTAATTCCATAATCAGCCCGAATTAAGCCCAAAGGTGAGTCAACCCTTACCCCTGCACCATAACCAAAACCATTTCCAGGCTTATTCCGCTCACCGGCAGGATCTCCTATAACGGTGTCACCAGAACCTAAATCTGAAGCAAAGTCTGCAAAAAGTACACCCCCAGCAATGGGGAAGATGGGAAAGCGATATTCAGCAGAAGCTAACACATAACTGCGTCCACTGGCCACTTTACCAGCATCATAACCACGCACCGAATTAGAACCACCCAAATTGAAGGTTTCGTAAGGTGGTAAATCACCGATTACAGTCCCAGCTTGCAGATTTAAAGCAAATACTTGTGGCTTGTTGCTGTTGAATAATTTAACTGGCATAAACTGGCTGTAATTACCCCGGAGACGATTCATAGAAATCTGTCCGTGACCAACAGGAACAGATTGTTCGGTGGTGAAACTGAGGATAGAACCTTGAGTTGGTTTATTAGGGTTATCTCGTTCGTCTTTGGTGGCTGTGAAAGATACGGTAGTCAGGTCGTCAATTCCATTACCACTAAAAGATAATTGGTTGTTATTGGCATCTTTTGGGGTGATATTACCTTCGCGATCGCGGATGGAAACACGAGTATAATTAATACCTAGAGAAGCATCCCAACCATCAACCTCTTGCTGAATACTGACTCCACCACCAATCCGGCCTTCCCTTACCTTGTCACCATTTTCTAGCTTGATAGTATCGTCGAAAGTATCCGAAAGTTCCCTTCTACGGAATGTCTTGATGTTATATCCAAAGCGATCGGGGGTAGTTGCCCGATAGGGACTGGTGAAATTAGTATTAAACAGTACATCCTGTCTATTAACTTCAATATTTCCAGCCAATGTATCATTGACACCGCCGACATTTTGGTCTTTATAACTAACAATGACTGAGATCCCATCATCAGCATTGTAACCACCACCCAAGTTAACTGAACGCGCCCCAACTTCTTGGAGTTCGTAGATTAAATCAGCTTTGCTTGCATCCCCTTCAAAAGCAACATTGACAGTTTTAAATAAGCCCAATTTATATAAACTTTGTACATCTTGCTGGGCTAATTTGTCTTGAAAGACTTGACCTGGCTGCAACTTGAGTTGCTGTCGGAGAAACTCAGTTTGAGTACGTCCCTTGACTGGGTTGCCTTTACTATCAACCTTTTCTCCCTCTTCAGTCAAAAAGCGAAATTTAACATCAGCTACCAAACCTTCAGCCACATTAACTGTGAGAATACCTTGGCGGCTGGGTTTAATTGATAGTACTCTACCTAAGGTATAACCATTTTCTGTGTACCACTGATTAATTTTTTGGACTATTTCCTGGAGTTTGGCTGGACTAATATCTTTACCAATCTGACTTTGAAAACTTTCTAAGGCTACTTTATAATTGAGAACCTTTGCACCAGATAGTTGTAGGGCTTGTACGACTACTGGCTTGACTTGATACACTACATTCAAACCAGCAGATGTACTACTACTATTGACATTGGCACTAGCAAATAAACCAGTATCTAAAATGGCTGTTACATCTTTTTGGAGTTGTTGTTGACTGGTACTCCCACCTATTTGGGTTTTAATAACTTTGCGAATTATCTGCTCTAATTCTGGATTAGCACCAATTATCTGGACATTGGTGGCAGTAACTACTAAATTGTTATCTGTAGTCAAGTTGTTATTGATATTGTTCGGTACAACCACTGGCTGGGAGCTAAATTCTATGGCATAAGTAGTTTCTGGAGATGCTACGGTTTCTACCTGTGCTGTTTGAGTTTCCACAAATGGGACGACGATCACATCGCTGGTGGCGTTTGCTTCCTCCTGATTTGTGGTTTGAGTCGGTACAGCATTTGCTTTTTGGGTGATATTACTAGCAGCTAAAGTAGCTAAGGTAAAAATTGCCGCAGAAGGAACTCGCATAATTAATATTGATTAATTTAATTAACTGGTAGTTAGTTGCAGTCAGGGCAAGTACTGGGGATAATGCTAATTTCCAGCTTTTTGCCGATTTATATGCCTATGCCAGTAAATCAAGAGACTGTTACTTGTAATTTTTTGTTTCTTGTCAATTATTCCTAATGCCTAAAACAGATTTAATGAGTATTTATATCTAGAGTTTTTTCTACCAGATGATATTGAGGTTGATTTAGTGCGATCGACAATACTTATTATCAGATTTTATGATCACAAATTGCAATACCCTGCAAATATTACTAATCTAAAATCCAAAATCTAAAATTCTATGAGTGATTTATCCCAATTACCTTTAGTTGCAAATTCGTCAGATACTGCTTCTCGGTTGCAGTTACTAGTTTTAAGTAATGGTCATGGAGAAGATATTATTGCTGTGCGTATTTTACAAGAATTGCAACGGCTATCTTCACCACCAGACATCTTTGCTTTACCGATAGTTGGTGAAGGACGTGCTTACCAAAAGTTGAATGTGCCGTGTATTGGTTCGGTGCGGAGTATGCCTTCTGGTGGTTTTATTTACATGGATAGTCGCCAACTTATGGGAGATGTCCGTGGTGGTTTGGTGCAACTGACTTGGAATCAAATTCTAGCTATTCGTCGTTGGGTGAGTTCGCAAACGAAATCAGGTTATAAAAAGGCTATTTTAGCGGTGGGAGATATTGTCCCGCTGTTGTTTGCTGCTATTAGTGGTGCTAATTATGCTTTTGTGGGGACGGCTAAATCTGAATATTATGTGCGGGATGAGGTGGGTTTATTGCCTAGGAAGTCAAAGTCGGCACGTTGGGAAAATTTTTCTGGTTCTATTTATCATCCTTGGGAGAGGTTGTTGATGAGTCGTCGTCGTTGTTGTGCGGTGTTTCCTAGAGATTCGCTGACGACGCAAATATTAAAAAAGTGGTCAATTCCAGCTTTTGATTTGGGAAATCCGATGATGGATGGTTTGGAATCGACTTTGAGAACTCCCAGATTTTATGGTGCTGATGTTGAACAACAAGAAATGGTTCGTCCTTTGATGGTGACTCTGCTTCCTGGTTCCCGTGTGCCTGAGGCTTATGCTAACTGGGAAATTATGATGATGGCTGTATCGGCTATGAGTGCTAGTTGGCAGGAGCGAGATTTGGTATTTTTAGGTGCGATCGCTCCTGGTCTAGATAGCACTATTTTAGCTCAAACTTTGCAAATCCACGGCTGGCAAAGATGTACAGCGTCTCCTGTACAAATTTCTGACCCCGATTGTTTGAGATTTAAACAAAATAATGCCTATCTAATTCTCACTCAAGCTGCTTACAATGACTGCTTACATTTAGGAGATTTAGCGATCGCTATGGCAGGAACAGCAACAGAACAATTTATTGGTTTAGGCAAACCTGCGATCGCTATTCCAGGTCAAGGCCCTCAATATAACCTTGCTTTTGCTGAGGCGCAAAGTCGTCTTTTAGGAACATCTTTAATTTTAGTGAACCAACCAGCAGAAGTTCTTCAAGTAGTGCAATCCCTGTTCAAAAATCCCGACCTGATCCAAACAATTGCCGAAAATGGAGTTCAACGCATGGGACAACCTGGTGCAGCGAAACGGATTGCTGAATGTTTACAAGACCGATTAGGATAAATAATCTTAACCAACCAACCCAGAACGCAAAGCCCGCACCGCAGCTTGGGTACGGTCATCCGCACACAGTTTATTTAAAATATTGCGAACGTGAGTTTTGACTGTTCCCACTGTGATGTAAAGCTTTTCCGCAATTTGCCCATTACTACAACCAGCCACAATCAACTCTAAAATTTCCAATTCCCGTTGAGTCAAAGGATAGGTTTCCAGAACTTGTTCATATTCTGTCGCTAACGCCTCGATTTTTACAGTCTTTGGTTGATCAGATGCGAAACTTTCCCCAGGTATGGCCAAACGCATCTTCTTGAGTACCACATTAGCGATCGCTGGATCAATCCAAGAATTACCAGCATGAGTCGCTTGTATCGCCTCTGTCAATTTATTAATACTTGTTTCCTTCATATAATAAGAATCTGCCCCTGCTGCAAAAGCCGCTAGGACAGCATCTTCTGTATGATCCATCGTTAAAATCAAAATTTTTGTATTAGTTTGTCCAGTTTCTGCTTGATAACGCTTAAACTTGCGGGTTAGTTCAATACCATCCATATCGGGTAAACCAATATCTACTACCGCCACATCTGGTTTAGTCGTTTCCAAAAGTTTTAGACCTTGGGTCGCATTTGCCGCTTCCCCAATAACTCTTAATCCGCTGTGTGACTGCAATGCAGCCCTTAGTCCCATCCGGGTTAAATCATGATCCTCAATTAAAAGAATGCTAATTTCACTCATCGTTACACCTAACTAGAATATCTGTCCGCTTATTTTAAAGTTAAAACTTTTTGTAAGTATTTTAATCTTATTTCTCCAAACCAAAGATAGATGATATTTAGTTTCCCCTGCATCCGTCGATAGAAATAATAAAATTGATTTATTTCATGTTGGGTAGAAGTAAAAATCTAGCTACGGATATATGGCTATTATCTTTTAAAACATGAAATATGTAGACTAATGTAAAACTATCTAACCTCTTTGTCATGACTTAATCAACTTTGAAGTTCATAATTACACAATGCAACAACTAAGAGTAAGCCACAAAATAAATGATCCTGTTTTGTCATGCTGAGTGTAGCGAAGCGTTCGCGTTAGCGTGCCGGAGGCTCTAGCATCTCGGAGGATTCTTTCCTTCAGAACGCTACGCGAACACTACACTTCATTCCGTTCAGAATGACATTGGGCATTTCTTTTTGTGGAGTTCTTTAATTCAGGGTAAAATTAATTTCGCTCAAAAATTAGCATAGCACACTAAAGCATAGTTAGACATTATTAAGAAAATATCAGATTATGCAGTAAGGAGCAAACATAGTTAAAAATGAATAAAAGTTATTTAAACAAATTAGGTAAAATTCAAGATGAACATCAGAGCTTACTCTTGATTCAAATTTAAACTTGCAAACTCCTACTCTCAAAAATATGCACTGAAAACTCTTTAATATTAAATGAGTTAACACTGATTATCACTAATCAATACTGAGAACTGTTCTAGTGGGTACAACTTCTCAAGCTTCTGGTACACTTCTGTTTATATGTAACTCTCACTAATGGCCGATGACAGTGAATCATCTGCTCATTTACAATTAAATTATGTTGAGATTTATAAAGTATTTTATTTTACTTTATATCGACCTTGCCTAATTTAGAAGATAATCATTTTCATCTAGATAAAGGAAGAACGCAGGATTATAAATTGAATTTCATGAACATCAATTAGATAATGTGTAAAATCCCTGAATTACCCTATATCTATATCTGATGATACACAAACATCTTGAATTCTGTAGTTACATAGTTTTCACATGGAAATGCTGTACATAAATATTATTAAACAGCGAAAATAAATAAAAACTGATGGAAGAGACGCTGAAAATTTTGGTTATAGATGATAATGAAGTAGATCGCATGGCAGTTCGGTTAGCCTTGACGAACGCAGGTGTTTATATGGAATTGTGCGAAGTCAGTGATATTCATAATGCGCTCTCTGCTCTCAAAAATACTAACTTCGACTGCGTATTTCTAGATTATCGCTTACCAAACCAAGATAGTTTAATTTTAATTAACAAACTACGCTCTTCAGAAATCAAAGTTCCTTTAGTCATCCTCACTGATCCAGAAGATGAACAACTCGCCATTGAATTAATAGCAGCAGGTGCTACAGACTATCTTGTTAAGTCCAAACTATCTGCCGAAACCCTAGCACAGATTTTGCGAAGTGCAATTCGATTATACAGCGCACAAATTAAAGCAGACTTGGCATATAAAAAGTTAAAAGAAAGTCATGAGCAACTAATTAATCAAAACCAAGAATTGGAGAAACAACGGCAACAAATTCAGGCACAAAATTTACAACTCTTGGAAACATCACGGCTAAAATCGCAATTTTTAGCAACCATATCCCATGAATTAAGAACACCAATGAACGCCATCATTGGTTTTTCTCAAATCCTGTTACGTCCAAAATTTGGTCAACTTACTCATCAGCAAGCGGATATGGTAGAGCGTATCCTCAATAATGGTAAGCATTTGTTAATATTGCTCAATGAAGTCCTAGATTTTTCTAAATTAGAATCTGGTAGATTAGAGCTAAAACCGGAAATATTTGACTTCTCAAAAATAGTTAATAATACGGTATTAGAAATACGTTCCTTAGCTGAAGCTAAAAAGTTATCTTTGTTTGTAGACATAGACTTAGAAAACACTTTAGTGTTTAATGATCCAATTCGAGTACATCAAATTTTAATTAACCTCCTCTCCAACGCAATTAAATTTACCGAACATGGAAGTATTTGGTTAGAAGTCAAAGAAATTATTTCTAGAAATCGGATCACAATTACTATTCGAGATACAGGAATTGGCATTTCTCCTCAAGATTTTCAAAATATTTTTGAAGCATTTCGACAAATAGATCAAGGTATTAGCCGTAAATATCCTGGAACAGGTTTGGGTTTAGCAATTATTAATTCATTAGTAAAAATGATGGGTGGTAAAATATTTTTAGAAAGTCAATTAGGAGTAGGTTCAATATTTAAAATTGAATTACCTCGTCAAATAACATTATTACCTAGTTCTCATCTAGAACACAATTATAGTTTAAACTTAAGCAATGGCGATGGATTTTTTTATTCTTCTCAAAATCCATCCGAATTCCCATCTCAATTTAGCAAAGCTGTGATGGGTTATCTTCATTTTTAAATGAAGATTAATTGAAATTTATTTCAAAAAAGTTGATAAATTATGTCTGTTGTCAAGAGAGATAAAGTTGACCGTATCCTTGCCGTTGATGATACTAGAGATAATCTAATTTTAGTGCAAACAATTTTAGAAAGCGAGGGCTATGAAATTGACTTAGTATCAGATGGTGCAACTGCTTTGCAAAAAGTATTACAATCTCCACCTGATCTGATTTTACTAGATGTGATGATGCCAGGGATGGATGGTTATGAAGTCACACGTAGAATTCGTCACAATGCCGATCTCAGCTATATTCCCATATTGTTAATTACAGCCTTTCACGAATCTAGCGTAGTGGAAGGATTAGATGCTGGTGCTGATGATTTTATTCGCAAACCATTTGATACCGATGAACTACTAGCCAGAGTGCGATCGCTCTTGCGACTTAAACACAGCATTGACGAACAACAAAAAATGACACGTCAGCGAGAAGATTTTGTCTCTCGTCTGACTCATGATTTACGCACACCCCTAGTAGCTGCTGATCGAATGCTGGCTTTGTTTCAACAGGAAACTTTTTGTAAGATATCTCCAGAAATGAAACAAGCCATTTCTGTCATGATTCGCAGCAACCAAAATTTAATGCAAATGGTCAACACCTTACTAGAAGTCTATCGCTTCGAGGCAGGAAAAAAGACCTTAAATTTGGAAAAATGTAACTTACAGGAAATAGCCACAGAAGTAATTAGTGAACTAATTCCTCTTGCTAGTGAGAAAAACTTGACTCTCAAATTAGATACTCATCAGTTAAACCAGCTAGGGAATCATGCTGGAATTATTCTGGGCGATAGACTAGAACTACGACGAGTGTTGAATAACTTAATCGGTAATGCAATCAAGTTCACAGATACAGGTGGTGTCGAAATCCGCATTTTTGAAACCTTATCCACCAAGACTGAGCAAAGTGGAATCTTAATTAAAGTTGCAGACACAGGTTATGGAATTTCCCCAGAAGATCAAGCAACAGCTTTTGAAAGATTTCGTCAAGGTAGAAACAAAAGATCCGGTAGTGGCTTAGGACTGCATCTATCACAACGAATTGTAGAAGCACACGGTGGCAAAATAGAACTTTCCTCAGAATTAGGTAAAGGTAGTATATTCACAGTGAGACTACCTAAAGAAAATTGATTGCGATTATACCTAATTTTCCTGATATACTTCAAACTCTTGATATATATAGGTTTTTGCTTTATATGCCTAACGGCACGCCCCACGAACAGCAAGCCCTAGACTATCATCATGATCCTCTACTACCAGGACTTACGCAAGCCTCACACTCAATATTTCTTATTAGGATGCGTCAGACTCGATAATTTGCTAACAATCAACACATTTTCAGCATCTGACGCACCTTACAAAGCCAGCCAGTTGCATAAATTCTGAGTAAAATACGTATAATAATTCACCAATAGAGTTTCTTGGCAGTAAGGAAATAATTTTGTTTTGGCAAATAACACGCAGGTAGTTTATAGTACGATAAAACTTTTCCATCATCTCCTGCATTATTACCAAATAATTCAACCATCACTAAATTGCATAAAATATGGATTTTGATTATTTCAGAAATAACGACGATAATAATTCCCAGAATAACAATCGGCAAAACTTACTTTCTAAGGGTTGGAGGCCATTTCAACGTGACTTTGATTGGGGCTATTTCCAGCAAATTATATTTCATGATACCCATGAATTAAGCCAAAAAACTATTAATCTAGCAAGTTATTATGCAGATGCATTAGCAAGAAAAGATTATGCTTGGTGGGCAAATCTATTAAATCTAGCTTCAGACTATACTCGTGGTGAATTGCAAAAATATTGGAACTTTATCACACCTGATGCAATAACGCCAGACCATCGCTACAAGGATATTTTAACTACAGAAACACCCATTGTCCAATTTGTGAGTCGTAATAGTATCCCCATTGATTATGTTTTGAATCTATTGCAAGAAATTACCGTTTTGCGGGTTTTACGTTTATTAGAAAGTCCTGATATTATTACCCAATATTACTCAGAGAGAGATTTCTATTTTCCGGCAGAAAAATTTGTTAGTTGGGAACGACTAGATGTCATCAATACTGTTTATGCTTACTGGTCTAAATACGATATTTGGTTACAGATTGATCCCTATGATCGTGGACGAAGACAATATACTTTAATGTCCCAAAATCTAGCACCGTTAATTAATAAAGCGACTTATGATTTAGCAGTGATGTTGAGTGGATATCAAAGTCGTGTTGGTAAAGTTCATAATCAATTTCCTATTCGTACATTTCCTCAAGAAATTCAAGACTTTAGTGACTCAGTTCAACAAGCAATTCTCAATCAGAACCAATTAGCAGTTGTAGTACATGGAGAACCGGGTACAGGTAAAACAGCCTGGACACAATCAGTAGCTAAAGAAATTCTTGTACCATTAGGTTATGTCATTTTTATTTTGGATCATGATGCTATTACTAACTTTGTTCCCCCAAGTTACTTAGAAAGAATTTGTATTATCATCAACGAAGCTGATAATTTAGCTCAAGATAGAGCTTCAGAAGTAGCCCAATATAATAATAAAACTGAGCATATTTTGGCCTTGTTAGATGGCACTTTATACCAAAGTGTAATTGACGAATCTGGCGTGCAAATCAAGCAACGTTTAGTGGTATTGATGACTTGTAACACCACAGAAAGATTAGATCCAGCTATGTTACGTAAAGGCAGGGTAGATTTAATATACGAATTTACACAACGGTTTGTTTAAAAAAATCAGTTTATATAGTAACGGAAACAAATAGAAAAAATGAGCGTCACATCTTTCAGTAATTACGACATAGGTCAATAGCAACCCCTCAATAATCCGAGGTAAATCTTTCAATGACAAGCCTCAAATAGCGTAAAATCGTTCCCGAATTATGACCTTACCAAAGAATAAATATTGGGTATTGTCGCTGTTGTTGTTATTAGGAAGTGTTATTTCTAGTGATGCTGCCGCTACAACCGTAAATCCCAAAGTTCTGCATATCATCAATCGTTTAAGCTTTGGTCCTGCACCTGGGGATATGAAAAAAGTTGAATCTATGGGTGTAGAGAGCTACATTAAACAGCAACTCTCCCCTGATTCCATTTCTGAATCAGAAAGTTTGACTCGTCAACTTTCGCAAATGAAAACTCTGAATCTAAATCCGATGCAACGTTTGCAATATGCTGCAAATATTCCTGCGGGGATAACATCAGGGCAGGAAAAAAAGCAGGCTTTAATGAAGCAAACTGGTCAAATCTTCACCGAAACTATCCAATCTAGATTATTAAGGGCGACGAGTAGCAACCGCCAACTGCAAGAAGTGCTGGTGGATTTTTGGTATAACCATTTTAATGTGGATGCCTTTAAAGGACGTAATCGCATTTGGGTGGGTGCTTATGAACAAGAAGCGATTCGTCCTTATGCTTTGGGGCGTTTTCGGGATTTATTAGGAGCAACAGCACACCATCCGGCGATGTTACTTTATTTAGATAATGCCAAAAATAAGGTTTCTCATCGTCCTAATGCTAAGGGTAAAGTTGAGGGTTTAAATGAAAATTATGCCCGTGAGTTGATGGAGCTACACACCTTGGGAGTAGATGGAGGTTATACTCAACAAGATGTGATTGCTTTAGCAAAAATTTTTAGTGGTTGGGGAATTGTTAATAATCCTCATCAAAATAATAGTTCTGGATTTGAATTCAATTCCAAATATCATGATTTTGGGGACAAAGTTTTTTTAGGACACAAAATTAAAGGAAGTGGCGAAGCTGAGGGAGAAGAAGCTTTAGATATTTTGGCTAGGAGTCCGGCTACTGCTCGTCATATTAGTTATAAGTTAGCCCAGTATTTTGTTAGCGATAGCCCTCCAGAAACTTTAGTCAAAAAACTAGCACAGCGATATCTGGCGACTGATGGCAATATTCGTGAGGTATTGAATACTCTATTTCAAAGTTCTGAATTTTGGGATGAGAAAAATTTTAATAGCAAGTTTAAAACACCTTATCAATATGCAATTTCCGTAGTTCGAGTAACTGGGATGGAACTGAAAAATACCAGACCAATCCTGGGATTGTTTGGTCAGTTAGCTATGCCTCTCTATCAGTGTTCGACTCCAGATGGTTACAAAAATACGAAAGAAGCTTGGTTAAATCCTGATGCGATGACTCGACGACTGAGTTTTGCGACTGCGATCGCTAATAATAGTTTACTAATATCCAGTTTACCGCCGCAAAGGAACCCAAATAAGGGAAAAGCACCAAAACCTAGAAAAACTATCCCATCTGTATTGAAACCAAGACGACAAATGAAGCCAGGTAAAGTCAAAGCTCCTCAAAACAGAAAAGCTACTAAATCTATACCTGTGGACTATGAACAACTGATGAATACATTGGGTAATTCTTTTTCTCCTCAAACCCAAAAAGCGATCGCATCCAGTCCACTAGAAATTCGTAGCGGCTTAATCTTAGGTAGTCCAGAATTTATGCGGCGCTAGTTTAGTAACGAGTACTGAGTCAAAATTTTCCTGCTCTCTTGTCTTTCATCTATTTCCTAGCTTATGAACAGACGTGATTTTCTCATCCAAGCCGGACTTTTTTCCACTTCAGCCATCACCACTATTGGTAGTAATACTTGGGTTGCCCATTCAGCGACTGCCAACAGCAATCCAAAACGCTTAATTGTGATCTTTCTCCGAGGTGGAGTCGATGGTTTAAACATTGTCGTTCCCTATTCAGAAACAGCCTACTACCAAGCCAGACCAAAAATTGCAATTCCCCAACCTGGTAAAGAAGGTGGAGTCATAGATTTAGATGGTCGTTTCGGATTACATCCCGTACTATCTCCATTAGTTCCTTTTTGGCAAAAAGGCCATTTAGCATTTGTTCATGCTTGCGGTTTAACAAACCCGACTCGCTCCCACTTTGATGCTCAAAAATATATGGAAAGTGGAACTCCCGGTAACAAAGGGACTAAAGATGGTTGGATGAACAGGTTACTAGGTGTGATAGCGAAAAAAACCCCTGTGCAAGCAGTAACAGTGGGACAAAACACACCTTGGATTCTGTATGGTCAGATGCCCATTGCTAATTTACCATCAGGGGCAAATCCTCAAAAACGGCTACTGATAGATCGTCCGCAAGTAGCAACAGCATTTGATCAGCTTTACAGTGGAGAAGATAGCCTTAGTCAAACCTATCGTCAGGGCAGAATGGCACGTGAAGCTATCATGAAAGACTTGGATCAGGAAATGAAAATGGCCAACAATGGAGCGCCTTTACCTAATGGTTTTTCTAGAGATGCGAGCAGATTAGCACAACTAATGGTTAGAGACTCCAGAATTGAATTAGGATTTATGGCCTTAGGTGGTTGGGATACTCATGCTAATCAAGGTAGCACCCAAGGAACATTAGCTCAGAATTTGGGCAAATTGGGAAAAGGTTTAGCCGCTTTAGTTCAAGGTTTGGGCAGTGTTTACCAAAATACTACCATTGTTGTCATGTCTGAATTTGGTCGCACCGTGCGGCAAAATAATAACGGTGGTACAGATCATGGACATGGTAACGTCGTTTGGGTTTTAGGTGGGAATGTTAAAGGTGGAAAGGTTTATGGAGAATGGCCCGGTTTATCAGCATCTCAATTGTATGAGAAAAGAGATTTAGCGATCGCTACCGATTTTCGTGATGTCATTTCTACTCTCTTGCAACATCATCTTCATCTCAACCCCAGCCAACTCAATCACATCTTACCTAATTACACCCCTACTCAAAAAATAGTCTTGCTCTAACGCTTCGTGGCAGTCTTTATCTTCAATCCCAGGTTTTTGCTAAATTTATTTACATAAGTTAATATAAGTTTCCCTCTTTGGATAGATATCTGAGCAAAAACCCTATGAAGACAGTTCTAAAATCAGAACAAAAGCAAATCACTAGATTATTTTCTCATCTGGAATTTGATGGTAATAAGTTAAATTATCAACCAGGTAGTGTCCTAAGAAGTACTGCTCTGATTGCCGGAACTACCGTAGGGGCTGGAATTCTAGCTCTACCTGCGGTAACATTACCATCAGGTATTTTGCCATCTACAACCCTACTAATTGCAGTTTGGCTATACACACTATTCTCAGGATTGTTAATTGCGGAAGTGACTTTGAACGTCATGCGTTTAGAGGGTATTCCCAATCTAGGTTTTTTAGCAATTGTCGAAAAAACCCTTGGTAAAGTAGGTGCGAGAGTTGCTGGTGCTACATATTTATTTATGCACTATGCTCTTTTAGTGGCATATATCAGCAAAGGTGGAGATATTTTGGCATCAGCATTAACCAAAATAGCAGGATTAGAAAATCTTTTACCTAACTGGATAGGAACAACAACTTTTACCCTATTATTTGGAGGTATTCTTTATTTAGGAAAAGAAAGGTTTATTCAGAAATTAAATAGTGCTTTTGTCGCCATTGTGATTATTTCTTTTATAGGTCTCTTATTATTAGGCGCAGGGCAAGTAAAAAGCACCCAATTCCTATTTCAAAATTGGCATACTCTTGGTAGCGCTATTTCAGTGATGTGTGTAGCCCTTTTTTATCATAATATTGTTCCAGTAGTTGTGACGCAACTAGAAGGAGATATACCCAAAATACGCAAATCAATTATCATTGGTTCGGCAATTCCATTAATCATGTTCTTAGCTTGGAATGCCGTAATTTTAGGAAGCATTAATCCTGAGATATTTCCGAATAATTTAGCTAATAGCAGTGTTTTTGATCCACTACAAATTCTCAGAACAGGTAGCGCAGGAGAATTAATAGGATTATTGCTAACTGTTTTTTCAGAATTTGCAATCATTACATCATTTATCGGTTTTGTTTATGGGTTAGTAGATTTTTTCCAAGATATTTCTCGAATTAAAAAAACTGAACTTTCTCGACTACCTCTTTACTCACTCGTTCTGTTTCCTCCAATGAGTTTAGGAACCGTAAACCCTACTATCTTTTTTGCTGCGCTAGATTACACAGGAATCTTTAGTATTTCGATTTTAGGTGGAATTATTCCTGCATTTATGAGTTGGCAACAAAGGGAACAACAAAAATTAGCAAATAATATCTACCAATCGCTTATACCTGGCGGTAAAATCACATTAACTGTGATGATTACCATCGCATTAGCCTTAATTATCAAACAAATTTTATCAATTTAAATAGATGAATTCAAAATCTACCTTGCAGTTGACTAAAGGAGCAATTCTGCGTTTAAGCCTTTTGTTTATGGCAATGATAGGATTTTTTTTGTGGTTACACCAATCTGGTTCACTGGAAAATGCACAACTTTTAGAAACTCTTTACCGTCAGGGAAATTACATTGAGGCAGTATTATGGAGTTTATTTTCATTGGGGTTTATCATCTATAGTTATAAACGAGATTATCTCATTGCTAAACGCAAAAATAAAATTACATCTATGATCTTTTTATTGTTTGGATTATCGGATATTGTCGAAGTTCAAACTGGAGGCTGGTGGAAACCTTGGTGGCTGTTGCTCTGGAAAGCAAGTTGTGTTATTGGCTTTGTAGTTTGTTTTTGGGATTATTTGAAAGTTCAGCATTCAAAAAATGATTAAATCATCTTTAATGACTAAAAATGAGTAACTCTCGCTTAGTAAAAGTCAGCAAATTTCTGAGTAAACAGCTACGTCATACACCAGAAGAAATTGGAATTAAATTAGCTCCTGGTGGTTGGGTTGCTGTTGATGAATTACTAACAGCTTGTACTAACCATAACTTTCCTATTACCTTAGAAGAATTACAGGAAGTAGTGGCTACTAGCGATAAAAAACGCTTTGCTTTTGATTCTACATTTACTCTCATTCGTGTCAATCAAGGACATAGTACAGAAGTTGATTTGCAATTACAACCTGCTGTACCTCCAGATGTGCTTTATCACGGCACAGGAAACATATCTGTAGATTCGATTTTGCAAACAGGACTTTCTAAAATGTCACGTCATCATGTTCATTTATCAGCAGATATTAATACCGCCAAAGTAGTGGGTGCAAGGCACGGAAAACCGGTTATTTTTACTGTTAATGGTGCGGCTATGTACGCAGATGGGTACATTTTTTATTGTTCTGATAATGGTGTTTGGTTAGTGGATAATGTACCACCAGAATATTTATACTGCAAACGGGTCAAACTTGGACTTATGTCATACTGACCGTAACGTAGTGCAGGGAAGTATCTCGGAGATTCTTCACTTCGTACCCTACGGGAAGCAAGCTACAGAATGACACTTTTAACCCGTTTTTAGTATAGATTCTATAGAAGTTAAATAATTAATTTGAAATGAATTTAATTTTCAAAATATCTTTATTTAATAGAAAGATACTACCTTAGTAAATTATAAAAAGGTAATGAGTTTTACCCCATTACCTGTTACTAATTATTTAGGTGTGAAAAATTAAACGCTGACTTTTTGCTTTGAAAAGATACCTTTTTCATCTTCATCAAATTGTTGATGAACTACATCCCAAGCAGATTTTTCAGATGTAGACTCATCGCTAGTTTCAGTCAGTGTAGCGTTATATTGCTTAATGAATACTTGTTGGGCTTCTTCTGATAGATGAGCGCGAATTTCTGGGGATAAATCCTCTGGACTTTTACATAGTCCAGTACAAGGACGATCCAGAATTTTATCACTTGTGTGAATTTCTTCAGCACCAGCGCTTTCTAATAGTAATTGAAATTCTCCTGTGCGATCGCTGGGAATTTCCACCATTAATAAAAATTCTCCAGCTTGTAAGCGGGTTTGGTAAATTGCTGCTTTCTCTTCAGGCATCCCCAAAGCCATCAGAACTGACACTAAACCAGCACCAGCACTACCTGCGATCGCACCACTAGCAGCCCCCAATAACACAGCACCAATCGGTCCTGCTGCCACAATCGGTCCCACAAAGGGAATAAACAATACACCTACACCCGTCAGCAAGCTCAAGAAGGAACCAAACAAAGAACCAAAAACAGCCCCTGTTCTCAAACCCCCTAAAATTACATCTCGCTTTGTAATGAAACCCGAAATTCGTGTTTCTGATTGGAAATTTCTACCCATTACCGAAAGATGATCCTTTGGTACACCTCTATCTAGTAACCGGCGAATTACATCATCAACTTGTTTTTGCTCTTTTAATACAGCCGAAATTGTCCGTTCTGCTTGATATACTTCTGACACTTTTATACTCCTTTTAATTATTGTTGACAATCTTTGATTACACACCAACTGGAACTTTAGTTTCTGCTTGTTCCTGTCTATTAGATTCTAATGAATCCCCTTGAATAAATGAGCGCAGCATCCAAGCCATCTCTTCATGTTCTTCCATTAAAGTAGTCAAAAAGTCAGCAGAACCCTGATCACTAAACTCTTCACTACACTGGTCTACATGACTTCTTAAATTGCGAATAACCTGCTCATGATCTTCCAATAATCTAGTTACCATCCCCGTTGCTGTGGGAATTTCGCCACTATATTCTTTGAGAGTAGCAATTTTGAGAAATCCTGCCATTGTGCCAGTCGGATAACCGCCTAGCTTACGAATCCTTTCAGCTAATGCATCAATATTTTCAGTCAGTAATTCGTATTGTTCATTCCAAAGCTCATGCAAAGTGCGGAACTGAGGCCCAACTACATCCCAATGATATTTTTTAGTTTTTACTACGAGTACATAAGAATCTGCTAAATCTTGATTTAACAAATTCATCACACCGTAACGCTGTTCTTCTGTCAAGCCAATGTTAATTTTAGTCATTAATTTTTCTGTCTGTTAGTACTTAAATGTAATTTCTCATAATATTGACATAATCCACATCAATCAATAGGAATATTAATGTTTATTCCCTTCTATTTCTTTAGAAAGACTCTGATTTTAATCTATCTAAATAACTAAAAATTTGACCCTATTTATTAGGGTCAATTATAATGTGTGTATTGACCCTAAACCATGAATGATATTTACTTATCGCCGCCTGTGACTTTTTCCAAAAAACCTTCTACTTCCTGTTTTACAGAAGTTGCACCTTGTGAATTTTTGGGAGTCTTCATCTTGTCAATATCAGCATCTCCCTGAACTTCGTTCAGCCCTTTCTTTGTCTTTTTTTGAGTTTCTTTGAGTCCTATCGGTGGAGATTTAGTCGCTTCATCCGCTTGACGTTGGGTTTCCAATAGTTGTGTTGTTCCTTCAGTGGCTTCACTTTGATAACTACTGATAGCTAAAGCAGGAGAAGCACTAAATAAAAATATGAAGGCACAAGCAAAAGCTATGAATATGTATCTGGACGCTAACTGAAATTTAGATGTAGCAAAGTCAAGAATTTTCATTTGATATTTTTGCGCTTTATGTTTCTCATTACATAGTAATTAGAATAACTATTCATTTCATCAATCTTCAGATATAATTTGCCTGAATCATGAATTAGATAGAATCACTCTTTAGATATAAAAAATAGTATTTGTGATGTTCCGATTATTTTCATCTTCCAGGTATTGGTTTCGATTTACTCTATCTTTGAGTATTTTCTTGTTCACCTTATCTTGTTGATGGCACGCACCATTAAAACTAAAATAATATAGGCTATAAGACATATTTCCTGAGATAGATTGCTGCTCGAAAACCTCTCATCAATTTTCTAATAATTCTTCTATTTCATACGCATCCTGAATTATTAGAAATGGAACAATAGCCGATCGCACTAAAACGTTAAAAGCCTTGCCAGAAATCATCAACAGACTCAAACAGCAAGGCTACCGATTTGTTACACTTCCCCAATTGCTGGAAATGCAACGATAAAGATTCAATCAACACTCAGCACTTTTTACCGAAGCATCAGCTTGAGCATCATTCCAAAGTTTGTTTAGGAAGAACTCAGTGCGATCGCTCATTGTCGTCACAAACACACCCACAGCATCATCATCACCATCTGATAACCAAGAACCCCGCAAAGTGACTTCCAGATACTCAGCATCACAAGTAGACAGCACTATGATTTCACCATCATTTCGTTGCACCTCAATCTTCAGCCTTTCTACTCCCGGTAAATCAACAGGAAGCAAAAAGGAAGCCGTACTAGGTTCAAAATGTAGAGGTTGACCAATGCGTAGTGCCAAAATTACTCTTTGCGCCACCCATTCTTCTAGTGACAGAGTAAGACACTCTAAATTAAAACTCCCTTCAGTGTAAATTAATTTCAGCATTCCTTATGCTCTCCTGTTATTCCAGGTTTGCTTGTAGATCTATCCAGAACTGTTCCGCAAAATAAACAGCTGGGTGGACTGGTGCTTTTGGCTTGCTACGCAATTGCATTCCAGTTTCTGCGATCGCTTTATCGCCTTTACGAGAATTACATCTTTCGCAGGCTGTGACTACGTTATTCCATGTATGAGAACCACCTTTAGAACGTGGAATCACATGATCTAACGTCAGACGTTTGTTAGTACCGCAATATTGACAACTGTGATGATCTCGTCGCAGTACTTCCCGCCGATTTACTGGGGGAACTTTCCACATCCTCTCAGCCGCAGCAATTTTCAACCGGATGTGCTTTGGTACAGATAACACTAAGCTCGGTGAGTGAACTAGCCATCCCCCTTCTGTGGAAAAGTCTAGTGGTTCAGCTTTGTTAGTCACTAACAACACAATCGCTCGTTTGATATTAACCCGACACAGTGGTAAATAATTTTGAGAAAACACCACCACGGATTGCTCTAAAACTTGTATGGCGCTCGTCACAGCCCGACTCCTTATTAAAAAACCCCCGCTTCTGATTTGGTTGAAGCGGGGGTTAGAAATTGACCTGATACTTTTCTGGTCTTATTGCGGTACAGCATTTATGCGCTTGTACCTCCCGCTTCTTGTATCTATTTGTGGTTTACTAATCAGCCCATCAAAACTGATATATCTAAAATCATCATTACCCTCTGTGTTTTGCCTTTGATGCTGGCTACCATCGGCCATAAATAGATACTCCACTTCCACAGCAGCAAATTCCCAATTGGCTTGGCAATTGGCGGGATATGAGGAGATAGAGATGGGGTAAATGGATTTCACAGAAAATTTCACCTATTGAACATTTCTTTAAACATACTACACTTGTATTACTATCCTGTCTATACCCTTAAGGAGAAAAAATCATGCATACCATCGCACGCACCCCAACCACCGACATGGAAGTTACCAGCATCCGTTTGGAACGCGAACTTAAAGATAAACTCAAAGAGATAGCTGGTAATCAAGGATATCAAGCCCTGATCCGAGATATCCTCTGGAATTACGTCCAGCAAAAATCAGGTGAATGGAAACCCAGATTTTCCCGTGCTGATATTCGAGCTAGTATACCGGCTACAGCCCAGCAAGAAGAGCGTTGTGTACTTACAGGCACATTAATTCAAGCTCAACAGTCTATGTTATTGGCGCTAACAAAGAATGGCGATATGGTTCCTCTGAGTGTTGAGAGTCTAGCTGAGTGAGGAGTGCTGAGTTCTGAGTGCTGAAAGAAACTTTCTACTCGTTAATCATTTCTGCCAGCACTAGTCTTAATATTTTGGTAAAAGCAGCCTAGTTTTCCTAAGAGTAACTAGGTTGCTTTTAAAATTTGGTTTTGATCTGGCCACACAGATTTAGATAAATCGACTCGGTAAACCAAATAAAATAATCGAGATAGAATATCGGGGATGTCAATAACATCTCCAGTATTAACTCGGATACCAACTATGATATTTTGTATTTAATTCTAGAGAAATTACGGTTTATGTAAAGTTACAGACACGATATCCTAGTTCTCAGACGCTAAACTAATTCAACCTCAAAATGCTGATATAAGAGGCTCTTTGAGTACAGGCAAAAAATTGATACCTAAATTACTACCAAGGGTATAGAAGACTTGCCTTGCAGCAGTTTTTCAGTTACACACCTAAATTTACTGCTTTATCCGCTAATATCTAGATTGATATGGCCGTTAAAAAACAGTACCTGAAATATAAATAAATAATTAAGATTTGACCGAAAATCTTCATAAATGACTCAGGATTCATCAGATTGTTAGCATTTTTGTATCGGATGATCATCCACTAGTGTACCAGTAATGAAAAAGCGTTTATTGTCACCCCTGCAATACGTAAATGATGTAGAAGAACTACAAACATACCCCGCCAAGCTGATGCAGCAACAGGAAAAAACAGCCCATGCTTTGGCACGGGATATTAATCATATCATCGCCAATAGTACAAATCAATCCTCGATGCTGCAAGAAATTGCTCACTTACTGGGAGTAGCATTTAAAGTAGATTGCTGCTGTCTAGTAGCAGTCACAGGTGATGAATCTGCTGAAGTATCGACAGCCAATTGGTGCAGTGAAGAATATCAGGAATTATCACACTCCGGCGAAATATTATCAATGGAACAGTTGATGATGAGTTCACCAGTTGTACAATGTGCAGCTGAACCGTTGACTATTGATGATATTTCCATCATTCAAAAAAATCTAGTAATTGGGTGTCAATCTATATCAGTCCCGATTAAATCGGTTTTAGCAATTCCCACACGATTTCATGGGAAACAGAATGGTGTAATCAGCCTGCTAAAATTCCAACCTTATGATTGGAATGAATCAGAAAAACAATTACTCAAGTTAGTAGCATTATCTTGTGCGATCGCATTAGCTCAAATATCACAAACACATCTACTCACCACTCAAAAGCAGTATCTGCATAAGACTAGCCAGCATCAAAGTTTAATTAAGCAATTAACTATACTAAGTCTTAGTAACTTGGAGTTAAATCAAATGCTCCAGTTGGTGATTTCATCGACTGCTGAATCTTTAGAAGCAGATCGAGGTTTATTGATTTTATTGAAATACACAGATCCAATGTTTAGGAATCGCCCAAAAAAGCAAATTCCTAAAGCCAAAGCTACTGTAGTCGGGGAATGGAATAAGACCAACAGCATTTCAGCCACTGCTTTAGAAAAATTAGAGCAGTCTTTTTGGTTATCAGATTGTAGTTTATGCCAACGTGTATTCGTAGAATCGGGGAAACCGATTATGATTGATAATCATACAGAACAAAAAGATGATTGGCAACCAAATCCATTATTTGCCATTGAGGAGTTTCCTGCTACACTGTTAATGCCATTGGAAAATCAGGGCAAAGTTTTAGGGTTTGTGGTTTTACAGCAAGAAGTTGCTCGCAATTGGCAACCTGCGGAATTAAATCTGGTGGAAATGGTCTGCGCTCAATTGAGTAATGCCATAATTCAGTCACAGACACTACGACAAGTCCAAAATTTAGTAGATGAACGGACAGAGCAACTGAAGCGGAGTTTGGAAGTACAGGCAAAATTGTATGAAAGAACAAAGCAATATGTTGAGCAATTACAACAATTAAATGAACTCAAAGATGAATTTGTCAGCAACATTAGCGATCGCTTGCGTTATCCCCTGACAAATATGCGAATGTCTATTCGTAACCTCAGGTTGCCGGGAATTTCAGCAGATCGTCAATCTCGATATCTAGATATTCTAGAATCAGAATGTACCAAAGAAATTAACTTGATTAATGACCTGCTGACACTCCAAAAACTTGAATCTCATCAAGAAGCACCACAATTTGAAACTATAGATTTAAATACTAAGATTAATGAGTTTGTCGCTGGTGTTGAACAGCAACTGACGGAGAAGGAATTAACTATCACCGTGGATTTACCCAAGGAACCGTTAACACTCCAAACCGAAATAGAGAGTTTTGAGCGCATTTTACAAGAACTTTTCACGAATGTCAGTAAATACTCAGAACGTAATACTGTTGTCCATTTACAAGTCAGTCACAGAGTCGAACAAGAAATTGATCAAGTTATTATTAAAGTGACTAATACAGGTCGTGGCATCTCACAAGAGGAAGCAGCCTATATCTTTGACAAATTCCGTCGTGGTAAAGGACGTTGGACACCAGGTACAGGCTTGGGATTAGCGCTAGTAAAATCTCTAGTACAGCATTTGCAGGGTGCGATCGCTATTGAGAGTACTCCAATTACAGACTCTCCTCTCAGCGAAATTTGTTTTACCCTCACTTTACCTCAGTTTTCTCCACCAACTCAGCCATATTCCCAACAGTGATGACAAAAAACAACACAACGGAATTTTTTGTCATACTCCCACCCCCTGAACCCTTTCCTTGCCGCTGTCAAGGTGAGTTTTTTGATCAAGCTATAAAAGCGATACTTAAGCCTGTTGTCTTAACTCTTTCTTGAGTAACCCAAGTTTAGACCTAAATCCTGACACAGCTACTTTTTACTCAATTTTTCTATTTTCTCGATAACTGCTAATTTCATTAAGGATTTAACTAATAAATATAGACAAAAAGCACATACACAAAAAATAGCAATCGCCCAATTATTATACTTGGCGATCATCAAAATTAATCCTGTCAACATACTAAATCCTGTTAAACAAGCATAAATTAATGTTTTGACTGCTTGATAAATTCGTCTTAATATGCGATCGCTTTCAACATTTTTAACTCTTAATTGTAACTCTCCCCTTTCAACTCTTTCCTCTAATTTTTTAACTAAAACTTCGGTTTTATTCGGTTTTGTCAGTTGATATTGAAGAAAATCCCTTGCTTGTCTGCTTAATTGGGCGATAGAATTTCCTTTACTTTTCGCAATTGCCAGACTTTTAACAAATGCTTGGGCTGATGCCGTAGGATTATATTTAGGATCTAAAGTTCTAGCAATACCATCTAATGTGGTTAAAGCTTTTAAGATAAATGTCATTTGAGCAGGTAGGCGAAATGGTTGCTGTTCAAACATTTCATAGAGTTCGCTTTTTAACTCGCCTAACGCTCTAATATCTAAAGGTTTATCGGTGAACTTATCTAATAAAAATGTGATTAATCTTCTCACTGGAGTCATATCTGGGATAGGTTCAAGTAATCCCATACTCATTAGAGTATTTACCACCTCATTACTATCCTTTTTTAACACAGCAAAAAAGGTTTTAATCATCTGATCCTTATCCAAAGTTCTAATTTCTGCCATCATGCCAAAATCATAGAATATGATACTACCATCTGGATTGACTGCCATATTACCTGGATGAGGATCAACCTGGAAAAATCCATCTTGTAATAATTGTTTTAAATAACAACAAATACCCGTTTCATTTACCTTATTAATATTAATTCCACAAGCTTCTAAAGCGGCTTTATCATTTATTTTAATGCCTGGTCTATATTCTAAGGTTAATATCTTAGTTGTAGTATATTGCCAATATACTTTAGGCACAATAATTCGTGGATAGCCATAAAAATTATCCCTAAATCTATCAGAATTTTTACCCTCTTGAATATAATCAATTTCTTGAAATAATAAATTAAAAAACTCATCATAAATTGCTTCTAAATTATATTTTTTAACCTGAACAAAATATTGATTGCCAAACTTAATTAACTGTAATAATATCTTAAAATCTAACTTAAATAAAGCCTCTAAACCCGGACGTTGTACTTTGATTACAACTTCTTCGTTAGTATATAATTTAGCTTTATGAACTTGACCTAAACTAGCAGCAGCCAGAGGATTGAATTCAAAGTCTTTATAGATAAATTGCAAAGGTTTACCTAATTCCAACTCAATCATAGCAATCGCTTCTTGACTACTAAAAGCCGGAACTTGATCCTGTAAAGTTCCTAAAGCTTCCACATACTCTAAAGGTAATAAATCAGCACGAGTTGACAAAGTTTGACCAATTTTAATAAAAGTAGGCCCTAAATTAATCAAAGTATTAACCAACCAAGTAGCGCGGTTTTTTTTATGTTCTAAAGAATCTTGGGGAAAAATACTATCCCACCAAAGAAATAAAATAAATTTCCCCGCAGCTATAAAAATGTCGATTTTTCGAGATAAAGCCGAATATTTAGTTTTTTGCCAACGAAATTTTTGAGATTTTGCTATCATAAATATCAACAAAAATAGTAAGCATTCAGAGGATGTACAGGAAAATAAAAACAACCCCAAAAAATAAAAATTCAGGAGTCAGGAGGAAGAAGAATATTTTTCTCTTCTGTTCCATGTCGCTTAATTTATCAGATTGTGAGGGTAATTTTTGGCTATTTCTTTTCTACCCTCTTAAATGCTGATGCTGACAACGCTAATATTAATTATTGAACTCCGCTTCAACCAAAACTGACAATTCAATCTTATGGCGATTAGTCAAAGTGCGAATATGCGAATAAGTTGAGCATTGCGTCAATCTATGACTCAGAAAAAATTAGTTACGGGGTAGAAAAGAAAAAACTAAATCTTTTCTACTTTTCTAATTTATCTATAATTTTAAAGTACCCCCAGGGGAATTCGAATCCCCGTTACCTCCGTGAAAGGGAGGTGTCCTAGGCCTCTAGACGATGGGGGCATTGGACTCAGACTTTTTATAAAGTAACGGATTTTTCAGAGATTGTCAACAAATTTGGCAAAAAAATTTTGAACGGCATCTAAATCAGTAGAAAATTAGAAAAATATCATGGCGTAAGCCATACTTTTGATAGCACAGGGTGGCGTAAGCCATACTCCTTGTGGTAAACAGAGCCTATTTGGTCGCCAACTAGCTAAAAAAGATGTACCATAGAAGACTCAGCACAAAAGAATCTCTTAATTTCTTAACGATGGGTGTGCTGTTGTACCCTGTAAAGTGAGTATTTATGATTCTTTACAAAGGATTTTGAAATCAATCTCTCAAAATCTACAACATGGAAGCATCTTTTGAAATTACCTTACAAGTGGTATTCACAGTCATTGCTGGCATTAGCGCCCAAGTAATGGCTGCATACCTCAAGCTGCCTAGCATTGTCTTATTACTTTTGTTCGGCATTCTATTAGGCGCTGATGGGATAGGACTATTACATCCGCACGTGCTAGGAACTGGACTAGAAGTTATCGTCTCTCTAGCAACTGCAATTATCTTATTTGAGGGTGGACTCAAATTAGATGTGCGGGAGTTGGGCAGAGTTTCAGTTAGTTTACAATTACTAGTCACCCTGGGAACGCTCATAACTCTCCTGGGTGGGAGTATGGCGGCTCACTGGCTGGGAGAATTCCCTTGGAATATAGCTTTTCTCTATGCTTCCATAGTCGTTGTTACAGGGCCAACTGTTGTTGGACCGCTGCTCAAACAAATCAACGTAGATCGACAAGTAGCGACTTTGTTGGAAGGTGAAGGGGTTTTAATCGACCCAGTGGGAGCTATTCTCGCCTATGTCGTCCTGGATACGATTTTGAATGGTGATGGTGATCCGATTAATGCCATCATTGGTTTATTAATGCGTTTAGGTGTGGGTGCAGCCATTGGTGGCGTTGGTGGCTACCTGATGAGTTGGATTTTCAAACACGCTAATTTTCTTTCTTTTGAACTAAAAAACTTAGTAGTCCTGGCAGTATTGTGGGGTTTATTTACTCTAGCGCAGACTATTCGCAGTGAGTCAGGAATTATGACTACAGTTGCTGCCGGCGCAGTATTTGCCAACTCATCAGTTCCAGAAGAACGTTTGTTGAAAAGCTTTAAGAATCAGCTGACAATCTTGAGCGTTTCTGTGCTGTTTATTCTCCTAGCTGCTGACCTATCTATTGCCAGTGTCTTGGCTTTAGGTTGGGGGAGTTTATTCACGGTTTTGGTGTTAATGTTTGTTGTCCGCCCAGTTAACGTGCTGTTATGTACTTGGAACAGTAATCTCAATTGGCGACAGAAACTATTTTTAGGTTGGGTAGCACCGAGAGGAATCGTTTCTGCTTCTGTATCCTCTTTATTTGCTATTTCCCTAACACAACGAGGTGTGAATGGTGGTGATGCGATTAAAGCTCTGGTGTTCTTGACAATTATCATGACTGTTTTTTGTCAAGGGTTAACAGCTGGTTGGTTAGTTAAATGGTTACGAATCACTTCTAAAGATGCAACTGGGGCGCTGATAGTTGGTTGTAATCCCTTGAGTTTGTTAATTGCCCGATTTTTTCAAGAACGGGGAGAAAGCGTGATCATGATTGATACTGACTCCCAATATTTTGCTCAAGCTGAAGCCCAAAATTTGCGGGTAATTGCTAGTAGTGCGCTAGATGCGGAAGTTTTAGAAGAAGCGGGAATTGCTGCGACGGGAACTTTTTTAGCAATGACTAATAATGGGGAGGTGAATTTTGTCTTAGCACAACGAGCTGCGGAGGAATTTAATCCACCTCGTGTCTTAGCCGTCTTTCCCCGTGATCCTCAATCTTCTAACTCGAATAGTAAGGTAAATCAAGCTTTCATCTCTGATTTACCAATTAAAACTTGGCATGAGTATTTGAACGATGGCAGGGTGAAACTGGGGACTACGACTTTAAGTGAAGAGGAATTTGGGAGTCAGCAGGAGCATATACAAGAAAAGATTCGCAATGGGCTGTTAGTACCTTTGTTGATAGAACGAGAAGGTCGTCTACAGGTAATGTCAGCAAATCAGGATTGGGAAATTGGCGATCGCATTATCTACTTGTTACACGATGCTCGACCGAACCTGTTAAAACGCTTATCTGGTGCGAGTCAGTCTACACCCCTGTCCTTGGAAAAGTTAGCGGAGGTAGAAGAATTACCCACCGCTAAATTGTCTCAACTTTCTGCTAGTGATGTATCTGCTAATGAACTATCTAGTAATTGAAGCACACTGTGATCTTGAGACATTTCCCACTCTTGCCATAACAAAGCAGACAGATGTACTACAGCCAAAATGATGGTTGTAGCCCCAATCACGTAGCTATGCAGGCTATAAAGATGTTGGACTGTCAGAGTGTTAATCGCCCCTCCACCAACTAAAATGTCTCGCAGTTGTCCACCAATGAGAGGAATTGATTCAATTGTGCCTAGCTCAATTTGGAATCGCCAGTATCCTAATTGATCCCAGCCAATCAGCATGGCTGTCCAGTTTAAACCAATGGCACTTAATGTCAATAAAATGCCACTAATCCAAGCAGTTAACCAACTAGGACGAAATTGGCGACCTAAAAACATGACAATAAGATTAATCAGTGCGATCGCAATCACGGCATTACCAGCAATTTCATGAGTTGTATAAAATAGCCAGCCATAGGGTACTTGTGTTTTAATCATTTCCAATGAATGATAAGCACCACCTGCTGTTGGTTCGTAGTAAAAAGACAGTAAAACTCCCGTTGAGATGTAAATGAGGCTCAGAGTCAAAACCACGACAGATAAAACTGTCGCCAGTCGCCGCAAAAACCGATCAAATAAGGTACTTTGCATAGACAAACCTCTCGCTTGATTAATTGTGTATTTATATAACAATTGTAATCAATTTTTAACAAAGCTAGAAAAGCAATTCTAAATTTAAGACTTGACAAGGCGCTGCCCTTAACTACTTACTTTATTTTTGACTCGTGGCGGCATCTGTAGTTACTTATCCTCAAGAAGTTTTTGCTACACAAGCGATATACTAAAAACGGATAAATACTAGACTTTTTCTTAGGCAAAAATCCTTGTATGTCAATACTTTGAGCAATTTCAAGAGTAAATCTTCAACCCGTTTTTAGTATAAAACCGGGTTAAGCATTGTGCAATTGATAGCAGATACCCTTGTTAAATGAAACCTGTTTGAATGAGCTATCCAGGTTGATAGTTGTCTCAGCGCTACCGAGAAACAAGTAGCCATCTGTTCTTAATTGCTGTTTTACCTTTCTCAACAAGACTTTCTTTGTCGCTAGATCATAGTAGATTAAAACATTGCGTAAAAAAATCACGTCGATTTCAGGAAGGGATGACCAAGATTGCATCAGGTTGATCTGACGAAACTCTGTCATCTGGCGAATTTCGGACTTTATTTGCCAGTCACTATCTAGCCGATCAAAGTACTTGTCACGGAGATTTTCAGATAGTCCCCGGCTAATTTCAAGTTGGTTATAATGCCCTTTTTCGGCACGCGTTAAAACTTTGGTAGAAAAATCACTAGCAATTAGCCTGATAGACCAATTGGTAAGTAAGGGAAAATGCTCACGAATTAGCATAGCGATGCTGTAGGGTTCTTGTCCATTAGAGCAAGCAGCACACCAAATATTGAGCGATCGCTCAATGGCTCGTTTTTTGATTAACTCTGGTAGGATGTGTTGTCTGAGTGCTTCAAAAGGGTGATGATCTCGAAAGAATGAGGTTTCATTAGTGACTAACGCCTCAATTGTCTGGATATGAAGATTGTTAAAGGGTTGAGTGCGTAGATATTTTACCAGTTCAGCAATGAAAGCGAATCCTGCTGATTCGGCAATTGGCTGTAAATGTAGCTCCGCCAGATAGCTTTTATCAGCAGACAACACAACTGCTGAATGATCACGAACTAATTGACGAAGATACTCAAAATCATTGGTGCTTACACCTTTAGTCTGTTTCATTACAGACCTGAAATAGGAATTTGACTGCCACCAATTCGGCGCATAATTTCACTTGCCATCTGATCAAGGGTGACAATTTGATTGGCAAGTCCAGCATTAACCACAAAACTAGGCATCCCCCACACGACGCTACTAGCTTTGTCTTGAGCTAACACTTGGCCACCCACCTCGCGGATGCACTGACAGCCATGTAACCCATCTTTCCCCATCCCTGTGAGGATGACTGCGATCGCTCCGGCACCATAAACCTCTGCTACCGAGCGAAACAGAACATCTACTGAAGGACGACAGGAATTTTCACTCGGTGCTTGATGAGTAGCCAGTCGAACCACATCTTTATCGCGTTGCACAACCAAATGAAAATCTCCCGGTGCAATCCAAGCTTGTCCAGGTTCTAATACCACTCCGGGAATCGCTTCATTCACGGGGATTTGGCATTTAGAAGATAATCGTTCAGCTAATAGCTTTGTAAACATGGGGGGCATATGTTGCACAATCAAGATGGGAACTGATAAATCGGCTGGAAGCTCTGTCAGCAATGCAGTTAGGGCATTAGGCCCTCCAGTAGAAACCCCAATTGCTACAACCTCTACCTGCTTGGGATTGGTATTAAGGGGAAAAACTACTGGATGAGCAACTGTGCTTAGTGTCGGAAATAGAGTAGTTCCTGCACCAAATACTTTGATTTTGGGAATTAAATCCGTTTGAATATGTTGATTTATCGCCTCTACACTTCCTAAATTACTGGGTTTTGTGGCATAATCGGAAGCCCCTAAAGAGAGAGCTTCCAGCGTGGCGATCGCTCCTGTCCGTGTAGAAGTACTGAACATAATCACTGGCAAGTGCGGATAGATTTGTCGAATCGCACAGAGAGTTTGTAAACCATCCATTTCTGGCATTTCGATATCCAGAATCACAACATCAGGATTGACCTGGGGAATTTTGGCCAGGGCAATGCGACCGTTAGCAGCGACTCCTACCACTTCTAGTTCTGGATCGATAGATAAAATTTTACTGATTCGGCTACGAACTACTACCGCGTCATCAACAACTAGTACACGGATCTTGGGCATGGGGCATAGGGCATGGGGTATTGGGCATGGGGCATTGGGGAACCTACGGTGGTGGTGTACATCCGTTGTTTTCCTTTGCGCCTTTGCGCCTTTGCGTGAGATATCCTCTTGACAAATCAAGGGACAATGAAAAAACTAATATATAAATTGGCTAACGACTTTCTGCAAATCTACTGCCATCCGGGATAATTCTGTGGCTGCCTGTAACGTATTACTCGTACCAATTGTTGTACTTTGAGTATTTAAGGCGACAACTGCGATATTTTTGGCAATATCAGATGTCCCTTTGGCTGCTTCAGCAATATTACGGCTAATTTCATTTGTCGTTGCTGTTTGTTCTTCAATAGCACTAGCGATCGTGCTTTGAAAGTCGTTGATTTGATTGATAATATCAGTAATCTGAGTAATGGCTTGAACCGCAGCTTTAGTATCTGTCTGAATCGCTTCAATGCGCTGGCTAATATCCTCAGTAGCATTTGCTGTTTGCTTGGCTAATTCTTTCACTTCATTTGCCACTACAGCAAATCCTCTGCCGGCATCTCCGGCTCTGGCAGCCTCAATTGTCGCATTCAGCGCCAGCAAGTTTGTTTGCCCTGCGATCGCAGTAATAACTTTAATTACTTTGCCAATTTCAATGCTGCTTTGACCAAGTTTATTAATTGTTTCATTGGTGTTATCAGCCGTTTTAACAGCTTGAGTCGTGACTTTTGCCCCTTCTATGACGGTTTTTGCAATTTCTTGAATGCTGGCATTCATCTGCTCTACCGCAGTCAAAATTGTACTGCTATTTTGGCTCACCTGTTCGGCGGAGCTAGATGCAGAAGTTGCCTGTTCAGCCGTTTGTTCGGCGTTTTGAGTCATTTCTGTGCTGACTGCGGTCAATTCTTCTGATGAAGAGGCAACTGCCGTTGCCACCTCTGCCATCTGTCTGATTGAAGACCTCAAGCTGCTAATCATTTGATTGGCATTATCTGTGAGTTGCTTAAAATCTCCAGCATTGCGTTCCTCAATTTGTTTGGCTAAATTTCCTTGGGCAACGACTAGGGTGACTTCATTAACACTTTCAATTTGCTCTTTTAAATTTGTAGACATTTGGTTAAAGTTATCAAGCAATCCTTGCCAACTCCCCTCTGCTCCTTTGACAACAGCTTGAGAGCCGAGCTTCCCTTCTGTACCAATTTCGGTTGTCAAGCGAGAAACTTCTTGGGCAAAGTTTTGGTTTAAACTTACCAATTCATTAAAAACTAAGACAATTTCACCTAGTTCATTATCCTCGGCAGGTAAACGGACGCTAAAATCACCATTTTTTACAGATTTTAGTGCTAATAGTAACGCTTGTAGTTGCTCTTTTGTTACACCATCATTCGGCGAAGCGACACTATCCTCAGAGGAAGATTTAGAGTTAGCTGTTTTTGCAGCCCGATTCGTAGTCATTGCAAGGCGCTCCTCAATTACTCGGTAACGTGATTTGTCAAATTAACATTTAGAATTTTTTTGGCATCTAAAACTAGCAGAAATCCATCTGGGAGAGGGTAAGCCCCTGCTAGCATCCCACGCATTTTACCTTTTAAGGTTGTAGGTGGAAGTTGAAATGTGTTCTGTGGAAACTCTAAGACATCACCAACATTATCGACGAGCAAACTGACTACTTCATCCTCAAAATGTAGAATAATATTAAATCCTTGCGGCTCATCTACAAGTTTTATATTTAATTGTGTCTGCGGTTCGCTCATCTCTAATCGGCACTGCAAATCGATTACAGTAATAATTTGTCCACGTAAATTAATTAAGCCACAGATATCTGGTGGGGCTAAAGGTATACGAGTTATTGCTTGGGGGCGAATCACTTCTTGAACGTGTAGCACGTCAATACCAAAAAAAACTCCTTTGAGAAAAAATGTACAAATTTGTTGTTCAGCCATTAGTAATCAATTGCAGCAAATGAGGGTTAGCAATGCGAATTACAGCCTCAATGTCCAGGATTTCTGTAATTTGACCCTGAAATACGGCGCACAAAAGCACACCTGGTCTACTAGAGACACCTGTAATTATCAGTGGTTCTTCTACAATGTCAAGAATCCGCTCAACCACTAGCCCAACGCTGAGTTCTGAGGAGGGTGAGACAATCACTATCTGGAGAGTCTCTGCAACAGTTGCCTTAGTGCGATCGCGGAGGTCATTTTCATAACTCTGGGAAAACACTTTGTTCAGGTCAATTAACGGCAAAATTTTCCCGTAGGATTGTATAACATCCTGATTACCTACTTTCTCTACCGCAGAGCCAAGAATCTCTTCCAGCCGAAAGGCAATGGTCAAGGGAATGCCCATGCGATCGCCTCCTGGTCCCTCAAACAATAATATGGTTTGACGGGCAACAACTTGGTCTTTGATAGCGTTTTTAATCAATAACTGCTGCTTTTGTGTTGCGGTTACACCAGATCGGTTTGCCAAACCAACAACATCAATAATTAATGTCACTGTGCCATCCCCTAGAATAGTGGCTCCGGCAAATAAAGATTGCGCCTTTAACTGTTTCCCTAAAGGTTTCACCATAATATCTTGGATGTCTTCAATTGTGTCCACAACTAATCCAAATTGATAGTTATCAACTTGCACAATTACTAGACTGAATATTTCTAATTTGGTATCATTATTGGGTATTTGTAATACTTGATTTAAATAAACTAATGCTACAAGAGTGTCCCGCAAGCGATACACAGGTATATCGTAAAACATCTCAATCTGATGAACCGCTTGTGCATCTATACGTATTAGCTCTTGTATATTTGCTTGGGGAATAGCATAGCGATCGCAGCCACTTGTGACAATTAAGGCGGGAATAATCGCCAAGGTCAGGGGAATCTTAATTTTGAATGTCGTTCCTTGTCCTGGCTGGCTCTGAATTTCAATCGTGCCGTTAATTTTATCAATATTACTCTTGACAATATCCATGCCGACTCCACGCCCCGAAAGGTTTGTCACCTGTTCTGAAGAAGAAAAGCCTGGTAAAAAAATTAAGTTAATCGCCTCCGAATCACTCATGGACGCAGCTTCTACGGCACTGACTAAACCAAGTTGCTGCGATCGCCGTTTGAGTTTTTCTACATCGATTCCACGACCATCATCGCCAATTTCAATATTAACTTTGCCGCTTTCATGAAAAGCCCTTAAAAATAGCCGCCCGACAGATGACTTTCCACCAGCAGTCCGCTCGGCTGGTAACTCAATGCCATGATCTATACAGTTGCGGACTAAGTGAGTCAAGGGGTCTTTAATCGCTTCAATAATACTTTTATCTAGTTCAGTATCTATTCCCTCCATGTCAACTTTAAATTGTTTACCGGATGCGATCGCCAAATCGCGCGTTACGCGAGGAAACTTTTGCCAAATGGTATTAATTGATTGCAGTCGAGTTTTCACGATCTCTTCCTGCAACTGGGATGTCAGAAGACTAAGGTGTTGGCAAGCAGCAGCAAACTTACTATCCTTAAACTTGGTACTAAATCCCATCACCTGATTACGGGTTAAAACGAGTTCACCCATGAGGTTCATCACCTGATCTAGCAAGTTAACATTGACTCGGATCTGAGAAGATTCTGATGCTGTCAAGGTTGAAATTTCAGGAAATTCGTGATTGAGATGGGTAATATCTGGATTTACTTGTAACCCTTGCGGATTAATAGCAGATGCGATCGCTACCTGTTCAGTTAACTGCAATTGAGTTAAAGTCGTAATCAGTGCTGAATAATCGCGATCGCCCTCATGCCTCGTTGCTTCAATTTGGGACAGAATCTGCCGAATGCTGTCAAGTATTTTTAGGAAAGTATTGATAATCGTGGGAGTGATTACTAACTGGCGATCGCGTAAAGACGAGAGCAAATTTTCTCCCGCATGAGCAAGTGATTCCAATTTGGGAAACGGTAAAAAGCCGCAGTTTCCTTTAATTGTGTGGAGTGAGCGATAAATGCGAACTAGGGCTTCTCCTTGTTCTGCTCCTTTCTCTATAGCAATAATATCTTGTTCAATTTGATTAAGATTTTCATAGCTCTCAATCAGGAACGCTTCTATATCATCATCATCGTTAATTTCAGTTAACTCCATTGCCTTTTCAGTTTAAAATCTATATCCTATTGTGTTTATGGTAATTTAATTTTAAATCTCAGCAATATACCGTTTTCAAATAATATTTATATTTATCATGCTGAAAAGATAATGTTATTTTAATGGTAAAATAATAAATATGCAATATTCTTGTTGCTATTCAACTCAAACGCTCAAGAATTGTTTTCTGAAAGGCAGACAATGTTACAAATGTAAACAATGTGGTCATCAGTTCCTCGAACTTATCAAGTTTGGTGCTAATCAAACTTGGTAAGTAATTGTGTCTCAAGATACATATTAAAAGCATGAATCTGCGAGAAATCGAGCGAGCGGGCAAAAGATATTCACTACACGACAATTTTGCATTAGCTTCGTAAAAGCCAGGTTTGACTTATAGCTGTATGCACTTGGATGAGATACAAGGGGTTTGTTTGGGTGTGGGGTTCTTGTATCTCACTCAACCGAGAACCGCTATAGATGAAACTCCAAATACTTAACTTTAGTTAAGTTATACCCTATACCATTAAACTTCCCGTAGATAAATTTTAAATATTTCCAACTTAAGCAACTAATTTTAAATAATTTTTGATGGTATGGATGCCATTTGATTAATAATATTAGTGAACTGAGATAAATCAACAATTCTTGAGCTAAAACATAAAAGGGCAGAAATAATGACATTGGTTTTGATTATTGATGATGCAGCCTTTTCTCGCAGAATGATCCGCAAGTATTTGCAAGTTGATGGTTACGAAATTATAGAAGCAACTAATGGGCGTGAGGGATTAGAATTAGTTCATCAGCGCAAACCCAATTGTGTATTAGCGGATCTACTCATGCCAGACATGAATGGGTTTGAATTTTTGCAAGCTTTACAAGATGAAAAATTAAAAATTCCCACAATTATCGTCTCAGCCGATATCCAAGAAGGGGCGCGCAATCAATGTTATAGTCTTGGAGCTATTAACTTTATTAATAAGCCAGCAAAAGAAAATGAATTGCGAAAAGCAGTCCAGCAAGTTCTTAATACTAAGGAATAAGTTTTGATGAATGTAACAGCAGAACAACTGGATGCACTTCAAGAGTTGATTAATATTGGCATTGGTCGAGCCGCAAGTCTACTGAATGAGATGGTAGACTCTCACATTGGCCTCAAAATTCCATTTGTGAAAATATTAACTTCTGCTGAAGTCTATCAGGAATTAGCAACACGATTCCATAATGACAGCTTGGCATCTGTAAGACTAGGCTTTACAGGTTCTTTTTCTGGTGCTGCTGGCTTGATTTTTCCTACTGACAGTGCATCATCACTAGTTTCAGTGCTTACAGGTGAAGAGCCAGGTTCTGCCGATCTAGATGCAGTGAAAATTGGCACTCTGAGTGAAATTGGTAACATTGTCATCAACGGGGTCATGGGTTCACTTAGTAATGTGCTTAAGCAGCATGTAAACTATACATTACCTATTTACTTAGAAGATACAATTGAAAACTTATTATTATCTAGTTATGAAAGCGATTCCAAAATATTGCTAGCACAAGCTCAATTTATAATTGAACAGTTAGAAATTATTGGTGATATTATTTTAATCTTTCACGTAGGCACATTTGATGCGCTCATCAATGCAATTAATGATGAAATGGCAGTCATGTGATCTAGAAAACTTCCTCATCTAGCTAGATAAAAATATTTAAATCTTCTGATCAAATCCCGACGATGAAACAATGAATATCATAGAAAGAACTCATGAACAATTTAGCCTTTTAGATAAAATTCCTTTAGGAGCTTTTGTTCTACAGTCAGATTACATTGTTTTATTCTGGAACTGCTGCTTAGAGGAATGGACAAAAATTTCCCGAAGTCAAATTTTAGGAAATTCTCTTCATGAATATTTTCCTCATTTGAATCAGCCTCGTTATACAAGTCGCTTAGATCAAATTTTTCAAGGTGGTCTTCCCACAATCTTTTCTTCTCAATTGCATAAATATATTATTCCTATACCGTTATCTGAAAATAAATATCGCATTCAGCAGACAACTGTAACTGCTGTGCCTGCAATCGACGGAAATAGTTTTTATGCCCTTTTCTCAATTGAGGATGTCACAGCTTTAACTTTTCGAGTTCAGGAATATAAAAACTTACGAGATCAAGCACTAGCAGTAGCGGAAGAACGCCGGAAAGCTCAACAAGCTGCTGAAATGGCAAACCGGATCAAAGATGAATTTCTCGCAATTGTTTCTCATGAACTTCGTTCCCCTCTTAATCCAATTTTAGGTTGGGCAAAGCTACTCAGAAACCGCTCATTAAACGAAGCTACTACTGCGCGGGCCCTTGAGACAATCGAACGCAATGCTGTGCTACAGGCTCAGTTGATTGAAGACCTGTTGGATATCTCCCGCATTCTCCGAGGCAAACTAGCACTTAATTTAGAAACTGTTGATCTTGCTTTTACTATTAAAGCTGCTTTAGAGACAGTGCATTTGGCAGCAGAAGCAAAGTCTATTCAAATTAGTCTTTATCTAGATATAGAAATTGGACAAATTAAGGGTGATGGTAGTCGTCTTCAACAAGTTGTTTGGAATTTACTCTCTAACGCCATTAAATTCACACCAGCCGGTGGAAAAGTCGAAGTCTACTTAGAACAGATTGATTCTCAGATAGAACTGAGAGTCCGTGATACGGGTAAAGGTATTAATCCTGATTTTTTGCCACACGTATTCGAGTATTTCCGTCAGGCAGATAGTAGTACAAGCCGAAGTTCTGGCGGATTAGGACTTGGTTTGGCGATTGTACGTCAACTTGTCGAGCTGCATGGTGGTAGAGTTTGGGTACAAAGCTCTGGTGAGGGACAAGGCGCGACATTTACAGTTTGCCTACCAGTGGTTAAACAGAGTCTGGAATTTAAAATTGAAGATCGGAACATATCTGACGATTCCCATCCATTCTCTATGCTCCATACTCCATTAGAAGGGTTACGGTTATTAGTTGTGGATGATGATGCTGATACGCGCGATTTTCTTGTCTTCCTATTGGAACAGCATGGCGCAATTGTGACGAGCGCAGCATCTGCCAGCGAAGCATTTATGATCATAGCACAGTCAAAACCCGATTTGCTGTTGAGCGATTTGGGTATGCCAGAAGTTGATGGCTACGCTTTGATCAAAAAATTACGAGCAATGCCTGCTAGTCAAGGTGGACAGATTCCCGCGATCGCTCTAACTGCTTACGCCGCAGAAACCACACAAAAACAGGTTTTAACCGCTGGATTCCAACTTCATATCACTAAACCAGCCGATCCCTCAAAATTAGTAGCTGCAATTACAGCACTCGTTGAGGACTAACTGCTTAATCAAAAGGTTTTCTGGATGTATTGTTGAAAATCCTTGAACAAACTCCGATCTCCTAAAAGTGTCGCTGTTTAATACCTAATATTATTTATACTTTTTTCAAGTCTCTGAATTATACTGCCAACGGGTGAAATCTGGACTTATGTCATACTGAAATTATACTTATACTAAAAACGGGTTAAAAGTGTCATTCTGTAGCTTGCTTCCCGTAGGGTACGAAGTGAAGAATCTCCGAGATACTTCCCTGCACTACGTTACGGTCAGTATGACATAAGTCCAAGTTTGACCCGTTTGCAGTATAATCCGAGAAAAATGGGAAAAAAAGCAAAAACTTAAGATTACTTGAATCTTCCTGTTTTGAATGCCAATATAAGAAGTTATTATTTGGTTAGAGGAACCCATCTCTGAAGATGGGAATATAATCGAAAAATATAAAATAGCTAGTAAAGCACGGCAGAAATGGCTCAGTAGTTAGCAAGAGACAAAAAGTAGATTTTATCAGCGTTACAGTCTTCTATCTCCTGACTTCTGCCTTTTTAGACTAGTCAAATGCAACCGAGCCGAGTGAACGATAACAGCTATGTCTTACACCTCCGTACTGAAAAATATACCAGAAATATTAAGTCAACCAACTGGGATAGCAGCTATAGCCTCTCTTGGCATCCACGGTGCTATCGCTTTGATTGTTCCCTTAATGCCTGTTGATTCCAAATCTACAAAAACTGATTCATCTCAAGCACAAGCGGTCGGATTAATGGAATTGAGTCCATCTGACCAAAGCCGTTTGCCACAAATTATTGATCCATCCCAAATTGCATTACAAACACCCCAACTGCCTCTACAACAGCAACTGCCTTCGGGAAACTTGAGCAGTCAATCAACAATAATGCCACCCTTGCAGCCACCTTTATCTAGCCAGCAAGTACTGCCACCCATTCCCCAATCATCTGCCAACTATAATCTTTCTTATTTGCCCAGAAGGCAGCCCGTCCAGAGATTTGCTCGAAACGATTTTCGGACGCAAATTTCTAATTTTCGAGTTCCTAAAAGTACATTTTATCCCTCAGCTTCTCCGTTTGTTGATGACCTAGATGCCAAAATTAAAGAAACTCAACCACTGAATATCAATAGGTTGCCACAAGTCCAGGCAGATAATAAATTTGGAGAACCGCTAAATAACCCATCTCCTGACCCAATTGACATTGGCTCTAGAACAACAGCTTCAGGAATTGCTCAACCACAAGAAATGCAGTTGGGAGAAAATGGAGTTCAAATTGCTGCAAATTCTCCATCTGACTTGGCTGCTGAACAATCTTTACCAGGTAAAGGCGAATTAGCATCAGCACCAAGCAGGTTAATGCCATCCCCAGAAACTACAACGAGGCAACAACCAGAACGGACTAACTTCAATCAGTCTGATTCACAAGCCCAAAAAAGGGAAGAGTTATTGGCTAACCTCAACTCTTACAATGCCCTCAGAAAAACAATTCAGCAAGAATATCCCAACGTTAAAGAACAAGCAGTCATTCGTGAAACTATCTCGACAGATAAACGAGATATGGAAGGTACTGTAGTGGGTCGATTGGTTATAGATCCCGATGGTAAGGTTTTAGATATTAAGTTTCAAGATAGGTCAATAGCTCCTCAACTGCAATCGAAAACTAGGGAATTTTTTAGCGCTAATCCACCTAAAGTTTTCAAGCAGACTAGTTCTTATCCATTCCAATTACGGTTTCAGAAAAATAACGATCGCGATAATACTTCAGAAACGACTGTAAAAATCCAGCCTTCACAAAATCAAGATTCTCAAACAGTATCTAAACCAGAAGATAGAAAAAATCAGTCGAATGCTCAATCTGTGGTAATTCCCAACCCTTCACCGATATCCGTTGGGGAAAATCAGCCTACTGTCTCTACACAATCTACTCAAAAGCTGATCCAAAATTTACGTCAAATCAAGGAAGAAAGACAACAAAAGTCAAATAAAGCAAAATAAAATTATTGTGGTCAGGCTACCGCTATAACCGCGAGTAGCCTTTACATTACTTAAATTCCGCTGTTATAGGATCATTCATAGCTGAACACTCAGCCCTACTCGCTTTTCCAGCCTTTTTCAGCTTTTTGGAAAACATAAGCTGCTGTTTCTATAATTTCTTGATTGCTCAACTTGTTCTTGAAGTTGGGCATAGCACCTTTTCCGTTTTGTATTTGGTGGATAATAGCCTGGATAGGTTCAGTATCATAGTTTTCTAAGTATTTTGCTAATGCTTCCTTTTCTAAAGTTTTATGTTCAACCAGAATGTTAGTGCCTCCTATATGGCAAGAAGCACAGTTAGCATTAAAAATTTTTCTACCGTTAAACGTTTCTGTTGCTAAGGCTGGATAAATCATTGTCCAGTTAAAAAAAGCGATGCCTAATGTGAGTAAAGCGATTCCTAGGGAGCGCTGTACGCTATCGCTAACAATAAATTTAATAAACATATCCTCAAGAAACTTTCCTCGCAACCAGTATTCTGCCACCGAACAACTGTTGCTAGTAAATATATCTAGGGCTAATAGCAGCCTCAAATATTTAGTTACATCTCCAGTTATTAGCTATTACGTATAATATAATACGGATTCCCTTTGTGAATAATTTGATAAAAATTAGCGGTAACTAGCTTATCCCTCCATAATTACCTGGGGATACAACTCGTTACCGCTTCTGCTCAAGAGTTTGTGCCACTTATAAGCGAAAAACAATTATCTGGTGTTCACGCAGAAACTCTTCTAGCCTTGAACAATGATTTTACCAGCCATACCAGCACCACGGTGAGGAGTGCAATAGAAATTGTATTCACCAGTAGGTGCATCTGCGGCAAAAGTTGTTGTTACTGTCTGTCCAGGATTCAACAGCAATTTATTGTGAGACAGAGATGCAGCTAAAGCTTTATCTTGAGCAGGGTTTTTGGCAGGATCAAAAACAACATTATGGGGAGCAAGTTTGTTGTTAACCCATTCAATTGTGTCACCTGGTTTAACTGTCAACTTACTGGGTTGAAATTGTAACAATCCTTTGTCACTACCCAATTTGACCTGAAATGTTTCAGCAGATGCGGTGGGAGCAAAAACAGCAAAGCTGCTCACAACTAAAAGAACGGTCAGTACAGCTAGAGTCAAGCGTTTCCAACTTGCTGCAATTAATTTCATGGCTCTCTCCTGAGATATATTTTTATTTTCCTGTTCCCATTTTAAATACAATCAACACCAAATATGACAATCTGTCATAGATGAATTTTTTTAAACCAAAATACAAAGTTCCCAGTCCTGCTTCCAGAGAACAAAGTCAAGCAAAAACCGAAATCATCTGTAACTAATGATGAAGGTTGCGCTTAAATGCACTTAGGTATCAGGACTGGGAACTCAGATTTTTTTTACACTCAGGGCAATATTATTGCCCTACTTCACTTGTTACAAAGGCTAACTAGGAGATGTTTAGTAATAAATTTTACCTCCACCCCATTTTGTACCAACAACTTTTGGTTGGATGAGAATGTGACCTGCGATCGCTGTTAAGTCATCATCGGTCAGGTTTCTCATTTCTGTAAAGATATCCGCACTCTTGATGCTGGGATGTATTTCAGAAATTTCTTCTTCACCGTCGTAAGTTGTAGGATTTTGCATGTAATCTACTAACCCTGCAATATTGTCACGCTTGGGTGTAGCTCCTGCTAAAGCTTGTGGTTCTAGTCCCACGTTTTGGTTAGTCTTTGTTACTCCACCAGCATGACATTGAGCGCAAGTATCATTAAATAAGCGTTTACCTTTGGCCAGTTCTTTGACGCTGATGACAACAGTATCACCTTGTTCATTCAATGGCACTGTCCGGGTTGCTTTATTCACTTCCACGGCTGTTGCACTACCGACAAGCATCTGAAAAGTCAACAAAACAGTAATTACAACAACGCCAATTAATCTTCTAAACATATTTCCCCTCTCAGTTTTTAATGCTCAACATCGCTAAGACACTAATAGTTCCAAAAGCATAGATATTTATCTGATGCTAAAAGTTTGCCGGGTATCAGTCCGACGGGGAGAACTAGAACACCCCTAATCCCTCGGCTAAAAGCTATGGGGATTACTTTACGTAAAATGTTCTCGCTATCATTAACATCAGCATGAATCAGTTTACCATTAGCTGCTCTATGCTATTGCTGAACTGAGTTTCTCTATAAGTAAGAATAGGGTCAAGAGCGGGTATGAGAATGGGGACATTTTATTTTTTGATATAAATCTTTATAAATAAATTTACAAATTGCAATGTTAACCTTTTCCCTCTGTAAAAGTTATGCCTTGAATAAAGTAGCGGTTGAAGAAGGCGTAAATTCCAATAGCTAGACTTTCCGCTGAATTAAAGTGATGGTAATGATGACTGCTAAAAATGCGATCGCTTCTATAATCACAGTTGTTGACTTATTTCCACCGGAGATCCGCTAAAACTCTGGCAAAGCAAAATTGGCGGCAATCCCTACCTGCCAAAGAACTGCGAATACTCGCGTGATTGCACGGAGCGCACTGCTGAGGGCAATCGCATCACTGGAGAAATTATAAAAAGTTAAAATGTATGTTTAAATTTCAATCTCGTTTGTGGGGCATTTGTTTATTATTGTCAATGCTGCTTTTGGCGAAAGCACAACTGATGCCTCAAAGATCCCAAGCGCAAACAGAATCTTTAATACCCTCACTAGAAGCAACAAGTACTGAAGAATCTAGTTTTTTTGCTGATGTGCTTGTGCGAGGACAACCGATTTTACAAGTCGGAAGTTTATCTAACCTCAGTGCTGCTGAACGTGCCAAAATTATTAATCGCCGGATTGCTGGATTATTGAGTCAATCGCAATCCCTAGATCCAGTCACTGTACAATATAATACTGAGCATAATATTGCTAGTTTGCGGGTTAAGAACCGGGTGTTAATGACAATAACACAACAGGATGCACTGGATTTTAATACTAAAGTCGAAGATTTAGCGAAACAATGGGCAGATATACTCAATAGCACCTTAACACAACCTAACTTAGCCGTAGATGTGATACAACGCCTGGATGGTACTGCTAGGCAACTGGTTCGTAGTGCCATCAATAATTTACCATCTTTCATGGGGGCAGTACTAGTAGTTTTTGTTACATGGGCGGTAGCCAAAGGTGTGAGAAAATTAGCACGGGTTTGGGCTGAACAAACAGAAGGCGATCGCAACACAGAAATTTTAATTGCTCAAATTTGCTATGGAGGAGTTTGGGTTTTAGGTTCGATTGTAGCGTTAGGTGTGTTGGGGCTAGATTTTGGCGTACTTTTAGGAACTTTGGGATTAACCAGTGTTGCGATTGGTTTTGGTCTCAAAGATGTGTTGAGTAACTATCTTTCTGGCGTGATTTTGTTAGCGGCTCGTCCCTTCCGAATTAACGATCAAGTGGTGATTGAGGAATACGAAGGTACAATCATTCAAATTCAGTTAAGAGCGACTACCATACAAACTTATGATGGGCGCTTTGTCTATATTCCCAATCAAGATGTTTTTCAAAGCAGCATTATAAATAATACAGCTTCTACCGTGCGACGTAGTAGTATCACAGTGGGGATTGATTATGATGCTGATGTTAGCAAAGCCAAGCAAGCGATCGCTGATGCTGTGATTAATTTAGAGGGGGTAGAGTCAGATCCACCTCCAATTGTCTTGGTACGAGAGTTAGCGGCTAGTACGGTGAATCTAGAAGTGCGGTTTTGGGTAAATTCACGCCGACAGTCATTTTTGCAAGTTACATCAGCAGCCACACAGGTAATTAAAGAAAAGTTACAGCAAGAAAATATTGAAATGCCTACTGACATATATACTTTAGTTTTCCGCAATCAACTAACCACACCCGAAAGTAGGGAAACAAACTCCCAGTCTGCCTCAGATTCCTAAAAAGAATCAAACCGCTTAAAGATGATAAAAGCACAAATTCAGTCTGCCATCCACCAGTTTCAATCTTGGTTTTTTCAAGCTAAAACCACAAATCCTGATGATCTCCTCAATCAGCCTCCTGAAGAAATTATTGCGGAATTTGCTCAAAAAATCGATCAACTGCCCCAGCCGTTAAAATATCGCACAACTGTTCAAGAAACACTGAGTCTAGCCATAGAGAACTGGCAACAAAATCCTAAAGCTGCCAATAGTCTTGTAATTTTAGGTTCTCCGGTAGAAGCGATCGCTCAAATTATCCAAGAGAGTTTGACGGTAGATTTTCTCCCTGAGATAGAGGTAATTAATCCTTTTACAGAATGGCAGCGATCAACCGACCCTTCAGCACTGCAAACAGTAATTAGCAATGCTCTCTCCTGTAAATTAGAATCTCAGTCTGTTGATTCAGAACTCAGCGAACGGCAAACCCTGATTGTAATTCCCTCTTTGACACAGTGCTTTCTGCGATGTATCCAAGGTTGGGAAGGAATTGAGTTTCTGCAAAATACTGTTATTCAAAATAAATCTCAATTCTGGCTAATTGGTTGTAATGATTGGGCTTGGAAATTTCTTAACCAGATATGTCAAATAAGTTCCTACTTAGAACAAGTTCAACCTTTAACTAAGTTAGAAGGAGACGAAATTCAGAAGTGGTTAGCACCCATTACCGCAGAATTAAAGCCCCAAGAAGAGCAAGAAGAGATTGATCTATCTGACTGGAAATCTCTTGCCAGTATTGCCAACGGAATCAGCAGCGTGTCCGCAAATCTTTGGTTGCAATCACTAAGAATTCGTGCTGCTGATGTACCTGATTCTGAAGTCAAACAGGATCTGAAGAATCGTGATGTAGCTCTAGAAGTTGCTGTTAACCTGCGACAGACAAAGCCAATTTTGCCGAGCATACCTGATTTAACTGCCTTTGATCGTTACTTATTACATTCTTTATTGCTTCATGGTCAGATGACCAGACCTCATCTAGCTTTGAGTTTAGGAGAAAGTGAACAGATTGTGCGATCGCATATACAAATGCTTGAACGTGCAGGTGTAATAGTCCAACAGCAAGAAGAATTAAGTCTCAATCCTGTTTACTATCCCACACTCAAAACAGAGTTGAGTAACAACAATTTTTTGATTGGAGACAAATAATCATGCTTTTACCTGAGTTTTTGGCAGAAAGTTCTACTTTTTTAGTTAAAACTAGCCTGTTTGCTCAATTTATAGATGGTAATGGTGCAGCCGAAAATATCTTGACTGACATCACAGTCAACAAGATATTTAAAGCCCTAATTAGCATTTTAATTGCTTACGGCATCTCAATTACAATTCAATCTTTTATCAATTGGCTATCTGAGCGAGTACCGCGACGCTTTAGATTATTAATTAAACAATCAGCACCTTTTTGGAAAGGTTTAATTTTAATTACTACTATATTTTACCTGCTCAACCTGTTTATCAATCTGTCTCAAAGTAATCTTTTGGCACTCACTGGTACTCTGGCTGTGGCATTGGGATTTGCCTTTAAAGACTATGTGAGTTCGATTATTGCCGGGATTGTGACTTTATTTGAAGCACCTTATCGGGTAGGCGATCGCATCCGCATAGGCGAACACTATGGCGAAGTTATTGGTTACGGCTTACGTGGACTCAGACTGCAAACCCCCGACGATAATACCGTCACTATTCCCCATAATAAAACTTGGACTGATGCCATCTCTAATGCCAACAGTGGGAAGCTAGAAGCACAAGTACTTACAGAATTTTATTTAGACCATCAAGTAGATGTAGAAAAGATAATCCGAGTTTTATACCAGGCAGCTTACAGTAGTCGGTACACACAGTTAAAGCTGCCGATTGTTGTGATTATGGAAGAACTACCTTGGAGTACTCTCTTTAAACTTAAGTCTTACCCAATGGATGCTAGAGATGAGTTTGTTTATAAAACAGATTTGATCAAGCGGGCTAAACAAGCGTTTGCAAAATATGGTCTTTCTTATCCCAAAACAAATCAGTTGGGTAAATCAATTGCGACACCAATGGTTGCCGAATGTGAGTTGTGACATTAAAAATGAATTGGGTGAAATAACAGATACGGTATCAATCTATCTTTTTTGCGATCGCATCTGCTATTGCTGGAGTCACTGGTGCGCTAGGAACAACTATTGGCGGTTTTATCGCCCAATCGCCGCATTTTGGAGGTTTATTAGGTTTATTTACCCTCAATAGAGAATAGGGAATAGGTGACAGTTGTTATTTTCCCCGTGTTCTTTAATTGGGTACGGGGAACAATATCATCCACAAACCCATGCTTGAGTAAATCTTCAGCGGTTTGGAAATCTTCAGGTAGTTTTTCTCTCAAGGTTTGCTCAATTACTCGTCTTCCCACAAAACCAATGGTGGCTTTTTATCTCGTTCCCAGTCTCTGACTGGGAATGCCTTCTGCGAGGTTCTACCTACTGTTCAAAAGTCATCTTTAGTATCTTTACATAATAACAGAAGGCAGAGCCTTCTAAATTGCATTCCCAGGTTCTACCTGGGAACGAGACAAACGAGAGAAAAACCGTATTATATCTAGTTTCATCTTAGTTGCGTAATTATTAATACTGTTTTATTATGATTACATAAGTTCCTTTTAAATCAAATATGAATATAAATTTACCTTCAGAAGATATTTGGAGTTTAGTCGTAACAAGTCTGATAGGTTTATGGCTAATTTGGCAGGCTGTAAAGATAAACTCTGAGATTGATATATTGCAATTATTAGTTAACTGGTTTAGGGATAGACCTATTATCTTGCCTTCTTTACTTTTTTTGATTTCTCCATTTTTATCTACATATATTTTCCATAATCTACCACCAAATTTTAATCAGATTGTTGACAATAAAATACTTGTACAAGTATTAACAACTTTTGGAGCAGTTATCAGCTTCTGGATTGGAAATAGAGCTTTAGAGAGCTTCAGGAAAACTCAGGAGCAAAAGAAAATAGCGAAGATATTTATTGCAAGTATGGAATCTCACTTAGAATATCTCAATAAAATAAAACAAAATCTAAGCATTACTTTAAATAAATATAATATAAACAATATTGAAAGCATAATTAACCGCATTAAAGCAGATTATATATATGAATCTGCTTTAAAATTAGTAGGAATATTTGACAGTCAAACTATAGATTTTATCTATAGATATTCTAGAAATATCAGTTCTGATATGGATGAGATACTGAATAGCTATGAAAAGATAAATGGATTCATCGGTACAACTAAATTCACAATATTATCTGAAAAGATAAAAGCACTTTCTATGGAAGCTAAATTATGCCTCATAAAACTAAGTAAAGAAATCGTTCAGGACGATGATAAATTTAATGCTTATACAAAATCAATAATAGATGAATATGGTAAAAATAGAGCAAAAGGTGTGATGGAAAGTTTTGCTACATTAGAAATGCAGGAAATTTTGAGGCTCACAGAAAAATTATTTGAAGGCTATGGTTTTCTCCCAGAACTTAATGCTTCATATAATGAGGAGAAAATTCCACTAGAAATAGAGCAAAATACATTTTTAGAAAATGTTGGGTTTCGTTCCTCAACCCAACCTACTATTCCATCATTTTAATCTGCTGATTAGCGTTATTCTGCGCCCTCAACATCGCCTGATTTATCGGCTGTTCCCCCAACAAGGCACTTAAAAATTGATTTTCAAAATTATTCACAATAGCTGCTGGATATTCCCCTACTTGCCAAGGAGTAGCGTAATTAACTCCCGCTACTAAAGCAGATCTGAAAGGATCTTGATCGTAACCTAATTTCTCCGCTACAGATTTACGAGTTGGTAAAGCGAAACCTGTTCCTGTCCACTTTTCCATTTCTTCTTTACCTGTGAGGTAAGAAATTAATTCCCAAGCGGCTTTTTTATGCTTTGTTTGCTTATTCATTACATAGGCAACAGTATAAACCATCATACTTAACTTTGATAGTTGGGTGTTTGGTTTCAAAATCTTGTAATACCTGTTTGAGGAGTTTTTGTTCTACGGGGGAATTGCCTCAACCACTGAGTTTAATGGTGACTGATGATGTACTGGGTGGTGGCAGAAGGTGACAACTAATAAAAATAGTTGCTGTTACTAATGCCCAAAAATATAACCATTTACGTGTGTTCACAGACAGATAAAAATTTTTCTTTATTTTCTTACATCTGCTGTAACTCAGGACTGATATTTAACTAATCTAAATTTTTGTTGAGAAATAGTAGATAAAATAACAAATAATTGTCATTTACTGAATTTGTGCTATGTTGCGTCATCTGTGGATGATAACTTATGGACTCTCTTCAAGTTGAAACGGTTGCATCTTTAAATCTGGAAATTCCTCAGATTGATTCATTAACAACAGTTCTATCTTCTGAATCTAAATCTAGCTCTCGTTTTTCTAAAAATGCTATTCGTACCAGTTTACAAGCATCTACTCTAGATGCTATTTTTGCAGCGATTTTTTCTATTACTACTGGGGGGATTTTACTTGGTAACTTTTTGGTAGAGTTGGATGCTAGTCCAGTTATTTTTGGAATGCTTTCCTCGATTCCCATGCTGGTAAATCTGATTCAGCCGTTGGGTGCTTATATTTCAGAACGCACTACTAGCCGTTTTCAGTATTCTGCGCTTGTTTATGGGATTTCTCGGCTATTGTGGCTGATTTTAGTAATAGGTATTATCGGTACAAGTTGGGGAGTTATAAATTCTCAACAGTTGGTGATATTAACTCTGTTAATTGTTTTTTTTAGTCATCTTTCAGGTGGACTAGGAAGCGCATCTTGGATGAGTTGGTTAGCGATAATTGTTCCCCGACGGTTGCGTGGGAGGTATTTTGGAATCCGTAATAGTGCTACCAGTTTGACTAATTTGTTGTGTGTACCTTTGGCTGGGTTAGCTGTTTCTCATTGGTATGGGGGAACTCTCCAAGGTTATGGGGTGGTTTTGTTTGTAGGGATTTTGTTTGGGTTGATTAGTTTAGGATGTCAGTATTTCAAAGTTGATGTTAATCCCCAATTACAAAATACTTGTATAGTTAATTCTTCGGTAAGCAGCAAGATCGAATTGGGTAAAATAACTATTAGTGATACGGTATCAGTTCCTCAAAAGCAATGGGATGAGAATATTTGGAAAAACTCGAATTTTTGGATATTTATACTGTATTTTAGTTTATGGATGCTGGCTTTCAATCTCTGCGCCCCTTTTGTTAATCTTTATCTGCTAGAAACTTTAAATGTAGATGTGGGTTGGGTGACGGTTTATAGCAGTTTGCAAGCAGGGGCAAATTTACTGATGTTTGTGCTGTGGGGTAAGTTAGCAGATAAGGTGGGAAATCGCCCTATTTTGATATTTGTAGGGATTATTGTTGCTGTTACGCCTTTGTTGTGGTTTGGAATTGGCAACAGTAAGTTAGATGTTTGGTTGTGGCTACCACTATTACATCTTTTTGTGGGTGGTACTGGGGCGGGGGTGGATTTATGTAATAACAATATGCAGATTGGGATTACACCGGTGAGGAATCAATCAATCTATTTTGCGATCGCAGCTGCTATTGCTGGAGTCACTGGTGCGCTAGGAACAACAATTGGTGGTTTTATCGCCCAATCTCCGCATTTTGGCGGTTTATTAGGTTTATTTGCCCTCTCTACTATATTCAGACTAGCAGCATTAATACCGCTGATTTTTGTCAAAGAACAGAGAACAGAG
>NZ_JAYGGY010000012.1:0-25657 GCF_034931625.1 Anabaena cylindrica UHCC 0172 | reverse complement strand
AATAGGGAATAGGGAATAGGGAATAGGGAATAGGGAATAGGGAATAGGGAATAGGGAATAGGTAGGTGACAGTTGTTATTTTCCCCCTGCTCCCTGCGCCCTGCTCCCCTGCCTCTTCCCCAACCTACTCCGCAACAGTAGAAGTCAAACTCATGGTTTCCCACAAAACCATATTGGGTGCGGTTGGTATAGGCTGGTGTAAAGCAATTAGCTGTGTCAAAGTGTTCTTTAATTGGGTACGGGGAACAATATCATCCACAAAACCATGCTTGAGTAAATCTTCAGCGGTTTGGAAATCTTCAGGTAGTTTTTCTCTCAAGGTTTGCTCAATTACTCGTCTGCCCGCAAAACCAATGGTGGCTTTTGGTTCAGCAATGATGAGATCACCCAACATCGCAAAACTAGCTGTAACGCCCCCTGTGGTGGGATTTGTTAAAACAGGAATGTATAATAAACGGGCATCTTGATGGCGTTGTAAAGCTGCGGATATTTTGGCCATTTGCATTAAGGAGAGCATTCCTTCCTGCATTCTTGCACCGCCGGATGTGCAGATGATCACTACAGGATAGCGGCGTTGTGTGGCTTGTTCAATCATGCGGGTGATTTTTTCACCAACAACAGAACCCATGCTACCACCCATAAAGCGGAAGTCCATGACTCCTAACGCGATGGGTAAACCGTTAATTTGGCCTAAACCGGTTTTGACTGCATCTATTAACCCAATTTTTGCTTGAGTTTCCCGCAAGCGATCGCTATAGAGTTTGCGATCGCGAAATTGTAAGGGATCTGTTGGGCGCAAATGCTCATCTAAGGGTTTCCAGGTATTTGCATCAATCAATTGACGGATACGTTCATCGCTATCTACCCGATTATGATGACCACAGTCCACACAGACCATTTGATTGGCTTTTAGGTCTTTTGCATAACTTAAAACACCACATTTAGGGCATTTATGCCACAAACCATCAGCGATTTCCCTTTCTTGACGTTCTAAGCTAGTAGATCCTGATTTCCGCCGATTTGCAAACCAATCAAATAAAGACTTTAAACCGCGTGATTCTTCGTTGTTTGCCATTTTTATCTTATTGTAAGTAGGTACGAGGTCACAAAAAGGCCAATCAATTTGAGATTTGAGATTGACCTTACCTGCTTCTAGGGTGTGAAAAATTGTTTGACTACATCATCAAAACTACCCTGATTAGCAAGTCAAACCTGATGGAAGCATATTTTGATTGTCAGCTTAATGACAATGATGTTGTCAATAATTAAGTCTATTACTACTGTCTTAGTGGACTTTATTATATCAAGGTATTGGCAAAGCCTTAAGAATCAAAAACCCAATTAGAATGCATTTTCATCCTAATTAATCAGGACTTTGCTAGTTGATTAGCAGTCAGAATTCATGGCATTAGTTGTATTTGCCAACTGCATATTTGGGAGGGTAATACCAGTTATAAATTAATATTACCAAAATATAAAGGGCTAATGGGGTAATGAAGGTTACATTCATATTGTTTTCAAGATACAGGCAGAAATAACCGCAGGTAATGCGACAAAATAGTTTCACCGCTAAAAACAGCAATTACCGCTCCCATAGCTAAGAAAGGACCAAAAGGCATCTTTTGTCCTATTTTATGACGTGACAGCATAATTGCGCCTCCACCAACTAAAACTCCCAAGGTGCAAGCCATAAAACCAGCTATTAATAAATACTTCCAACCTAACCAAGCTCCCATCATGGCTGCTAATTTTGCATCACCTGCACCCATGACAGCCTTACCATAGGCTAGGGAACCAAGAATTGAGATACTATCAAACAACCATAAACCCATGACTGCACCGAATATACCGAGCATTAAGTAGTTTCCCACCCCTACCCAGCTACTTGTTGATAGAAAACCAACACCCATTTGAAAGATTAAGCCCAATATTAACCCGGATTGAGTCAGTGGGTTAGGTAAGGTCATTGTATCCCAATCCACAAGGGATAGTGCCAATAACCAACTACAAAAAGCCCAATAACCGATGGTTAAAATTGAAAATTGAAAGACCCAAAATACGATTAAAAATATTATGGCTGTTATCCCCTCGACTAAGGGATAACGGCGAGAAATCTTGCTTTTACAATATCGGCATCGCCCTTTTAACCACAACCAACCCAAAACCGGTACGTTATCGTAAGATTTGAGCTTGTTTAAGCAATGAGGGCAACGAGAAGGTGGCCAAAGTACTGATAATCCAGCAGGTAGACGATAAACTACAACATTGATAAAGCTACCAATTGATGCACCTAAAGCAAAGACAATGATACTCGCAGGGACGAAGATCAAAATGTCCATATAGTATTTTGTCCATTAGTTATTAGTCATGAGTCATCGGTTAGTGGTTAATTTCTTCCCTGTTCTCTAGTACATATACGATTCTATCTGATTCAATGGTATAAAACATTCTTGTGGTAATAGTACTGGATGTTGAGTAAAAATCACCTTACCCCGATGAGTTACTAGACTAATTGCTACTCCTGAAGGTTGCCCAACGACTTCGGGATGTACTTCACAGTAGGTGTAGTAGATGTATCCAGCGGCTTTAATTAGGGTGGGATCAACCAAAGGCATCTGGTTTCTTGGGGCGGGAAAATTCGCCTGTCCTTGTTGTGCAACGTACACTATTGGTGTTTATGTGATTTATAGATTTGCTTCTAGTTTATCCGAAACTTCTAGCAAAGAATGTTAAAATCCTCAACGTTAAATGAGGAAATTATTTTTCTTCCAGGATTTGAATCAATGCATTGCCCATAGCGCGACAACCCAAAAGATTCATGCCTTCAGACATAATATCTCCTGTGCGATTGCCTTGTTGTAAAACTTGTAACACTCCATTTTCAATCAAATCCGCCGCTTCTGGTTGATTTAAGGCATAACGTAACATCATCGCTGCACTCAAAATCTGTGCTAAAGGGTTAGCTTTATCAAGTCCAGCAATATCTGGGGCTGAACCATGAACGGGTTCATAGACACCAGGACCAGAAGCACCCAAACTCGCAGAAGGCAACATCCCAATGCTACCGGTGAGCATAGCCGCTGCATCAGAAAGAATATCACCAAATAAATTCCCTGTCACAATTGTGTCAAATTGTTTAGGAGCGCGTACTAACTGCATTGCCGCATTATCCACATATAAATGAGATAATTCAATATCTGAATATTCTGCGGACAGTTTAGTGATACATTCTCGCCACAGTTGAGATACTTCTAACACATTAGCTTTATCTACCGAACAGAGTTTTCCACCCCGTTTCCGCGCCGTTTCAAATGCGACTTTGCCAATTCTGTCAATTTCTGATTCGGTGTAAACCATAGTATTTACACCACGTTTTTCACCTGTTTCTGTAGCAAAAATACCCTTTGGCTTACCAAAATAAATTCCACCGGTGAGTTCCCGCACCACCATAATATCTACACCTTCCACAACTTCACGTTTTAAGGTGGAAGCATCAATTAACTGGGGTAAAATTTTCGCAGGACGCAAATTTGCAAAAAGTTCTAACCCTGCACGTAGTCCTAACAAACCCGCTTCTGGGCGCAAATGAGAAGGTAGGGAATCCCATTTGTAACCACCGATAGCAGCAAGTAAGACAGCATCACTATTGCGGCACATATCTAAGGTAGCAGCTGGTAGGGGTTCACCTGTTGCGTCAATTGCAGCACCACCAATTAAAGCTGTTTGAAAGTCGAATTGAATATCAAAGCGTTGTCCGACGACTTTCAGCACGTCCACCGCTACTGCCATAATTTCGGGGCCAATGCCATCACCGGGAAGTAGTGTAATACGGTAGTTCTGAGTCATAGCTAAATTTGATGATGTAAAAATTGAGGTGGACTAAATATCATACCTAGAAATCGTACCAAGATAATTTTTCTTTTGCGTATATTGTAATAATTAAGAATTGTTTTGGTTGTGGCAATTCTTGGCTTTTTTGGTGTAGAAACAACCTCTTTTGCTGCATTACTGGCTGCGGTTGGTATTGCCATTGGTGCAGCATGGGGAGGACTGTTGGCTAACTTTGCAGCAGGTGCATTTTTAATTATTTTCCAACCCTTCAAGGTTGGCGATTTTATTACAGCAGGAGGTGTAACAGGCACTGTTGTAGAAATTGGACTTTTTACAACTACTTTAAACACACCAGATAATGTGATGACGATTGTGGCAAATAACAAAATATTTGCTGATAACATCCAGAATTATTCCGCTAATCCTTACCGTCGTGTTGATCTATTGGCTCAACTAGCCCATGATGTTGATCATAATCAAGCGATCGCACTTTTGAAAACTAGAATCAGCCAAATCCCTCACGTGCTTACAGATCCAGCGCCAGATATAGAAAAAATTCTCACCTTTAACTTGGCTGGCCCCGTTCTAGCAGTACGTCCATATTGCCATAATGATCACTACTGACAAGTGTATTTCGATACCAATAAAATCATCCGTGAAAGCTTTGATGAAGCTGGTTATCCAGTTCCCGAACAGCGTTATACAGTCAATGGTTCATCTCCAAATGGAGGCAACGTTTTGATCTCCATGCCATCAGAAATAGGGTAAATATTCAGATAAAACTTTTTCTCAGCTGAGTTTAAAGGGTTTGTACCAATTTTATGTGAGGCTATCCAGAATCATGAACTCAATTTAATTATCCGTCTTTATCTGTGTTTCTCTGCGGTTAATTATTATTGATACATTATTCTATGCAACTTCATATCAATTTGGTATTAGAGAAAATGGAATTTAAAAAGTTTCAATATTTAAGAACAGGTAGGGTTGACACCTTACCTATTTTATTTACCAATACTTCTATGAAAATCTCGTGTAATTAAGAAAGTCAAAAACAATACCTGACATCCCGGAGAGTATTTAATGTTAAAAAAATTCCTATGAGACAGACCCAGATATATTAAAATTTGGCATATATATATTATTCGTAGCCTTAAATTTTAGTGAAAAATAAATAATAAATAAAGCATATTATATCCAATATGAAGAGTATGTAAAAAATGAATATTCAATCTAGATAATGGAAAAAGATAGATTATTATGTATTTAATAAATAAACTTGGTCTTGCTGGATATCAAGCTAAAATACACCAAAGTCACAAAATTAACTTCAGGAGCAATAAATTAAACTATTATTGCGTTAGTTAATTAAAGTTTTGCTTGAAGCTTTCAGAAAGATCAATCATAAGGCGAACTTTCAATATAATTTCAGGGAAGAGAGCAGTTCGCACAATATTAGAAGTAAGGAGTCAAGATTTATAATCCAGAATGTTTGTCAGAACCAGGATATCCATCCTAGACAATTTCATATCCCATCACTCCAATATCTGACAAGCAATGTTAATTCTGGATCATCTATTCTGAATACTTACTATTAATCTACAAGTAAATACACGGCAATTTGTATTTTCTATACCAGGTAGCCATAACATTTGTCATTCAAATTAGTAATTGACAAACTGGATGTAGCCTTCGTCTATCAGAAATGACTTTTGGGTATTTTTCGCGTTTTAAATTAGCAAGACCTAGTTTCCGAACAACCTGATTAAAATTCGGAGAAATTATGGCAATTATCTTTGGTGATGACCATCCAAATAATTTGGTTGGAACAGCTGATCATGACATTATTGATGGTCTGGGGGGAAATGACATTCTCAAAGGTAAAGATAGCAATGATACCCTTGAGGGTAGAGAGGGTGATGATAGACTAGAAGGTAACAATGGCGACGATTCATTATACGGGCATAATGGACGCGATGTCTTAAATGGTGGAGCAGGCAACGATTTCCTGATGGGTGGAGCAGGTGACGATACTTACATAGTTGATAGTACAGGAGATGTTGTCAGTGAGGACAATGGATACGGTCAAGACGCAGGTGGTACTGATATAGTCAGGTCTTCTGTAACTTGGACTTTGGGTGATTATGTTGAAAACCTTGTCTTCACTGGCACAGATAGCATTAATGGTACAGGTAACGCCCTCAACAATATCATCAAAGGCAACAGTGCCAATAATTCGCTTTATGGTGAAGCTGGTAATGATATCCTGGAAGGTAACGAAGGCAACGATATACTCTACGGTGGTGATGGCAACGACGTACTAGATGGTGGAGTTGGCAACGATACACTCTATGGCGGTGCAGGTGACGATACTTACATAGTTAATAGTACAGGAGATGTTGTCAGTGAGGATAACGGCTCTGGTGGGGACGCAGGTGGTACTGATATAGTCAGGTCTTCTGTAACTTGGACTTTGGGTGATTATGTTGAAAACCTTGTCTTCACTGGCACAGATAGCATTAATGGTACAGGTAACGCCCTCAACAATATCATCAAAGGCAACAGTGCCAATAATTCGCTTTATGGTGAAGCTGGTAATGATATCCTGGAAGGTAACGAAGGCAACGATATACTCTACGGTGGTGATGGCAACGACGTACTAGATGGTGGAGTTGGCAACGATACACTCTATGGCGGTGCAGGTGACGATACTTACATAGTTAATAGTACAGGAGATGTTGTCAGTGAGGATAACGGCTCTGGTGGGGACGCAGGTGGTACTGATATAGTCAGGTCTTCTGTAACTTGGACTTTGAGTGATTATGTTGAAAACCTTGTCCTCACAGCCACAGATAGCATTAATGGTACAGGTAACACGCTGAACAATATCATTAAAGGCAATAGTGCCAATAATATTCTCTATGGTGAGGGTGGCAATGACACTATTGAGGGTAACGATGGCGATGATGTGCTTCAGGGTGGTGATGGCAACGACGTACTAAGGGGTGAAGCTGGCAACGACACACTCTTTGGTGGTGCAGGTAACGATACACTCTTGGGTGGTGCAGGTGCTGATATCTTTGGCTTCAATAGTTTCAGTGAAAGCATTGATAATATTAAGGACTTCAATGTAGCTGAAGATTTTTTTCAAATATATCCGCCTGGTTTTGGTGGAGGGTTAACTGTATCCCCACTTGACCCTAATCAATTTACCATTGGTTCCAGTGCGACGACTGGTGAGCAGCGATTTATCTATAACAATAGTACAGGCGCACTTTTCTTTGACCAAGATGGAAATGGTACCGCATTTGTTCAGACGCAATTCGCACAGTTATCTACAGCACTATCCCTCAGTGCAGCAAATTTCATTGTTTTAGTCTAATTGTGATATCTCCGTTGTCTAGAGTTGACAGGACTCTAGCAGAGAAAGGATAAATTAATCCTGTGAGAATCCATCTCTTCAATAACATGAAGGGGTGGTATTTTTCCATTAATCCGGACTTATGCACAGTATTTATCTGTGATAGCGCAGTGTGACGTAAGTCATGGACTGGGTTTAAGGGTGTAAGAGTTTTCCTGTATTTGACCTTGATTTTTTTATCATTTTACATAAATAATAAAGCCTGTTTCCATTTCCGAAACCAAAGTAGATGCAGCTGTAGAGAAAGGTTAGCTTAACTGTTAAACACAAGCCGCATTTCAGCCGCGATGGTAAAAGAAATAGCAATTAGCACCCGTGGATTAACTAAGCAATTTGAACGACACGTTGCAGTGAACGATGTTGACTTAGAAATTCAGATGGGCGAAGTTTACGGATTAATTGGCCCCAATGGTGCAGGTAAAACAACTTTAATTAGGATGTTAGCCGCAGCAGAAGAACCAACTACAGGTGAAATTTATGTTAATGGAGATCGCTTAGTCCGAGACAAAAGCAACTCCAACCTCAAGCGTCATCTTGGTTACTTACCCGATGACTACCCACTCTATGAAGATTTAACAGTCTGGGACTATCTAGATTATTTTGCTCGTTTATATCGCTTGCGGGAACCACGACGCACACAACGTCTACACGAAGTTTTAGAACTCATCCAACTTGGTAATAAGCGTAACAGCATGATTTCTACCCTCTCACGGGGGATGAAACAGCGTTTAAGTTTAGCCCGCACCATTATTCACGAACCTATCTTACTGCTTCTAGACGAGCCGGTTTCTGGTCTTGATCCTATTGCGAGAATGCAGTTTCGGGAAATTATCAAAGCTCTGCGAGAAGCGGGAATGACAATATTAATTTCTTCCCATGTTCTCAGCGACTTAGCCGAATTGTGTACTTCCGTGGGCATCATGGAACTAGGCTTTTTGGTAGAAAGTGCCTCATTGCAACAACTTTATCAACGTTTAGCCCGACAGCAGATTTTAGTATCAACTTTGGGCAACATAGATGCATTGGTGAGTGAAATCAAAAATTATCCCTTGGTGGAAGAGTGGGAAGTAATACCTGGTAACAACAGTCTCCGAGTGAATTTTTCGGGAACACAGGAAGATTGCGCTGAATTATTGCGATCGCTTATCAGTACAGGTATACCCTTAACTAACTTTCACTGCACCCAAGAAGACCTAGAAACTATTTTCCTGAAATTAGGTCACAAACAAGCATCCTAATTAGTTAATAATTCTCAGTTTTAAATTTTGGAGATTTTTTCTATGATGCTCAATTTTATAGACAGAGTAGGTGAATGGAATCCCCAACTATTCCGAGAACTAAAAGGACGATTTAAACCTTTTAATGTCCTAATTGCTGTTGCCTCATCCTTACTACTGCAACTCATTGTTTTTCTATTTCAATTACGAGAATTTCCCGATGATAAATACTCTCTCAGGGCAAATTATTGTACTTTGAAACAAGGATATCAAAACCAAGAACACCAACTTTACCGTCAGCAAGAACTACTTTACCAAAAAATAGCTAATTATCGACAAATTAAATTATCAGACAATACCATAATTCCCAATTTGGAAGCGGAGGTTAAGCAAGTTGGAACAGAAATAACTAACTTGCAGAATTATTTGTCCCAGAATATTTGTCCTCCTGATCAAATTAACTGGCAATTGTGGTGGAGAGATCATTGGGAATACTTCTTTTTAACATTTAGTGTCATCTTTGTTTTTACACTATTAGTTGCTGGAACTTATTCACTCATCAGCGACTTAGCCAAAGAAGAACAGCGTAGTACACTGAATTTTATTCGCCTCAGTCCACAGTCAGAAACCAGTATTTTGACTGGGAAAATTCTCGGAGTACCAAGTTTAATCTATCTTTTTGTTCTGACAGCTATTCCTCTACATTTTTGGGCTGGACATTCGGCTAAAATCGCCTCTAGTTATATTGTCAGTTACTACGTCATTCTTGCTGCTAGTAGCATTTTCTTTTACAGTGCTGCACTTCTATTTGGTTTAGTTAGTCGCTGGTTTAACAGCTTTCAACCTTGGTTAGGTAGCGGTGCTATTCTCCTGTTCTTGTTTATGACAATGACAGTAGTATCGTCTTACAATAACATCAATAATCCTTTGGCTTGGTTTAGATTATTCAGCCCTTGGGAGATTACAGCTTATCTGTTTCCTAATTTGTTTCGTGTATATAACGGTTCTGCAATAGAAAATTTGCAAATTTTCTATGTACCAATTGGCAAAAATTTAGTTAGCTTAATTAGCATTCATTTAATCAATTATGGGATTTGCACCTACGGTATTTGGCAAGCAATGAAACGCTGCTTTCGTAATCCAAATGCCACTATTTTGAGCAAAGGACAAAGTTATTTATTTATAGCTTTTTCTCAGTTCATGTTTATAGGATTAGCGATGCAAGACATCTCCCGTAGACAAGATGCAGATATTATCGCTTTAGTTGCATTTCTCAACCTAGCTTTAGTATTCGGATTAATAGCAATTCTCTCACCTCATCGTCAAACTGTCCAAGATTGGGCAAGATATCGTCATCAAAATCATAGAAACGAATCTTTATGGAAAGATTTATTTTCGGGTGAAAAAAGCCCTGCATTGATGGCAATAGCAATTAATTTAGTAATTGCTGCTATACCTTTAATAGTTTGGATATCACTCTTCCCTGAAGATTTAGATATTAACAACAATTTCGGGAAGCTGAAAGCAATTTTAACTGTAGCTTTATCTATCAGTTTAGTGATGATTTGTGCGACAATTGCCCAGTTAATGTTGTTGATGAAAAATCCCAAGCGGCATATTTTTGCAATTGGGACTGTGGCTGTAGCAATGTTTTTACCACCAATTATTCTCCAATTTCTTGGTATCTACGCTTCCAAAAATCCAACTATTTGGCTATTTTCTACCTTTCCTTGGGCAGCCATAAAATACTCTGAATCGACAACAATTTTTATGGCATTACTGGCTGAATTTACTGTTCTCGCATTGTTAAAATTCCAATTAACAAGACAAGTGAGAATTTTAGGTGAATCTGCAACAAAGGCATTATTAGCAGGAAGATGATGATGATGCAAGATTAAAAGTCAAATATTATCAAATTACAACCGTCGGTAAAAATTTTTATCGGCGGTTAAAATTTGTAATAAAAAAGTTAATACACTATCAGATAATGATATTAAAAATTATTAATTGATGTAACCCTAATAAATTCATGAGAAATTCGCTAAAACTACCCCAAAAGTTAATGCTGCTAGGTGCAGGAGAACTAGGCAAAGAATTTGTAATTGCTGCTCAACGCTTAGGTAATTATGTAATTGCAGTTGATCGTTATGCAAATGCTCCCGCTATGCAGGTAGCTGATTGTGCAGAAGTTATTTCTATGCTTAGTGCTGAGGATTTAGAAGCTGTTGTTAATAAGTATCAGCCTGATTTTATTATTCCCGAAATTGAAGCAATTAGAACTGAAAAGTTACAGGAATTTGAAAATCGGGGGATTACTGTGATTCCGACAGCAGCAGCGACTAATTACACGATGAATCGTGATCGAATTAGGGAATTAGCTCATCAAGAATTAGGAATTAGAACAGCTAAATATGGTTATGCAGTCACTTTAGAAGAATTAATTAAAATTTCTGAGCAAATTGGCTTTCCCAATGTTGTCAAACCTGTGATGTCATCCTCTGGAAAAGGTCAATCTGTAGTCCAGGATAAAACGGAAGTTGAAAAAGCTTGGAATTATGCTATTTCTAATTCTAGAGGTGATAGCCAAAAGGTAATTGTGGAAGAGTTTATCAACTTTGAAATCGAAATTACTTTACTGACAATTAAACAGTGGAATGCACCAACAATTTTCTGTTCTCCGATTGGACATCGCCAAGAAAGAGGAGATTATCAAGAATCTTGGCAACCAGCAAATATTGCTGAAGATAAAATATTAGCATCTCAAGAAATAGCCAAAAAAGTTACTGATGCTTTGGGTGGTGCGGGAATTTTTGGAGTTGAATTTTTTATTACTAAAGACGAAGTGATTTTTTCTGAACTTTCTCCTAGACCCCATGACACGGGTATGGTGACATTAATTTCTCAAAATTTGAATGAATTTGAATTACATCTGCGGGCTATTTTAGGTTTACCTATTCCCCATATTGAACAGTTAGGTTTTTCTGCCAGTGCAGTTATTTTAGCTGCTGAAAAATCTGATTCTATTGCTTTTGCTGGTGTTGCTGATGCTTTAGCAGAAAAAGATGTAGATATTAAGTTATTCGGTAAACCTACTGCTCATCCTTATCGACGTATGGGGATAGCTTTAGCTAAAGGTGTTGATGAAAAAGAAGCGAGGGAAAAGGCAACAAGAGCAGCTAGTAAAGTTAAATTAGTTTGATTGAATTCAAAAATTAATAGCAGACTTGATGTGAGTAATGAGTGCTTTAGCACTCACTACAAATTTATCAATTCTACCTTGTGAAATTTTGAGGAGAATCAATTGCAGCAACTGGGTTTTCTTGATTTAGATAATCATAAACTAATCGAGAAATTTCCTGAATGAATTTTCTGCCTCTCACGTCGTTATAAGGACGTTTAACAAAAATTGCGGCTAGATAATGCTTACCATTCGGCATAGTTACAAACCCAGCATTACCAATCAAAAAGCCGATATCGCCAGTTTTGTGAGCTATAGTTGCACCTTTTCCTAAACCTGCGGGAAGCAATGTGCGAGTTTTGGTGTGGCGCAAAATATCTAAGGCTTGTTCTTTGCTTTGGCGAGAAACTAACTTGTCATTGACTAACAAAGCCAATGCACGCGCCATGTCCTCAGAACTAGTGGTATTAGTTCCTTTGAAGTCACCCAAAAGATGACGAATGACTGTATTTTTCAGTCCCCAACTGCGGAAACGTCCATTAAGTCGCGCTGCTCCACCCAAACGATCAATAATCATGTTGGTAGCAGTATTGTCACTAATGACAATCATTTTGGTGATGGTTTCCAACGCGGTGTATTTTTTACCAACTCGCTCATATTGCATCACTCCTGAACCACTGGTGACTAAATCACGTCGCATGGTTAGTGTGTCATTGAGGCTGACTCTACCTGCATCTAATTCTTGAAAAAAGGCCAGAAGAATAGGCAGTTTAATGGTGCTGGCAGCTGGAAAAATGCGATCGCCCCCTATATCTAAATAATTACCATTATCTAAATCTAAGAAGAACATCCCTGTTTGCAAAAAACTGTAACGATTCATTAACGCTTTAATTTGCGGTTCTAAATCCCTCATTGGCGAATTTAAGGGAACCACACCAGCAAACAACTTACTACCAGAAAGATTTGGTGAAGCCTGAATTGGTGCAGTATTCAGCCTTGTAATTGTTTTGGGTAAACGTGGAGATAGATTAACTGGTTTTTTAACCGTTGGGGAAAACTGAATTTTAGAACGGTTTAGCCTGCCTAAATTTTGTTTGACTGGCTTGGGTAACTCTACAGACCAATGATTGTCCGATTCCTGTTGTAGCTTGATCTGCGTGGGGTCAAAGGTATAACCCGGTGCTAAAGTAACTACTATACGGGTATTACCTCGGCTAACTTCTGCTATTTTTACTTCTCTAAGTATTTTCCCCACCCTTTGAGTAACGGGGGAATATCCCAGAGTCACTCCTGGTAAGTCAATCACCAGATGATTAGGGTTAGCAAGCTTTACTTGCGGTTGTACCTGTTCATTTGTAGCAAACTTGAGATGATTACGGTTGCTATCAAAATACCAACTAGCAATATTTGCTGCTTTGACAGTTGAACCAAATAGAAGGACACTCAAAAAACTAGATAAAAACCAGCTTGTTTTGAGAATGGTCGTTTTGTGTGTGAGTTGCATGAGTGAGGAGTTGTTGAGACGAAAACAAAAAGCAATTGCTCGCTATTAAAACACAATATAAAAAATTTGCATGACTCACACGCCAAAAAATCAGACTATTTTGGATGTATCCTTGCTCAAAGTCCCAAATCAACAGCAATGCGATGAGCGCAAGCAAACCCAGAAAACGCCACTGCATTCAAACCCTGACCGGGAAACGTGCTATCCCCCACACAATACAGCCCAGAAATAGCTGTACGATTAAAAGGCATTCCCAGCAATCCCCACAATTTACGTCTGGGTATGGGGCCATAAGTTCCATCCATGCGACCTAAAAAGCGACGGTGTGTCAGCGGTGTTCCTACTTGCAGATAATCTAACCCAGCATCTAAACCAGGAAAAATCTTTTCTAGTCTTTGAATAATTCCTTCTGCTGCTTGTTCTTTTTTGGCTTCATATTCACTGGGTGAAAGTCCTTGCCAATCAGCTATCCATTGTGGTGTAAAGACATGGATAATGTGGTATCCTCTGGGGGCTAAATCTGGGTCAAGTAGTGTGGGAATAGAAACGAAAATCGTTCCTGCTGGTGACTCCATTTTTTGCCAATCTTCTAGCAAGATGTGATGGCACTCTGTATTAGCAGGTAAAATAGACGCTTTCACACCCAGATGTAAACTTAAAAAACTTGGTGATTTTTGATATTTCTGTTGCCAATCTTTCTCATTAGTTGGCATTTGCTTGGAAGAGAGTAATTTTTCAAAAGTATCCCAGCGTGTAGCATTAGATACGATACGTTTGCCATGATAAACTTCACCGTTAGCTAATTTAACACCTACTGCTCGTCCCTTTGCAGTCAGAATTTTTGTTACCCTGGCTTGGTATTGAATTTTTCCCCCAGTTTTTTCTAAACCTTCAACTAATTTCTGGGCAATTTTACCAACTCCACCTTGAGGATAGTTAACTCCTCCATAATGTCGATCAGAAAAAACCATGCCTGCGTTAATCATGGGTGTCATGGAGGCAGGAACTACTGACCAGCAATAACACTCGATATCAATAAATTTTAATAGCAGTGGATCTCGAATATAACGCTTGGCTATATCTCCGACATTTAGAGGTAAGTACCTAGCCAAACCCAGACAGGCTAAAGGATGTTGTAAAAATACTCGCAGTAAATATCCTAGTTCTTCTAATGATAGTAATTCAAAGCTATTTAGGTAATTAAAAACCTTTTGACATTCGTCATAAAAACGGCGAATCCCTTTTTTTTCATGGGGAAAATAATCTGTCAGATTTTGTAAAAATTTTTCATAGTTTTGGTCAACTTTAATATCTAAATTGTTAGGTAGATGATAATGAATTTGTACAGGATCTGGTATTGATTCTAGGCTGACATTAACAGCTTCTAAAGCACGGGTGAGTAAGTTGGTTGTCCCTTTTTTTCCTAAACCAAAAATCATTGATGCACCAACATCAAATGTATATCCTTGGTGTTGAAAATAACCAGCACTACCTCCGGGAATGAGATAACTTTCTAGTACTAGGACTTTAGCTCCTTTAGCTGCTAACTGGGTGGCTGTTACTAAACCACCAATACCAGAACCTATGACAATGACATCAAATAATTCGTAATTCATGCTCCCTTCGCACCAGAAGAATACTGATTAATTAAACCGCAAAGAAGCTAAGGATACCAAGAAAGAGGAAGAAGATAGTCGAATGCAATACAATTGAGGGCGGGAAAACCCCTACAGGCTTGGTGTTCAAAATAATCAAAAAAAAAAGAGGGACAAACCTGCTGCTGCTGGCTATCCCGTCTGCCGATCCTTTAAAGAGAGGAGAACACTAAACGTTAATATAGCCTTGATTGAGAATAAATGTCAACTACTAATGCAAAATAATCTCAATTATAAAAATGCATCTGACTATCACCTAGCCAAAATTGGGGTCAGCCACTCACCGGAAAGAGTATGATGTTGTATCAGTTCCCCTATAATTACAGGCTTTCCATTTCTAGCTATGACACAACAATTGCTTGTTTACGTCCCACCTCATCCGCTAATCAAGCACTGGTTGGCAGTAGCTCGTGATGTGGCTACGCCTCCAGTATTATTTCGCGCTGCTATTACTGAGTTGGGAAGATGGTTAACTTATGAAGCGGCCAGAGATTGGTTGCCGACCCTAGAGACAACGGTGGAGAGTCCATTGGCTCCCTGTCCAGCCACTTTCATTGATCCACAAGTACCTGTAGCAGTTGTGCCGATTCTCCGGGCTGGTTTAGGCTTATTAGAGGGAGCGCAGACATTGTTGCCTTTGGCAAAAATTTACCATTTGGGTTTGGTGCGAAATGAGGAAACTTTAGAACCCTCTTGTTATCTGAATAAATTACCAGAAAAATTTGACCCGGAAACACGGGTGTTAATTACCGATCCGATGTTGGCAACGGGAGGGTCTATAATGACAGCAATGGCAGAATTAACTAAAAGAGGAGTTGAGCCAGCGTTAACAAGGGTTGTTTGCGTTGTGGCAGCACCACCGGCTTTGCAAAAGTTGAGTGCTGATTATCCAGGTTTAACTGTTTACAGCGCAGCTATTGATGGAACGTTGAACGATAAGGGGTATATTGTACCGGGATTGGGGGATGCAGGCGATCGCATTTTTGGGACTTAGGCTAGGATGCACCTAAAGCATGAAAATAGCTTAAATACTTTGAAACTTGCAGATTGAAGGCGGTAAAAATATGAGTCAGAAAGATGGTTTTGCCAGCGGGTTTTTATTGGGGACTCTTGTTGGTGGAGTAGTGGGTGGGGTATTGGGTACAGTGCTGGCATCTCGAAGGGATGCACAATTGGCAGCAGATGAGGAGATAGGACTCTCTGATGGTTCCATACCTGGAAATAAAATAGCAGCCAAAAGACGGCAGATGAGAGCAGCAGCTAATGAGGGGTTAGAAATGGAAACTGCAAGGCGATCGCTAGAAGATAAAATTGCTCAACTGAATGCCACAATTGATGATGTGCGAAACCAGTTGGGAAATGTCAACGGCAGTTCATCCCGGCCAGTTGAAGGTTCTGTCTCTCAGGACTCTTGAAAAATTTCTGTAACATAGCGCAATCATGAATTCTCATCAATATCATGAATTCTCATCAATATTGGGAGCTATTTGCAGACTCAATGCCATTGACTCAATTAAAATCAATCATAAGACCGTTTTTGTCACTTAGCAGGAAACCAACCCATCTATGTATTTACTGTTTAACACATTAGCTACCTTTATTACCATCTATGGCTATTTGCTAATTAGCCGGGTTTTATTGACCTGGTTCCCGCAAATCAACTGGTATAACCAACCATTTGCCGCTTTGAGCCAGATAACTGATCCTTATTTGAATCTGTTCCGGTCAATTATTCCCCCACTAGGTGGTATGGATTTTTCGCCAATGGTAGCGATTATATTGCTGCAAGTTCTAGGTAGTGGATTGCAAGGTTTTATGTAACAACATAATAGACATCTCCGAAAAAGTAGAGACGTTCCATGGAACGTCTCTACAAGGGTTTTCTATAAAAGCATATTTAAATTCTTACAAGAAATGTTAGGTCTGGGCTAACTAGCCCAGATTTATCAGCGCCTGACTTGTCCGCTAAAACCAGTAGCCTTAAACTGCTTCAGCTGTAATGGAGTCGGCTGATTTGCAGGTACAGAAATTCTGAACTCAAAATCACTGATACCAGGGGGAACTTCGGCAATTGAACCGATACGGGTGCGATTTTGCATGACTGAATCATTGTTGGCATCATAGATGCGTCCAAAAATATCTGCATCGTAAACTGTTTTGTAAGTGCTATTTTCTGCTTTACCTGTGACAATAAAGCAACTTGCGGCTGCTGAACCGCTACTAATAACAGCACCTTTTGCTAATTCTGGTGGACAATCTTGATAAGAGACATCAAATAGTCTAATTTGTGTCAGCGCTACAGCCGGGGGAGTAAATACCCAGGCAAGAACAACAATTAGGAGAGAAACGAAGATAAGGGTGAGCGATCGCAACCGCATAAAACACACCATCACTTTATTAAAAGATTATACGTAACTTTTAACCTCAGCTTACCTGAATTTTCCGGTTAAGGAATTGGAAACTTAAATTTAAGATTGTCATAATTGTAAAATATAGATCCTCAATAGCTAGTATCCTATGACGACCGATGAGATTGAAGCAGCCTTGCGAACAGCTTTTAAACGTTGTGATGCAGCCAGCTGTCCTCTCACTGATATGCAGAAACAAATATTACTGCAAATAGTCGAGCAAATGCAGAGAAACTTAACCTCTCCGGTATCAGATACTGCCAATCCCTTAGACGAACTGACTCCAGAGGAATTGGAAGCATTTTTACAGTTTGTGAAAGCAGAAGAAGAACAAAACCGCACTTGGAAGGTGCAATTGCTCAATGATTGGTTGTTGGCACAAGATTCGGGAAAAGTGCAATTTATCCGCCAACGCTATGGCTTACCGTGGTTGAATCGGGTTGAGTCACACCATTTTGACAAATATTCTTATTTTGAAGAAGCACTACAGTTAAGAATAGGCGATCGCATAGAAGTTTCTAATGCACTGTGGGAATGGATACCAGAAGATGACTCCTCTCAGCGAGAATGGTTTCCCTGTATGGTCATTAAGGTTGATGAAATCCGTGATGGTGATGATACCTTTACCAGTTGCCTCATTCGCTTCTTTAATGGCACTGAGTATGAAATTCAAGGCATCTTTGAATGGAATCGCTATAATTGGCGTTGGCCACAGAAGCAGAATCAATAACTTAGCCAGAGGATTCAGAACGCCACCTGTATTTCATTTACTTTTCTAAGGATTGGGCAATTTGGTTAATCAAAAATATATTTCTTTCTATATAGATATCTAACAAAAATTGTATATCTTATGATGGAGGTTTTTATCAACTTGCTTAGATAAATTGAATATGTAATCCTTAAAAAAGGCAAATCAAATGAGCTTAGAAGAACGGGCTAAAGCCACAGCTAAAAATCTTGAAGGTAAAGCCCAAGAGGCCGCAGGAAATATTACTGGTGATCCAAAAGATAAAGCTGAAGGTAAAGCTAAACAGGCAGAAAGTCAAGTACGCCATGCTGTCGAAGATGTAAAAGATAATGTCAAGGAAAAACTTGATTAGATAAATTTAAAATTCGTAGTTGCATCGAAAAATCAACTACGAATAAAAATTATTCAATGAGGAGATAAATATGATTCTGCTTCAGCAAATACGGCAGATTTTGATGCCTTTAATCTTAATTCTAGTGTTAACTCTAACCGCTGCTTGCGGTGGGGGAACAGTTACAGAAGCTGACCGTACAGCCACACCATCAGTAACTGCTAGAGATGTTACCTATGCAGAATTAGAACGTGGCAACACTCCAGGGGGACAGGCTTTTGGTAAGTGGGTAGTGCAGACTTCTAAAGGGTTAGTTCAAGATGCTTATGTGCGAGATAATAACAAACTAGGTGTGGTTATTTCTCCTCAAGTTAAACCGAATGAAGTAAAAGCATTAGCAACATCTTTAGCGCAAGGTTTTCACAAGAATTTTCCTAATCAAGATGTAAAAATCTTGATCTATGCTCCTGACAAAAAACTGATCTTAACTGCTGATTATGATGTCCAGAGCAACCAAGTCAAGTATATCTAGAGAAATTAATTAAAACTTGCTAACAAAAGGAGATATATCAAATGGCAAATAGTGAACAATATAGACGTGAAGTTCTGAAAGATTTAGCACAAGGAAATGTCGAATCTTTAGACAATATTCCAGCCGATACGACAAATGAATATCAAAACTTTGATGATTTTGCCCAGAGGACAACAACAGACCAACGTCGGCAATTATTTAATCAGTCTTTACCTCCTGAAAGTATCCCTCCTAGCGAAATGGAGCCAGAATTGCAAAAAGCAATTTCTCAAATTAAACCCAATGAACGGGATGATGTTGCCAAGGCTTTTTTCAAGCAATTAAAAGAACGAGGACTTGAGGAGAAAAGGTTAGAACAACAGTTAAATCTTTCTACTCACAACCCTAACCGCATGACTGCTGATGATGTCAGCAAACTTGCCTCTTTCGCTTATCACAACCATCCTGATGTTTTCCGTGAGGTATTAGCGGAACAGCCAGGAATTATGAAGTTTCTTAGTAATCCTATTGTCGCCGGAATTATCGGGATTGCAGCAGCTAAATGGTTAGGTAGTCGGAAGTAATAAAGTCTAATTATTTAGGGTGGGTAATGCTCACTCTACACTTAATTTACCTCATAAATCAAGATATAGATCAATACCTTGTCCAAATCGCAAAAAGTCTTGATTTGTAGGTTGGGTTGAGGTACGTTCACATAGTGTGCCGGAGGCATAACCCAACAAATGCGTCGGGTTGCGCTGTCGCTTAACCCAACCTACAAAAAATGGACAAGGTATTGATAGATATTATCTTTTAATTTGGTTAGGAAAGTCAGGAACTAACAAGGATTTTTCTAATTCACCTTGTTCATTATAGAATTTTATTTGACCTTGTTCATTACATAACCATACTTCAATTGCTTGAGCTTCCAAATATAATTTTTTCTTAAATTCCATTTCATCAAAGGTGTTACCAGTTGATTTAACTTCTATACAAATTTCTGGTGCAATAGAAGCTGATATTTCATCTTGAATTTGATCAAATCTTGCTTCTGAACACCAAACCACATCCGCTACTTTAACGCCATCTGATGTATTGATTGCACATTCTGGCATTACTTCACCAGTTTTCAATAAAGATTCTAATAAACGTTGGATTCTTCCTTGATAAAATGAGTGTTTAATTTTTACAGGACTCATTACAATTTGTCCCCATTTATTCAGTTCAATCTTAAAAGGTAAATCTTGCAATTGTTGATTTTCACAAACTTCTTCCCATTTCATAGTCAATTACCTAGATGGATAATATTAATATCATTTTAAATTATTGGTGCTTGATTATCAATTTAGACTGATAGTATTTTTGATCATTCTCGACTTCAGAATTAATTTCATCAAGACTTTTGAGAAGATGTTCAGCAAGCATCGCTCTGTATAGAGGAGGTAAGGTTAATACTGCTCCAAAAATTTCATCGTAAGTAACGTTAGTCATACAGAAAACTCCTTACAGAGTAGAGTGTGGTAATGGCATCTTAGTATAAATGCGCTTAATCCAACCTAAAGATTCTGATTAATATTCAGTGATAAAAAGTTAAGAACTGTTTAAGTCTAATCTTCACTGGTAACTTCTTCTTTTGTTGTTTCAGGATTTTAAATCACTCCAGGGTAAATCAGGATATTCTTTCCGAATATCTTTAAGTTCCTCAATGCAGTGTAAAAAATGTTTTTGTATGGCTGACAAATGGTCTTTATCAGATAAAATTTCTTGTAAGCTTTTTGTATAAGAAATCGCTCTCCATATAGATAACTTATTATCTAAAATCCATTTATTCTGTTTATCTTCACTTATGGTTTTCATAGATTTACAGCAACTTTCAAAATTTGAGTATTTACGGTGAACCCCCAAATATACACCTAAATGGGTATCTTTAGGTAAAATATCTTCAGCTAAATGAAAGTATCCAAGCTCACATCTAAAGTTACGGCTCTCTAGCTCTTTTCTTATTGTATATGCACGATCTATTTTTGGCTGCATTTTAAAAGCTTTTTTTGTCTTTGTTCCATCGGTAAAATTTTCTATAAATTCAGTCTTAAAGATACAAGTATCAGTTTCATTGAAAGTCTTATCTATAAGTTTAATGGCCTTATTAAAATTTTTCATTGATAGTAAATCATTATCTGAGAATTGCTTTTTTTGAAACATTTGATTATCCTCCATAAACTTTAATATCTCTATTTTTAGAGGATCAAATTCATATTTATTTAAAGCATCATAAAACTGATACCATCTCAATTCGTAAAAACTTACTTGTGGTGATAAATTTGATGCAAAAGTCTTAATTTTGTTTTTAGGATCATCGTCACGAGTGATATAAATTAAAATTCGGTGTCTGATATTTTGTGAATTGCTCAAAATATGAGCATATTTTTCTAAATTGTTGTTTACATCTTTAGCGCCAATTTTTGACTCAATAAATATCAAATCCGTATCTCTTCCATTTGATAACTCAACTTGTATATCAATTCTACTGTCTTCAGTATGTATTGGTAAACCTTTATGTGATTTTTGAGTTGAAATTCTGATACTCAAATAATTATCTTTATTAATAATTGAGTGATCTTTTAGCCAAGCAATCAAAATATCTTGATTGAGGTCTAAAAAATGAGCTACTATTATAGTAAAAAAATCCTCACATGGTTTCTTATCTGAATGCAATTTGAGTAATTTGGTAAATAAAGACATTGATCTTCAACAACACGGGTTTGAATAACTTATTATACTATGTATTTGCATTTATATTGTTTGTATAGATAGATGCCATTGTGATTTATGGTTATCGAAAGTTCATTACTTACCCAGGAAACACCTTAGATAAATCCAAAACTAAATCAGGGAAAGAAGGCAATTTAACAAACTCATTAGGTAATAAAATCAACTTACGACGATAATCAAAAATACCTTGAGAATCTTGATAAGGCTCACTGTAGCACTCTAAACGATTATTTATTAAATTAAAAATCCAATAATCAGAAATACCTGCTTCTGCATAAAGAGGTAATTTTATTTCTTGATCATATTTCAAAGTAGAATTAGAAATTTCAATTAAAAGTAAAATATCAGATGGTGTGGGATGATCTATAAAATAGTCATCAGCACGATTGCGGAGAATTGCTAAATCCGGTTCTGGTTCACTGTTTGGAGGAATAGATATAGGATCTTGATTTTGTAAAGTTGCACGATTACCTATTAATTGTGTTAACTCTCTAATTAATCGTCTATTGAAGGTTGAATGTGATTTACCTTTTGCAGCCATCTGAATTATTTCACCTTTGATTAATTCAACTCGCTCATCTTCTCTAAAGAAGCCGAGTTCCACTAGACGGTGATATTCAGCTATGGTGAAGCGTTTAGCAGTAACTACAGTCATAAAAGTTACAGAATTACAGAGCTATCTATATATTAACTCTTCCTCAAACTCTGAAAATCCAGTTCTTAATAGCAATACCTTGTCCAAATTGGAAAAAACCTTGATTTGTAGGTTGGGTTGAAGCATGAAACCCAACAAATGCGTTGGGTTGCGCTGTCGCTTAACCCAACCTACCGAAAATGGACAAGGTATTGTGATAGTTAATAAAATAAATCCCCGACTTCCCAAAGAAATCGAGGATCTAGGTTTTACTTAATTACCAAGATTAAATTAAACAGCTGCTAATTCTGGTGTGGGACGCTTGCTGTTGCGGATACTGCTAATAGCCTCAGCATAATCGGGAGCATTAAACACAGCAGAACCAGCTACAATAGCATTAGCTCCAGCTTCCAAAACTTGCCAAGTGTTATTGGCTTTGAGTCCTCCATCAACTTCGATCCAAGGATCTAAACCGCGTTCATCGCACATTTGACGAAGTTGGCGAATTTTGGGAACGACACCAGGAATAAAGCTTTGTCCACCAAAACCGGGGTTAACGCTCATAATCAGCACTAAATCACACAGTTCCAGTACATATTCAATTAGTTCTAAAGGTGTACCGGGGTTAAGTACAACTCCAGCTTTTTTACCGAGTTCTTTAATTTGTCCTAAAGTCCGGTGTAGGTGAGGTGAAGCATTATGTTCAGCGTGTACAGAAATAATATCAGCACCAGCTTTAGCAAAACCTTCCACATACTTTTCTGGTTCCACTATCATCAAGTGGACATCCAGGGGTTTGGTTGTAATGGGACGAATCGCCTCCACAACCAGAGGACCTATTGTAATATTAGGTACAAAACGTCCATCCATGACATCAACGTGAATCCAATCTGCTCCCGCTTTGTCTACGGCGCGAATGTCATCACCTAACCGACTAAAATCGGCTGATAGGATAGATGGAGAGATAACTATAGGTTTTTTAGATGGGTTTTGGGTCATGGCTGGTGGGTTTTTAAGCATATTCGTCTGTAAGCATTGTAACAAAATATGGAGTTTTTGGAAATTGGGGATTGGGGACTGGAGACAACTGACTATTAACTACTGAAACAATGAACAAATTTTGGATAATTTGCGGTTTGGGTGTGTCTTGTTTGAGTTTGCCGGTATTGGCTGCTGTCAAGTTTGGTAGTTCATTGGAAAGTAGTGGAATTGATGCGCTCAAACTACACAAACCTCCTTACAATTTAACTGGTCGTAAGATTGCCATTGGTCAAGTGGAAATTGGTCGTCCGGGGATGTTTGGCTTGGATAAAGCCGTGTCTAAAAATCGTGCTTTATCTCCAGTTGCTGTGTTTTTACGCAATGCACCAGCTAAATCAAATAGTGGTGTTGATCCCCATGCTTATAATGTTGCGGCTGTGATGGTGAGTAGAGATAAAGCCTGGAGAGGAGTTGCTCCAGATGCGAGGCTATATTCTTCTGCTGTGGGTTCTACAAAGAATATGGGTCAACCAGAGGAGTGTTTATCAGCACAACATATAGCACTGCAAAATAGTGGTGATGTTCGTGCTATTAACTTTAGTTTTGGTGAACCTTTGAACCGTGATCCCAGAGCAGATGCTGTTTTGGATGGAAAAGCTTTACTAACGTTGTGTATTGACTGGTCTAGTAGAGTTCATAATGTTCTGTATGCGATCGCAGGTAATCAAGGCAAAGGCGGAATTCCCATTCCTACAGACAATTTTAACGGAGTTAACGTCGCTTTTTCATCCCGAAGAGAGGGGATTTTTAATAAAGTTGATGTTTCTAATCTAGCAGGTAATTATCAAGGTGTGAGCGATAGCACCAATGCTGACTGGCCAGTTCGCTTAGTGGGAAAAGAGTTTAATATTGGTGGCAGGCGATCTATAGGTTTAGTTGCTCCTGGTAGTAATATTCCTCTACTCAATCCTGATGGTAAGTTGAATAAGTCTACAGGTTCAAGTTTTGCAGCACCCCATGTTACAGCTACTGTTGCTTTGTTACAAGAATTTGCTGACCGACAAATACGCACAAATCTACCAAATTGGAGCATTGATTCTCGACATCATCAAGTGATGAAAGCTGTATTATTAAATTCAGCCGATAAAATCCAAGATAGCGGTGATGGTTTACGATTGGGAATGACGAAGACTTTAATTGATAAACAAAATCAAGATTGGCTAGTTTCTGATGCTTATCAAAATCCCTCCATTCCTTTAGATGCTCAAATGGGAACAGGACATTTAAATGCATTTCGCGCTTATCAACAATTTCTTCCTGGTCAATGGCAACCTTCAGCACCTGTTCCCTCTATTGGTTGGGATCATAACACAATTAATGCTACATCATCTGTAGAATATGCTTTAGCAAAACCTTTAAAACAAAATAGTTTTGTAGCTGTTACCTTAACTTGGGATAGATTAGTTGAATTAGCAGATAAAAATAATAATCAACAATATGATGTAGATGAAAGTTTTATAGATAGAGGATTAAATAACCTCGACCTTTATCTAATCAAAGCAGACGACCTCAAATCAGAAATTGCGGCTTGTTCTTCTAGGAGTACGATTGATAATGTAGAACATATTTTTTGTCCAGTTCCTGCTATGGGTAATTATAAAATTCGTGTTCAGTTTAAACACCAAGTGAATGAAAAAATTCAGCCTTACAGTCTAGCTTGGTGGACAGTTCCAGTCAATTAGGTTTTGCTGAACAATTTTTCTGGTAGTAGTAATCAGGGGGTAGATGTATTCCTTGAAGTCGTAGTTATTGATAGAACTTAAACACCAACGGACTTTTCCCTATCATCAGCAAAAACCTAACACCTGCTTGGATTTTTCAAGTACTTCTTTGGGACGAAATGGTTTAGTCAGATATAGGTCAGCACCAACATCAATTCCTTTTTGTTTATCAAATTCCTGCCCTTTAGCTGTCAACATCACGATGTAGATTTCAGTCATTTGCAATTCGTGTTTAACGATTTGGCAGACTTCCAGACCACTCATTTTAGGCATCATCACATCGAGAAAAACTAGGTTTGGTTGTTCGGTTTTAATAGTTTCGAGAGCTTCTTCTCCATTTCTGGCAGTTAGGAGTTCAACTCCCTCGTCTTCTAATTCTTCTAGAGCTTGTTCCAACAAAATTACGATATTAGGTTCATCGTCAACAATGAGAATCTTCTGGATCATACAATTTTAGATTTTGGATTAGATTTTGGATGAGAATAATTCGTAAGCTTTCAAGAATCAGAATGCTTATAATAATACTTTACTAGTACAGAACGGCGTAAATAAACCAACCATTCCAAATCTCTGAAAAACTTACGCTGTATTCGGTTTGACTTTTGACTTCACGGCAGTACTAGTCCTCCAAATATTAGCGATCAGAGAGCATAATAAAGACGACATTTTCTAGCTCTTTTTCAAAGCG
>NZ_JAYGGY010000011.1:0-81754 GCF_034931625.1 Anabaena cylindrica UHCC 0172 | reverse complement strand
ATATTGATGCACTAATATATTATTTTGTCAAGATAATTTAGATGCGTTTCCCCTGGGTAAAGCGACAGCATCATCCAACATTAGATTACATAAATTAAGAGTTATACTTTATTGAATTCACATTCTTTATTTATCTTCTTGCATAGTTCTGACAGTTCTTGTCACGAGCTTTCTAGGGAAAAATCCGACAATTTTAGCCAGTATTTTATTTAGCAGTCCGGGAATCACAATTGTTTTCCCTTGTATTAAGGCATCATAACCAATTTGGGCAACAGTTTTAGCATCCATCATCTTCTGACCCTTCACCAGTTTAGAATCTGCCATTCCTGTTCGTTCATGAAACGCAGAAACTGTTGAACCTGGACAAAGCACTGTCACCGTCACACCTGTACCTTCCAATTCATTAGCTATAGCTTCAGAAAAAGATAAAACATACGCTTTAGTTGCAAAATAAACTGCCATTAAAGGGCCTGGTTGAAAGGCAGCGGCAGAGGCAACATTTAATATTTTTCCCTGACCTTCCTTGACCATATTTTTGAGAAATAACTTAGTTAAATGAGTCAAACAAACTAAATTTACCTGCAACATTTCTAATTCAGTATTCAGATTTGTTTCATTAAATAAGCCATGAGTCCCAAATCCGGCATTATTCACCAGCACATCAACTTTAATATCTGCTTGTTGTAATTCTGTAAAAATTTCTTCAGGAGATGTTGATATAGATAAATCTTTGACAATAGTTTTGATAATAAGCTGAAATTTTTCCTGAAATTCAACTGCAATTTCTAGTAATTTTAACTCGTTTCTATCTACTAAAACAAGATTATAATTCTCGGCAGCAAAAATACAGGCTAATTCGTAGCCAATTCCACTGGCAGCACCAGTAATAAGAGCAGTTTTTTTATACTGTCCTTGATCTTTGATTTTCATAGCAAAAGTTTGGTGAATTTCACCACAAGTAATATCAGTTGAGTCTTGCTGAGTAAAGAGTGATAAATAAATAAAAATAGGTTGGCTAGAAATAAATTAATATTCTGACAACGTATTTATTACTGTTAACCACTCTTTCCCAGCATTGAATCACTATATTTAGGCAAGACTTAAGAAACCAGTCTGCATTAAATAGGAAGTGTAAGTGATTAATAATTGAGAATCAATTGGTGGACAAACAATAGAACTTCCCTGTAATGCTTCTAGAGTTTCTTGGCAACTAATAATTGGTCTTCTAGCTTGCAAATACAAATCAGGAATGGTTATTTGCTCATCAGACCAACGTTCTAATAAAAATGGTCGCAGAGTATATAAAGGATTGTCTTGAGATGTAACATTATTGATCAATGCTGCTTGCCATTGTTCGTAGGGAATCATCTCCAGTGAAAAACCAAAAGTACGTATCCATTCAACCAAAGATTTTAGAGAAGCTGGCTGGGGATGTTGTAAATGGAAGGCTTTACCAATAGATTTCTCTTGACGAGATAGATAAACAACAGCTTTGCTCACATAGTCTACAGGAGACATATCTAACATATAATCTACATCAGGGAAATATCCCATTTGTAGACAGCCTTTTATCATTAAATTGATAAAATCGTGGGTATTACAAATCCCTGTTTTGCTATCACCAGAAATCAAAGGTGGTCTGTAGATAGTAATAGGAAGTCCTCTGTCACCGGCAATTTTAACTAATTTTTCGGCTACCCATTTAGTTTGAGAGTAACCGAGAAAAATACCTTGCCAGTCCTGAAAATCATCCTGTTCTTGGACAATTTTACCCGCATAAGCAGTTGATTCAAAAACAGCAACACTGGAAACGTAATGTAGAGGCTTAACTTTAGTTTGACAAGCTAAACGCAAAACTTCTTGAGTTCCTAAAACATTAGCTGCTTTTAATGCTGAGTAAGGATACACATAATTCAGCAAAGCACCACTATGATAGATAACATCAATATTAGCAGCTAGATTTTGAAACTGTTCTGTACCAATACCCAAAAGTGGCTGTGCTAAATCACCAACAATGGGGATAATTCTAGAAGAATATTGATCCTCCCAAAGTGCATATTGCTGGAGATTTTTTGCTAATTTGCTCTTACCTTCGGCAATATCAGTAGCACGCACTAAGCAATAAATATTTGCTTGAGTTGCTTCTAGCAGTTCCTTAATTACAAAAGCACCTAAATAACCTGTTCCCCCAGTTAAAAAGATATTTTTGGGGTTACTGACAGAGACAACAGATATGGAACTGGGTTGAATAGTGGGGTCAAGGACAGCTTCAGCAGCTAAATCTAGAAAGGGAGGAGCAATATTTACAGCAGTAACTGTTCCAGTTTCAGAATCTTTTATTTGAGATTGTTTGGGAACTTCTTCAGCTAATCGTTCAGACAGTGAAGCAATAGTTGGGTAATGCCAAAGTAAAACAGGAGAAGGTTTAAAACCTAGTAATTGCTCCAATTTACTAATGATAATCATAGCTTGGGCTGAATCCAAACCATAATTTTCTAAATTTTCTTTGACATCAACTTCTTCTGGTGTGACTCCAATAACTTCAGCCAGATTAGACACCATGAATGCTTGAATATCTTCGGCAGTATAAGCAGGTTTTAAATTCATTTTTACATCTCCAATATAGAGCGAACTGGGTGATATTGACCGTAGTAATTAGGGATTTGCAAACCTTGAATTTTCAAGCTTTGAATGCGGTATAAAAAGGCTGTTCCTAACATGATGTGATGTGCAACATCAACCACATGACGATTATTAGGCTCTGCTAGATAGGAACCACGCACCCAGTCATTGAAACCACCCATAGCAGGACCGCACCAAATTTGATAATCGACTTCTCTTCCTTTTTCACCAGAACTAGACCAACGAGAGGATAGTCCTAAATACCAGCGAAAAATTAAAGCCATTTTTAGCTTAGGATTATTGACTGCTTTACCTAATTTTTCAGGATTTTTTTGAGATAAATAAGCAGCAGTTCCTTCCCAAACTTCAGCGATAGTTTTACGGAAGATTTGTTTTTCTATTTTTTCTTTTTCTGCAAGGGGAATATCTTCAATTGAGTCATAATTGCGGTATAGTTCATATAGTTTCTGCGCCCGCATTGGGAACATTGTTCCGCGTTTGAGAACTTGCAACTTGACTCCCATTTCAAACATATCTGCTGCTGGAGCCATCATCATATCAGCCATTTCTGCTTGGGCTAATAATTTTTTGGTATAATCACAAGCGCCAGATTCAATACAGGATTGATTAATTGAACCAGTGACTATATAAGCAGCACCCATCATAAAAGCAGCTAAGGCTGATTCTGGTGTACCAATTCCTCCAGCTACTCCTACTCTAATAGGTTTTTGATAATTATATTGTGCTTGAATTTCATCTCGCAAAGTAATGATTGATGGTAGTAAACAAACCAAAGGTCGATTATCTGTATGACCACCAGAATCGGCTTCAACGGTAATATCATCAGCCATTGGCACTTTGCTGGCAAGATTTGCTTGAAATTCAGTAATTAGTCCTTGCTGAATTAATTCTTTGAGAATTCTTGCAGGTGCTGGTTGCAAAAATTTAGTCGCAACTTCACGACGAGAAATTTTGGCAATGACTTTATTTTTAATTTCAATTTCATTGGCTGCATTTAAACTTAATCCAGCAACTCGATAATAAACAATGTTGGCAGTTAAGTCTAAAAATGCAGATGCTTCTACAGTTCTTACCTGATATTTGAGGTATAAATCTACTACGCGGCGTTCAGTAGCTGGTTCGTTAGGACTATGAATTAAATTAAAGGCATAAGGGCCATGAGGTAAGGCTTCTTGAATACGGTTGATAGCAGTTTCTATCCGGTCTGGAGTTAAACCACCTGCACCAAAAGAACCTAAAAGCTGCTCTTTTCCTAGTGCAATTACCATTTCTTCGGAAGCAATACCACCTGCCATTGCACCTGTCATGTAGGCAGATTTTACACCATAAGTAGTGAGAAAGTTGGGGTCGCCAAATTGTTGTAATCGCAATGGTGGAAGTGAGATTAAAAGTTCTGCTTGTGCTGAGGAACCGTTATCAGCAGGTGTTAAATAACCATCATTGGTAACACCAATGTTACCAGCTACTTTAAGAATGTAACAAGGTTTATCTAATGATAAAAATTTATCAATGATGGATTTTTGTTCAAAAGCGATACAATCTAATGAGCCTTTCCAAACTTGGTTTTGATGATTGGAGAAGGTGGAAAAAACAAGACCATTATCGTATTTATTTAGTACCGTATCGAGTGTTGTCACGGTAGTTGTTCCTCAAGTTGTAAACAATGGATTTGGAACGAGGAGTTTATACTGCCAACGGGTAAAATCTGAACTTATGTCATACTGAACGTAACGTAGTGCAGTGAAGTATCTCGGAGATTCTAGAGCCTACGGCACGCTACGCGAACACTTCGTTCAGAATGACACTTTTAAACCGTTTTTAGTATATCTCACGCAGAGACGCAGAGAAGGGGTTTGATATTTCTACGTCTCGGTGTGATATTTTATTATTTATTTTCGCTGAGTAGGGTTTGAGCGCAAGTTAATTGAAGTTGAATTATTTCGCTCATTTGTTGACTAAAATCTTGTCTGGACTGTAAGAAGCTAGTGTGTGCTTGTGTTAATTTTGAATTATTGGCACTCAGTTTTTGATACTGAGAAAGTTTTAAATCATTCATACTAATTGTGTGACTAGTTTCTTGAGTGATTAGAGGTGGGGTTAAGGTTGATTGGATATTTGGCTTTTGACTGCTAGTTAACTCTGAAGATTGTAATTGTTCTCTAGGTTTTAAACCGTTATCCATGATAGTTTTCATGGTAGTTTTTTCTGGTTGAGAGTAAATATCACTAGGGGCAATTTTTCCTGGAGGTTGTAGGGAATTGATGATTTTATACTCTGGATAATTGGAAGTTTTCTGCTGTTGCTTGATTTGACTAGCTTTTTGGAAAAGCTTACGGTTATCTTCATTCAAAATTGCAGCAGTTATGGAATTACCACCTAAGGTAATTTTTCTTAGAGTGGATTTTTTCTGTTTTGCAGTGGCTGAGGATAGGTTATAAAGTGGAGATAAATCCAAATGCACGCCATGACTAAGCAATTTTGCTAGTGCTTTGACAAGTGAACTATGATCATCTATTCCGCGTCGATTTAGGGATACGGTGATGTGTTCTTGATTGCTGAGATTTTTATCTATCCAACGAGAACAAATACCACCGGCACCTGCTTCAATAAATATTTTTGCTCCGTCAGCGTGGACACGATTAACTAAGCGGGGAAAGTCGAGTTGCTGACATAATCCTTTGGCAATGTTGTGAGCAATTTCTTGACTATTCAGTGTAGTTGGTTGATACTCAGCGGCGGAATAAAAAGTAATACCGGGGATGGTTTGTGCTGGTAAAGTGTAGAGTTTTTCCAGTTCTGGAGACTCTGAAGCCATTGCTTGACAATGAATTACATGATCAAAAGGAGCAGGAAAGGCATTACAACCAAGTGTTTTAATGACTCGTTCGCAAGCTGCTGTTTCACCGGCGATTAATACTTCTTCTGATGTATTAATCTGTGTTAAGTAAACGCGAGTTTCATTTTTTAAACATTCTCTGACCTGTGCTGGATTGGCCATGAGAACGTAATTGCTCCAGAAATTATTGTCTGATGTTGCGGAAGCTTTTGCTAGTCCCCAATGCTCACGCACAGCATTTTTAGGGCCGGATAATCTATCTCCAAATAAAGCTGATGAATTAAAGGTGTTACTAACTTCATAAAAATTGCTCCATACTCCTTGAGCAACCATCATGCTAGTTTCACCTAAGCTATATCCAAAGATATATTTGGGTTTGATTTGAAAATCATCGGTGATAATTGTGGAGATTAATCTGGTAAATAGCACTTCGGCTTCAAACATGGCCAGAGAATCATCGAACAATTTCTTTTCTAGAGTTTCTAGTTGTCGGGTTGATAATTTGCTCAGACTTCTGGGAAATACTAGTTTTTCAACATCCGCAGCACGTTCGTAAAGACTTTTGACAATTACATCATCGAAGGCTTTGGGAAATAAACGGAAGAGGGTGCGACCAATACCGAGATAAGAATTGACAGCGGCAGGATAAATATAGGCAATTTCTCCATCTTTTCCTAGTGGTTTAGGTGTAAAATAACTACCTATGGGAGTTTGCCAATCTTTGTTATTTTCAAAGGCATTAGCTACACCTTTTTTAGCTGAGTTAATTTCTTTGAGTAATTCTTTTTGGTTGCGTCCAGTGAGAGACAGTGTATATGTAGCTTCGGAATGCTGTTGAAATTTGACAAATGTTTGACTAGCAACATCTTTGAGGGAATCAGCATTTTCAATTGTTTGTTGCAAATTATCCAGTGCTGCAAATAAGCTAGACTGGTCATTAGCTGCAATGGGTAAGAGATGAAAAGGTCTTGATTCTAAATATCGACTGCTGCGTTCTGTTTGTTGGGTTTCTTCTGATAAAATTACATGGGCAAAAGTACCGTCACAGCCGATACTATTAATGGCGGAAATTCTGCATTTGACTTCTTTTTGTGAAAACCAAGGTCTGGATTCGGTGGCGACGTAGAAGGGACTACCTTCCCATAGTTGGGGTGTTTTGACACCAGACCAATTGGGGGTTCCGGGAATATATCTGTGGTAGAGACTCAGTGCGGTTTTAATTAAACTAGCTATTCCGGAAGCGACAAAAGTATGACCTATATTGGCTTTGACGCTACCGATAGCACAGTGTAAACCATCTCCTACTTGGGGATAAGCTTGGAGGATACCGTTAATTTCAGCTTGGTCTTCTGCGGGAATTCCACTACCGCAGACTTCTAAATAGTTGACTTCTGTGGGTTGGATACCTGCTTGTTGAAAAGCTTGGTTGCATACTTGAGTAATGGTAGCGCTATCTACCGCCATTGATGGAGATTGACCAATACTAATACCATTAATTACTGCATATATGCGTTGATTGTTCTGCAATGCTGTATCATGTCGTTTGAGAACAACGGCACCTGCACCTTCTCCTACATTCCAACCGTCGGCTTTTTCATCAAAACTTAAGGTATTGATGCCTGTATTGAGTTTTCCTAATTGGCTGCGAAGTAAAACGTTTTCGACACCACCAGCTAAGTCAACTGCACCCACAACTACTGCCTCAACTTCGTTGGTAGCTAGTAGCATTTCTGCTAGTTCTAAGGCTTTGAAAACGGCTGTTTCTACAGCACTAATGGTGAAGGAGGGGCCAGAGAAATTCCACAGGGAAGAAATGCGACTGGCCATAATGTTGGCAACATAACTGATAATTTCACCAAGATCAACTTGTGGGTGAATACTATCTTTAACTATGGTTTCTAGTTCGGCGATTTTTTCTGGTGGTAAGGCAATTTCTAAGCTATTTAAGCCGTCTTTAAGCTGCCAAGAGGAATTCCAACGCTGCTGTAATTGGTGTACAGATAGTTCTGTATCGGCAGCGATAATTATTGCTACATTAGCACCTGGGGATATGTTGGCATCTTTGAGGGCGCGATCGCACACTTTCAATAATAAAAGTTGTTGCGGGTTGATTTTTTCAACTTCGTTGGGGGGAATTTTGTAAGCTAAGGTATCAACTTCAAAATCGCTAATATACGCGCCATGCGGTGCTTTCCCGGCTTCTAACCCATACTTTTGCAGTAACTTTTCCTGCTCATTAATGCCATGCCATCTTTTTTCGGGGAGGGGAATAAAATGCTGTTTTCCGTCGTAAATGCTGCTCTCGAAAGCATCTAAATCGCTACATTCACCAAAAAAGGCATCCATACCGACGATAGCCATTTTTGCAGTCATATCTTTTTGAATACTCATTTGCTGACTTCCCCCTGTTCCAAAATTAAATGAGAGTTGGTTCCACCAAATCCAAATGCGCTTAAAGCTACGTGCTTAATTCCTTTACTCGGCCAAGGTGTGGCAGTTCTGACAATGTTTTGAGGCGAAATAACATTATGCTCAGAACCCATAGGTTCACTGATATCTATGGTTGCAGGAATAACACCGTGTGACATACCTAAAATCGTCTTTGTTATCCCCACCATGCCGGCAGCAACGAGTAAATGACCAACGTTAGTTTTAGCCGAACCCACCAAAGGCGTTGCTTGGTGTTGACCAAAAAAGCCTTCAACGGAGTTGCATTCTGTGGTATCTCCCAACAGAGTGCCGGTCGCGTGACACTCTAAATAATCAATAGTTTGGGGGTTAAGGTTAGCCTCAGCGTATGCTCTTTGGTACGCGAGAGTTTGTCCTTGAGCATTAGGACTGAGGAGGTGCTTACCTTTACCATCATTAGATAGACCATTACCGCAGATTGTTGCTAAAATGCGATCGCCATCTCGAACAGCATCACTGTATCTTTTCAGCATTACCATCCCAATTCCTTCGGAGGTAATCAACCCGCGTGATGCCTTATCTAGAGGACGACTAATGCCATTTTCTGGATATCCTTGAATACCGGAAAACAACATTCTTAAAAACAACGGATCTGCACAACTAATAGCACCAGCTAACATCAAATCAGCTTTACCAGATTGTAGATAATGGGATGCTAATTTAATGGCATAAAATGCTGATGAACAAGCAGCATCTATACAGCAATGAGTTCCAGAAAGAGAAAATGCACGGGAAATTATAGCAGCAGGTAAACCGCTCACCATAGCATTATAGGGAGATGCTTTAGCAGCAGTTAATGCACCACCTAAACGGAAGTCTTTTTCCTGTAAAAGTTCACCAATTGCAGGTTCCATTGTTTGCTGATAAAGAGGAGCAAACAATTGATTAGAAGCTTTGGTTGGTAAAGCCAGAGTTCCTAAAATTACGCCACATTTTGCAAGTGCAGTTTTATTTCCCCAATAACCACTTTGGATAATGGCTTGTTTGGCAGCATACAATGACCACTTAAAGGTATTGTCTAAGCTTTCTACAAATACCCCAGGTAAATTGTACTCACTAGCATCAAACTTAAAGTCACGGATAAATCCACCTTTGAGAAAGTAGAATTTTTCCGGTTTACCTTTTTCAGAATCGTAGAATATAGCAGGATCAATTCCCAAATCCGCTACACTTAATGGTGATATAGAATCTTTTTCTTCGGTGAGATTCTGCCAAAATTCCTCAGGATTTTTAGCATCGGGAAAGAGGCAAGATAACCCGATAATAGCTATTTTTTCCACTCTTGAAATCCTCGTTGGGGCATAAGACGTTGTTTAGGATTTACGCTATTCCCCCAATCGCGGTTTTTTGTGTAGGTTGGGGTTGACGCAAGAAAACCCAACATTGTGTGAAAGGGAACCGTTAAGAGTTCTCTATTCCTTTCTTGGTTAATTTGTTGGGTTGCACTGTCGCTTAACCCAACCTACTATTACTTCTTATTTAACGTTTTCATTGGCCAAATAACTGCCTTTGCTCCTAATATTCGTGAATATATTTTTCCTTCACGATCATGGATAATAAAATTGACAGTTGCACCAGTATCTGTTTTAGCTTTGACTTCACAGGAAACATAAAATGGGATATTGAATGGCACAGCCAAATATTGTTCACAGTATGTTAATTGTCCTGGTAAACAAACTTCTTGATGTACATGATTTAACCATAACCATAGGGTTTGGGTACTCAAATCAATTATGTAAGGATTATGCCATTTAACGGGAAATTGTCCCTGTTGTTTAGCTGTGATTTCTTGCCAACAACATTCGGCTGTCAGCTTTTCTGAACTAATGTTTAAAATTCTGGTGATTTCTTGAAAAGCTGGGCCATGAAATAAGGACAAATCACCATTTTGATAAAATCCTTTACCAGTGGTAGTGACGATATTATCTTCTCTGAGATCCATTGATTCATAAATGGGTGCTTCTGGCATATTTTTTACCAGTTTGATCAGAGAGCTAAAATGATAAAGAGTTCTTCCTTCAGGAGTTTTACTCAATATTTTGGTTTGGAATTCAACAAAGTCACCCTCGCTTTTAGCTACTTCTTGTATTTCTAAAATATGTTCATCTGCCAAGGTTGAGTTAAAAGTAATTCCCTTCAAAACCTTGAAGTCTTGGCAACTGAAATATGTATAACCTGGATAAATTTCTTCACAACCATTAACCATCCATGATTTAGCACAGGTAGCTGGTAATACTGGTGAACCAGCAATTGTATGATCACACAAAAATGGATTTTCGGCTAATGTCATCCGTCGGCGAATACGGTAGCTGCGGAGTTCGGAGCCTAAAGGCATCGCCGGGGGAATCATGGTGCTACCAATGACAATTTGTGTATTATCTTGATAAGCGGGATACAGTTCATTAACTAACATTTGTGTACCAACTTCTAGAGGAATAATGCTAATTCCTCTTTCAGCAAATGCTTTTTTTAGTTGTGGTGTCACCATACCACTATCCCAACCACCCCAATTAATTGCAACTACATGAGAGTTTGGGTAATCTTTCTTAAATTGGTGGGCTGATTTGTTGAGAATTTCGTTAGCAATTGCATAATCACTTTGACCAATATTCCCATAAAAACCAGTCACGGAAGAAAATAAAACTAAATGCTGTAATTGCTGAGGATTAACACAAGAGAGTAAATTTTGTAGTCCTTGAACTTTGGCGTTGTAAACCTTTTCAAAGTCTTCTTGTGTTTTCTTTTCAATTAATTTATCAGCTAAATTACCAGCACCGTGAATAATGCCTGTAATTTGTCCAAGTTTTTGAGATACGGCTTTGAGTTTTTCTTGCAAAGCTACTGTATCAGTTACATCGACGCTGATATATTCTGCCTTTGCACCTGCTGCGGCAATTGCCTCTAAGGTCTTTTTGATTTCTCGGCTAGAATTAATTTGATTAAATATCTTTTGTACCATCATGGGTGTTGGTTTCTCGCCTTGAGAAATTAGATTTTCCATGATGCGTTTTTTCAAGGCAGAATCGTCTAAACAATCACGAGCATATTCTGGTTCTGTGGTGATTTCAGAACGACCTAAAAGAATAAATTGACAAGGTTGGTTTTGTGCTAATTTAATTGTGCATTGTGCTGTGATTCCCTTGGCTCCACCACTGACAACAAAGACAGATGATGGACTAACTTGAAGTGTTGCTGTCATAATTCCTCAAAAATTTAATTTTCCGAGTGCTGATTAAAAAAAAGAATTGTGTTTCGCGCAAAGACGCAAAGGAGCAAAGTTTTAGATTTTGAATTTTCTAATTTATTCTGCTAATTCAGCGATGCCAATAAATTTATGTGAATTTATGATTTACTCACGCAGAGGCACAGAGAGTAAGATGAGAGTTTTTACAGCAATTTTTATGTATTTATACTACACTCTGAGTTAATATATTTCTTCCTTTGCTTCTTTGCGTCTTTGCGCGAAACACAATTCTTTTTTTGTGAGGTGGGCATTGCCCACCCTACTGGTTATTCGGGTTTAGCTACGAGGGTGACTCTTCCTTGAGAACTATAGCCAACTTCACCTATATATCTGTTGGAATCATGCAGTTCAGCAACTATATATTCTGCTGATTGGTGAGGATCTAAGGTGGGGTTTAAGTCTATTGCTCTGAAGAAGACTTTTGGCCATTCCCATCTCAAACTTTTGGTTAATCCAAATAATCCTGCACTGATAATGCTGAAGTTTTCTGTGTGGTTTAATCCAAATGCGCCGTCGAGATGGGCTACTGTGCAGAAGCTAACTCTTCCTTCTAAATCGGCGGCTGCGTTTAAGGTTGGTTTGAGATGTTTCGCCATCAAAAATACTTGTTTGACGATCGCTTTCTCAATTTCTAAGCAGGAGTGCTGGTTTGGGTTTGCGGCGTTGAGTTGTGGATGTAAGTGAATGAATGCCCCAATTTTTCCATGTTTGGCACTGATGCTTTGTAGTAGTAGTTGCAAATGTTCTTCACTCATGTTTGCCAAGGTAACGCGGGTAACGCCTACTGGTAATGGCAATTGTTCTGCAACTAATGATTGGGGGAAACTGAGAACTACTACTTTCCAGCCTTGTTCTATGAGGGCGTGGGCTAGTTTGGTGGTGGTGAGGGAACCATCATCGGTGATTAAGGCGATGTGTCCCTCTGGTAGTTTGCATTCCCAAAAATCCGGTCTGGGTATGCTTTTTAGTTTTACAGGACGACGGGGGAGATTTGGGTCTACTATTGGTGGTGGGGTTAAATCCACCACTTCTGGGAGGGTAAGAGGGCGGGGAGATTCCGCTTCTACCGGGTTAAAATCAGGGTTTTTTTTTTCGCCTCCCGCCAGCTTTTGGAGGTAGTCTACAATTTGTCCAATTGTTCGTAGGTCGCCTAGTTCTTCTATGTTTGGTTTGGGTAAGTCGGGGTATGTTTCTTGCATTGCACCCAAGATTTCTACCCGTTTGATGGAATCAATCCCTAGGTCGGCTTCCATGTCCATGTCGAGTTCTAACATTTCGACTGGGTAGCCTGTTTTCTCGCTGGTGATGTTTAACAGGGTTTGTCCTAAATCGGCGTATTCGTTGCTAGGGACTGGGGATTGGGGACTGAGGACTAGGGATTGGGGACTGGGGACTGGGGACTGGGGACTGGGGACTAGGGACTGGGGACTGGGAAGAGGTAATTCTTCCTCCACTTTCTTCTCTGTCACCTGTATTTCTTCTGTCACCTGTAACCTGTTACCTGTCACCTGTTTTTGCAGATACTCGACGACTTGACCAATGGTGCGTTTTTCAGATAGTTCTTCTAAGTTTGGTTTGGGTAGGTTGGGGTATAACTCTTGCAACCCTCCTAAGATTTCTACTCGTTTGATGGAATCAATCCCTAAGTCGGCTTCCATGTCCATGTCAAGTTCTAACATTTCGATGGGATAGCCTGTTTTTTCGCTGGTGATGGCTAGGAGGTTGTTACCTATGTCTTCAATATTTAGGTTGGTGGTTGCTGGTTCTACAATTAAGGCTACAGGTGCTACCGGCTCAGGTTGAGTTTCAATAACTGGGGTAGGTTCTGCAATTTGAGGGGTGGGAATGGCTGCGATTACGGGTGCGGCTTTTTCAACTACTGGTTCTATTACTGGCTGAGGTTCTACTATTTTGGCGATTGGCGGAACAACTGTTTCTGTAATAGTTGGTTCTGGGGACATTAACTCCCGCAGACTGTTGGTGTGTGTCTCTGTGAGTTGGGGAGGAATTACAGGTTGAGTTGTGTCTGTACCAGCAATTAGTAGTGAGTATTCTTGTTGAATGAGTTGGAAAAAGTTTTTGGTGTATTCTACTTGTTCTTGTAGATATTGTTCATGAATGCGGAGGGTTTCACTTTGTTGGTTGTGAAACTGCATCATGCTGCGCTCAAAGGTTTCCATCACAACTTGTTTAAGTTGGGCGGTTTCTGAAGTTTGACTATTTGTAAATAGGGCGTTTTGTTGTTGCATCAGTTGGAAAAACGTTTTGGCGTATTCCATTTGATGACTGAGGTAAGTTCCGTGAATCTCTAAGTTGTCGCCTTGGTTGTGCTGAAATTGGTTCAATAGCTTTTCTAAACTTTCCAGAACCTGTTGGAAATTCATATTTTTATCTGGTGTTTCCATTTTCCCTCCTGGACGCTGTGCAACTGCATAACGTGCTGTAGTAGGTAATAATTCTTGAATGGCTTGATTTGAATGATTCGCAGGAGTCATCTGAGGCTGTAGGGGGGTACTAATTACAGGCGTTTTTTTGTGTCCGTTACCGTTATGACCATTAGTAGAAGGAGTTGGGAGTACTGAGTTAGGAGTAGGAAGTTGGGAGTTTTGAGTTTCTGCACTCTTAAATTCCTGAACTCCTTTAACTTGGAAACCATCCTGTAGGGCTTCAGTGAAGGCGTTTCTGGTTTTTTCGGAAACGTAGTTAATACCGTTTAATTTGACGCTTAAGGTCTTTTTGGTGGAAGTTGGGGGGATAACTGGAAGTAGTTGATAGGGGTCAAGATTGCTCAAAGCCATACCCATAACGCGGAGTTGGATGGCGGCTTCTTTGAGAGAGCGATCGCTGTTTTTCTTGGCGCTGGGATTGAGGGAGACGGTAAGATGGGGGCGATCGCCTAAAATGTCTTTAACTAAGTTGGTGAGAATCCGCTTGGGGCCGAATTCTACGAAGCAGTAACCACCAGCAGCATAGATGTTTTCAATCTCTTGCTTGAACATCACTGAACTGGAAAGGTGTCCTTCCAAAACCCTTTGGATTCCTGATGGTTCTTGGGGGTATTGTTTGCCGGTGACGTTGCTGAAAACGGGAACTTTGGGATTTTGGAAATCGACTGACTTGGTAGCGATCGCAAATGATTTTTGAGCAAATGCAATCAAAGGGGTGTGGAAAGCAGCAGAAACGGGTAATAATACCGCCCCATAGCCTAATTCCTCAAACTTTTGCTGAATTTTCTTAATTTCCGCCGTTGCCCCAGCCAGGACAACTTGAGTGGGAGAATTAAAATTAGCGATCGCAACTTGAGGAAACTGCTTCAGCACCGCTTCCACTTTGGTGATATCTTCCTTCACCGCCAACATACTACCCGCATCATGGTCTGGGTCTTTCGGTGCAGCCATCGCTTGACCTCTAGACTTAACCAAGAACAAATAATCTTCCTCAGTTAATACCCCAGCCGCCCACAAAGCCGTCAATTCACCAAAACTATGTCCGGCGGTAAAATCTGACTTAAACCCAGCTTGCTGGAAGATAGAATACAAACCTGCACTAAAAACCCCAATTGCAGGTTGAGCATATTCAGTTCTTTGCAAAGCTGCAATTTGAGCAGTTTTTTCCTCTTCCTCAAAAGTTGGATGGGGGAAAACAATTTCCGAAATTGGCTGCAAATTATCCTTAATTAACAACCCGTCCATTTGTCCATACAGACGACGCAAAGTCGGGAAATTCATCACCGCTTCTCTACCCATTTCCAGGTATTGAGAACCTTGTCCAGAGAATAAAGCCACAACTTTTCCGTCTAATTTCATCCCCGAAGAACGGTAATAAATACCTTGAGGATGTTCCCAAGCAACTGCTGACTGCTTATTTTTTAGTAAATCAATACTAACTTTCAGTAACTTACAAGCTTCTGGCAGATTCTCCGCGACAAAACCAATTCTGGCAGCAGTTTGAGGAATATTTACAGCTTGTGATTCTTGGATGAATTGAGAATAATATCTTTCTCCCTCGTTAGATTGCAAATTATTGAAAGTTGCTTCTAACTTGTTGATTAATTCACTGGGATTGGCAGCAAATAATAACATTTCACTAGCCGCATTATGTAAACGATAAGCCTGTTTTTGTTCCGCTTCGTATTCTTCCAAAACAACGTGATAATTAGTTCCACCAAAACCAAAGGAACTCACCCCAGCACGTCTTGGTGCTTCCCCTTCTGCCTTAATCCAAGGTCTAGTTTCAGTGTTCAAATAAAACGATGAATTTTGAATATCTAGTTTAGGATTTGGTTCAGTAATATTGATAGTTGGGGGCAGAATTTTGTGATGTAAAGCCAACGCAGTTTTAATTAAACTTGCTGCACCTGCTGCGGCTTTTGTATGTCCAATTTGCGATTTTACACTACCCAACGCAATATGCTGTTTTTTATTGTCATGCTGAGTAAAGTAATCTCGCAAAGACCCGAATTCTGTCGGATCTCCAGCCATTGTTCCTGTACCATGTGCTTCCATCAAACCCACAGTAGCGGGAGAAAAACCAGCATCTTTGTAAGCACGTTCTAAGGCTTTAACTTGTCCTTCTTTACGGGGAGCATAAATACTCTTATAACGTCCATCGCTAGAAGTACCAATACCTTTAATAACAGCATAGATTTTATCACCATCTCGTTCGGCATCTTCGAGACGTTTTAACACAATCATGCCGATACCTTCACCTAACATCATCCCGTCAGATTTAGCATCGAAAGGTTTGACATTATCGCTGGGAGTAACAGCAGGAGTTTTGCTAAAAGAAATGTAAGCCATGATGGAGTTATCGGTGTCTACACCACCAGTCAGCATCATATCGCTACGATATTCAATTAGCTCACTGATGGCCATTTTTAAAGCACCAAATGAACTAGCACAAGCCGCATCAACGACGCAATTTGTCCCACCAAAGTTGAGCCGATTGGCAATTCTTCCCGCCACCACATTTGCTAACATTCCAGGGAAAGCATTTTCATCCCATTTAATATAAGCAGTTTTGATTTTATCGACAATTACTTTAGTGTCTTCGTCAGATAAACCACTGCTTTTGAGAACTTTTTCCCAAATCGGATATTCTAATCTGGCTGATAGAGGTATTCCTAATTGCTTGGCTTGTGCTACACCTAATATTACCCCCACATTCTCGCGGCTAAATTCACGAGATTCACTATAACCAGCATCTTCCATTGCTTCTTTCGCAACTACTAAACTTAATAGTTGTGATACATCAGTAACTTCTAAAATGCTGGGAGGGATACCAAATTCCATCGGATTAAAATCAACTTCGGGGATAAATCCACCGCGTTTACAATAGGTTTTATCCTCTGGAGTTCTGGGATTAGGATCGTAGTAATCTTTGATGCTCCAATGTGTATCAGGAACATCAGTAATACAGTCAGTTTTATTAACAATATTGCGCCAATATTCCCGCAAATTTCTGGCTTTTGGTAATAAAGATGCCATGCCGACAATCGCTATCGGATTTTGTTGCAGTTGTCTGTTAATTTTGTTAGTAGATATTGACGTTTCTGATTTCATTTGTTTTTCCTCTATAAACCTAATCAAATCCTTTTCACAACTGTTAATAAGGCTCTCTAACTCCGACAAGGCAGTATTAATTGAAGAAGCAGATATCATGGCATAGACTAATTTTGAGTACTGTGAATTGTTTAGTTACAGTAAATTCTGTTGCCTAAAAGTGATGAAGCCACCTCTTTTTATCAGCAGTTAGCTATCCTATCTGCGTAATAACAAAGGTTTTTTCCCAGTCAACACCACATAGTAAATCCTGCCTTAACTGAAAATCTAAATAATTGGTATTTTGGGTTTTTGAGGCGATTTGGAAACACTGTACTGCTGTAAAAATACTATACAAAGTTGTCTTCCCTTTTCTTCTTTTGTCAGAGACGCTATGCTTAAAGCCTGTGGCATATCCCAAAGGATGAGTCTATCTACAGGACTTACAAAATGCTACACAAACAACTCTTGATATTGTGGAAGCTGGTAAAAAATTCTGGACTTGTTTTAGGTACTAAATTAGTGAATCGTATCCAATCATCATGGTAAGGATTTTGAGTGATTTTATGCCAATGGCATAAAAGAAAGTGAGGAGTAGATTTGAAAATAGAAATGTGTATTTTTTCTCACCATTTGGATGATTCAGCTTCACTACAGAAACGTAATTAGTGTTAATTATAACGTTATCTGTTTTGATAAATACCATCGCTAGTTTCACTGTCCAGGATAATATATTGTATGCGATTCAACCAATAAAAGCTGCCAAGTTCGTTACAGAAATAACACCACATTTAATCTCAATCCATGTAACCAGAAAAAATACTTAAACGTTTTTCTTTGCCTCATCATATAGCTCTATTTTAGTATTTTTTCCTTTGTACTTTCCATTAATTAACTAATGTTTTGGAGCTTTTAAACATTGAATTAATACAAAGACTAGCACAGCTTATAGAAATTGAATAGTTCATTTAAAGTAAGTTTAGGAAAAAATATTTTGTTAATTTACTCAATTTTAAAAGACTAATCCATATAATCGTATAATCCTTGACTAAGTTTTGTACAGTTTGAGTTTTAGCGATTCCGTGTGTTCTAGCGGTTTTTCATTGAAAAATAAAGCTTTATCGCTAGATTGTCTAGAAAATCACAAATCATTAAATACACATCTGATTCTTTTGAACATAAACATCTTTTTTTCAGAGAAACATCATAATTCGGGTTTATTTTTTGATGAATTTATAAAATAACTCAGTTTAATACTCAAAGTAGTTATTTATAAAGCAAATATTAATTTAGCCTATGTGATGACTTCAACATCAGCGATCTAACTTGTGAGGAAATCTGTATATTTAACCATAATCAAGGATTATTTGCTAAGAAAAATACAGATTTAATAGTTGATTTATGAGCTTCTAATGTAATACCCCATCAGCAATAGATAGTTTTAGTTGAGGTTTTAAGTACAAATATGATTTCTATTCATGTGTCAAGGTATTTGGATTTATTTAGTTGACAAAATCAAAGTTTTTTGGCAAAATTAAATATAAGTTTATCCAGTGTTTTCTAGATCATTACAACAGAGCTTCATTACATCTAGGAATTGAAATTTTAAATTAGCGCTAAGGTATTTTACGCTACTTTATAAAATTCCCAGCAAGGATAAAACTAAGGATACTCGAAAGTAATATTACTGTTGATTTAGCTGCTGTTTATGTTATCTTTGGCAGCTACTCAGTCTAACAACAATTCATAACCTAAGAATTCAGGAGTCAGGAGTCAGAAGTCAGAATGCTTATGAAATGAAGAATAGAGAGCAGTAAGATTTTATCAAAATCATCAAATTTGACTAAAAAGCCTTTATTCTCCTGACTTGGAGTATTCTCTATCCTGAATACTTACTACAAAACTAATTAGGCTTATCCACTTGCGGACACTAAAACTATTCAGGATAAGTTTTTTAGGTAATCTGCGGAGCAGTCTATGATCAATGATTCATTGATGGTAAAGACCCCCAGATTTATCCGTGGAATCAATCCCAAATCCTTCGACTAACGCGGTAGTTAAGCTTGTCGAAACTCCCACGAAATCTAAAATCCAAAATTGTCTGAAATTGAATTGATATAGCTATCACGATTATCCCTGAGCAGAAAATACTTGGAATAAAAATATGGCAGAAAACAAAGAAAGCCAATTATTGAAAAAAACTGCTATGAAATGGAAAATAATTTTGGCTGCTTCTATTACATTAGCTGCCGGTTTAGCATCTTTTTACAGTTTTTCTCAATTGAAGACGCAACCTAATTCTCAGCTACAGTCTTCCTCTGTTAATTCTCCTCAAACGACTTCTAGCAAAGTTGCTGTAACTGCTTTGGGAAGATTGCAACCACAAGGTAAAATTACTTATTTGTCTGCTCCTAATTCCATCAACGGTGTACGTGTAGAAAAACTGTTGATAGCTGAAGGAGACGAAGTTAAAACTGGACAAATATTAGCTTATTTAGATGACTATGCTCGTTCTAAAACTGCTATTAAACAAGCTTTTGACAAACTACTAATTGCTAAATCTAAACTAACACAGGTAAAAGCTGGTGCTAAACCAGGTGATATTAATGCTCAAAAAGCCACCATTACTCGTTTAGATTCACAATTAAAAGGTGATATTGCGGCTCAAGTGGCAGCAATTAACCGCATCCAAGCTGAAGTAGATAATGCTCAAACTGAGAGCGATCGCTATCAACAATTATATAAAGACGGTGCAGTTTCTGCTTCCATCGCTGATACCAAGGCTTTACAACTCAAAATAGCACAACAACAGTTAACAGAAGCCAAAGCTGCTCTTATACGTACTCAAGACACCCTGAAAGATCAAATTAAGGAAGCAAACGCTAGACTCAACAGCATTAAAGAAGTACGTAGTGTAGATATTCAGTTAGCAGAAAGTGAAGTCAAAAGCGCTAACACTGCTATTCAACAAGCCAAAGCAGACCACGATTTAACTTATATCAAATCTCCCATAGATGCCAGAGTCTTGAAAATTCATGCCAAAAATGGTGAAGTAATCGCTACATCTGGTTTTGCTGAACTTGGTAAAATATCAGAAATGAATGTGATTGCTGAAGTTTATCAAACCGATATTCAAAAAGTACGGGTTGGTCAAAAAGCTATGGTTACTAGCACAGCTTTTCCTGACAAAATACAGGGAACAGTGAAAGAAATTGGTTGGCAAGTTGACAAACAAAACATCTTTAGCATTAACCCTTATTCAGATACAGATCGCAGAATCATTGAAGTCAAAATATCAATTGATAACCCTGCTGATATTCAAAAGGTATCTCGTTTCACTAACTTGCAAGTAGATGTTGCTATTCAAATCTAGTCATTAGCAAAAGAGAGAATAGGGAAAGATGGAGATATGGGGAGATCAATAACCCAAATACCACTTACTAATGACTAACAAATAAAGACAAATATATGAATATCAAAATTCCTTTAGCATGGCTACAGTTAGTCCAGCAAAAAGTACGTTTTGTCGTAGCTGTAGCCGGAATTGCTTTTATTGTGCTGCTGATGTTTATTCAATTAGGGTTTCAAGATGCACTCTATTCTAGTGCGACAGCATTACACCAAAACCTCAAAGGTGATTTATTTTTAGTCAGTTCTCAATATAAATCTTTGACTTCAAATCAAAGCTTTTCTCGGATTCGTTTACATCAAACTTTAGGGTTTGAGGGTGTAGAGTCTGTGAGTCCAATGTATTTACAATTTGCCAAATTAAAAAATCCTGCAACCGGTGAAAAATATTCAATATATGTAATTGGTTTTGATCCGGGAAAACCAGTGATGAATATCCCTGAACTTGAGCAAAATTTAGATAAACTCAAAATTCCTGATGTCATGCTATTTGACAGAGATTCTCGACCAGAATTTGGGCCAATAGCAGAAAAATTTCAACGCGGTGATACGGAACAAACAATTGAAATTTTTCCCTTTGATGCTGCCAGAGGTTATCGAGTCAGAGTAGGTGGTTTATTCAGTTTAGGACCTTCCTTTGGTGTAGATGGCAATTTAATTGTGAGTGACTCAACTTTCTTAAGGATAAATCCTAATAGTCGTCCTGTAGACAAGATAGATGTAGGTATTATTAAACTCAAATCTGGCGTTGATACAAATAAGGTTTTAGCAAATTTGAAAGCCAGTTTACCTAGTGACGTGCAGATTTTTACTCGTCAAGGCTTTATTGACTTTGAAAAAAAATATTGGTCTGTAAGAACTCCTATTGGTTTCATACTTAACCTCATGTTAACAATGGCTTCTGTGGTTGGTGTCGTCATAGTTTATCAAATTCTATATAGCAATATAGCCACTCAATTTATTGCCTATGCCACTTTAAAAGCTATTGGTTATGCCAATGGATATTTATTAAATGTAGTTTTTCAACAGGCGTTAATCTTGGCAATATTATCTTATATACCAGGATTTATTGTTTCTTTAATGCTATATAATTTTGCCATGAAATCGACTAAATTACCTATCATTATGACTCCCAATAATGCCTTAATAGTCTTAACTTCTACAGTTTTAATCTGTATAACTTCTGGAGCATTAGCTATTAATAAACTTCGCTCCGCAGATCCGGCTGATATTTTCTAGTAAATCTAGAATAAATTCAGTAATTTAATTGAAAGGAGTTCAGAATGTCTTTCAAATGAAGATTCAAACCTTACCTGAAAGTTAGCCACTGAAACAACATTTTAGTGGGGACTTGTGACCCTTTCTCCCTGTCAGTCGCCAGAACTTCAGTAAGTCCTCCCATCCAGGATTCTCCTGAACTTCTGAACTCCTGAACTTCTGTATTCTTCTTGGTCAACATATTTACCTATCAATATCCTACTATGAACCTTCACAGCAAAACTCTTCTAATCACTGGCATTGATGAATTTATCGGCTTACGTGCAGCCGAATTAGCGATCGCTCAAGGGATGAAAGTACGAGGCTTACAAAGCTCTTCAGTGCAGAATAAAAATCTCCAAAATTTGGGAGTTGAAATTATTGTTGGTAGTATCACTGATGCAAAAATTGCTCAACAGGCTTGTCAAGGAGTAGATATTGTTCTACATACAACTCAACTTGCTGAAGAAGCTGGAGAACTGAAGAATTTTCGTGACATAAATGTTAGTGGTACTCTCAATATAGCTAAAGCTGCAAAGCAATCTGGTATTAAAACATTTGTACATCTTTCTAGTGTTTTAGTTTATGGCTTTGACTATGCCGATAATGTTACAGAATCAGGGTTACTATCAGGAGATAATAATCCTTACTGTCAGACAAAAATTGAAGCAGAGACAGAACTATTAAAATTAAATTCATCATCAGATTTTGGTATTATTATTATCCGTCCTGGAGATGTTTATGGGCCAGGAAGTATTCCTTGGATAGTACGACCAGTTTTGATGATGCGACAAAAATTATTTGCTTATGCAAATGATGGTAAGGGAGTCATGAATCATTTATATATAGATAATTTGATTGATGCCATTTTCTTAGCTATGGAAAAGGAAAGCTATGGCGAAATTTTTAATATTACAGACGGAGAAAAAACTTCCTGGAAAGAGTATTTTATTCACTTAGCAGCAATGGAAAATTTATCTGCACCGATGTCTCTTCCTAAAGAGGAAATGAAGTTATTTCTTCGTGTGCGTCATCAAGGACAAAAGCTGTTTCGGAAAAAAGCTGATATTCTCCCTGAGTCTGTTGATTTCATGAGTCGTCCCTATGCTTATTCTATTGCTAAAGCTGAAAATATCTTAAACTATAAACCAAAAGTTGACTTGGAAGAGGGAATGAAACGTACACATGAATGGTTGCAAAAAACTGATCTGCAAAAATTGATGAAATAGTTTTTTGTTAATCAGAAAATGCATCTACAGATAGTCATACAAGAATTGGGAGAATATCTACATTTTTTGGCGTTGGTGAATGAAGGTATGAATTTTTCTCACGCAGAGGCGCAGAGAGGAAGAGTTTAAGAGATGAAATTTTTGATTTTCATACTTCAATTCAGCAACGCCCATTTTTTTACATCTAACGCACTCTACAAGAAACTGAAACCCATTTCTCATATTTGGTGTTTTCCATCAATGCGTAATCGTGATGTTTGAAAAATTTATGGTTGTATTGATATCTCTCTAATCCACCTAAAAAAAGAGGGAAATAATTATTTTAAAGTCCTTCTTTCTCAGGGTGATTTAGGAGGGTCTAAAATTTCAATACATCAGCTACCACTTTTTCTAAAATACTCTAATTCCCATACATAATTCAATACTTGTCTGTTAAGGAAATGTAGGTTGGGTTGAGCGACAGCGAAACCCAACAAAATCCTTGATAATGTTGGGTTTCGTGCCTCAACCCAACCTACCATATAATAACTTTTGAGCCTTAACCGAGCAGTATTGATACATAATTATGCTTGAGAAATAATACTTCCTCAGGATAGTTATTGAAAATTAGATGGAATTTTATGATTAAGAGTCGATGTGGAATTTCTCTATTTAGCTTTTATTTAAGTACCTAAGCATATCAATCTTACCTGGAGACAAATATCAGTTTATGTTGAAGCTAACACGCCTTTCTTATCTATTGTTTGCAACTTTATTAACTCTCAGTTGTGCTAAAACAGTTCATGCAGAATCAAACATGAAACTGACTGTAGTAGTGAATAATATCCGTCACAAAACTGGTGAAGTTTGCTTGAGAATTTATGCTTCTGAAAAAGGATTTCCTACAAATAATTCTAGTGAAGTTCAAAGTGGCTGTACTAAGATTGCTGGAAAATCTGTAACGAAGGTATTTTCTGGCTTGAAACCTGGGACTTATGCTGTTGCTGTAGTTGATGATCAAAATGGCGACCGCAAACTCAATAAAGATTTTTTTGGTATTCCTCAAGAAGGTTTTGGTGTTTCCAAAAATCCCACTGTTTCTATCCAAACTGGTACACCAAAATTCCGCGATGCTAGTTTTAAAATGACCAAAAATACAACTATCAATATAAATATTAAATATTCTCTTGATCCCTAGAGAATAAGGAACAGTAAATAGGAAATAGGGAGGAGATAGAAGTAAAGATCAAAATTCTCCCTATATCCCCATCTCCAATCTCTCATCCTTCTGGAGACGATAGATTCATGCAAGATTTGATGACATTTTTGTCTAACTCTTTGATGAGTTGGCTGGTTATTCAGGTAGCTTTAACGCTAGTATTTTTATGGTATCTGCGCTCATACAAACAACCCTTATTATCAGATGACCAGTTACCCAAAACGGCAATAATTCTGTGTTTACGAGGTGCAGATCCATTTTTACCTAATTGTGTGCGATCGCTCTTACAGCAAAACTACCCGCAGTATGATTTAAAGCTGATCGTTGACAGTCCAGAAGATCCAGCGTTTAAAATTGCCAAAGAAGCGATCGCAGAAACTACTGCAACTAATGTCCAAATTAGCACTTTGAGAACAGTCCGCCACAATTGTAGTCTCAAATGTAGTTCTTTAGTCCAAGCCGTCTCTGACTTAGATGACTCTTACAAAGTAGTTGCTTTAGTAGACGCAGATACCATAGTTCACCCCAATTGGTTGCGAGAATTAGTTAGTCCTCTCACCGATAGCAAAGTCGGACTAACCACAGGAAACCGTTGGTACTTACCCACAGGTAATTATTGGGGTTCTTTAGTTCGCTATGCCGGCAACGTCTCCACCGTCGTGCAAATGTTCCTATTTCAAGTTCCTTGGGGTGGGAGTTTAGCAATTAAAACAGAACTCCTGCACAAAACAGAACTACTTGAGAAGTGGGGAGAAGCTTTTGGTGATGATATGCTCATGCATAAAGTCATCAAAAAACACAAATTGCAAATTAAGTTTGTGCCTTCTTTATTAATGGTTAATCGAGAAGAATGCGATTTGCCAAATTTATTTGCATCTCTCAAACGCTTAATACTTTGCTCACGACTTTATCACCCTAATTGGTTGGCTTTAGTCAGTGATGCTGTTTCCAGCATTCTATTTCCTACTCTAGTCATCATCTTAAGTCTAGGATTTTTGTTAGGAGCAGAATGGAAAGATGCAGCTTTCTTATTGAAGTCTTATAGCATCTATACCATCGGATTACTCTTGCTCATGTTGGTAATGGAACTAGGAGTACAGGAAGTAATTCGCTCTCAAGGTCAAACAATTGCTCAAGTGTCGCTGGCTACAATCATGAAAATGTTAATTGCCATTCCTCTGACACAGTGGGTGTATGGATTAGCAATGATATCTTCTCTCTGGATGTCAACAGTTACATGGCGTGGTCTTACCTATCGAGTCCAAGGTCCCTGGAATATTCGCTTAGTTGAATATCATCCTTATCAATGGTTAGATCAACCAATTGATGGCAAGCTTTCTCTGTAATTTCATGTTGGTATTTGGTTGAAGAAAAAATCCAAAATCCAGCATTTTCATGAAATAGTTACTGCGTAAATCCTAAATATATCATTTTCATCAAATATTTACTTTAATCATGAAAAACAAACCTCTACGCATAGCATTATTTACAGGATTATTTGCTCCCTTTTTAACAGGAGTTTCAGTTGCAGTACATCAACGAGTGCGTTGGTTACTTGAACAAGGACATGAGGTTTTTCTCATTCACCCAGAAATCAATAATCTGTATCCTAAACAAGTTGGTAATCGTCCCATGCCGGGACTAGAAGAACTAGAAATTTTCCCCAATTTTTCATCATTTGCCTTTCCCACAAAACCGCTAATCTTCTACAAATCTTTACCACAACCATTAAACTATCGGCATTGGAACGATACTAAATTACTAGAAAAGTTCCGTCCTGACATCATCGTAGTTGAAGAAGCAGCGCAAATGAGAGGACTATACTCATTTTTCTTACAAGGTTACGGCCGTCCTGTGGGAGTTAAATATGCGAAGAAAACTAAAACTCCGATTATTTCCATTTTTCATACGGATATTGTGGCCTATATTCGATATTACTTAGGAGATATATTCTTCAACTTAGTTAGTCCAATTGTGCCGTTTTTAGTGAAACAGTTTAGTGAATCTTATAACCTCAATTTATTTTCTTCTAGAGAACAATTAACCAAATATCAAAAGCTAAAATGCCAAACTGGTGAATACCTTCCTTATCAAGGAATTAATTGTGAAAAATTCCATCCTCGTAACATTTGTTATGATCCAATTCCCGAAGATAAGCGACCGACTATTCTTTTTGTAGGACGGATTACCGCAGAAAAAAATGTTACTCAACTTTTAGATGCATATCCATTAATTGCAGCTAAAATTCCTGATGTTCACTTGGTCATTGTTGGTAGTGGTCCTTTAGATCAAGAAATTCGTCGTCGCGCTCAAAATTATCCATCTGGTGTGACGATTTGGGGTGAGTCTCACGGTACAGAACTTTTGGGATGGTTTGCTAGAGCAGATGTATTTATTAATCCTTCAGTTACTGAAAACTTTTGTACTACAAATAATGAAGCTTTAGCTTCAGGAACTCCTTTAGTTGCTGCGATCGCTCCCTCAACTGCTGAACAGGTAATACCAGGGCATAATGGCTTTCTCGCTCAACCGAATAACCCTACAGATTTTGCTGAAAAGATCATTGCTATTCTCGAAAATCCTGAACTCAAAGCACAATTATCTCAACAAGCTCGTCCTTCTATATTAGAATTTGATTGGTCAGTATGTACCCAAAAGTTTGAAGATAGGCTCTATCAGCTAGTGGAAATACCCACAAAAATTGAGTTGGGTACTTCCAAATAAAAAATCTCCAATTTCTAGGTTTGGTAAGGCTGCATCGCAATTTTTGGGTAATTTATTTTTTGGGTTTCCCTGATCTAATAATTTGTAATCACCCACAGCATTAAAAATAGCCAATTTGGCTACATAACTTTCATTATGTCTGATAGAGTGTGGAAATAATTGACCTGTAGGCTTTTAGGTTCCAAGTTTGAGATATTAGCAACATCTGCCAGAGTTTTATTAGTGGAGAAATGACCTGCTCTAATTGATAAAATGATTGGTGATATCTTCAACTGTGCCTAAAATCTTTAGACTTCATAAATATTGATTTATGGGGTCTTTTTTTCATGCTCTATTAATATGAAATATACTGCAAACGAGTAAAATCTGGACTTATATCATACTGTATCCCTGAGAGGGTGTTTGAAAAGTTTTGAGGGGTCAAAATTTATGCCAGTCGGCGCACCATGATCCGGATCATGGCAAAGTAAATAAAGGTCTCTGATGTTTCCGGCAGAAATTCATAGTCTCTGACCAAACGCCAACAGCCCATGAGCCAACCGATCACAGCTTATACCGAGAGAGCTTTTTTACCAATTTTTGGACTCCGATATTATTTTTTGTCTTAAATTACCTGCTGAATGTGGGCTAAAATTCTCTTTCCCCCTGCCCCCTGCCGTCTTAACGATCACAACCGGACTTGGTATCACTCATCTGTGTCCACCCATGCAGTGGTGCGATCGCTCTCGTAACTAATTCAATCATTTCCGGGGGTGCTTCGGAAAGCAAAATACTGGGATAAACCGCAGTTCCCCATTGAGGATGTACCAGCACACGACATTTATTTTGAATAACCGGATAATTTAGTAAGGCTTTAGCTACTGCTGTGTCATCGTGGGGAACTGGGCCAGGATGGGAAAGTAAAGGATAGCCAGTGCGGGGATCAATGATGTCTGTCAAATAACCGCGATCGCGCAAATTAAATGCCACGTCACAACCAAACCGCATAAACTTTTCCCGCAATCTTTCTTTTTCTGCTTCCGTTTGTGCGGTCTTGTCTTCCAATTGATATCGTGATTGCTGCAAGATAACTACTACCCACAAAAACTGTTGCTGTTTCCAATCTGGTAAAATCTGTTCGCAGTTGGCACAGATATACTGACTGGGATTATGAATGGAAATTTGAACAGCTTGTCCCGTTTTGCCAACTAAATTAATGGGATAGTTTTGCTCTGAAGTGCAAACACTGGGATAATTCACCACATTTATGCGGATTTTGCAAGTTTATTCTTTGAATATGATGATAACCCTGAAAACTTCCAAAAAATCATCCCATTTTGTTGATATTTAAAGTTGAGCAAAACAAACATCCAAATTTCATCCAAATTTCATAACCAATTTTATACCGATTTAACTGAGCTTTAAAGCATTAACTGGGACATCATCCCAAGAATTGACTAACCGTAATTGTGCAACCCAACCATCTGCTTTTTGCTTTTCGGTTAAACCTTTTTGAAATGATTCATGACAATCTTGAGCTTGAGATTCATTACAACAAGCAATGCAAGCATAAATCATTCCCGATGGATCAATTTGCTCATTTACCCAAATAGTCATAGACTTTTCCTTCAATATCTTCTGCTCAAACGGTGATTAATACATAGAATACAGGAGTCAGGAGTCATTGCTCATCAATTGTAGAGTCTCCTAGCAATCTCGGAAAAATAGATAATGGGTAAAGGTAAAATCTAATTACCAATTACCAATTACCAATTACCTGATTAAGGTTTTTGAGTTGCGATCGCTAATTTTACTCCCTGCACCTGACGTAAACGATCCATAACTCCCACTACTCGTCCATGAGTAGCATTCTGATCAGCGTTAATAATTACCACTACTTCTGTATTATTTCCCATTAATTCCCGCACATTTTCTGGCAAACTATTGAGGCTGACTTCTTCACGGTTGAGGCTAATTTTGCCACCTTTGTCTACTGTCACCGTAATTGGTTCTGTTGCTGCTTGTGATTTTGCTGTTGCTGCTTTAGGTAAATTAACTGGTAATCCTTCCGAACGAGTTAAAAACAAAGTTGACATAATGAAAAATGTCAGAATTGCAAAGATAACATCAATCATTGGGACAATATTAATTTGCGCTGGCAAATCTGGTTCGTCGGGTAAACGCATAAAATTTATCAGAAAATAGGCTAAAAACTCCGGAATTTACCCCTAAAACCCGTTCTGCTGACGCTCACGGAAGCCAAAAAACTTTTTAGGGTTTAATGGTCTTTTAAGCCGGGGATGTACACGGAGCATTCCCTCAGGGTAAGCTAATTAAGCGGTTTACTGCTCAACAACTTGATAATATATTACTAATTTTTTAGCCAACTTTAATTTCTGTAACTGAGAGGATGTTTTAAAAGTTTTTCGTGTAGTATTTAACACTTGTAGATCCCCCTTAGAAAAGGGGACTTTGATGAATTTAGCCCCCCTTTTTAAGGGGGGTTGGGGGGATCTGAAAATATGTGATACACAATGAGGGACTTTTCAAACAACCTCTGAATCAGTTAAGTTCAACTGGATATGTCTTAGTACAAATCGGCGCAAATAAACCCACCATTAAAGTGGGTGAAAAATTACTGATTTGAAAGGTATGGGTTTTACGCCATACTAGGGGCTTGAACTCGTATCTGGGCTAGAGGTCGGTTGTGGAGTTGGAGTCTTGGTGGACGATTCAGGAGGAGCTTCGTTAGTCGTCTTGTTCTGTGGAGCAGTAGCAGGCTGTGAATTATTAGGGACAATCACATTAACATCTGTCTTGCCTTCTTTAGGTGCTTCCGACTTTGGAACGTCAACTTTAACATTGATATTAGGCGCATTTTGTGGAGGAGTCGGAACAGCCACTGGTACTGGAACACGCTCAACAGTATTCGTCTTTTCAATGATAGTTGTCTGTTTAGCTGGCTGTTGAGGAGCCGCAGGAGCAGGTGTAACAATTACCGGATTGCTTGGTGTCCGCCCCCAGAGATAGAAAGCAATTCCACTCAGTCCTAACAAAGCGGTAATACCGATACCAATTAACAAGCCACCAGCAGCATTGTTTTGATCGCGCACTTTTAGCGTTTCGTTCTTGATATTTGTTCCAGAAACACGACCATCAGAGTAACCGTCTCCATAAGAGGTCACTTTATCTTCACTGTTATTAGGATTAGGATTTTTGGGGTTAGTCATAGTAGCTATCGGAAATAATTGGTGGAATTAAAATACAAACGAATAGAGCTTAAGCAAATGTCACACTAATTGAGGATGTTTTGAATATTATCTTTTACATCTTCTATCGTGTTACGAAATTGACTTTCTACTTGTTTAGCTTTGCCAGCAGCTTGGTCTTTGAGGTCGCCGGTAATATTGCCAGCAGCTTCTTGACTTTTGCCTTCAATATTTTTAGAAACTGCTTTTGCTCTTCCTGATAAATTCAGATTACTTTTCACGTCTTCTATCGTGTTACGAACTTGGCTTTCTCCTTGTTTAACTTTGCCAACAATTTGGTCTTTCCGGTTGCCGGTAATATTGCCAACTGCTTCTTGACTTTGCCCTTCAATATTCTTGAAAATAGCTTTTGCTCTATCCATTGTTGCTATTTTAATAGGTTGTTGACTAATTATATCTGTGAGTGGAGTTGCAGCTAAACTATCGCCAGAACCTAAACCCAATGCTATAGAAGTTGAAACTAATAAAACTAGGCTAACGGTTAGCAATATTTTACGAAATTCTTGAAGTAAAATCATTCTCTAAATTCCAAAACTTCTGATTTTTAAAGGTGTTGAATTGATTAAGGGTGTATACTTAAAAAGTATAAGACAATCCTTTCATCAAATTGAAAAAAGCAGATAAAACTGGCAGCAACACAAACTAATTCCACCTAAGCTGATTAATCTCAGCCTGAGAAGGTAGACTTTATTTGCATAGCTACAGACTTCTATTTTGAGGACATTCCGCATATTTAGGATGCTGCCTCTATGGGTAGGGAAGAAGTCTTTATTTTCTAATATGTCTTCCTTCAATCCTTTGACTAGGAAAGAGAAAGAGGGAATTAAATACTGATGATTAAGAAGCTTTTAAGATTATACTTAACTTATTATCATCAGCATTTCTACTCTTGAAAACTGAACGAATTTGCTTTTTTCATCCTTCTACTTTAGCAAAAATAATCGGTTTATTCTTATACCTAAAGACATATTTAAGCCGTTACTAATATCAGTACTTTTGGGGATTTTTCAAAAGATCTAATGAATAGGGATGGTAATTACAAACTCTGTACCCTGACCCAGTGATGAAATGCAACGCAAGGAACCACCATGTTTTTCAGTAATTATCTGGTAGCTAATTGATAATCCTATACCAGTACCTTTGCCAACTGGTTTTGTAGTGAAAAAGGGGTCAAATAGATGAGACTGGATTGCTTCTGGAATCCCTGTGCCATTATCAGTAATATGAACAACAACATTTTCATTCACCTGCTCTGAAGAAATACAAATTATGGGTTCTGGACAACAACTATTTTGAAAAGCTTCCTCCAAAGCATCAATAGCATTAACCAAGACGTTCATAAATACTTGATTTAATTGTCCTGGAAAGCACCTGATTTTAGGGATATCACCATACTCTTTCATCACTGTAATTTGAGGGCGAGGTTGATCTAAATGCCCGCTTTTATCTATGTTTTGGGATTTGAGACGGTGTTGTAAAATTAACAGGGTGCTATCAATTCCCTCATGGAGATCGGCAATTTTAAAATCGGCTTCATCCAAACGAGAAAAAATTCGTAAACTGAGAACTATTTCTCGTATGCGACTGGCTCCAATCTTCATGGAAGTGAAGATTTTAGGGAAATCTTCCATTAAAAATTTAATATCAGCTTCTTCTTGAGCATTTTTAATTTCTAATTCTGGGTAGGGATAATATTTTTGATAAAGTTGAATTAACCATAGTAACTGTTGAGCATAATCTTCAGTATGCTTGAGATTTCCATAAATGAAATTAACTGGGTTGTTGATTTCATGAGCAATACCAGCAATCATCTGTCCCAAAGAAGACATTTTTTCATTTTGAATTAATTGGGATTGGGTAAGTTTAAGTTCATGTAGAGTGTGATTGAGGTCTATATTTTTTTGCCGCAGTTCTTGCGTGCGATCTTCTACTTTTTGTTCTAGTATTTGGCTGTAAACCTCTAGCTTTTGATTGGCTTCATATTGTTCTACTAACAATTGCTTTACCTGTTGAATTAACTGGTTAAAAGAAATGGCTAATATCCCAACTTCATCTTGAGTTGTGACAGGAGCTTGGAGATCAAAATTAGATTCTTGGGTGACTTGCTGTGCAATCTGTGTAACAACTTTTAGGGGACGAGTAATTGTTTGCACAGTTAAAAATCCGGCGATTGCCACAATAGCACTACCAAATACATACAATAATCCCAATTGTTGCCATAGTCTCCATTGCTCCATTTTTAGTGTTGATGTAGGCAACAAGACTGTAGTGGTCAAGGTATGACTATTTCCAGAAACTAAGATGCTTTTGGCTAAATATTTCTGGTTATCAATCATAATTTCTGTCACGGGCAATCCAGGATCGGGCAATTGCCAATTACCATTCTGCGGTATCAATAAGGTTGTTGCAATTATATGATTGTTTTTTCGGGTAATCAGGTGTTTGGAAGAACCAGCCACAATTTTTTTCAGTAGGTTATCATCTACTAAGTTGCCAATAATGATTCCTCCTATTAATCCTGTTGGTGTTTTGATTGAATAAGTCACACTCTGAAGAATTTTTTTCCCACCTTCCACATCAAGGAAATCAATTAATTGCGCTCCATTACTGGCACTACTGATAATTACTTGATCTGATACTTTCATCTCAGATAGTGAAATGCTACGCAAGTCTGTGAGGACGTTGTTTTTAGTATCAACTATTTTCAGCCAATCCAATTTTAATACTGTCTTCAGTGGCAATAATACCTGTAACAGTAATCCTTTATTTCGTTGCTCAATAGCTTGCTCAAGCTGATCTTGATAAGCAATTAGTTCGATTTTAGTTTGTAGAATTTGCTGTTCATACTGAAAATCTTGATCAACTCGTTCAGTAAATCTTTCTAAATCTTGACGAAAATTTTTCTCTAAACTCTTCGTAAACCAATTTCCTATTACTATTAAGCCCGATGTGAATACGCTCAAGTAAACTATGAGTAGTGGTATGACAATTTTTTGGCTCAGATTCAGCCGCCTAAAAAATCTCTGCATAGTAATATGATTTAATTAATTAGGGATAAAACCATTTTTTTGGAGAATTTTATTACCTTCTTCACTGAATATAAAATTAATAAAATTCTGAGTAGGTACTGAAGGCTTTTTATTCCAGTTTATGCCGATGTAACGTACCATTTGGTATTTTCCACTTTTGAAGTTTTCTATTGTGGGTGCAACATCATTGAGACTAAGGCGATTGATTGGTAATTGATTGATTACAGAATATGCCGAAGAAAAAGCACCGATGGAGTTAGGTGTATTTTTTAAGGTTTCAATTAATTCTCCTTCTTTATTCAAAATAATGGCCTTAGTGCTAGTTTTGTCTGCTCCTAAATAGTATTTTCGCAATAATTTTTTTGCTGATTCATCTTCAGGTCTATCCAACACAATAATGTTGGCATTGGCTCCACCTAATTCTTGCCAATTGGTAATGTCACCTTGATAAATGGCTTTTAATTGCTGAGTGGATAAATTAGTAACACCTTTAACGCTGTTGTTTGTAGCAACTAATAACATATCTTTTGCCAATTCACGATCTTGAATTTGACCGTTATTTTCTTCTGGTTTGAGTTTGTGGCTGCTACTAGCGATATCAATGATGCCATTTTTTAAAGCGGCGATTGTTCCTTCTGACTGAGTATTAGAGATAAACTCAATTTTAATGTTATTGTTTTGGGCTTGATAAGCTTGTGCCAATAGTTTTAAAACTGTTGCGGTGGAACTGGAACCGCCAATTTTGATGATCTTTTGGTCTAAAGAATTAGTCGGACTAGCAGGTGGATTAGAAGCGGTTGGTGTAGTTGAGTTGATTAACGCGCAACTGCACAACCCTAAAACTATACATCCAATGGTCATTGAGTGAGCAATTTTTTGCATGGACGAGTTTTCAAATTTCTCTAAACTGATATTCATATCTAAACATTGTTATTAGCAAACTTTTATTCATCATAATGAAATTGTGTGTCAATTGTATCTACTTTATGTAAACTACATCTATCTTCAGGATGACACTTTTTTCTACTTATGATATTGCCAATCCAGTATAATTACTTGCAAGTATTCCTTCCTCCTACTGTCACAGGATAAGCTAATACAGCCAAAAATGCTACACCACGACCTTTGTGTGAGTGATAGATTTTTAAATAACAGTCTGTCACAGTAAGAGAACTCCACAAAAAAGATGTACTGCTTGCAGCAGCGCTAGTTCCCTCCGGGACGCTCCGCGTAGCAAGATCCCGTAGGGTACGCTATCCCAGTTCACCAAATCAAAGCGACTTTTCTTCCCCCCTGCTCCCTGCCGTCACAGCGACGGGATATTTTTTTAGTTGGAAGTCTCTAATACCTGAAGGAGAGTAAGGTTGGGTATGCAGCTAAGATAATTTTCTTAAATCTGATTGCTTGGCTAAAAGTGCGCGTACTTCTTCATCGGTAGTTTGGGAAAAATCTTCATACCAAAATCCAATAGCAGACATTTGTTTTGGAGTTTGCAAACAAACTATTTCGTCTACTTCTAGCTGCAATTCTTGGTAAGTGCTTGTTGGTGCTACTGGAACTGCGACAACAATTTTTGTCGGCTGCTGTTGTTTGAGGATTGTGATCGCAGCTCGCATGGTTGAGCCAGTAGCAATACCATCATCTATCAAAATCACTGTTTTATTTTTGACGTTTAAAGGCGGAGCATCACCTCGATAAGTGCGATCGCGTCGCTGTAATTCTTGTAATTCTTCAGCAGCAACTATCTCAATCACTTCCCTGTCTATTCCCAAGGCATTGATGACATCATAATTTAGTACTCCCATCCCCCCACCAGCAATTGCACCCATTGCCAATTCTTTATGGCCAGGTACGCCGAGTTTTCTCACTATACAGACATCCAGAGGTGCATTTAAGGTTTTGGCTACTTCAAAGGCGACAGGCACACCCCCACGAGGCAAACCCAATACTAGCAGGTCTTCTCGGTGAGCATAGGCTGTTAAATGTTGTGCTAGAATTTGTCCTGCTTCAGTGCGGCTATGAAATCTTTTCAGCATGACTATCACCACATGGTAATGATTTTGGATGACTAACAAGTCTCCAATTTTTATGGGGGGGTGAGGAGAGATCTCGATACAATTGTAGAGTTTTCAAACATCCTCTTCTATTTCTATGGTAGATCCAAAGTGCAGGTGATCAGAAATAACTATCTGGTCAAAAAAGGTATAAGATGATTTGTAATGGTGACTCCAGTGCGGTTAGGGAGATTTAAACCCCCAGAATTTGTGAAGAAGCTGATAAAACTTGCTTGATTATTCCCTCCTACTTTCTTTTAGACCTTCTGCGATCGCTCATTTGAGCCGCTAACAGGGTAGTTGAGCTTGTCGAAACTCGCGCTCAAACCTGCTTATTGCTTCCTACTCTTCAAGGAATATTAACTATGTTTCACAAAATTTTAGTTGCTCTAGACAACTCCGAAACAAGCCAGTATATTTTTGAGCAGTCTTTATTTTTGGCAAAAACAAGCAATGCAGCCTTAATGTTGCTTCATGTGCTATCGCCCTTAGAAGATCCTTACCTCAATCCTATATTTTTGCAACCAGAAACAATTTATCCTACTTTGTATACTGAAAACATCAATCAGTATATGCAAGCATGGGATAAACTCAAGCAAGAAAGACTCGACTGGATGCGATCGCTCACTCAAACAGCAGTTAATGCAGGTATCAAAACTGAGTTGACCCAAACTGTAGGCGATCCAGGTCGCATCATTTGTGAATTAGCATTAAATTTGCCAGCTGACCTCATTATTGTCGGTCGTAGAGGCAGAACTGGAATCAGTGAATTTTTCTTGGGCAGTGTTAGCAATTACGTACTACATCATGCTCACTGCTCGGTTCTAACCATACAAGGTTTAATTCCTACCAACATATCAAACAGTGAAGACACTCAAGTAACTTCCATCTAAAAAATTCACAATTTCTTAATATTTAAGCTAGGACAGATCAAGCAAACTTTTCTTTTTCCCTCTGCAAATATGGGTGATGAAAGGCTGCTCACATCTGGGTTTGAACCATAATATCAGTCAGCAATAGTATTATAGTGCTGTATATACTCTCATCCATCACTTTAATTTAAGATATGGCTCAGTCCTAATGAGTTAAATTTATTTGTAGCTAGTGTCTGTATACAATTTCCTACTACTTTTATGACTACGGTTATTAACTTGGTACAGACTATACTAGTATTAGTAATTTATCAAATACAACCCAAATTTAAAATCTAGAGGTATCTATGAGTTTTACTAATCTTAACAAGAAAACAAACGAATATAAAGAACTTAAAGAAAAACCACATTGGCAAGGGCCACCCGCAATAAAAAATAGTGTCAAAGGGAGAGAAATCAAGCCACAAGAGATCATTACCGATGTTCTCAATGGAGATGATCGGGGTCGCGGTCGAGTGGCAATTTTTATTGATGGCTTAAACCTATTTCACTCAGCTTTGCAACTAGGCATTGAAATCGACTACGTTAAATTGCTGTGTCGTTTAACACAAAGTTCTCGATTATTACGAGCTTTCTTTTATACCGGAATCGATGCCAGCAAGGAAAAGCAACAAGGATTTCTGTTATGGATGCGTCGCAATGGATATCGTGTAGTCACTAAAGAGATAGTTGCAGTTGCCGAAAATTGCAAAAAACCCAATCTCAATGTAGAAATTGCCGTTGATATGATCACTCTAGCACCCTACTACGATACTGCTGTTTTAGTCAGTGGTGATGGTGATTTAGCCTATGCTGTCAGTGCTGTCAGCAGCTTGGGATCTAGGGTAGAAGTAATTGGTTTACAAACAATGACTAGTGATAGCCTGATTGATGTGGCTGATTACTTCATCGACTTCGATAGTATTAAACAACATATTCAAAAGGACTCTCATGTTGGCTATAGTTATCGCACTTCGTCCACTTCTCAAATTTAAATACTCAGACATCTGCTGAACTAATAGGACTTCTAGAGGTAAATTACAGCCAGTAAATTAATCTCCATATTTTGCTCAAACTTCATCAAAATGGATATTTTAATAATTGAATATTAAACCTAACTAGCTTTAAAAAAAGGTAAGAATTCAGAAGTCAGGAGAAAAAAGAAGAAAGAAAAATATTTTTCTCTTCTGTTCCCTGCTGTGCTGAAAATGCTGACTTTTATTTGCACCTTCTTTTAGATATGTGCTACACCAAGGTGAGAATAGTTAGTTAATATTGCTATGTATAATTACTGTCCTAATTCTTGAAGCTTGAAATTCAGTGATAGTACTGATTAAGGTGTTTTTAGGATTCGATTAATATTGACTTGAGGACGGAATGTATAGCAATACTTGTCGGTTAAGGAAATGTAGGTTGGGTTGAGCGACAGCGAAACCCAACAAAATCCTTGATAATGTTGGGTTTCGTGCCTCAACCCAACCTACCATATAATAACTTTTGAGCCTTAACCGAGCAGTATTGGAATGTATAGTTAGCTTCAAAGTTATTAAATATGAAAGTCTCTTTGCAAACTTATGCATCTTCACTGCACAAAGTATACTAATAACCTGAATAAAGACATCGTTACTGGATCTCGCAAAAACTAAGGAGTGCAAACCGTGAATCAGATCCAATTGACTTTAGTGATTATTTATCTGTTAATGACTTGCTATTTTTTTACCAATTGGTTAAGTTTTTCCCAGCGTCACCCTGCATCTACTCCAGAAGATAAATTTTTATCATTTATTATGTGTTTAACAACTACTATCTTCTGGCCTTTAATGATTTCTCTATGGTGTTTAAAAATTATTAAGAATGGCAAGCTAGAATTTAGTACTGTAATTCCTGTGCTTTTAGCAATATTTGCTTGTAGTATTTCCTACTATCTCAGTTAAGTAACCACACATAAATATTTTAGATAAATAGGAAATGCTGTTCGCAGAACGTGCCGTTAGGCATATAAATTTAAAACCTGGATAAATAATGAATTGGACTATTTTTTTTGCTGCACTTGGCAGTACAACTATTGAATTTTTGGAAGTAGTAGCGATCGCTTATGCTATTGGTAGTTCTGGTTATGTTCAAGAAGCCTTATGGGGTTCTCTTGTGGGGTTAATAGTGGTTTTGGCTGGTGCGATCGCTCTAGGCAGTGGGTTACAATTTGTACCACTACAACCATTACAAATCGTGATTGGGACACTGTTATTGTGGTTTGGTTGGAAATGGGTGCAGAAGTCGGTACGCAGACTAGCAACTGGAAGACGAGCAGGTTGGATTGATGATCATGTATTAGAAAAAGAAGGTATTGTTTTAGAACAGGAAACAATGGGATTTAGCAAACTCAATTTCTTGATTATGACTAAAAGCGTGGCTTTGGAAGCCTTGGAAATAGTTGTAATTGTCATCACCTTGGGTTTAGCCACCAGTGCATGGTATGAAGCAATCGCTGGCACAGGGTTAGCTTTATTATTATCGTTAGTGATGGTGATTTTATTACATCCATATTTGGTCAAACTGCCAGAAGTGTTAATTAAACTTGGTGCAGGAATTATGCTCACTGCAATGGGGACTTTTTGGTTAGGGGAAGGAGTCGGGTTAGAATTTCCCTTTGATGAATTTGCTATCTTGATTTTAATTGCTTTATATAGTTTCATATCTGGAATTTCTGTGTATTGGCTCAAATATAAAGGGAGCATCCCAGATATGTAACAAGTAATTATGCTTAGTCTGAAAACCACTCTTGGTCGTGTCTGGGGACGGAATAGAGGCTTTTAAAGAGTGCGTACATAGAGAATCAAAACAAGAATACCCCTCAAAAAGCCTATTTTCTAACTAAGTATTTATGCTCATTGCAAAAGTGGGATGCTCCCAACACAGTTGGCTAGAAATCAAGGACAGGATGGGTTCTGATGTTATTAGCGAAAACTGATTCTAGTTCTACCTATTCTTACTACACCCCACTAATTAAATTTCTATCTACTGCTTATTGAACGCGTGTGGGAAAAGTCCCAGGACTAACAGCTATGTTGAGATTCTGGTTATTTCGACGCAGATCTAGACGCAAATTTCCGCCAATTTGGGCTTTTTCTACAGCTTTCTGCACACTAGCGGCATCTGTGACTAATTGGCCATTGAGCTTTTGAATGACATCACCTGCACGTATTCCGGCTTTGTCCGCTGGTGAATTAACCATAACTTTGACTATTAATACACCTTTGTCTTCTTTCACATTTAAACCACTATTGGACTCTGAGTTGAGACGTTGCTTCAACTCAGGTGTTAAACCCACCATTTGAATTCCTAAATAAGGATGTTGAGCTTTACCTGTCGTTATAAGTTGATTAGAAATGCGTTGTGCTGTGTTAATAGGAATGGAAAATCCTAAACCCTGCGCTCCTTGAATAATAGCCGTATTCATACCAATAACTTCCCCACGCGAATTTAGCAAAGGGCCACCAGAGTTACCGGGGTTAATTGCTGCGTCGGTTTGAATAAATTCTACTCGCTTATCGGGAACGCCAACTTGATTACTAGAGCGTCCAGTGCCGCTGACAATGCCTGTCGTTACTGTATTATCTAACCCTAGAGGATTACCAATTGCGATCGCCCATTGTCCCGGTTGTAGTTGGTCAGAATTACCGATAGTCACTGTTGGCAAATTATTAGCCTGAATTTTCACAACTGCAACATCAGTTAACTCATCTTTCCCAATTACTTTACCGTCAAAGGTACGCCCATCCTTAAGAGTGACACTCACCGTATCAGCACCATCAACTACGTGAGCATTGGTAATAATTCGACCGTCTGCACTGAGAATAAAACCTGAGCCAGTACCTCTTTCTACCCGATTTTTTCCTTGCATTGGTAGTTGTGAACCAAAAAAGCGGCGGAAAAATGGGTCATTCAACTCATCGGGTAACTGGCTTTTAACAGTTCGGGCTGAATTAATTCGCACTACCGCAGGCCCTACTTTTTCGACAACTTGAGTAATAAAATTAGGATCTGTACTTGCTGGTAATGGGGAAGCCGCATTGACTCGACTTAGTGCTAGTTGAGATGCAGTTTCAGATACCTGCTGTTGGTTTCCAGCTAGATAGCCACCTGTTAAGGTCATACCTGATCCCAGTAGCACCAAGGATAAAGAGGCCGCTGCCTTTTTCCAGGGTGTATCATGATGGCTTTTTGGTAAAAGATTGTCTTGTTCTTGTGGTTGGTTTGACATTTGCTGTATGGGAGGGATATTGAGGACTATTACTAAGGTAGATATTTTTTTTGATGCTTTTGTTGCAAAAGTGTAACAGTATTGGGAAAATTTCTAGTCTTTATATTTGGATACACTCACAAACATGAATTTTTCCAACAAATCCATAAAATCTGTTGACATTATAGCAATCTTCTAAATTTGATACCCTAATTATCACAAAATTCTGTAAGCGGTAGCCCGGATCAATCCGGAGGCTGATAGCATCAAAAAATTATTAGTCAAATCTTGACAAGCCTCATGTTGTGTGTTTTATTAAAAATAACGACCGTTCGATATAGATAAGCCGAGTTATGCCGAAAATTGTTGATCATGAACAATACCGTAAAGAATTACTCGGCAAGTGTTTCGATTTATTTGCTGAAAAAGGTTATGGGTCTATAACCATGCGGCAAATTGCTCAGAGTTTAAATGTTTCTACGGGTACGTTATATCACTATTTTCCCAGTAAACAGGCTTTGTTTGAACAACTGGTGGAAGAAATTACTCAACAGGATGTCATTACAGCTTTAGCAGAATTGGGAGGAAAGAATAATTTATCTGACTTGATGACAGCCTTAGGTAATTATCTTGTCAAAAATGAGGAATACCTAATTAAATGGACTTATGTCTGGGTTAATTTCTGTCAACATCAAGATTCAAAATCCCTGCTGAGTAATAGCACAGTTTTCAAACACGCTAATCAACGATGTCAACAAGTAGCCTGTGACTTATTAGGCATTCAAGATGTAGTATTAGCATCTTTTATTTTAAGCTTTGTTAATGGGGTAATTCTAGAAAAATTATGGGGTAATGAAACAATTAATTTTCCTGAACAATGCGCTTTGTTAGAAAAAATGTTAATTGCTTATTTACAGCAAAAATCATAGGTGACTGAGGAGTCTTTTGGTAAATAGAAATGAATCAAAAACTGTTATTCAAACCTGGAAATAAAGGGTTTATCGGTTTACTCATAGGTACTACTGCTATTATAGCCGGGATGACGACTTACGGTATTTATAATTTTGCACAAATTGGCAAAAATGCCACATTAGAATTAGCAGAAGCTTCTCCTAGTCCCATCAAAGTAACTGCTTTAGGCAGACTAGAACCAGAGACAGAAGTCATTAGCTTGTCTGCACCGTTAGCATTAGATGGCGATCGCATCGCGGAAGTTTTAGTTAAAGAGGGTGATAGAGTCAAAGCCAAACAAGTAATTGCAGTTTTAAATTCACGCGATTATCTGCAAAATGCTGTCCAACAAAGTGAGAAACAAGTTAGAGTTTCCCAAGCCAAACTTGAGCAAATCAAAGCTGGGGCAAAATCGGGAGATATTCAAGCACAACAAGCAAGTCTTGAACGCATAAAAGCCCAATCTGAAGGCGATAAAAATGCCCAACAAGAAAATATTGCTCGCATAGAAGCTCAATGGCAAGGTGATAGAATTGCTCAAGCAGCAACTATTAATAAATTAGCAGCAGAACTGAATAATGCTGAATCCGAATCTCAACGCTACCAACAGTTATATTCTGAAGGTGCTATTTCTAATTCTGTGATTGATAGTAAACGTTTAAATGTGGAAACGGCCAAACAGCAATTAGGGGAAGCTAAAGCAATTCTCAACCGCATCAATTCCACCGCCACTAAACAACTAGCAGAAGCCAAAGTTGCATTAACTCGAATTAACGCCACCAGTAATAAACAAATTAGCGAAGCCAAAGCCACGCTGAACAGTATTGCCGAAGTTCGTCCTGTGGATGTGAATTTAGCACAAACAGAAGTTGAAAGTGCGATCGCTACCCTCAAACGCACCCAAACTGACCTAGAAGCAGCCTATATCCGCGCCCCAATGGACGGACAAATACTCAAAATTCATACCCGTGCTGGCGAAAAAATAGAGAATGCTGGAATTGCAGATTTCGCACAAACAGACCAAATGCTGGCAGTTGCAGAAGTTTATCAAACTGATATTAGCAAAGTCAAATTAGGGCAAAAAGCCTTAATTACCAGTCCCTCATTTACAGGTGAACTGCGGGGAACAGTCTCACAAATTGGCTTACAAGTCAACCGCCAAAATGTGTTTAGCAATCAACCCGGTGAAAACCTCGATAGTCGAGTAATTGAAGTAAAAATTCGCCTTACCCCGGAAGACAGTAAAAAAGTTGCAGGTTTAACTAACTTGCAAGTGCAAACAGCAATCGAATTGTAATGGGTGATTGGTCAAAATTATTCATTTTAAAATAATTTTCAATAATGAATAAACTATTTCGCAAAACGCCTCTTGCTTGGCGACAGTTAATGAAAGAAAAAATGCGGCTGGCTATTGCAGTCGCGGGGATTACTTTTGCAGATATGCTGATGTTTATTCAGATGGGTTTTGAAAGTGCATTATTTGATGCAGCTATTCAACCACATCGCAATTTGCAAGCTGATTTAGTTTTAATTAATCCTCAATTTGAAACTCTGTTTTCAGTTAAAAGCTTTTCTAGAGAAAGACTGTATCAAGCATTGAGTTATGATGGCGTAAAATCAGTTAACTCTGTTTACATTGGTACTGGACAGTGGCGAAATCCAGAAACAAGAATTGATAGGGCTATCTTAGTTTGGGGTGTAGATCCAACACAACCAGGTTTAATATTTCCTGAAGTGCAAAAAAATAAAGATTACCTCAAGCAACTGAATCAAGTAATGTTTGATCAAGCCGGTCGTCCTGAATATGGTGCAGTGGGTGATATCTTTACAAAAACAGGTAATTTTCAAACAGAACTAAATAGTAAATCTGTTAGTGTCAAAGGTTTATTTAGTAATGGTGCTTCCTTTGCAGCTGATGGTAATGTCGTTGCTAGTGATTCGACTTTTTTGCAATTATTTCCTGAACGTAAGTCAGATCAAATTGAAGTAGGTTTAATTACTCTTCAACCTGGTGCTGATATTGAAAAAGTCAAAGCACAACTGAAAATAGGATTAAATCCAGATCCAAAAAATCCCTTTGTGCAAGTGGGAACACCTGAAGATTTTGCTCAAAAAGAAAAAAGTTATTGGGCTAATGGTACAGGTATTGGTTTTATTTTTGGTATGGGTGTAGGAGTAGGTTTTATTGTTGGTATTGTGATTGTTTATCAAATTCTTTATTCTGATGTTTCCGATCATTTACCAGAATACGCCACTCTCAAAGCAATGGGTTATACTGATACCTATTTTTTGGTTGTCTTGCTACAAGAAGCATTACTTTTAGCTTTTTTGGGTTTTTTACCAGCATTTTTCCTGTCTTTTGGGTTGTACCAAGTCACTTATTCTGCTACTTTGTTGCCCATTTTTATGAAAGCAGACCGAGCAATTAATGTTTTTATTTTGACTGTAATTATGTGTAGTATTTCGGGGGCAATCGCTATCCGAAAACTCAGTTCGGCTGATCCAGCAGATGTTTTTTAGAGTTTCTCGGAACCCCACCTACAGCGCTGGTTCACCGCAAGCGAGAAGGGGAGCTAGAAAGAAGTAATCTTGATTAGTTAAAACGGATAAAAATTCTATGTTACAAGTTTCGACGAAATCTAACATTGCTTCAGAAACGGTAATTACTATTTCCAAGCTCAATCATTATTTTGGTGAAGCGATGCTCAAAAAACAAGTGTTATTTGACATTAATTTAGAGATTAAGACTGGTGAAATTGTAATTATGACGGGGCCTTCTGGTTCAGGAAAAACAACGTTGTTATCACTTATGGGAGGTTTACGTTCCGCACAAGAGGGGAGTTTACAAATATTAGGTCAAGAAATGAGTGGTGCGAGTAAGGGATCATTAACTAAGTTGCGTCGTCAGATTGGTTATATTTTTCAAGCGCATAACTTGATGACGTTTTTAACAGCGAAAGAAAATGTGCGGATGTCTTTGGAGTTACATGAAGATTATCTGCAAGGAGATATTAACGCCAAGGCTATAGCAATGTTAGCAGAAGTGGGTTTAGGCGATCGAGTTGATTACTATCCAGAGAGTTTATCGGGGGGACAAAAGCAACGAGTTGCGATCGCACGAGCTTTAGTTAGTCATCCTAAAATAGTTCTAGCAGACGAACCTACAGCGTCGTTAGATAAACAATCTGGACGTGATGTGGTGGAACTAATGCAAAAATTAGCTAAAGAACAAGGTTGTACTATTTTGCTTGTCACCCATGATAACCGTATCCTGGATATTGCAGATCGCATCATTTATATGGAAGATGGTCAATTGAAGAGTGATGGTGTAGATATTGGAGTAAACATAAATTAATACTCCTTTATTTAAAGATAATTTCCTCCCGAATTTCCAGATTGAGAGTGTGTTGAATTTTCAAAAGTTTTGTCAAACTAGCACTAGCATATCCATTTGCTTCATCACGTTGCACCTGTTGAGGTTTAACTCCTAAAAGTTTGGCGAAACTTTCTTGAGTGTGACCACGAATAATCCGTGCTTTGATTAGTGCTTCTGGTAATTTTTCTAAGCTATCATATTGCAATTTCTCAATTTTACCTTGATTATTTTTGAGGTTTTCGTATTCTTTTATCTCTTCCATAAACTCGTCAATTTGGCTTTTGAGTGAATCAATACGAGCCTCATAGCGTAGTTTTTGGTTTTCATCTTCTGGAACTGGTTTACTAGCATATTGAGCTATTGCTAACTCAAACTTCTTCATCTGTGCTTTAGTAATATTGTACTGCCATTCATTGAAAATCATAATGTTTAACCCATAACTCATTTATTCAAGAATGGCATTACCTAATAATAGAAATTAATTAGATAATGCCAATTTATTATTGTTTCACATTGCTACTTTTGAATGTTATATAATTAATATTATCAAAAAATATTTCGCATTCTATCCTTACAAATAAACTGCTACTATACCTTTGATATTGCCATTACGGTCTTGCTGAAAAAATTCTAAACAAGTGGTAAATGGATCTTCAAAAGTGTTGTTGGCAATCGAAAACTCACAGCGATATTTGTTTTTTTGTGCCGACCTTCTGCTACTAGGATGCAAAACAGGGTCGAGTTCTTTCAAGAGTTTAAAGTCTACTTAATCGTCTTCCCAACAAACATCAATATCATCAGGAAGTTTTTTAGTAGTTACAAAACTTCCGCCAAGATAAATTTTCTGACAACCACATTGCTTTAATATCTCGCATCCTTGTTTGAGTCCAGATAAAAGATTTTTTCGGCGTTTATTGTAAGCTAGAGACTCTTCAATTTCTTCCCATGTAGTCAAATGAATACCTGGTAATAAATTGCCATTTTGGTCGAATATAAAAATCATAATTAATTTTTAGGAAAGATTGTGCGAATCCCATAAATCAATACCTCAAGATAATAACCATTCAAATTAACCGATTCTATTTAAATAGAAATTAAACCTCAGCCGTTTATTTACAAGGCTTTAGTACTTATTTCTAAATAAATTTTTCGCCTCTAATCGAAGAATTTTGTACTTGAATACAACGAAATTCTTCTATTCCTAATATTAACACAACAAAATTGTTGTGTCTATATATGATCTGACAAGAACCCTGAAATTGATCTCTGCTTAAACTTTCAGCCCTGAATGCAGACGCATCTGTAAAATAAAGCACATCTTATTCCGCAAGTATCGCTTACTTATGGTTGTCTCTCAGCAACAATCTGTTAATCTAGCTGTGTGCAAGATTAATAAAATAGTCAATGGAAATTAGTAATTTATTTAAAGACGGTGGCGTAGTCATGTGGCCACTGCTGTTTTTTTCCGTATTAGCAGTCGCGCTAATTATGGAGCGAATCACCTTTTGGGTAAAGCTGAGTGGTCGTCAAAACCGGGTAGTCAGGGAAGTGCTAAATTTTTATCGTCAAGGTAATGTAGTTAGTGCTTTAGATACTTTGCAAAAAAATGCTGATTTACCTATCGCGCGGATTTTTTTAGCTGCTTTGGAATTGGAAGAATCTACTCCAGAAGAATTCCGCTTGGCTTTAGAGAGTGAAGCACAGGGAGAGATTCCTTTACTGAAAAGATTCCAAAACATTTTTGATACAATTATTGGTCTTGCTCCCCTATTAGGATTGCTAGGTACAGTTTTGGGGTTAATTGCTTCTTTTGCTTCTTTGAATATTGGTGATGTGGGTGGTAGTAAAACAGCAGGTGTTACAGCGGGGATTAGTGAAGCATTAGTCTCGACAGCATCAGGATTAATCGTAGCTATTTTTACGCTTTTATTTGCGAATACATTTCGGGGATTATATATACGTCAGATTGCTTGGATTCAAGAATATGGTGGACAGTTAGAATTACTCTACCGTCGTCGTTATGAAAGAAGGGATCGTTAAACAGACTAATTATTATGTGAGGCTGCACGGAATGATGACATCAATGGAATTATCTGCGTTTATCTGCGTACCCTGCGGGAAGCAAGCTATATCTGCGGTTAATTATTCTTGATATCTTAATTCTATGCTCTCGTTGCATCTAGTTTTCCAAAGTCCAGCCCAAAGCTGCTGATACCTGTCCTGCTAATTCTAGCGGATTGAATGGTTTAGCGATCGCACTTTTAATTCCCAGTTGAGCATAACGACGACGATCAGCTATTTGAATTTTTGCTGTTAACAAAATCACTGGAATTGCCTTTGTAGCTGGATTGGCCTGTAAATTTTCAAATGCAGCAAGTCCATCCATATCAGGCATCATCACATCCAAAAGAATAGCATCTGGTTGATAATTTTCAGCCTTTACTATTCCTTCTTTTCCAGAACTAGCCGTGAATACTTCCCAACCAGCGACGGTTTCCAAGCAAATCTTTGCCACTTCTTGAATATATTGCTCATTATCAACTATTAAGATTCGCTTGTTCGTCATTTTTACTATCCCTTTCATTAGCATTTCCTCAGGAGCAGAATTTTCTAATTCAGGTTGAGGAAATTGCCGAATTGGTAGAGTTAAGTAAAAAGTACTGCCCTCATTGAAAACACTTTCTACCCAGATTTGTCCACCATGTTGCTGCACAATACTCTTAGAAATTGCCAAACCTAAACCCGTACCTTCATGGTTACGTGAATCGGAAGAATCAACTTGTTGAAAACGCTCAAAAATACTATCTAATTTATCAGATGGTATTCCTCTACCAGTATCTTTAACTGTTAAAATCACTTCGTCTTTTTGTTGTTGTACTGTGAGCCAAACAGTAGAACCTGAAGTAGAAAATTTAATGGCATTACTCAATAAATTAGTTAAAGTTTGGATAATGCGATCTGGATCAGCCCAGAGTTGCACAGATAAACTAGAAATAGATAAACTCACTCCAGCTTTATTAGCTAGAGGCTGCATTATATTCAAAGCTGAACTAATTATTTCATCTAAATTGCAATTTTCCCGCTCCATCTTCACCTTACCCGATTCGATGCGCTCGATGTCAAGAATGTCATTAATCAACCTCATCAAGCGATCAGTACTATCGGTAGCAATTTGCAGCAAACGTTTACCTTGTTCTGAATTTGTTGGTAATAAACCACTAGCTAACATTCCCAAAGAGCCGTGAATTGAAGTTAGGGGAGTGCGGAGTTCATGACTAACTACAGATACAAATTCATCCTTCATCCTTTCTATTTTTTTGCGCTCAGTTATATCCCGGAGAATAACTGTATAAACACATTCGGAGCCAATATCTAATTTAGAAATAGATGCTTCAGCCGGAAATTCATTTCCATCTTTGTGACGACCAAATAGTTCGCGTCTTTCTCCCATTCTCCGAGCCGGATTAGGCGATTTACCAAAATCAGTGACGTGATGGCGATGTTGTTCAGCAAAGCGCATTGGTAACAGTAAATCCAGCCGTTTTCCGAGAACTTCTTGGGCAGAGTAGCCAAAAATCTTTTCTGCACCTTGGTTAAATAAAGTAATGCATTGATTACCATCAATGGAAATAATGGCATCATCAGCAATACTCAAAATTCCTTCAAATCGAGTTTCGGAAATTTCGAGAGCTTCTTGTATGCGTTTTCTCTCATTTAGTTCTGACTGCAATTGCTGATTAATAGTAATTAATTCGGCTGTACGTTCTGTTACTTTTAACTCTATTTCGTCATGAATTTTGTCAGTGATTTGGGTGTTGTGAGTTTGAGCTATTAGTCGTGTTAGCTTCACCCTTTCTAAACGATTGATAATACGGGTAACTAATTCTGATTCAATAATAGGTTTGCTGACAAAATCATCAGCACCTGCGCTAAATAGTTGATTGATAGTTTTTGTATCGTTATGAACGGTGAGAAACAGGATCGGTAAATCAGCAGACTGGGGATTGTTGCGAACTAGTTGACAGAGTTCAATACCTTTAATGTAGGGCATTTCTACATCTAAAATCAGTAAATCTGGCTTTTCTGTGGCTAGAGTTGGCGAGAATTGACGGGGGTCATGAAGAGGAATGATATTTAGACCCCAAGGGGTGAGTAAGGTTTGTAATAATGCTAAAATTTGTGGGTCATCATCTACTACTAATATTTTTGGTACTGCGTGGAGGGAATTGTTGAAAACTGGTTTAACTGCGGTTAATCTCTGTTGAGAAGGGAGTTGATCCTCAATTTCTTCAGTTGATGGTGGAGTTACATTTATTTCATTCTTGCTCTCAATTTGCTGACGCAGTAACTGCACCCAATTTTGCAGATTGGTAATGTCGGTTTTGGTGAAAGTTTGACCAGATTTTAGCAAGGTTTCAATTTTTTTCGCTAAATCTGAGCCAAGGGGTAAGCCAAATGTACCTAATGAACCTGCTAAGGTGTGAGCATCTTGGGTTGCTTGGGAAAGCAATTCTGGAGTTAAAGTTTGTGCAGCTTGTTCCAAGATGTTCATTTGCTCATCGACTCGTCCTCGAAATTTCTGCCAAATATGAGTAATAGCTGTTAGTGTTTGCTGTTGTGATGGAGAATTTGTGGTTTTGCTCTCTTCTTGCTGGGGTTTGAGACGATAGCCAATCCCATAAACTGTTTCTATGAAATCACTAGGCGCTCCTACTAATCTGAGCTTCATCCGTAGTCCTTTGATGTGGGTGCGGACTGCTTCTTCTCCGGGTGTGTCTTCATAGGACCAAAGATGCTCTAAAATCATCCCACAGCTAAATACCCGGCGAGTATTTCGCAAGAATAGTTCTAATAGTGCATATTCTTTTGGGGTGAGTGAGATGAGATGATGGGTATAGGTGACTTCACAGCTACTAGGATCTAGTTGTAAATTGCCCCATGCTAAGACAGGTGATGAAGTTATACTACCTCTGCGTAATAATGCTCGGACACGAGCTATCAACTCTTCTTGGTCGAAAGGTTTAACTACATAGTCATCTGCACCGGCATCTAAACCTATGGCTTTTTCGTGAGAGCGATCGCACCCAGTTAATAATAAAATAGGTACTTGTCGTCCACTAGACCGGATTTGCCGACAGAGACTAATCCCGTCAAGTTTGGGTAATATGACATCTAAAATAATTAAATCATAATCATAAGTTTCGACTAAATCCCAAGCCTCATTACCATCAGTTGCTACTTCAACGGCATAATTTTGGTCAGTGAGAACAGTAGAGAGAGCATCAGCATTTAACTCGTCATCCTCGACTACTAAAATCTTCATTTTAAAAGCTTTCCTGAAGTAATGGTTTTTAGAGTTGATTCAGAACGGAAAAAAAATTTCATCTCTATAGAAAATTTTACTGCCACTGATGGGAATATTTGCTGTATTTTTACCCATCCTCACAAGTTCCTCAAATTGTTTGCCTATAAATATAAATATAAGTGTAAAAGATAAGTGTACAAGCAACTTTGTGGCTGATTTGCACCTGACTCTACTAGTATTGCTTATCTACCAGACCCTGGTGTAGCTTGCTTCTCCGTAGGAGTACAATCATGAAATCACATTATTTTAACCAAGCCTTAATCTCCCAAACACAAACAACAATTATTAGTAATTAGCAAAGCTAAAATCGAGGTATATATGTTTAAAAAAATTTTAGTCGCATTAGACAGATCAGAAATGGGTAGGGATGTTTTTGAGCAAGGCTTGGAATTAGCAAAGTTAACATCAGCTAAGTTAATGCTCTTACACGTCCTTTCTCTAGAAGAAAGTAACAGTCCTGATTTTATGATTGCTCCTCATATTGACTACTATCCAGGTTGGAACGAGCAAAGTTTTAAATTACATCAGCAAAACTGGGAAACCTTTAAAACTGAAGGCTTGCAAATGTTACAGTCCTTTTCTTCCCAAGCCAATACTTTAGGTATCACTACGGAATTCACACAAAACCCTGGTAGTCCAGGACGCATGATTTGTGATTTGGCTAAAGTTTGGAATGCTGACATAATATTAATGGGGCGGCGTGGTCATTCTGGACTGACGGAGTTATTTATGGGCAGTGTGAGTAACTATGTTTTGCATCATGCTCCTTGTTCAGTCCATGTTATCCATCTTCCCATTCCTCCCAAATTAGAAAAAGTGAATACTGAAACTACTACCGCAGCTACTTAAATCGGTAATTAGTAATTTGGTAATGGGTAATGGGTAATGGGTAATGGGTAATATGAAAACTTCTATTTCACCACCATCTAAGCATCCAAGTGGAGATAAACGATTGAAGATGCTAGATGCAACTATCAAGCATCTTCAGTATCAACAAGATACACTGATTGAAATTCTCCATCGAGCTTCGGAACTGTTTGGTTATTTAGAACTGGATTTATTGCTTTATACATTGCCCATAGCCTAAAATTACCACCTAGTCGGGTGTATGGGGTGGCAACTTTCTATCATTTGTTTTCCCTTACACCCAAAGGCGTACATAACTGTGTTGTGTGTATTGGTGCTAGAGAAAAACCTTTTTAAATAAGGGTTTTACCTTTCTAGTTACTATACTCTATATGGAAATTATAGGAAAGGCAGAGCCTTTTGATAGCATTCCCAGTCGGAGACTGGGAACGAGGTAATATAGCCGCTTAGTTGACTACTGAATTTCTTCACTTAACTTTACACCAGCTTGCACTAGGTCAAAGTCTGCGGGAAAAAGGGTGGTGCGATCGCAATCTGCTTTCTCCAAATGCACTCCCTGTAAGTTAGCTTGACGTAAATCCGCAGAAAATAACATTGCTCCCCGCAAATCTGCATTATACAAATTAGCTTGACTCAAATCGGCAAAGCTGAGGTCACAGCCACGTAGATTAGCACCGCTGAGATTAGCTTCACTCAAATCAGCATAGCTGAGGTTAGAGCCTTTTAAATCAAGACATTGCAAATCTGCATTACCTAATTCTGCTTTTTCAAAGTCTCTTTTTCCTGCTGCATATTCCTCTAGCATCTTGGCAGCGGTATCAATGGGCTGTTGGAAATTGACTTCAGGCATATAACAGCCTCACAATTGATCTAAAGTTGAGTAAATATATTTTCATCATATAACCAATAATCACCAAAATAAACTCAGAGTTAACATAAAAAAGAACCGAATAACCATATTAAAGTCGTAGAGGACGTAGATATACTTGTTTTCATACTCCCGTCCCTTCCATCGCGGCATTGTATTCACCCTGACGTGCTGCCCAATTGCACTTAGCTCGATGCAATAGAGCCTGTTGTGCTTTTGAAACGTTCGCCTCTTGACCTTGCCAAAGCTCCAATGCAGGCTGCTGGATAGCGCGACCGAAGGAAAACGACAATGCCCAAGGCGATGAACCCACTGTCGGTGAACGCAATTTAAATTTAAGATTCATACCATTCAAACGAGCCGAAGCCAGTTCACCAGATTGTCCGCCCGACAAAAATGCAATTCCCGGAACAGCAGCAGGGACGTTTCGCAATAGACATTTCACCGTGGCATCAGCCACCTCTTCCACCGATTCTTGTTGAGAACAAGTCAATCCCGGAAGCACCATATTGGGCTTGAGGATTATGCCCTCCAACATCACCCTTTGCCTGTAGAGTTGGTTGAAGACGGTTTGTAGGACTTCCTCTGTCACCTCACCGCACCGTGACAGGGTATGCGTTCCATCCATCAGCACTTCCGGCTCGACAATGGGAACCAATCCGGCTTCTTGGCACAAGGCAGCATAGCGAGCCAAAGAATGGGCGTTAGCCTCAATGCAGCCCCGGCTAGGAATACCAACGCCGATGGTAATCACCGCACGCCACTTGGCAAAACGAGCGCCCATTTGAAAATAGTCCTTGAAGCGATCGCGCAATCCATCCAGACCTTCTGTGATCTTCTCTCCAGGATGACCTGCCATACCCTTAGCACCAATGTCAACTTTGATGCCAGGAATAATTCCCGCTTCGGTGATGACTTGCACAAAGGGCGTGCCATCTTGCTTTTGCTGGCGGATCGTTTCATCGTAAAGGATCGCGCCACTAATGTATTCACCAAGACCGGGCGTGGTGATAATCAATTCTCGATAGGCGCGTCGGGCTTCCTCAGTCTGGGGAATACCTAACTTTGCAAATCGTTTGTTACAGGTTGGATTACTTTCATCCATTGCCAGCAGACCTTTGTAGTCGGCAACCAGCATCCTTGCAGTATCTATAAGGTCTTGTGCATTCATTTCTGACTCCTGGGAAAATTTATTGACTATTAATTGAGCTTGACAGACCAGTAGTCATTATTTTGAGCCTAAGATATTGGCGGAGCCTCTCAGATTATTAGGACTTACGCAAAATATCTCTCAAACCCTCATTTCTCTGTGAACTCTGTGCCTCTGTGGTATGCCTGACGGCACGCTCCGCGTTCATGAAATGTCTCGAAGGGATACGTTTTTCCGTGACTTGTACGTAAGTCCTGATTATTTAACATTGGCAAGCAGACTGAGCTTTTCCAGTAGCTCCTTAGCGGCTGGCTCAGAAGATGCGGGGTTCTGCCCAGTAATTAATAGACCATCTTTGACAACATAGGGCTGCCAGTCAGCTACTTTGGAATAATTGCCGCCGTTGGTTCGGAGCATATCCTCGACCAGGAAAGGGACAATCTTAGTTAATCCGGCTGCCTGCTCCTCAGTATTGGTGAAGCCTGTTACGGCTTTACCTTGCACCACAGGATCGCCGTTGACTGCCTTGACATCACGCAGTACACCTGGCGCGTGGCAAACTAAGGCAACTGGTTTACCCGCACCAAGCATAGCTTCGATCAGGGCGATCGAGTCCGCGTCTTCAGCTAAGTCCCAGAGTGGCCCGTGACCACCAGGGTAAAATACAGCATCGAAATCGCCAGCGGAAACCTTATTCAACTCGATTGTCTGCGCGATCGCGGCTTGTGCGACAGAATCGGCTTTGAAGCGTTGCGTGTCTTTAGTCTGAGAATCTGGGGTGTCACTTTTGGGATCGAGCGGTGGCTGTCCACCACCTGGTGAAGCTAGTGTGATAGTCGCACCTGCGTCTTTGAATGTGTAGTAAGGGGCAGCGAATTCTTCGAGCCAGAAACCAGTTTTTTTACCCGTATTGCCGAGTTGGTCGTGTGAGGTCAGCACCATCAGTATTTTCATCCTAGACTCCTTTAATTACTTTTAAATAGGTCACTACTTAGGGACTTCCAAGAAATAAATTACCCGGATTAACGTATCGCTAAAGCGAAAGCTACGCTAACGCGGAGCGTGGCGTATGACTCCTACGTCGTCACGCAAGCTATAGCCATACCGCAGAGGCGCAGAGGACACAGAGGAATGAGGGTTTGAGAGATTTTTACTTTGGGTGTTTGAGTGTTTTTTTATTTGGAAGTCCCTTAATCGAATTTCACGATCATTTTGCCGATATTTTTGCCGTCAAATAGACCGATGAATGCGCCCACAGCTTTATCAATGCCTGTCACCACTGTTTCCTTATTTTTCAGTTTTCTAGATCGGAAATAGCCGCCCACTTCCTGTTCAAATTCGCCTTGATGACTGAGCCAATCGCCGACAATTAGACCTTTCATCGTCAACCGTTTAGTAGTCATGTTGAAAAGATTCGATGGGCCAGGTTGGGGTGTTTCTTCGTTATAACCAGAGATGCCGCCACAGGCGATAATCCGACCATGCAACCGTAACGCTGAGAGTGCAGCTTCGAGCATTTCACCGCCGACATTATCGAAATAGACATCAATTCCATCCGGTGCTGCGAGATTCAGTTGTTCGATCACAGGGATGACCGGAGGGGATTTGTAATCGAAGGCCATATCAAAGCCACAGTCTTCCAGCAAAAACTTGACTTTCTCTGCTGAACCGGCTGATCCAATGACCTTGCATCCCCGCATTTTCGCTAATTGCCCAGCTACACTTCCCACCGCACCAGCAGCTCCTGAAATAAAAATGACATCGCCAGCTTTGACATCTACCAAATTCAACCCAGCCCAAGCTGTCATGCCCGTCATGCCAAGGGCAGCTAGATAGACTGAAAGCGGTTGCAGGTCACGGCTGACTGGGTGTAACTCTTGGGGTTTAGCGATGAAATATTCCCGCCAGCCATAGCTAGAAGTGACAGCATCACCGGGCTTGAATTGATCGGCACGGGACTCAACGACTTCGCCAACTGCGCCGCCGGTCATCGGTTTATCCAACTCGAAGGGTGGCACATAGGATTTTCCGCTGTTCATGCGACCGCGCATATATGGATCAACGGACATATAGAGGTTGCGAACGAGTACCTGTCCATCTTGCAGCGGCTCTACTTCGGTTTGTACGAGGCTAAAGTTAGCTGGGGTTGGTATCCCAGTGGGGTGAGAAATGAGTCGAATCTCGCGGCTGGTGATGTGAGACATATTAATAATTAATATCCTAGTTTTGGGGTTAATTCGTGGCTGATAAAGCTCGTTTTCATAGTGATTATTGACTGCTTGACTTGGCATCGACTAGGTTGCTGATTTTAAAAAGAGGCGATGCCTGCGGCGTTCGCGTAGCGTCTCGAAGAGAGCGAAGCGATCGCGCAAACCATTCAGACTTTCGGTGATCTTCTCTCCAGGATGACCCGCCATATCCTTATGCTCAAGCTTGTATCAGGTTTTAATCAATGGCTAACAGGGTTTGCCATTCCTGAATTGCAGCAGAGGGAACAGATAAGCTGACGGATTCACCGTCGATGGTTGGTAATGTCAGTTGCAGGGGAATCTCCGCTTTTAACTGTGGTAGGGCAAGCTGAATGTCATATTCTCCGACATTCGCTGGGGCTGTTGTGTCCTGAGAAATTTCGCTAGAAATATCCTTGGCGGTTAGAGTTTTCCCCAAGGATGTTGTCAAGGTAAGTGGTTGAGTGCGATCTAATTTTGCCGCACCATAAAAGCCGATTAATCGCAGAGAGACGCTCGCACTACCTTCGGGATGGATGCGTTTAAAGGCGATCGCTTGCCAGGAGTTTCCGTCCTGATCTTGCAGGGTTTGTCGGGATTGGTAGAGCATTTGCCCTGGATATTCTTCGATTTGCGTCACAGCAGCAAAAGCGGATAAGGGACTGCCGATAATCAGGAAAACGCAGATTAAAGTAGCCATTATCCAGCGCATCAGGCGAATTTTAGACCTGTTAAAGCTGATAGAGTTGATCATAAAAGTCCTCATCAAGTTAGTTAAAATTTTTGGCAATTCCAGAGTTAAAATTTGCGATTTTAACTAGAAGCGATCGCTTCTCCTGCGGTTTTCCAACCTGCAAAGCTAGGCGGAAATCCCTGCACATTCTCATAACCCAATAGGTGCAGTGTCATTACTCCCATGGCCGCGCGATACCCAGCGGAACAGTACACCACTACAGGGTGGTCATGGGGAATTTGCTCTAGATTGTGCGCTAGGGTTTGAAGCGGAATATTAATGGCATCAGGTATATGTCCAGACTTATACTCAGATGGTTCTCGCACGTCCACCAACAAGGTTTGAGGGTTCTTTAATAGGTTTTTTAACCCTTCCACACTAGCGATCGTGTAATAGCCTGGTGGAATTGATGTGAGAAAGCGATCGATTGTTGATTCCAGATTCACGGTTTTTTCAGACATTGCTGGCATCCTTTCTGGAAAGATTGGTCTAGTTGCTGCGAGAATTGGCTTTTGCCCAATACCAAGAAATAGGAAAAATAATAGAATTAGTCCTATTAATATGGTCTGAATTGGTTTTTTTAATATCATATAATTTCGCAATTGTCAGGGCATAGAATAGAATATCAAGATTTATTGAACGCAGATGAACGCAGATGAACACAGATAAAGATGGATTAATCAAGGGATTTCAGGATTATGTGCAGCCTCACATAAAATTGGGATAAGTCAATTAATTATGGCGTTGAATATGTAGCCGATGCTGACAATGCCAACGGTCATCAACCCAATAAATACAGCTAAAAGTTGTGGCCGCAGCACTTTTTTAAGAATCACCATTTCCGGGAGAGATAGTGCTGTTACCGCCATTGTGAAGGCTAAAACTGTACCCATAGGCATTCCTTTATTGACTAAAGCTTCAGTAATTGGCATGACACCCGCAATATTTGCATAGAGTGGAACACCCAAAATTACTGCGATCGGCACTGCAAAAGGATTATTTGCACCTGCATATTGAGTGATAAAATCTGTCGGCACATAACCATGAATCCCTGCACCGATGGCAATTCCGATCACCACATAGAGCCAAACCGATCGCACAATTTCGCTGGATTGGAATCTTCCTTGCTCAAATCTCTGTTTCCAACTTAACACCACTGTTTCTAGGTTGTCTTCCCCTTCTAGAGGTATTGATTGACGAGATTTTTGCAGTTCCCAAACAAATGGTTCCACCCATTTTTCTAATTTCATGAGTCCGATGATATATCCAGATGCGATAGCTAAACCCACACCAAAGCCAATGTAGATCAGCGTTACCTTCAACCCAAATAATCCCCACAAAAGGATAACAGCAACCTCATTTACCATTGGCGCTGCCATCAGATAAGAAAAGGTCACGCCTAAAGGTACACCTGCTTCCAAAAAGCCGATAAACAAAGGAACCGCAGAGCAAGAACAGAATGGTGTAACTATTCCCACCATTGCTGCTAAAATATTTCCTGCAAAAGTGCGTTTTCCTTCTAACAAAGAGCGAACACGTTCTGGTTCTAAAAAGCTTTGAAATGTCCCCACAATAAAGCTAATTACAATCAGTAATGTTAAGACTTTTGGTACATCGTAAAGAAAGAAGTGCAGACTTGATCCTAAATGCGATGAAATCGGCAAGCTCAAGATTTGGGTAACAATTTGGGTTGCCAACCAATCAAACGGATAAAATGGATCGAACATGAATTTGCCTCTTTAACGCTGCAATAGAGGCTGAATCTGTTCGACACTGATGACTTGACCTTTGCTGGCAACTTTGCCATTGATTGTCATAGCAGGAGTAGACATCACACCTCGTTTAGCAATTTCGATGGGGTCGGTAATATGCGAAACTTCCGCAGTTAAATTGAGATTAGCTACAGCTTCTTTAGCATTTGCTTCTAGCTGTTGGCACTTTTTGCAGCCTGTACCCAAAATTTCAATCTTGATAGCATTCATGACATATCTCCTTTTTTGATAGATTTTGTCAATGCACTACGTTACGTATGGCCATAGCTTGCGTGACGACGTAGGAGTCATACGCCCCCGTTAGGGGATACAGTATGACATAAGTCCAGATTTCACCCGTTGGCAGTATAAATCATCTCTTACTTCTCGGAAAATCTATTGTATTAATTGAGCTAGACAGAGGTGGGTCAGTTCGATGACTTGCTTGATGTTCCAGTCGCCCAAGCGTATGCTCGATCAAGTGAGTTAATTTCTCAGCCGCCCCGTCAACAGCTTGGTCTACGGTCGCTGCCTGATGTGTTACCGCAAGGGGTTGGAGGCCTTTGAGATGGGCTTCTATCATGCAGCGCATATCGTCATTGCCGCCCTTCTTGTCGCTATTCTCATCGCTTAGGTGAACATCAATGTGAGTGATGCGATTCCTGCGGAGCGCTTCGCTATCGCTAAATCGGCTCAGACTGTCTGCCACTACACTACTAACCTGAGTGGCTAGTGCTTCGTGACCTTCGATGTTATGTCCGGTATGGATTTGAATTTGCATGATGTTTTCCTGTTGTAATTGTGATTGGCTTAATATTCAGATGGAATAACTAGGATCTGGCTGTCTGTCTTTCCAACCATCGACATTCCGTACTGCACCCCATTTCCAATTGCGGATTTCCGGCAAGTCTTCGCCATGTATGTCGATGTAATGTTTATGCTCGATCAACTTGTCCTGCATCATCTGCTTGAGATAGGCTCCCTTACTACCTAAATGCTGCAAACGATCCACCACGTCTTGCACGAGATGAAAGCGATCCAGGTCATTTTGCACCCTCATGTCAAAAGCCGTTGTGATTGTGCCTTCTTCCTTGTAGCCCCGGACGTGGAGGTTGTGATTGGTGCGGCGGTAAGTCAGACGGTGAACTAGGGAAGGGTATCCGTGAAAGCCAAAAATGATGTGCTTGTCTTTAGTGAAGAGTGAATCGTAATCCCTTTCGCTCAGTCCGTGCGGGTGTTCGCTCTCGGATTGCAACTTCATCAGATCAACAACATTGATCACCCGAATTTTCAAATCCGGCAGATGTTCTCGCAGGATGGAAACGGCAGCTAAAATCTCTAACGTCGGCGTATCTCCACAGCAAGCCATCACCACATCCGGCTCGGTATCCTGGTCGTTACTAGCCCATTGCCAGATGCTGATTCCTTCAGTGCAATGCACGATCGCTGCTTCCATACTCAGCCATTGTGGGAGCGCGTGTTTGCCAGCAACCACTACATTCACGTAGTGTCGGCTGCGTAGGCAGTGATCAAAGACCGATAGCAGACAGTTCCCATCTGGTGGCAGATACACACGCACGATATCGGCTTTCTTATTGATTACGTGGTCGATGAAACCGGGGTCTTGGTGTGTGAAGCCGTTATGATCTTGCTGCCAGACGTGGGAGGCAAGCAGATAGTTCAGCGAGGCGATTTTCCGTCGCCAGGGCAGTTCCGATGTTACTTTCAGCCATTTGGCGTGCTGGCTGAACATTGAATCAACAATACGAATGAACGCCTCATAGCTGTTGAATAGCCCATGCCGTCCAGTTAGTAGATAGCCTTCTAACCAACCTTGGCACTGGTGTTCACTGAGCATCGAGTCCAGTACTTGTCCGGCTGGCGCGAGGAATTCATCATTTTTTTCTTCCCGTGCGTCCCACTGACGATTAGTGACTTCAAACACCGCACCCAAAAGATTCGAGAGTGTCTCATCGGGTCCGAAGATGCGGAAATTGCGCTGATTTAACTTGACTACATCACGCAGGAATTGGCCCAGCACAAGGGTATCTTGACCGTCAACGGCACCGGGAGAAGGCACAGGAACCGCGTGGTCGCGGAAATCTGGCATTTGCAGGTCATGCAGCAGTATACCGCCGTTGGCGTGGGGGTTTGCACCCATGCGGCGATCGCCTTTCGGAGCTAGTTCAGCTAATTCCGGCAGGAGACATCCGTTTTCATCAAACAGTTCTTCTGGCTTGTAGCTTTTCATCCAACTTTCTAACTGTTGGACATGGCCGGGATGCTCGGAGTTCACCTGTAGCGGCACTTGGTGCGATCGCGCTGTGCCTTCGATTTGTAGACCATCCACGACTTTTGGCCCCGTCCAGCCCTTGGGCGATTTGAGAACGATCGCCGGCCAGCGTGGGCGAGTAGTATCGTTCTTGTCCCGCGCATTGCTTTGGATTTGCCGAATATCTGCGATCGCTTTTTCCAGGGTGCTGGCCATAAGTTCGTGCATCTTTTCCGGCTCGTCGCCTTCCACAAAATAAGGTGTCCAGCCGCAACCTTTAAGAAATTGCTCTAACTCCTCATGCTCGATGCGAGCTAAGACAGTTGGGTTGTTGATTTTGTAGCCATTCAGGTGCAGGATGGGCAGCACGGCACCGTCGGTAATTGGGTTGAGTAACTTGTTGGACTGCCATGCAGTCGCTAAGGGGCCTGTCTCCGCTTCCCCGTCGCCGATGACGCAAGCGACAATTAGATCGGGATTGTCGAAAGCAGCGCCGAAGGCATGACTGAGCGAGTATCCCAACTCACCTCCTTCGTGAATCGAACCGGGCGTTGTCGGCGCAACGTGGCTGGAAATCCCACCAGGAAATGAGAATTGCGTGAACAGCTTTCTCAACCCAGCTTCGTCCTGAGTAACGTTGGGATAAACTTCGCTCCAAGTGCCTTCGAGGTAAACGTTGCCCACAATTGCTGGGCCACCATGACCGGGACCAGAGATGTAGAGCATATCTAGGTCATATTTCTTGATTACCCGATTCAAGTGTACATAGATGAAGTTCTGTCCCGGTGTCGTACCCCAGTGTCCAACTACCAGTGGTTTGACGTGGGAGAGTTTCAAAGGCTCTTTCAGCAATGGATTGTCGTAGAGATAAATTTGCCCAACTGATAGATAGTTGGCAGCACGCCAGTAGGCATCTATCTTGTGGAGTAATTCTGGGTCAAGAGTCTTTGTTTTTATAGTTGATTGCCCAATTTCTAAGCCTATTCCACCAGTCTTATCAATTACTTTCATGCTTCTTCTCTCTTTAATTTATCTTTATCAGGACTTGCATCTTTTATGACTAAAACAGAACAATTCGCATGATCAACCACATGATTGCTGACACTACCTATGAAAAATTCTGCGATCGCTTCCAGCGCGGCGTAGCCCATCGCAGAGTGGTCATGCCGACCTAGTACGATCAGATCAGCATTCCACTCTTGAGCGATACTAGAAATCGTTGCCCCTGGCTCACCAAAATGGTGTTGATATTCAGTAGCAATATTTCGGGCAGTTGCCTGATCACAGTATTCTTGTAACCAAATTTTTGCGTTCTCAATCTCTATCTGAAGTGTTTCCTCGCGGAGTGATGGAGAAAACCCAGTGTTGATTGGATAGAGTCCAAATGTCACACCTGACTGTAATCCTGGATTGATCGCAGTGAAGTCTACGAGGCAATGAAGGATCATCAATTTAGCTTGCTCTTGCTGTGCTAAATTGAGCGATCGATCAAACACAACGGATGTTAAAGGAGAATGATTAATAGCAACCAGAATGCGTTTAAAGTTCATTATTTTGAGCCTTCGGGTTAATCTCACTTAAAGTAATCTGCAATTGTTACTCTTTCTGCATTTTTACTAATTTGATCAACACTTTGTTTACTTTAAATTCGTAAGGATTTAGGATACAGAATATTTGATATAACAGGGAACAGAAGAGAAAAAGAATATTTTTCCTACTGATTTATGACTCCTAAATTCTTATTTAAATTCATCATTAAAACTCTACAAACTAAGTAATTCATTCATAGTATTTTCTGCTAATGGTGTTCTACACGACTTGCAAGCTAAAATGGAATTCCAATTCCCACAAATTGAGCTACAATCATACAGATATTTGCTTGTAAAACAAAAATATGAATTGGCTCGATTAATTGCCCTGTCAGATAGATAGCGGTTCCTTGCGGAACTGAAAGCGTTTTGAGGAGCAATGTCATAACAATTGTTCCGATGCCGACTAACGTCATTAACATTGCTGCCAATTTGACTAAAACTCCTATAAAATTTGAATTATTTCCTTGCGGCTACGATGTAAAGCTGGTTCCAGGGCTGACAATTGTTGCCCAAAATGAACGTAGCGAAAGAACCAGTAAATGCTTAAGCCTAAAGCCGTAATTCCCTCAATTGTGGACAGAAAACCAATCTCTGATTTGAGATTGAGGTTGAGATTCGGTGAAAGAATCACGAACCCTAAAATCAGTCCAGAAACAATGGTTAAAACAAACTGCATCCAAAATTTACTCCACCCCAATGATCGCAGTAAACTAGCAGCTTGCTACCTCTCTGAAGGATGAGATTTTGATTCTAGGTAGCTAGATATAAGGCATTACTCTCTAAATCTTGGCTTTGAAAAATAGCAGGTGTTTCAAACTGTGTCTATTAAAGATGGCTGTGTGACAAGCAAGCAGTAGTAGTGGAACATTGCTTCTCGTTCGACATACTAAAAAGCGATCGCCTACAGTAAACCCTTTCACAGACAGATAATTGAGGTGATTCCTAGGTCGCGCTTCTCTACGAGACGCTACGCGATCGCTATCGCATAAAAATTAGACCCAAAACCTTGTGATATTGTGAGCGAGAGACTTTAAAGACTTATATTAGGAGAGTTTTCATGAATCGTTTGCAAGGAAAGCGTACCCTCATCACTGGTGGCACGACAGGTATAGGACTTGAAACAGCCAAGCAATTTCTGGCAGAGGGTGCGCGTGTAATAGTTACTGGACGTAGCCCGGATACATTAGCTCAGGCACAGCAAGAACTGGGCAAAGAGGTAATCGTCATCAAGAGTGAGGCTGGTCAAGTCGGCGAGCAAAAGCGCTTGGCGGAGCAAATCGCTGGAATTTTTGATCAGGTTGATGCCGTATTTCTTAACGCCGGAATCGGTATCTTTCAACCGCTTGAGGCTTGGGATGAAGCATCGTTCGATAATCAAATTGCAGTCAATCTCAAAGGCCCCTATTTTCTCATCCAGAATCTGTTGCCAATTTTGGCGAATCCCGCTTCGGTCATCCTGAATACTTCAATTAATGCTCATATCGGGATGCCAAACTCTAGCGTCTACGGTGCAAGTAAGGCTGCGATGATCTCGTTAGCAAGAACTCTGTCAGGTGAACTGGTTGAGCGAGGTATTCGGGTTAATGCCATTAGCCCAGGTCCTGTATCCACCCCAATATATGAGAAGCTGGGTATGCCAGTGGCGAATGTCCAGCAGATGGCAGAGGTAATCCGCAATCAGATTCCGTTAAAACGATTTGGTGAGCCGATTGAAATAGCCAAAGCAGCAGTGTTCCTGGCTTCAGATGAATCATCCTTCATGCTGGGTAGCGAGATGATCATTGATGGTGGTATGAGTACTCTATAGTTACAACCCACCTTCCGCACCCTAAACTGTCACACAACGAAAATTGGTAGTTTGGAGATTTGGGACTGGCGAACTGCTTACAGCAGCGCTTCTCTACGAGACACTACACGTAGCTTGCTTCCCGTAGGGTACGCGATCGCCATCTGAAATTTCCACATTTTTGTATAAAAATTATCCTTTATGGTATTCAAAAATCTGAAATTACCGATTGTGATACTAGGGGTGCGGAAGGTGGGTTTGAGCGATCGCCTAAAAATTACGACTCACAAGAATAGCGTCCTACCCACAAAAAATTCTCCTTTGGATGATTGGTAGATACACCCACAGGAGAAATTGTACAAATTTTTTATTTATTTTCCAACTTTTTTATTCCTCCACAACCTCCACAGCAAGAGGTCTATTATCTATTCCACCGTCACGGATTTGGCTAAATTTCTCGGTTGATCTACATCCAAACCCCGACGGGCTGCAATATGATAAGCCAATAATTGCAAAGGAATAACTGTGAGAATTGGTGAAAGGATTTCCTCTACTTCTGCAACAGGAATTAAATCATTAAAGATTTCCCCTGCTTCCCCATCTTTCACAGAAGTCACACCAATTAACCGGGAATCACGGGCTTTCGCTTCCTGGGCATTAGAGATCACTTTTTCATATACACTACCCCGAACTGCGATCGCAACTACTGGGACTTTCGCATCTAACAAAGCAATGGGACCATGCTTCATTTCCCCCGCCGGATATCCTTCAGCATGAATATAACTAATTTCTTTTAACTTCAAAGCCCCTTCTAACGCAATGGGGAAATTAATTCCTCTGCCAATAAAGATAAAATCCTTCGTTTCTGCAAAGTCATGTACTAATTGCTCAATATAAATTTCTTGAGTTTCTAAAATCGCTTCAATTTCCCCTGGTAGCTGGCGTAAACCTGTGAGAATTTCCTCAAATCTTTCCACAGTAATCTCATGGCGACGATAAGCTATATCTAAAGCCAAAGCATAAAACGCCATCAATTGAGCAATAAAAGTCTTTGTCGCCGCCACACCAATTTCAATTCCCCCATGAGTATTGATGATATTTGCAACCATATTCCCCAAGCTACTTTCTGGACGATTAGTTATTCCTAAAAGTCGTGCTTGATACTTGCTTTCTTTACCCTGACGACGTTCTTTTTCCATCGCTAAAGCTGCTAGAGTATCCGCAGTTTCCCCCGATTGTGTAACACCAATAGTCAGAGTATTAGCAGTTAACGGGGATGGTGCATAGCGAAACTCAGAAGCATATTGTACTTGAGTGGGGATTCCCGCCAATTGTTCTAATAAATATTTACCAACTAAAGCAGCGTGCCAGCTTGTACCACAAGCAACGATTTGAATTTGTTCTAAATCTGCGTAAAAATCATCAGCTAAACCCAGTCTGACAGGTGATTTTTCAGTTGAGTTGCCATACAATTCCGTTGGGAAATAAGCTTCTAGACAATCCCTAACTACTCCCGGTTGCTCATAAATTTCTTTGAGCATAAAATGCTTGAATCCCTGTTTTTCCACCATAATGGGATTCCAGTTGATGGTGCGGGGATGCTTTTTTAAACGATGTCCGGCAAAGTTATAAACCTCCACCCCTAAAGGAGTCAAACGAGCAATTTCACCGTTTTCTAGGGGCAACACAGCGCGGGTATAGGGAACAATTGCCGGTGTGTCGGAAGCACAGAAAAATTCACCTTGACCAAAACCAATGACTAAAGGTGCTTGTTGCCGGACTACAATCAATTCATCAGGGTAGTCAGCTGAAATAGCTGCAACAGCATAAGCCCCTTCCAACTTACTCACCGCTTCCCGCACCGCATCTAAAAAAACCGAAGGAGAAAGAGAATTTTGATCAGAATGCTTTAAACACTCAGCAATTAGATGAGGAATTACCTCTGTATCTGTTTCTGAACGAAATTCATGTCCTAATGCCTTTAATTGTTCCCGTAACTCCCGGTAATTCTCTATAATGCCATTCTGCACCACTGCTACCCGCAACGCCGTATCCATGTGAGGATGGGCATTATGTTCTTCTGGTTTACCATGAGTAGCCCAGCGAGTATGACCAATACCAATTTGGGCAGGATTTTCTATTTGTTCTAGTTTAGAACGCAAATTCAGCAGCTTACCTTTAGCCCGTACACAGTGAACGTCACCTTCCCAAATTGTGGCAATTCCTGCCGAGTCATAACCTCTATATTCTAATTTTTCTAGTCCAGCCAATAAAATATCTGTTGCCGCTTGAGTTCCTATATATCCAACAATTCCACACATTTTTTATACCACTGATTATCAGTTACTCTCGATTTAATTACCTTCAAAGAAGGTCTAATGCTTTAGCAATGGGTTTAAATATCTCACTATCGGCTAAACAACTATTTGCTGTTCATTGAAATTTAATAAATGATACTTGACATCACAGAATGGTTATTTTAGCAAATAAAAAATAAAAAGGAGCAACTTGCTCCCATTACCACTAGGTTGTGTTATGGATTTTGGAATTTTACTCTATAAAGAACAACTTTATTGGGCAGAAATGGCTACCCTATAAAGTTTTAAAGACATTTGCTATGCAGAATAATTGAAAAAAATTAGGTTGCTGAGTGCTGAGGGAAGAATCAAGAATGCTTTTAGGTGATTTGCTTCTTGTTTCTCCCTTGCTCAGTCCTCAGCACTAAATTACTGAGTTTTTTAAAATTCTCAGTATGCTAAACCCATACTGCGAGTTGTTTCAGCGCCTAGATAAACCCGGATGCTCAAAAAGTCGGTGGGGCAAGCAGTTTCGCAACGCTTGCAGCCTACGCAGTCTTCTGTGCGGGGTGAAGAGGCGATTTGAGAGGCTTTACAGCCATCCCAAGGAACCATCTCTAGTACGTCTGTGGGACAAGCGCGGACGCATTGGGTGCAGCCGATGCAGGTATCGTAGATTTTTACGGTATGAGACATGGAAAAAACTGCTCCTTTCGAGTGTTCTTCTCTGCGAAGGAATCATAATCAAGGCATAGTTTACCGCAGGGCTTGATAGCCTGTAAGTAAAAGGCTACATAACTTTAAACAATGTAATAAGCTCTCTGAACAATTTATCTGTCAAAATCGCTCCTATTCAGCTTTAATCAGCAACATGGCTATCAAGTGTTTACCCAACTGACTCAATTCTCTAAGCCGCTAATTGTAAAGATGTGTAAATTTGAAGCCCAGTTTTTGAAGTTATCTATAGTACCTATAAGTGAGCAGCTAGGCTAGGCTAAACTTTTGACTGGTTGTGACGAAATGTTAACTATTTAGGGACGGTTTACAGATATGTAATAATAATATCTTGTTGCTTCTATTTGAAACTAGTTTTTTTGTGTTAAAACGCTGATTTATATAAGAGAGCAGAAAAATTTTTAGATCAGGACTAAGGCTGCCTGTCACACTAAATACAGCAGATATTGGTCGAATGCAATACAATCGAGGGCAATTGAGGGCAATTGAGGGCGGGGAGACCCCGCCCCTACGGGCTTGGCGATGAAAAACTGTACCTCATAACATCAGGAAGTGCTGTAACAATTAAGACTATGGCTAAAATATTCACAAACCAAAGTCCTATTATCATTGCTCACCGTGGTGCAAGTGGCTATCGTCCCGAACATACTTTAGCTGCTTATGAATTAGCAATTGATTTAGGTGCTGACTATATTGAACCAGATTTAGTAATTACCAAAGATGGTATTTTGATTGCTCGTCATGAAAATGAAATTTCTGAAACTACTAATGTTGCTATTCATACAGAATTTACTCACCTGAAAACTACTAAAATAATTGATGGTGAGGTTAAAATAGGTTGGTTTACGGAAGATTTTACTTTGGCGGAATTAAAAACATTAACTGCTAAAGAACGTATTCCTCAAATTCGTCCTCAAAACATAGCATATAATGGAATTTTTACGATTCCTACTCTAAATGAAATTATTGATTTAGCAAAACGCAAAAGTTTGGAAATAGGTCGAATGATTGGAGTTTACCCAGAAACGAAATATCCAACTTACTTTAAATCAATTGGTTTACCATTAGAAGATAATTTACTCACAACTTTACACAAAATTAATTTACCTATATTTATTCAATCATTTGAAGTTGGTAATCTGCAAGAATTATCTAAAAAAACAGATTTACCTCTAGTACAATTAATTAATGATTCGGGAAAACCTTATGATTTTGTAGTTAATGGTGATTATCGCACATATCAATATTTAGTAAATCCAACAGAGTTGATAGAAATTGCTAAATATGCACAAGCGATAGGAGTAAACAAAAATTTAATACTTCCCAAAGATAGCAATGATAAATTACTATCTCCGACATCCGTAGTTAGTGATGCACATCAAACTGGTTTACAAGTTCATGTTTGGACATTCCGCAATGAAAATTTGTTCTTACCTTTAGATTTTCAAGGAAATCCCCAAGATGAGTATCAACTATTTTTTGACTTAGGTATAGATGGTGTTTTCAGTGACTTTACAGATACTGCTATCTCTGCTAGAAATTTCCTTAGTGCTACTTAGACACATTGTCTGAATCAGGATATCCAGGATTAAAGGATGAACAGGATGAAAACAGGAATTTTATCACCAATTACCCATTACCAGTGGAATCGCAATTCCTCGTAGGGTAGGTTGAGAAACGTATCCCTACAGGACACTTCCCAGATTATTCCATCTCTAAAAACTGTCTAACTGTAACAATAGCAATTCCATTAAAAGGATTCAGAATTAATAAATCTTGGTCTCCGCTCACGATTAATTTTGCATCGCCATTAACAGCTAACTCTAAAAATTTATCATCTTTAGCATCTCGACAAGCAACAATAGTCTTGCTAATTTCAATAAAATTAACTGATTCAGCCAACCAACCTAGAAATAAATCCCTCTCAATTGCAGTAACATACTTCTCAAACTTTGGTCTTGTCAAAACCTTTGTTATTTCTTGCCAAATGAATTGAGACATCAAAATAGTTCCTTGATGCCGAGCTTTATCTAAGGCTTGACGCGGTTGACTATTTTTGAAAAGCAAAGCACTAACAACAATATTGGTATCCAACACATAGTTAGGGAGAGTCTTCATTTAGAATCGTCTCCAAAATTTCTGGTGTCAAGCCTCTGGAAACTGCTCTATCACTAATTTCATCCATCAATTTACCGAGAAAATCAACTTCTTCATTCATCTCCTCTCTTAAAAATACACTAACCAATGTTGCTAGAGATTGCTTTTTACGTTCTGTTGCTTTTTGATAAGCTTGAGCAACATTAGGACTAACTTTAATTGTGATCTCTTCGCTAATTTGCATACTCAAAACCTGTTAATAGTATTTGTTATTATATCGGAATAAAGAGAGTGGTGCGATCGCTACACTCGCCGAAAGCATCGCACAAGTAATGTTTCTTGGATACCCGTTCGCGTAGCGTCTCCTCAAGGAGAAGGGATTTTTTTGGTCGTATTAGATTGGGCTTCTGCTAGTTGTCCGGTAGGGAGGTCGGTTATTTGGAGGGTGATGTTAAAGGTGGGGTCGAAGAGGGTTTGCTAGAGATTGAGTGGGTTATCTTGGAATGTGTGAATTGATGCAGGAGTTGAGGTATGAGAATAACTGTCGAGGAATTGCTTCAACGGTATGCTGCTGGGGAGAGAGATTTTAGAAGCACTACCCTCAAGGGGATTGATTTGAGTGGAGCTAATTTGCCCGGAATTAACTTGAATCAAGCTAATTTGGCTGAGTCCAACCTGAGTAGGGCTAATTTGTCTGGAGCCAAATTGAGGGATGCTAGGCTCCATCAAGTTAACTTGGAAGGGGCTAACTTGTCCAAAACTGATTTGACTTATGTTGTTTCTGAGGAAGCCAACTGGAGAGGAGTTAATTTGGATGGTGCTTTCTTGCAACAAACTTACCTTGTCTCCGTTGATCTGGAAGGGGCTACTTTCCGAGGTGCCGAAATGAGTAATGCCGAGTTCCAGCACTGCAATATGAGAAACGTCAACTTGGAAGGAGCCACATGGGATATGCTTAATGTCGGAGGACTGTTTGACGTTGATTTGACTGGAGCTATCGGGGAGCTTGATCTGGGCGATTTCATTGGAGTTGGTATTATTTTGCCCAATGGAGAGTTCCTCGAAGCTACTTGGGAGTTCATTGACCGAAAGTGGAGGTAAAAAGAAAAGTGATGAAAATTGAATTTCAGTGCGATAGCTTCGCTCGCCGCAGGCATCGCACAAGCGCTGACTTGTCAGTGGAATCGCAATTCCTCGTAGGTTGGGTTGTTCGCGTTAGCGTTGCGGAGCAATGGAACGAAACCCAACATCAATCAACTATAATTAACTGTAAAAATAATTCTACATCATCAACATCCGCCTCAATTATTGATGAATGTGTGAATTAGATATTAGGTTTTATGACATTTTATTTTTATATTATACAATCAAGCTGCACAATAATTAACTCAAAAAAATGAATAATGTGCAGCTAAGTCGTTTGAGTGAAGTCGCTAAACTCTTTTTTCAACTAGGTGTAATTGGTTTTGGTGGACCAGTTGCCCATATTGCCATGATTGAAGATGAAGTAGTTAAGCGTCGTCAATGGCTGACACAGGAGCATTTTCTGGATTTGTTAGGTGCAACTAACTTAATTCCCGGCCCCAATTCTACAGAAATGGCAATTCATATTGGATACATTTATGCAGGATGGCTAGGGCTAATTTTAGCAGGTGTTTGTTTTATTTTACCTGCGGTTTTAATTACAGGTATATTGGCTTGGGTTTATGTCAATTATGGAACTTTACCGCAAGTTTCGCCTTTACTTTATGGAATTAAACCTGCTGTTTTAGCTGTTATCTTTAATGCCCTTTGGCGTTTAGCAAAAAAGGCAGTGAAATCGCGTCAGTTACTATTAATTGCCGTCGCTGTTGGGGTGGTGACTTTAGTGGCGAAAGTAAGTGAAGTAATTGCACTTTTATTAGGTGGATTATTGGGGATGGTTTGGTTAAATCGTGGTAATCAAAATAATCCACCAGGAAATCAGACTAACTTGTTAATCGCAGGTTTAACTATTAGTGTAACTTCGCAAGTAATATCAGTAAATGCTGTATCTGTGCCTTTGTGGCAATTAGGTTGGTTTTTCTTGAAGGTTGGTAGTGTATTGTTTGGTGGGGGATATTTACTGGTAGCTTTTTTACAAGGTGGATTAGTTGAAGAATATGGTTGGTTGACACAACAGCAGTTATTAGATGCGATCGCAATTGGTCAATTTACTCCTGGACCAGTCCTGTCTACTGCAACCTTTATCGGTTATGTTATCGCTGGTATGCCTGGTGCAGTTGTCGCTACTTTGGGAATTTTTCTCCCTTCTTTTGTCTTTGTTGCTGCCTTAAATCCCCTGATTCCCCGCCTACGTGCCTCATCTTGGACAAGGGCTTTTTTAGATGCTGTCAATGTGAGTGCTGTGGCGCTGATGGTAGTCACTACACTGCAATTGGGAGTTGCAACGTTAACTTTATCACAATTCCCCTATGTAGATTTGTTCGGTTTAGCGATCGCACTCACTTCTGCAATTTTAGCCATTCGCTACAGTATCAATGCCGCTTGGCTGGTTTTGAGTGGGAGTTTAATTGGTTGGGTTGCTTCAGTTTTGGGCTATGTTCAATAACTAAACACTGAGTTTAAAGATTCAACTTGCCAACTGCGATAAATCTACCTGCTGAGTTTTAGCTAATTCAAAGTACTCCCAATTTGTAACAGGCATTGGATCAGAATTTTTATTAGTCATAATTGAGTCTATAAATTCTTGAGCTTCTTCAATAGCAAACTCTTCTTTAAACCAACATCTCATAGAAGTTTTTGAATAATCTAGTTTGCTACCACTTGGGCTGTAGCACATCACTTCAAATCTGTTTCTCGCAAAAAATTGATATATTTCAATTTTCCATTCTTTATAATTTATTGTTTTCATTAAATATTTATTCATGCATTTATTTTCCTTGATTAAAATTGATTTTTTAACCTGAAATCAAGACCAAACAACAGAAATCAGGATATTAATGGTTCTTATAATTGCCATAATAAAATATTATTTAGCTTTACATTAGAAATATATATATCTCTTAATATACTTGTTATGCTTCGTTACATTATTCAGCTACCACGTGAATTACAGGTATCTTAAAATACAAAGTATAATGCATTTATCTATGTAACCTGATAAAGTTTCGTATTCAATTATGCCAATCAACCAAAGTGGTTGGTGAAGTAGTTGAAATACTTCAGTTTTAGGTTATCTTCAATAATTATCCCCAAGTTAGAAAATAATATGTTTACCAAAATACGCCGTTTATTGGGTCAATTATTTAGTAAATCCAGGAAAGTCAATAACGAACCTCTAAATAAAGTAAGTTTGATCGTCATTATCTTGATTGATATTTTTATCTTAGTCAATGTTTTCACAGGACTTAATGATATTAGTGGATGGCATCTTAATCCTAATCAGGCTTATCCATGTTATTCCGAATGGAACAATTACCGGACAAAAAATACCACTGATAAAGACTATCACATGATTAATTTGGCATTGCCAGAATACTCTAATAGTCCACTTAGTTATCGAGAAATATATCAACAACAAGAAGAAGGTCATCTGGGCAAAGTTTCTCCAATATGCCTACAGTATGCTGAGTACAAAGATAAAATTAAAAATCCCCAAAACCTGCAAACTATCAAAACCATTCAACAAAAACAAAACAAAGTTAACAACCTTCAACAAGCCAATAATAATATTCGCGCTCAATATGACTCAACACTGTTAGAAAAAATTGCAGGTCAGTCTAATGATAAATCAATTAATCAAGTCAGTGCCGAAAAAGCCAAACAAACATTAGAACAAAATAACCGTCAAATTTCAACACTTAAACAAGAAATTTCTCAACTAAAAAATCAACTACTTGCCAAGCCAGAAAGTACTAATTTTTTAGCTTTTATTAAAACCAATAATTCATTTATAGAAGTTGAAACAGGCTATAAGAAAGCATCATTTTGGTATCCAAGTATTCAACTTACTTTTCAAGCGCTATTTCTGCTGCCTTTAATTTTTATAGCCTTATTAGTTCACAATATTTCTCAACATAGAGGATATGGACTCATTGGGCTAATTAGTTGGCATTTATTAGTTATATTTTTGATTCCGCTAGTTCTAAAAATCTTTGAATTTCTGCAAGTTGGCGCAATATTTAAGTTTATCTTTGATATCGTTAGCTCACTTTTGGGTGGCTTGTTGTTTTTAGTCAGTTATGCTTACATCTTGGTGGTTCCCCTGGTTGGTTTTGGCATTATCAAATTTTTTCAGAGAATTGTTTTTAATACTAAAGTCCAAGCAGTTAGCAGAGTACAAAAATCACGCTGTATCAATTGTGCTAAGACAATTCGACACAACGATATTTATTGTCCACACTGTGGTTATGATCAATTTGTTGAATGTGAAAATTGTCACGAACTTACTTACAAAGCTTTACCCTATTGTAAACATTGTGGAACTTTGCAAAATGCTAGTGAACCAGTCCACAATAGATGAAAATAGTCAAAAAAGCCTCTATAAATAAATATGGAGGTTTATTTTATCTATTCATGCTTAACTTCTAATTCCTCACCAGATGGAGAATCCAATTTATCAATTTTTAAAGCTGCTTCTTTAATTAAACTTGCTTTTGCACGATTTTCTAGTATTTCTTGATAATATTCTTCAGGTGTTAACCCATAATCTCTTTTAACGTAGGCAATTTTATCTTTAATGCAGTCCTCAATTATTGATTTAACATCAGCAAGATAGTAATCTTCATTGAATGATTTAATATGGATTTTATGAGTTATTGAAGGAACCGCAAGTTTTTTGAGACCTCTTGCCTCTTTTAATACCCGACTACCTATTAAATTATCATCAGTATCAAAAAAACTAAAAGTTGTTTTGCCTTTTGTATTTCTTTTTAAAGCTGGTTTAAATCCTATGAAAATATCAACTGATGGGAACACTTGGGTTAAAAAAGAAAAATTATCCATTGTCAATTTCCGTTGTTTTTTTAATTATCTAGAACTTAAGCATTGACAGAAAATACTAAATAGGTGTTATTGAAAAGCCACATTACCCGTAGGGATTTAGAACTGCTAAAACCATACAAAACGACATCAATAAAACTATTCATTAAAGCCTGAAAGAAGCTATTTTGGTAAAGGCACACTATGACATGATTAATTTGTACAGTGCGTAAGTCCTATTATCTAATATAGGACTCATATCTGATTTCTTAACGAAATTTCGGATAAAATCCTGATAAAACGGAATTTTCCGTCTCAGTATCCGTTCAAAATTCAAGTCGGAGTCCTATATGTTTGCTCTATTCAATGCTTATCAAATAATTTTATATCTTGATGGGTAGACAATTTAAACATTATCTATTCCTTTTGAATGTTTTATTTATGCATAGACTATACATAGAATAAAGTATTCAATCAAACATGATATTAGCTATAAAATTTTAGATATATATATTCAAACAATCAGGAAAAATAAATAAGGTTTTAGCGTATGAAGGTTTCCACTGAGTTAATTCCTGCTGCTTCTCTAAACCTAAATGAGGTGACAATCGAGATTCGGGGACTCTACAAACACTATGGTAAAACCATTGCAATTCGCGGACTTGATCTGCAAATCCGCCGTGGCGAATTGTTTGGATTGATTGGGCCTGACGGTGCAGGAAAAACAACCGCATTTAATATTTTGGGTGGGGTGATGGAGGCTACCGCAGGGGATGCTAAAATTCTGGGATTACCTGCCCGCGATGCTCGAAATTATACTGGATATTTAACTCAACAATTTTCTCTTTATCCCGATCTGAGTGTGGATGAAAATATCTATTACAGTGCAGGATTACGACTTGTCCCCGAAGATCAAGTTGATGCGCGACGCACCAAGTATCTCAAGTTGATGCAACTCGATTCATTTCGCGATCGCCTTGCCGGTCGTCTTTCTGGTGGGATGAAGCAAAAGTTAGCTTTGTGCTGTGCCTTGATTGCTGAACCGCAAGTATTATTGCTGGATGAGCCAACAACTGGAGTTGATACCATTGCTAGGCGTGAGTTTTGGGACATTCTGGCTGGATTAACTGCCCAAAATATTACCGTGCTGGTTGCGACACCTGATTTGGATGAAGCCGAACGGTGCGATCGCGTGGCATTAATTTACAACGGACAAATTCAGCAAATGGGTTCTCCCGCAGAACTTAAGAGGAATTTAGGCTTAAATCGCTTAATTATCCGCACTTCGCAGCTAATTCAGGCAGAAAAAGCCCTGATTGTCACAGGTGAAATTGTAGAGGTGTCAACACTAGGCGATCGCATTGAAGTTTTGGTGAAAGATGTGAAATCGGGAATTGCCTTTGTACGCGATCGCTTGACTCAAAATAATGTACAGTTCGAGCAAATTCAACCAGAATCACCCACACTAGAGAATGTTTTTACCACACTGTTACGTCAGAAAGGTTCCGTACCAAAATCTCTGCCATTTCCGCGAGTCAAAAGCTTGGCAATATCTGAACCTGCAAAGGCGAAAATAGCGATTTCTGCACGGAATCTCAATCGCGTTTTTGGTGACTTTCACGCCGTTGTGGATTTGAATCTTGATATTCGCTATGGCGATGTTTATGGACTTTTGGGTGCAAATGGAGCCGGAAAAACCACCGCTATCAAAATGCTATGTGGACTGTTGCCAATTAGTTCTGGAGAAATCTCACTCGCTGGAGAAACAGGCAATCTTCGCAGTGCAGAATTGCGGCAACGCATCGGCTATATGAGTCAGAAATTCACCCTCTATGATGATTTAACCATTCTCGAAAATTTGCAGTTCTATAGCGGGGTTTATGGGATTCCACCCCGTCAGCAGCGAGAAAAAATTAGTTGGGTGTTATCCATTTCGGGATTAGAAGGACAAGAACATTTACTAACACGACAACTCCCCGGTGGATGGAAGCAACGGGTGGCATTTGGGGCATCTGTAATCCATGAACCGGAAATTTTGTTTTTAGATGAACCGACTTCTGGCGTAGATGTTTTAGCACGGCAGCAATTTTGGCAATTGATTAACGATTTTGCTCGTCATGGGACGGCAATTTTGGTGACAACCCATTATATGAACGAAGCAGAACAATGTAGCCGGATGTGTTTTATGGTTGCAGGGCGGAAAGTTGCCGAAGGTTCTGCCAGTGAGATTAAAGCCGCACAACCCGGTCAATTATTTGAGTTAAAAATTGGCGAACTGCAAGGAAGTTACGATCGCTTACGGCAATTTCTCGAACCGTGGCGCGTCTCAATTTTTGGCGATCGCCTCCACGTTGTTCTTGATCATCCCAAAGAAGAACTGCCCCAAGTGCGGTCATATCTGCAATCTGCAAATCTCTCTCTTACAGATATTCAACCCATACCATTTTCCTTAGAAGATGCGTTTATTGGTGAAGTGCAACGAGCCGGAGGTGCGCCGCCATGATGATTCGCCGCATTCGCAATCAGTTATTTAAAGAATTAGAGCAGTTTGTCCGCGATCGCTTAGGTGTTGCCCTGGCATTCATTTTACCTGTGATTGCCCTGCTAATTATTGGGTATGCAATTCGGCTCGAAGCGAAAAACATTGCCCTGGCGGTGCGCGATCTCGACCAGACAAGCTTTAGCCGGAGTTATGTTGAACGACTATACGCCACCAATTTATTTGTCCCAGCACAATGGCAAGGCGAACGCTTTCCCGATGCCATCGACCGGGGAACGGCTCAAGTGCAAGTCACCATTCCACCAGACTTTACTGCTGAGGTACAAGCGGGTAAAACTGGAAATCTTCAAGTTGTGATTGATGGCAGTGATGTGATCAACGCACGGGTAACAAGATTGGCGATTCAGGGAACAACTTTGTCAGTTGTACAAGCCCAACTCGGTAAACTTGCTGACTCGGTTGGTGTAATTTCTCAAGTGCGACTCTGGTTTAATCCGGGACGACAGGAATCATTATTTATTGTACCTGGAAGTTACGGGGTGATTTTAGCCATCTTTCCGCCGTTGTTGATAGCGATCGCATTAGTGCGAGAAAAAGAACAAGGGACAATTCTACAGCTTTACGCCTCTAGCCTCAGTGCCTGGGAACTATTGCTAGGTAAATCCTTGGCATATACCCTCGTGGGATTGGGAGAAGCTTTAATTCTATTCATTGTTGGTTTTTTGTTATTTCAAGTGCGCGTGATTGGCGATCCCACCCCCTTAATTATTGGCACTCCCATATTCATCTGGGTAAGTGTACAACTCGGATTAATCATTGGCATTTTCACTACCACCCAAAGCGCGGCTGTACAAGCGATCGGCACAATTAAAGTGCTGACTGCCTTTTTGCTGGCAGGATTTTTGTTTCCCCTCAATACAGTGCCGTTTCCATTTTCCATAGCTTCCTACTTAGTTCCCGTGCGGTATTACATTGAACTCTGTCGGGATGTATTTGTGAGGGGTTCAGGCTGGTTTGGAACTTGGCATCTCATCGGTGCTTTGCTGCTTTTGGGGATTGTCGAGTTTGCGATCGCTTGGTGGGGAATGCGACGAATGCAACTATGAGTTATTACCCACATTCCGCAGATGTGACTCAGAAAGCAACGCCGTAATTAGTGTAAGGGCGTTTGTACGGGGGATGCAAACCTAAAATAATATCTGACGCGGGAACTCCTTTATCAACTAATTCTTGACCAATATCAGCTTCAGTCATATTATGTTGAATCCAGATTTTGCCGTCTTTAATATCTAAATGAATATAACAGGCATAAATACGATTTAGTCCTTGCCAGCCAAGATCGAGAATTTGATAATGATCATGTTCTGTATCAAAAATGAGTTGACATTCAATATTTGGCTCGTTTGTTGTGGCATGGGCAGTTAGTAATTCCCGCACAATTTGGCGATATTTAGCTAGTTTTTCCATGCGATAATCTCCTCTTTATTTGGTTCATAAGCTAGGATTTTTAGGTCATACTGTAAAATTGCTGCTTGAGTAAAACGTTCCTGAAAAAAGGTGTTAAAAATATCAATAGGTACAGCTAAATAAAGAATTCTATTAGATTCTGTCATCTGCAAAGCCAGACGATAACTGAGAAATTGACCTAAAGCATTATGAAAGTCGCTAATATTGGAAGGATTGATAAAACTCTTAACTTCTACAGCAATTTTCTGTCCATCTTTTTCGGCGGCAAATACTTTCTCTGCACCAAGGTCAATTTCTAGTTTAACGCGATCAATACGAATAGTTAATGGATCATTAGTGATTGTCCACCCGTCTTTGATTAAGGCTTGTTTAACAGCTTGATGAAATAGGTCTTTAGCCATAGCTTATAACAGAATATGGTTTCATCAGGTGGCAGTAATTTGTTTCGGTAGGACTCAAAGGTAATACTGTCTGCAAAATCTTGATGTTGCAAAATTAGATTCGACCAAGTTCTTTAGAACTTTATATTAATAATAGTAGGCGATCGCACTTTTCAATCACAAATAGATCACACTTTCTCACAAATTCCGTAGCGACTGTCTTAAAAGTCAAGCGATCGCACTATACGCCGCCAATTTGTTTGTACCAACACACCGCCGTTGTTGATAGCGTTAGCCAAAGGCTTTGGCGAAGCCATCGCATTAGTCCGAGAAAAAGAACAAGGGACAATTCTACAGCTTTACGCCTCTAGCCTCAGTGCCTGGGAACTATTGCTAGGTAAATCCTTGGCATATACCCTCGTGGGATTGGGAGAAGCTTTAATTCTATTCATTGTCGGTTTTTTGTTGTTTCAAGTGCGCGTGATTGGCGATCCCACCCCCTTAATTATTGGTACTCCCATATTCATCTGGGTAAGTGTACAACTCGGATTAATCATCGGCATTTTTACTACCACCCAAAGCGCGGCTGTACAAGCAATCGGCACAATTAAAGTGCTGACTGCCTTTTTGCTGGCAGGATTTTTGTTTCCCCTCAATACAGTGCCGTTTCCATTTTCCATAGCTTCCTACTTAGTTCCCGTGCGGTATTACATTGAACTCTGTCGGGATGTATTTGTGAGGGGTTCAGGCTGGTTTGGAACTTGGCATCTCATCGGTGCTTTGCTGCTTTTGGGAATTGTCGAGTTTGCGATCGCTTGGTGGGGAATGCGACGAATGCAACTATAGAGCAACTTAATTAACTTTTTGGGGCGTTGCTCCATAGGATGTTGTGCGGTAAAATTCCGCATAATACTCTAAATATACGTAAATTTTTCGTATAATAAATAGTTAGGTTTCTCATTACTTCTGGCAATTTTAAAGTGACTCCGAGATGAGTGCTGCAATGAATAACCAATCAAATAAGGAAAGCTAAATGAATACACCTATTCTGTCGACCATGCAGCTACATCCAGACGATAGGCCTGAATTTCCAATATTACGGAATAGTGATCTGCTGATCATTTTCAATAGTTTAATCTTTTATCATGCGGATTTATGTACATTTTACCAAATGTATTATTCTCAATATGTTCAACAAAATAAGCATGTTGAAAGCCTTACAAAAGAGCTAGAGGAAATCAAGAAAAAATATGACGAATCTTCAGATGAAGATGAACTAGCGCAATTTGAAATTTCGTTTTCCAGGGTAAGGGAATTCATCTATAATAATGATTTGATGTTAGTCCGAACTAAATACTTTGCAAACAGTTCGTTTGTTATTTCACTTTGGGCAACAGTTGAACAATTCACTAGTCGAATCCTACTCTCTTTAGAAAAACAGCTTGGTATGGCTTATTCCGAGTCTTCGCACGTTTGGGATAAAAAAATAGCACGATACAAGAAATTGAATATTGACATAACTGCTTATCTTAATTATCAAAATATTGATGAATGCAGAGTTCTGAATAATAAAATCAAGCATGTAGGAGAAGTTGATGACGCTTTAGCAAAGTTTTCATTCTTTTCAGACCTCAAGAATAAATCTTTGGAAGAGATAGAATATGATTTGCAACGGTATTCAAAGTCGGTCTTTGAGTACATTGGATTTGTTTCGGAGAGAGCGGACAGTATTATTTCGTAGACAATGTCCTCTTATATTTCTCATAGTAACTAGTATTAAATGACATACATCACGACCAAGGTGATTTCAATTCACTCGCCGATCTCGAAGGGTGCGTTAGTAAAATGTAACACACATTATTACTGGCTTGAACGCAGTTCCAATTTTTTAGTGCAATTATGAGAGGGCAAGCAATGATGAATTTTCATCTTCATAAAATAATTTGATCATGCTGAACTCCCTACGCAGTAAATTTTCAATTTGTAAGGTAGAACAGTTTCCAAGTCTAAGCCAGATGACTTTTGGGGGATTCCCAAACACTAAACTCAGATCGTGCATATCAGCATCTTTCGAGACGATCATCAAATCATTATCTTTTGCAGAATTCCAAACTATCGGGTCTATTGTTGCTTTCATGCCTACATCCATAACATGAAGCGAGCCTGGAAAAAGATCGCTCAAGCGGGTGGATCATTTAGGGGATAAGTTTTCATCAAACAGTAATTTCATACTGATAAGGTCGAAATCATCAGCCGACGTTCACGGTCAGCCGCATAAGCAATACAAGCTTTTAAATCTTCTCGCGTTAGATCGGGAAAATCATCAAGAATTTCTGCTTCGGTCATCTCGGAAGCTAGGTATTCAAGCACTTCATAAACTGTAATTCGCAAGCCACGTACACAAGGCTTACCACCGCGTTTATTGGGTTCGATTGTGATGTAATCTCTGTAATTCATAGGTGGCTATGCATTATTGCTAACCTGTCTGATATTACCATGTATTTCTGTTCAAAACTCGATAATTTCAGAGTTAAACATCTTTGAGAAAAGCGATGATTTTAAGTATTTCTTGATGTACGATGAATTTGACAACAACTTTCGTCAAGCAGACGTTAGAAAGCGAAAAGTTTTGCGCCGGGAAACCCGGACGCGCAAACTTTTCAAGAGTGATTCGCAGTATGATTAAAGCATCATGTCGTATATTGGAATATTGGATCTATGGTTCATACCTTTCCAACTGATATATCCCAATTACAGCGATCGCTCCCAGAAAAGCGTGTATCTCTTCATGTAGATTGGGACGCTTATCAAACAATCCGTCAAACCTTAGGTGAAAATCCCTCGGCTCATCTGACCTACTACAACGGCATTCTGGAGATTATGACTCCATTAGAAGCACACGAAAATTCCAGTGGGTTAATTGGGCAATTTATCGAGATTCTGACTGAAGAGTTAAATCTCAACATCAAAAGCATGGAATCCACCACCCTCGATCGCCCTGGACTAAAAGCGGGGGCTGAACCCGATCAGGGATACTACATTGCCAATGAACCCCTGGTGCGAGGTAAAACTGTTGATCTCAACATCGATCCACCGCCAGATTTGGTCGTAGAAGTTGACATCACCCACACGGATATCAACAAAAATCTTCTTTACGCAGAATTAGGGGTGCCTGAATTCTGGCGCTACAACGGCAAAATTTTGCAGCTTTATGAGCTTAAAAATGGTCAATATCAAGAAGTACAGACCAGTCCAACATTTCCTGATGTTCCCAAAGAGCAGCTTTATGAGTTTCTAAGTAATTGCGCCCAACAAGGAGAAACCCAGGCCAAGCGAGACTTGAGGGTGTGGATTCGTAAAAACCGCAGCTAAATACAATGCGATCGCCCCTCTCTTAGTGCGATCGCCGATCTTGTAGGATGCGTTAATGAAATGTAACACACCTTATTACTGGGTTGAATCATCAAACAGTAATTTCATGCTGATCAGGTCGAAATCATCAGCCGACGTTCACGGTCAGCCGCATAAGCAATACAAGCTTTTAAATCTTCTCGCGTTAGATCGGGAAAATCATCAAGAATTTCTGCTTCGGTCATCTCGGAAGCTAGGTATTCAAGCACTTCATAAACTGTAATTCGCAAGCCACGTACACAAGGCTTACCACCGCGTTTATTGGGTTCGATTGTGATATAATTTCTGTAATTCATTATTTGCTTCGGAACGGTTATCACGATGGAGTTTGTTATCGATACAGGCTTCACAGGAGAATTGTGCCTTCCTCCAGAAGCGATTTCATTGATGGGTTTGACCTTCAGACACGATACTCCCGCAAATTGGGCAGATAACAGCGAAGTCTTGCTTCCAATTTACGAAGCGACTGTCCTTTGGGACGGCGAGGAGCGAGAAGTTCTGGTTATCGCTACGGGAAGGCGACCCTTACTTGGAACTGCTTTATTGGATGAGCAGGAACTCGTTATTCAGTTTACAGAAGGCGGGTTGGTGACAATTGATGAGTTGTAAACGTCGTCATGGCGTGACGCAGCGCAGGCTAACAACACGTGTTACACCTGGAGTTTGCGGGGGACAAGCACAAATTAGAAATACACGAATTCCTGTATGGACTTTGGTAGCGTATCGTCAACAAGGTGCGCCGGATGAAGAATTATTGGCAAATTACCCTGGATTGACTGCGGAAGATTTAAGTGCAGCTTGGTATTACTACGAACAAAATCCCGAACAAATCGATCGAGAAATTGCCCAAGATGATTTAGTTTAATAACCTTAGAGAATCGGGCTCTTGCGTCTCTTTTATGGAGAATTAATACTAAAGTGCCAGTTTAATAAACT